>DJOT01000026.1 GCA_002439095.1 Bacteroidales bacterium UBA6431 | reverse complement strand
GTGTCAAAGATGGAAATATAATTCTAATCTTGCAAGTTTCATAATTTTCAAATACATTTGTTTTCCAAACATTCGGATATGAGAGTATTGCTGAAACTTAGCGGCGAAAGCCTCGGAGGCCCGTCAGGCAAGGGCATTGATTCAGAAAGCCTGGTAAGATACGCAAAAGAAATAGCAGCCGCAGTGAAAGCCGGTCATCAGGTCGCGATAGTCAACGGAGGCGGCAACATCTTCCGCGGGCTTCAGGGCCTCGGATCCGGATTCGACAGGATCACAGGCGACCGCATGGGCATGCTCGCCACGGTGATCAACTCTCTCGGGCTCGCATGCGCCCTCAGGTCTGAAGGTCTGAAAGCCGAAGTCTTCACCGCTACTCCGATGACCCCTATTGCTCATTATTATAGGAAAGAAGATGTTGTCTCCCTGCTCGAAGACGGCGGAGTCGCGCTCATCTCGGGAGGCACCGGCAACCCGTTCTTCACCACCGATTCGGGGGCTGCTCTCCGCGCCCTTGAAATCGGGGCAGACGCCCTTCTCAAAGGCACGCGCGTAGACGGGGTCTATACAGCCGATCCGGAAAAGCATCCGGATGCCGTCAAGTACGAAGAACTCACTTTCACCAAAGCCCTCTCCGACCACCTCAAGGTCATGGACGCTACGGCATTCGCCCTCTGCGAACAGGGTCCGGTACCTATCATAGTGTTCAATGTAGAGGAGAAAGGCAATTTGGCCAGGGTCCTCAACGGCGAGAAGATAGGCACGACAGTACACGCATAAACACATCAGACAATGTTGACAGATAAAGCCATCGAAATCATCAATCAGACCGAGTCCAAGATGGACGAGGCTGTACGCTTCCTCGAAGAGGACCTCAAGTCATTCAGGGTAGGAAAAGCCAACCCGTTGATATTCAACAATGTTACAGTAGACTATTATGGTACGCCCACTCCGGTGCCGCAGGTAGCCTCAATAACCGCACCTGACGCCAAGACCCTGGCCATCCAGCCATGGGAAAAGAGCATGATTCCGAAGATCGAGAAAGCCATCATAGATGCAAACCTCGGATTCACACCTCAGAACAACGGGGAAGTCATCCGCTGCACAGTGCCGGCCTTGACCGAAGACCGCCGCAAGGAGCTTATCAAGAAAGCGAAGGGTGCAGGCGAAAACGCCAAGATAGTGGTCCGCAACGCACGCAGGGACGGTATGGATCTACTGAAGAAAGCCCAGAAAAACGACGGGCTTCCTGAGGACACACAGAAAGAGGCTGAGACAGAAATTCAGAAACTCACCGACAAGAAGGTGAAAGCAGTAGACGAACTAGTGGCAGCCAAGGAAAAGGACATCATGACCGTATAGCCTTGAGGCCTACAATTTTTTCATAGAACAGATTCCTCTCCCTCTCGGAGAGGAATTTTGCTTCTATCGGAGCGACCAGCAGCCTTTGGCGGATCTCTGGCGGCATCCCGCTGAAATCAAGCAGCCGCTGCACATCTTTTTCAGTCGTAATGATGGCGGCAGTAGGGTTTTTGCGAAGAAACGACTTTACTGCGTTGATATCCGACCATGTGTACTTATGGTGATCAGGAAAACTGAATCTTTTGGCTATCTTGTAGAAGTCGCTCAAATAATTGCGAAGCGGTGCGTCCTTGGCGATCCCGCTTACCAAAATCGCCTTCTTGGCATAGACATAACGCGGCTCCGTCTCCGGGTAGACACCATGGATCTGAGCATAGCTGATACACGAAAATAGCACAATAAGTTCTTTCCCGTCCGGACATACTGCCCGGCAGGTCGCAGCATCAAATGAAGAGAAGCCCTGCGAAAGCACGAACGCTGCCTTGGCGTTGTCATCAAGGTCAGGAGGACACTTGGTGACAATCAGGATATCCGCATCATACATCCGCTCCTTGAGATCACGCAGCCGTCCGAACGGCAGCAGGCTGTCCCGAAAAACAGGCCGGCCCCAATCCACGAGCACAACGTTCAGCGCAGGACGGAGTTTCCGGTACTGGAATGCATCATCAAGCACGATGTAGTCAACTTCCGGGAAGTTCTTGTCCCAACATTTGGAATAACGCTTGGAGTTGAGCCTTGAAGGATCACACAGAAGCGTGCAGCCCTCGACCCTGTTCTTGTCCACAACTACCGTAACCTCGGGAAACTTCTTCTTTATCTGCACCGGTTCATCCCCCAAAAGAGCTGCGCTGCCGTTTTTTGTAACCTGCTGAAAGCCTTTACTTTCCCGCATGTAGCCTCTGGAGAGCACAGCGATGTTCCGCTCCTTCCACTCCGGGCTCTCGAGAAGCATCCCGAGAATCATCTCCACATGAGGGGTCTTTCCCGTACCACCGGCGGTGATGTTTCCGACACACACGGAAGGCACTTCAGGCGTGAAAAGTTTATCTTCGCGTCTTCTATAGAACCTGTCCCGCAACTTCAGACTCAGATAATAGGGAAACAGAATGATCCTGTCAATCGTCATATCGCATGCAAATATAATCCAAAATAGAGTAAAGCTCGTCCTTGTCCAGAGTCGTGACCATCTTCATGCGCGTCTCTTTGAAGTCCGGCAGGCCTTTGAAGTAGCAGGACAGATGCCTGCGCATCTCATAAATGCCCCGAGGCTCCCCTTTCTGAGCCAGAGAAAGGGCAAGATGGCGCTTCGCCAGCTCGACTTTCTCCCGCACGGAAGGTTCCGGCATCTTCTCTCCGTGCTCCATATAATATTTAATCTCCCGGAATATCCACGGGTGTCCGAAAGTGGCACGCCCGATCATTATCCCGTCCACGCCGTAGCGTTCGAATGCCGCAGCTGCGGAGGGGCCATCGGTGATGTCGCCGTTGCCGATGATTGGAATATGGATCCTCGGGTTGCTCTTGATCTGCCCGATCAACGTCCAGTCGGCCGCCCCCTTGTACATCTGGCAACGCGTGCGCCCGTGCACGGTGAGGGCGCTGATGCCCACATCTTGAAGGCGCTCGGCGAGTTCGACTATTATCTTGGAATTCTCGTCCCATCCGAGACGGGTCTTGACCGTGACCGGCTTGTCCACAGCCTCAACCACAGCCTTGGTGATGGCGACCATCTTGTCGGGATAGCGCATCATCCCGGAGCCGGCCCCCCGTCCGGCAATCTTTGTCACCGGGCAGCCGAAGTTGATGTCAATCACATCCGCTCCGTGGCCTCCGACAAGTTCTGCGGCCCTGTCGGCCATCCGCGCCGCATCCACCATGGATTCCGGGATGTGCCCGTAGATCTGTATGCCCACCGGAGCCTCTTCGTCATACGTGCGGAGCTTGGCCAGAGCCTTGGAGGCATCTCTTATAAGCCCGTCAGAAGGGATGAACTCGGTATAGACCATATCAGCCCCCTGCTCTCTGCAGAGCAGGCGGAAAGAGGCGTCCGTGATGTCCTCCATCGGAGCCAGAAGCAGAGGTTTCTCCCCGAGATCGATGTTCCCTATCTTCATAACATACAAAAATAGTATATTTGCCCGTAAGTATCTCGAAAAACGATGAACATCTTTTCTTCCAGAATCGGGGCGCTCCGTGAAATGATGCGCTCCAAGGGGTGGGACGCTGTGATAATCACTGGTTCCGACCCGCACGGCAGCGAGTACCCGGCCGACAGATGGAAACAGGTAGAATGGTTGTGCGGCTTCACGGGAGAAGCCGGTGACGTTGTCGTCACGGCCGACCATGCGGGGCTCTGGACCGACAGCAGATATTTTATCCAGGCAGTAAGACAGCTGGAAGGCAGCGGAGTGGAATTGCACAAGACGAGAGTGCCGGAAGAGGTGCCTATACCGGAATGGCTCAGGGGACAACTGGGAGAAGACTGCATCGTGGCGGTAGACGGATACTGCGTGAGCGCGGACTTCGCCTCCAGCCTGCCGGGAACGGTGGTCAGTGTACCGGACATGCTGGGCAGGTTTTGGACAGACAGGCCACCGGTTCCTCAGACGCCAATCTTTACAGTGCAGACAGGAGAAGCCCGGGCTAGCAAGCTCGAACGGGTACGGACATTTCTGCGGGACAGGCAGTACGGCGGAATTCTCCTCACCGCGCTTGACGAGATAGCCTGGACACTCAATGTAAGAGCCTCAGACATAGAATATAATCCACTGGTCATCAGCTATCTGCTGGTGACGGAAGACAGAGTGCTGTGGTATGTGCTCAAAGGAGATGTAGAGGATCCGGAGACGCGGGCTACACTAAGCATCCTCGAAGCCGAAGGCATAGAGGCGCTTCCGTACACGGACATCGACTATATCGGAGAAGAGGTGCAGGGACGGCTCTGCATAGACAGCAGCAAGCTTAATTTCGACATCTTCTCCTCTTTGGCGGCCAGAGGCAACGCCATCGTGGACATGACAAGTCCGGTCGGTCTGTGGAAGGCGGTCAAAAACCCGGACGAAATCGAATCCATGAAGGAAATCCACGTCAAGGACGGGGTGGCGATGGAAAGATTTCTCTACTGGCTGGAAAAATCCGTAGATGCCGGGATGGAGATAGACGAACGGAAGGCCGCCCTGAAACTCGGAAGTCTCAGAGCATGTATCGGAGAATATCGCGGCGACAGTTTCGAGACCATTTCCGCATACGGACCGGGCGCCGCACTTCCCCACTACATGACTCCTAAAGAAGACGCTCCGGTGCTGAAGGACTGCGGATTGTATCTGTGTGACTCCGGCGGACAATACACCCTCGGGACAACAGACATAACACGCACCGTACCTCTCGGGAAATGCACCCCGCTCGAAAGGGAGGACTATACGCTCGTACTGAAAGGGCACATAGATCTTGCCATGGCGGTATTCCCGGAAGGGACGCCGGGGTGCAGGATTGACGCGCTGGCAAGAGAGCCGCTCTGGAAGAGCAAACGGAACTTCGGGCACGGCACAGGACATGGAGTAGGATTCTTCCTCGGAGTTCACGAAGGCCCGCAGGACATACGGCAGAACCTCAACCCGGTCCCGCTTGAGCCGGGGATGATCATATCAGACGAACCGGGAATCTACCGTGAAGGCCTGCATGGCGTAAGGCACGAAAATCTTCTGCTCTGCGTAGCGGACGGCTGCAACGACTTCGGAAGATGGCTCAAATTCGAGACTCTGACTCTCTGCCACTTCGATACGTCCGCGCTGGAAACGTCCCTGCTTGACAAAGACGAGCTGGAATGGCTGAACGCCTACAATGAACGGGTCTACCGGACCCTCGGCCCGATGCTCCCGGTGGAGATTACAGAATGGCTGCGCGAGAAGACTCTCCCGATCTAAGAAGCACAGAATCTTAAAAGGGGCCGGCCAAGATTTGGCCAGCCCCTCATGATGTTGTTTACGAGATGAATCAGTGATTGCGGAAATTCCACTTGGAGTTGTCGCTGCCCATGTCGAACTTGCCGAGGGCCGGGGTGCTGTCGGCGATGGAGATGAGAGCATATTTCTCATCCGTACCAGGGACGCTCTTAGGCATTATACGGTAGGTGCCGTCAGTGAGCTGCTCTATCCTCCAGAGCTGCTCGGCCGCTCCGGTGAACTGAGGAACAGTCACAAGTTCCGCACCTTCTGCAGCCGCTAGAGCGCGCTCGGTGCCTTCGATCACGATCTTATAATAAGGAGCGCCGAGGTATCCTCCGGCATCCGGGACAGCCGTGACGGTCCACTTCTGATGAGGTCGGAACATGTAGTCGCCGATACGGACATCGATATTGCCCTCTGGCCAAGTCCCGATAACATCTTCGAGTTTCTGGTCTTCGACGATGACCTCCGGCTCGTCGTTGTTGCGCCAGAAGCCGCGCATTCCGCCGGCCATACGGACGAAGTCCACGGCAAGTTCAAGGGCGTAGCCCCTGCGCTCGGACTCGATCTCGTAGGTGCCGTCCTTGAAAAGCTCTCCGGCCACAGGCCAGTCATTCTTCCAGAGCAGAGGACGGATACCGAGCACGCTGCGGCCGCTCCTGTCGAGGTCTGCCTCGAAGTGGCAGGACATCTTCTCCACTCCCTCCTCTTCGATGTAACGTCCGAAATGTCCTGGGCCGGTGACCCTGTCGTGCGCCGCAAGCACCATCTTGCCGCCTCCGCGGAGCATGTCGCGCCCCACATTGTCAAGATAAGGCCCCGTGACCTTGCGCGAACGGCCCACTACTATATTGTAGGTTGAATTCGCACCGTCGCAGCAGGTGCCGTGGGTGCCGAGAAGGTAGTACCAGCCGTTGCGGTACATAAGAGTCGTGGCTTCACAGTCGATGGCTACGTTTACCGGCTCGTTGCCCTCAACCCTCGCACCGGTAGCCGGGTCGAGCTCCACAAGACGGATGAAGCCGAAATATGTGCCGTAAGTGAGCCACAGCCTGCCGTCAGTCGGATCAAGCAGGAGACCCGCGTCAATAGCATCGCAGTCCTCATCCACGAGGGAACTGGCGACCTCGATTGGCTCAGTGTATTTGAAATCCGGAGAATTCGGATCAAGTGTCTTGTTCCACATCGTCAGCACTCTGCCTGCATGTCCACCGCCAAGTCCGCCTCCGGTCGCACTGTATGCGATGAGATAACGTTCTCCGATCTTGATGGCGTCAGGCGCAGCGCCGCCGCCCGGGCGCACGGCACCTCCGTTCCAGAGCCAGCCGTCCTCGGAGATCAGGCCTCCGCCGCCGGTGCCGAAAGTGTAATATTTGCCGTCACAGAGCATTATCGTGGACGGGTCATGGATAAACGGTTTGCCGCTGCGGGAAGTGCTGCTCTGGGCAGAGGCCACACCGGACATGGACACCAAAGAGGCGAGGGCTACAGCCCCCATCAGTATTTTTTTCATCGTAAGGGTATGCTTATTTGTTGGATATGGTTATGTTCTTGACCGGATTGAGGTCGGCATCAAGGAAGCGCACGCAGAAGTCGCTCATTCCCGGACCGTTGATCACCGCGCCGCGGAGGATGTTCTTGCCTTTCTTGAGGGTGATTTTTCCGGACATGCCGTCGTCCATCACCATGCGCCTGTCTCCAGAGAGAAGGAGAATCTCTTCTCCGTTGAGCCACCACATAGAAGCGGAGTTGGAGCCGGCAGCAAGCCTGACTTCCATGTCCTCCGGGCAGTTGATGACCGTCACGGCCCAGAACAGCACCCCGTAGACATCCGTTTTGAGATTGCTTGCGAAGCGGAACAGCTTCACATTATACAACTTGCTGTCAAAGGCATGCCAGGTGAGGCTTTGTTTTCCGACCTTGACTTTGGAGCCCGGTTTAGGCACGGCGGTGAACTGTCCCGGGAAATACTCGGTGTAGAACGCCTCGCGCAGGTAACTGTCCGTAAAGACGGTATTGGTGCGGTTGGGTTTGCTGATAGGTTCAAGCAAGAGCCAGCGGCCTATGAAACCGTCAGCGTCAGGAGTCACCTCGGCAGATGTCATGAAGTAGTTCTCGAGGGCAGTGTCTCCCTCTTGGGCGAAAGCGCCGCTACAGCACAATGTGGCGAGCAGGGAGGATGCGAAAATGAATTTTCTGATACTTGTCATCGGTATTAGTGTTTTGGTGCAAATATACCGTAGACACGCCTAAAACAAGGATTCCGGTGTATCAGAAATTTTTGTCAGACGTTCTTATCGCCTTATTGGCGCAGGAACGCCCCCTTTCTCCGGGACTCCTTGCGCAGGCGGCGTAGCTCCGGGATACGGGCGCGCAGCTCCGGGATGAAACGGAGCGGGATGAGGGAAAAATTCTTGAGCGACATGCCGGCAAGCTCAAACGGCCATGTCAGTCTCCTCCACAGCCAGCAACGCCCCGGGTCACTGAGCCGGACCACGACGGCGATGCACTTCAGCCTCATTCTCTTCTCCCGAGGTGTTTTCCTGCCGGCGCGGTCGTGGACAGCCTTCGCAGCCGGGACAACTCCGCAGCGCAGTCCCCTCCAGTGCAGACGGTCGATATAATTGTCATCCTCCCCGTACTGGGAAAATGCCGGAGAGAATCCTCCGACCTCCTGAAGAGCCTTGCGCGAGACAAGCCAGTGCGCCGCCATCACGAACGGGACATCCACCACTAGCCGCGAGTCCGGAGCCACAACTGCGGCAGCCTTGAGACTGCGCGAGCATTTACGGGCAAACTGTGCGTCAAGCCGCCCGGAAGCATCGTTCTGCACCGGGCTCAAAATACCGAAGTCAGGACGGGCCGCAGCCACAAGGGTCGAGATGGTGTCCTTTTCGACCCAGGCGTCCTGATTAAGAAGGTAGGCAAAATCATATCCCCGCTCCAAGGCAAGGCGCAACCCGATATTGTTGGCCACTCCGAAGCCGGGATTGCCGTCGGAGAGAATCAACTCCGCCTCGGGAAACTGGCTGCGGACATATTCGCGCGTCCCGTCAGAGGAACCATTGTCCACGACAAGGACATCCGGGCGCAAACGACTGGAGAAAAGACTGCCAAGACACTTGTCCACCCACCGCATCGCATTGTAGGTCACGACTATAGCCAACACCTTCGCCATATATGTTATTCTTGATCCTTAATTTCCAGCAATGTCCGTTCATAGACCTCCTGCAACTGATAACTTGCCACACCTAAAGGAGTAGTGATACCGCGCAGAGACCATTCCACAACAGATGAATCCTTGTCTTTGCAAAGAAGAATGCCAATGCTTGGATTGTCCCCTTCACCTCTAAGCAATTCATCAGCAGCCGAAACGTAGAAATTCAATTTACCAATGAACTCAGGTATAAAATCCACTATTTTCAGTTCTATCACCACATAGCATTTCAGACGGGTATGATAGAAAACCATGTCGGGGAAGTAAGACTTTCCGCTTGGCGTGTCAAGTTCCATCTGCCGACCGACATAAGCAAACCCTTTACCCAGTTCCAAAAGAAAACGGGTGATGTTTGTGGCTAATTTATTCTCCAAATCCATTTCACTGAACTTGTTTGGCAACGAGAAGAAATCCAACTTGTAAGGATCCTTTATAATTTCTGTTGCCAATGCGTTTTGTGGTCGTGGCAGCGCAACATCAAAGTTATTCACTGACTTGCCTGCATGTTCGTATAGTTGAGCCTTGATCACATTCTCCAACTCTGTACGGCTCATATTGCTTTCAACCACCTTGTTAAGATAGAACATTGCGGCGTTTATCGTGTCGCACTTGGAAACAATGACCGTTTGGTGCCTCCAAGGCACACAGAGCAGAATCTCCGGGACAGGAGTATTGGAATTATCCAACTTCTGTATTTGTCCACCAACTTGGTGGACAAATTCTATTTGGCGTGAATAGAACGCGAACCATCGTTTGATATCATACAAGTTGGTTCTGGAAAAGCCCTCACTCTGAGGGAATTCCGAGCGCATATCAAGACTGAGCCTGTCAATAACCTTTGCTCCCCACTTATATTGTCTCTGCTTCTCGCAAATGTCCTCGCCCAAACTCCAGTAGAATTTGAGCATTTCCTTATTCACTTTGACGGCAGCTTTAAGTTGTGCCATACGGTAGCGTTTTTTCAAGCCGGACAACCACTTGACATAGTTTCTATCAGCCATGAAAGAATCGCTGTTCACGAACTGCGGTATGTTGTTCTTTTCTGCCATATTACTTACACATGTTCAAGCGACATCACCGTAGTGCCCTGAAAGTCTGAACCCACTTCATCGCATTGTAGGTCACGACTATAGCAAGAACTTTCGGCATCTGTCAATCGGAATATCTGATGAATATCTCTTTCGGGCTGCGGCGGGTGAAGATGCTGCGGCAGATGTTGCGGAAAGTCAGCTTCTTGATGCGGTTCTGCTCCGAGGGGCGGAGACGGCAGCGAAGCGCAGCCTTAATGTATTTGGAAAATTCTGCAGTCCACACCCCGAGGGCCAGTGCGAAATACTTGAGCGGCGAGCCTCCGCTGAAGAAGATGAGGGAGCCGCGGACGGCCGAAGGCCGTACGGCAGGCGAAAGCCTGCCGGCGGTGGTGCGCCACTTGTGCACCACCGCCACCGCGGCATCCACATACACGCCGTACCCCCTGCTGCGGGCCAGCGTGGAGAGGGCGATGTCCTCCGGCGTGAAGAAATAGCGCTCATCAAACCACCCGAGATCGCGGAATATCTCCGTCCTTATCAGAAACGCAGCCCCCGAAATATTGGATGTGCGGAACACCTGCCCCGTGAGCGGGGTCCTCCCGACCGTGTCGTCCTTCGGCTCAGAGTGCAGATGCCACTGCTGAAGGACATAATTGCGTGCAGGATACGGTGGCCTCCCGCAGAGCTGGAGCGAAAGGTCAGCATTGACAAGGCGCGGGGTCACGATGGCGGCACTCTCCGGAAGCCTTCCGAAGTCGGCTACGAGAGCCCCGATGACATCCTCGCGGATTTCGGTATCGTCGTTGAGGATGAAGCAGAACCTGCCCCGGGCACGGCACAGGGCCAGATTGTTGTTCTCCGAAAAACCGCGCGTCTGCCGGCTCTCCACAAACTCCACCCAAGGGAAATCAGCCCGGACCTTCGCCAGATTGTCTCCCGAAAAACGGTATGCCACCACGAGAGTCTCATAAGAGACAGACACAGTATGCTCCCTGAGGCTGTGCAGACAAGGATACAGATTATCCAGCCTGTCCATGCAGACTATGACTATACTCACCTCAGGGGCTGTCTCCATATCACAGAAGGCCTTCCGGCAGATCCAGATCCAGAGTCCGCGTCTGAGGATCGGCCGATATTATGAAATCTTCGTGAAGCGGGAGAAGACTCTCCCCCACGTATATGCAGAAATTGCCGGGAATAGGCTCAATATCTGTCACTTCTCCAAGCTTCTCGCCCCGGCAGAGCACAGTCCAGCCTATGATGTCCGTCCCGGCATCTTCCTCTGTCTCGCCTTCCATCCAGACATCTCTCCCCACCATTTCTTCTGCGTCCGCAAGATCAAGAACATCATTGAGATGCACTATGGCCTTGGACGAGCCTTTGGTCTGGATGTCCTGAAAAAAGAAAGGAACCGGCAGTCCATCGAATTCGATGAACACCGGTTCCTTGAGGTCGATTTCCTCCACATCGATGTCGAAAAGCCCAATCAGGAGTCCGCCATCGGTGCCGTTGGATTTAAGAATCTTTGCGATCCTCAGCATTACGCCTCGGCCGGAGCTTCAGCGGCCTCCTCTGCAGGAGCCTCAGCCTGTGCAGCTGCGGCAGCCTCGGCGGCCTGCTTTGCGGCGAGCTCCTCAGCCTTCTTGCGGAGAGCCTCGGCGCGTGCCTCGTTCACCTTGACTTCCTCAGCCTTGGCAGCCTTCTTGGCCTCGATGTCGCTGTTTTTGAGAGCGTTCTTCTTGGCGTCGATCTTGGCGTCGCGCTGAGCCTTCCAGTCGTTCCACTTCTTGTCGGCCTCAGCCTGGGTGAGAGCACCCTTGGCTACACCGCCGTCGAGGTGATGACGGAGGAGCACTCCCTCATAAGAGAGGATGCGGCGGGCAGTGAGAGTCGGCTCTGCACCTACCTTGATCCATGCAAGTGCGCGCTCTGCATTGAGAACGATGGTCGCAGGGTTGGTGTTAGGGTTGTAAGAGCCGATCTGCTCGATGAAGCGACCGTCACGTGGTGAATGAGAATCTGCCACTACAATGTGGAAGAATGCGAAATTCTTCTTTCCGTGGCGCTGCAAGCGAATTTTAACAGCCATTGTGAATCTGTTTTTAAAAAATTAAACCTTGATCGTCCCTACCCGAGGGACACGAGGGGCAAAGATAGTGATTATTTATTTATGAGGCAAATATCTGAGGCCCGGATGGTTGCGGCTGTTCTGCGCCCGCGGCAGGAGGTAGTCCCTCGGGATTCCGCAACGGCGCAGACAGGGCATGAGAGAAAGCTGATCCCTGCGCGCTATGCTCATCACGCACCGCCACCACATCCCGTCCAAAACTATGACATCCGCATCATTGTGCTGACGGAATATTATGTTGTTCTCCATCAAGCCGGAGCCCCTGCGCATCCCATGGAGATACTGCCATACCCAGACTTTCAACAGCTGCGGAGCAGATATATAGTGCATGTTGTAGCACATTCTCGCCTCCTGGAACACATCCGTACGGCTGGGATGCGCCACTCCGCTGTATTTCACGCCGGCGGCTTCCTTGATGCGCACAGCACGCCACAGAGAATCATCAAGCACTTCGATATTGCCGTCAATCCACAGGGATGCGTCATAATCAGACAGCAGTATATGAGGATGCATCTTCGGGTAGCGTGACCTCAGACCGGGATCGCTTATGCCGCAGTCAAATTCGCATATCTGCCATACCCCGACCTTCTCTGCCGTCTTCTCGCCCTTTCCCACAAAGCAGACATAATCGAAGTCCGCCGCAGGCTCCGCAGGCTGGAGAAGAGTATCATACCCACCTATTATACAAGTATATACAACAGTTCTCATCTTATCTTATAGAGTTCACCTATACGAAAATCGGCCTCATCAGGTTCAAAAGGCACAAGCCCGCTCCAGTGATAAAATGTATATTCCCCGAAATAGACCCGACCGTCTATCTCATAAAAGTCCATCCTCACCTGCGGGATGCCGTGTGAGAGTGTCGCGGCAAGAATTTTCATGTCCTCAAAATGCTCCGGGCGCGCAGGAGGCACCGGGGCGTTGGGATGCCCGTTGCGTATGTCGAGATGCCGCCAATCCATGTCGAAGAAATCGAACTTTGTCTCTTCCGTCCTGTCGGCCCTGTCTGAAGCCACGAACATCAGCTCCGGCATGCCATTGAAACAGAAGAACTTGTAGTCCCGGATGTCTTCTCCCATATATTTCTCAGCTATAATTCTCGGGCGTATGCCCTTATAGGCCCACTCCCGGTCACGCATCCAATATCTCTTGCCCATACACTCCCTCAACCTCCGGCAGGCACCGGACCTGTCAAATGATTTTTTGTCCATACACACCATCGTGCTACCGCTGTCGTGGGTGCATTTGAGAACAAAGCGCTCCGGGAGGGAATCCCAGTCTATGTCCTCAACCCTTTCCCAAACGCCAAGCATCGGGATGACGTGTTCCTCTCCTATCAGTTCCGCCACGTGGGACTTGACCTCCGCCTTGTCGGCCAGGACATGATACAGCGGATTGTGGTCATGGAGCTTCTGCCACTGGAGTTTCTCCGTGTATCTGAGGGGGTTGCGAAGATCCGGACGGCGTCCCATAGCCTCGAAATATGAGTCTTCTATGGCGATCTTGTCAGGGAAATGCCCGCGTCCGAATTTCCTCGTGACGAACGCCCTCTCCCCGGGAGTGAGTGCCACCACAAACACCGACACTGCCATGGATCCCCATGCTGCAAGGCACACCAGCAAAACCCTTACAAACCCGGACGGAAGGAAGTGATGCACCAGACATGGCAGAACAAGCGAGACGGCGCTCACCGCAGCAAGCGGCAGAACCACAGACCGGAAGAACCTCCCGAGAGGAAAGCCTGTCCGTGAGCGGACAAGCAAGAGCCGCAGCACCAGCACGGCGAAATATATCACGATGAACACCGCATACGCCCACCATGCCGGGGCACCCGCCTTGAAAGCAAGCCACACCAGAGGAAGACACATATATGACACCAGTCCCGTAACAAGATAGTATTTACGGACTTTCCCGGATGCTAGAACCAATGTCAACAGCGAATTTCCCGTCAGATCCACAAGAAGCCCTCCCAGGGACAACTTCACAAACTGAGCGGCCATCGCCGGCACCTCAACAAGCCAAATCCCGAGCACTGTCTCCGCCTCGAAAAGCAGCGGGATGAAGAAAGCCAATATCACCAGATACGAATACTTTGCACCTTTGCGGACAAGTTCAAAACTGTATTCCTTATCTCCAGACGCCCAGGACTTGGTAATCTGCGGGTTGATGGCAGTCAGAAAATTGGAGACGAACTGCCGCGCTATGCCCTCCACTTGTGCGGCCACCCCTCGGGCAGCATTGACAGCCACACCGAAGAAGAGATTGACAACAAGATTGACCCCCTGCGTATTGAACACATAAGCGCTCGTCCCGAAAAAACTCCATCCCGCAAACCCGGACATCTCCCTGACCAGAGGCCAGTCCACCGCCAGCCTGCCACGGCTCTCGGGAAAATGCCTGCGGCAATACAGGGAATACGCGCTGCGCACCACCACGGCCACGGCGAGCATCAGCAAGGCGTAAGTCTCAAGTTTGTCGAACACAGAGACATACAGAAGCAGAGCCACCATGAGCTTGAGTCCGGCCTCGACAAGGCTGATGATGGCAAACGCCGACATCTTCTCATGCGAGACGATCGTGGCATTGTACGGCACGGAAAGAAGATTGAAGACCAACACACCCAGAGAGCAGTGAAGCACCGTTTCTGCCGCCCGTTCCCGGCCCTCCGGCAGGACCATCCTCTCCCTGAGGAACCACATGCCGAGTGTCTCCACCAGCAATATTATGACTGCCGACAGCACCAGCTGGATGACTACCCCGGCGCAGAACACTCGCCTCAACTTCTCCTCGTCCCCCCTGCCGAGTTCAAACGAGATGAAGCGGCTTATGGCAGACGAAATGGACGCTGAGATGAAAGTGAACAGGGTGACAGCCCCGCCGACGGCGTTATAGACTCCGTAATCCTCAACCCCCAGCGCATCGAGCACGACACGCGAGGTGAACAGGCCGATCAGGATCAGCAGGAGCATACGAAAATACAGCAGGAGAGTGTTTTTCGCTATTCTCCTGCTGTTATCAGACAGTCCTGCCGCCTTAGGTGACATTTATCAGCCGAGCACTATGGTCGTCTCCGCCTTGAGATCCTCATAGAACGCGGCCACGCTCATCTGCATATAAGGTATCAGCCAGATGAAGCCTATCCCGCAAGTGAGAATCGACAGGATGAACCAGCCTATAAAGCTGAGGTACAGATAGAAAAGGTCGAACTTATGGCCTTTCATCATCTCACGGCTGCGCGTGCTCGCCTCCCAGGCCGACAGTTCCGGCCGCTCCTGCAATATGTAAGGAGTCAGCGCATAGGCGAAACTCATCACGATCCCGGGGATGAAAAGCAGCAGACACCACAGCATGATCTTCACGGACATGCAGAGATAGCCCAGCATCTTGTGGATATAATTGTCAGTGGTGAGGTTCCACATATTGCCGGTCACTGCGGTGTTGCCGGTCTGGTACATGAGCAGCAGGGAGTTGGCATATCCCACACTGGCCGGCCCTATCACAAACACGGCAAGGACGAAGCTCACCCCAGACATGGCGAGGACATTGGCCACAGGGAGCGACATCCCGCTATCTGAGCCGCCTGCCAGGTTGCTGCTTGAGCATATCACCGAAATAAGAATAAACACAATCGTCGCCACCACAACCGGCGACCAGTTGCCCTTCAGCCTGGAAAGGGCCGCATTCTTGTAATACTGGTTAGTCTGCATATCACTATACTTTATATTGCGAATATAACTATTTTCTGAAAAGGGCGAAGACCGCGGAGCCTGAGCCGGACATGGAGGAGTAGACGGCACCTTCGGCATAGAACTGCTCCTTGAGCGCTGCTATCTGCGGATGGGATGCGAAGACCGACTGCTCGAAATCATTAGTGACCACCCCTCTCCACTCCTCGACCGGACGGGAAAGGGCCTCCTTCAACTGTACACGCGCCCCGGCGCGGCTGAGTTCAAGCCCGGAATATGCCTCTTTCGTGCTCACTTTCACTCCCTGCGGCACCTCGACTCTGATTTCATATCCTGAAAGGTCTATCCCCCAGGGGGTCAGGACTTCTCCCCTGCCCTCCCCGAACATCGGACGGTCGTAAATGAAGAACGGACAGTCCGAGCCGAGCATCGCCGCACGTGAAGCCAACCCCGCCTCATCAAGTCCAAGGGAGAACATGGAATTGAGTGCCTTGAGGGTAAACGCGGCATCAGCAGAGCCTCCACCGAGACCGGCCCCCACCGGAGCCGACTTGTGCAGAACAATCCGTAGCGGAGGAAGTCCGAACTCTTCCGAGAGCAGACGATATGCGCGCCAGGAAAGATCCGTCTCGGGATTCCAATCTCCGCCGATAATCTCAATTGAGGCCCTGTCAGACTCCTCTATGTCTATCCGGTCCCCCATTCCACGGAACGGCACGAACAGCGTCTCCAGATCGTGATAACCGTCCGGACGGCGCCGCAGCACATGCAGCCCGAGGTTTATCTTGACATCAGGATATACTGTCATACACTTGACTTGCAAGGTCTTCCGGCAGGCGGGAGACGATCGGTGCGAGAAAAGCCACCATCTGAAGGTGCTTGGCCTCATCCTCCGGAATACCCCTTGAACGCATGTAGAACTGCTCTTCCATGTTCAGAAAACCGGAGGTGCAGCCGTGCGAGCACTCCACGTCATCTGCGTATATCTCGAGCTGCGGCCTCGACTCGACCTTGGCCGTGTCGGAGAGAAGTATGGTATGGTTCTCCTGATAAGCCTTTGTCTTCTGTGCTCCCGGAGCCACATATATCAGTCCGTCGAACGCGGCACGGGAATTCCCTCCGGCTATGCCCTTGAAGTTCTGGCGCGATATGCTGCCGCCGCTGTTGTGGCGCACAAGTACATTGACGGAAAGCCGCTCGTCTGCGCGACACAAATACAGACCCGCGATATCCACCTCGCAGCCTTCACCGTCTATGTCCACCTCCATCGACACGTCTTCCGATGTGCCGGGCAGGGCGACGAGCGTAAGGCGGAGCGACTTGCCTGCGGCAAGACGGATTTGCCCGGGAACCTCATCCCGGCCTATAAGGACAACTTTATCCATTGATGCTCTCGTAACCTTCTTTTTCTATCCTGTCCACCAGTTCCTTGCCGGCAGTCTCCACGATACGCCCGTCCTTGAGGACATGCACGACATCCGGGACTATATACTCAAGCAAGCGGTGATAGTGCGTGATGACTATATATGATGTATCGGCGGTGCGCAGAGCATTCACCCCCTCAGCCACGATGCGAAGGGCGTCCACATCCAGTCCCGAATCCGTCTCGTCAAGTATGCTCAGCACCGGAGAGAGCATCGACATCTGAAAGATCTCATCGCGCTTCTTCTCACCCCCGGAGAAGCCCACATTGACCTCGCGACGCGCGAACTCGGGCTTCATCTTGACGAAGTTCATGCTCTCCCGTAGCAGAGTCAGGAACTCGCCCGGCTTGAGCTCCGGCAGCCCCTGCGCCTTGCGGCGTGCATTGACCGCAGCCTTCATGAAATTGGTGATGCTCACCCCGGGGATCTCCACCGGGTACTGGAAACTCATGAAAATACCAGCCCATGAACGCTCCTCCGGGCTCATGGCAAGGAGGTCTTTCCCCTGGAAAAGGACGGAGCCTTCGGTCACCTTGAGGTCGGGACGTCCGGAGAGCACTGCACCGAGCGTGCTCTTGCCGGCGCCGTTGGGCCCCATCACGGCATGCACCTCGCCACGGCGGATCGTCAAATCGACCCCCTTGAGGATCTCCTTGCCCTCCACCCCGGCATGCAGGTTTTTGATTTCGAGAAGTATATTATTATCAGACATATCTTATTTTGTTTTTATGATTTCCGCTCGTATAGCCGATACCAGGATATGAGGGACCAGATGCCGTTTGCAAGGTACAGGCCGCAGACTATCGGCATGAAAACATGGCCCACAGAGATGTGCATAACCATCTGGGAGATGTTGACAAGAAGCCACGCTATCCAGCAGTCCCATTTCTTCAGGGCCGACAGCAGTTGCGCTGTGAGTATGAGCACCGTAACGCAGGCATCCAGATACGGGATCGGGTCAGTGGAGATTTTCCCGGGGAAAATCACGTTCCCCACCATGCTTATGAGCCATCCCCACACCCCGGCAAGCGCCAGGACACCGGCCAGCACAAGTGCGCGCTGAGGCCAGCTGAGCATGCTGACCTTGAGGGACTTCGCATCCTCGGCACTCTGCTCGCCGCTTCTCGGATGAGTCCAGCGGTAGTGGCCCAGTATGTTGATTCCTAACGATATGGGTTGAAGAAGCAGGTTGGCGTAGAGGTTCTTGTTCCAGAACATCAGGAAAAGCAGGGCCGAGTAGACATATCCCACCCAGAAGTTGTACTTGCTGTTGCGCCCGGCGAGAAACACACAAGTCAAGCCGAAAAGTGACGTCAGCAAATCTATCAGCATGTTCCAATCCATACTATCCTATAGCTCCTTCAAGTGAAACAGAGAGGAGTTTCTGGGCCTCGACGGCAAACTCCATTGGCAGCCGGGATAGGACCTCCTTGGCATAGCCGCCAACTATGAGGCCCACCGCATCCTCCGGGCTTATTCCCCTCTGGGTGCAGTAGAACAGCTGGTCGTCACTGATTTTGGAAGTAGTGGCTTCGTGCTCCACGGTTGAGGTAGGGTTCTGGTTGCGTATCACCGGGAAGGTGTGCGCTCCGCACGAACTGCCTATGAGCAGGGAGTCGCACTGGGAGTAGTTCCTGGAATTGGAGGCCCCGGGAGCTATGTGCACAAGGCCGCGGTAGCTGTTTTCGCTGCGGCCGGCTGAGATGCCTTTGGAGACGATGCGGCTGCGGGTGTTGCGCCCGAGGTGTATCATCTTCGTGCCCGTATCGGCCTGCTGGAAGTGGTTGGTCATCGCCACGCTGTAGAACTCCGATGAGGAATTGTCCCCCTTGAGGATGGTGCTCGGGTATTTCCAGGTCACTGCTGACCCTGTCTCTACCTGCGTCCAGCTCAAATGCGACCCGCTTCCCCGGCATATTCCCCTCTTTGTCACGAGGTTGAGGATACCTCCCTTGCCTTCGGCATCCCCGGGATACCAGTTCTGCACGGTGCTGTATTTGACATCGGCGTCTTTCTCCACGATGATCTCCACCACTGCGGCGTGCAACTGATGCTCGTCACGCATCGGGGCGGTGCAGCCCTCCATGTAGCTGAGCTGCGAGCCCTCGTCGGCGATGATGAGCGTCCGCTCGAACTGGCCGGTGCCCAGGGCGTTGATCCGGAAGTAGCTGGAGAGTTCCATCGGGCACTTGACTCCCTTGGGGATGTAGCAGAAAGATCCATCGGAGAACACTGCCGAGTTGAGAGCGGCGTAGAAGTTGTCGCCCGGCGGAACCACCGTCGCCAAGTACTTGCGCACCAGATCCGGATATTCCCTCACCGCCTCGGAGAAAGAGCAGAAGATAATGCCTTTATCGGACAAGGTCTTGCGGAAAGTCGTCTTGACGCTGACCGAGTCGAACACCGCATCCACGGCCACCTCGGAGCGCGGCTTGACACCCGCGAGAGCCTCCCGCTCGTGAAGAGGGATACCAAGCTTGTCGAAAGTCTCCAACAGTGCCGGGTCTATCTCTGTCGGACGCTCTTCGTCCTTTTTCGGTGCAGCCCAATATATTATATCTTGAAAATCAATTTTCGGAAGCCGGAGATGCCCCCACGTCGGAGGCGTCATCCCGAGCCAGCGACGGTAGGCGTCAAGCCTGAAGTCCAGCAGCCACTGCGGCTCGTCCTTCTTTGAGGAGATGAGACGGATGATGTCTTCACTGAGCCCTTTCGGCACATATTCCTGCTCGACCTCGGTGACGAAGCCGCCCTCATACTCCCTCTGCGTGAAATCTTTTAGAATATCATCCATATACAAAAGGCAAATTTACGCATTTTTTGAGGAAAATAAGTTGCGTCCCTGATTGCCACCACGCCGCGAGACAAGAAAGACACCGAGGAAGACGAGCAGCATGGCTGCGGCCTTGACAATGCTGGGACTTTCCTGGGAAGCGGCGACGGCTATGAGCGAAGCGGCCACGGGCTGGAGGTTGTTGTACATCGCCACGGTCGTGGGCTGGAGATATTTCTGCCCGAAAGGGACGAGGAAATAACTGATGAAAGTCGAGAAGATTATGACAAAGCCTATTGCAAGCCACACCCTCGGTGAGAGCAGCGCCCACTGCGTGAGGAGCACCTCCCGGATCGAGAAAGGAAGAAGCATCACCAGACCGAAGAGATATTTCCACTTCATCAGAGTGATTGGAGAGTATTTCTTGATGATATCTTGAAAGAAAACAAGATAGATCCCATACGAAATCTGCGAGAGCAGGCAGCAGGCGATGCCGGAAAGCGAGCCTCCCGAAGTGAAAGTGCGTCCGTAAAGCGCAAGGAGCAGAGTGCCCGACATCCCTATAATGATACCCCCGACCTTGCGCGCATCCACCCTTTCACGGAGATGGAGCGCCGACATGATAACAGTCCAGATAGGGAGCGTGGCCATGCAGATCGCCGCCTCGGCAGGCGAAGAGAGGGAAATGCCTTTCATATAAAACAGCTGCACCAGCGCGGTCGAGAAGAACGCCGCCTGGAAAAGTTTGAAATAATCCCCTTTCTCCACGCGCTCCTCCCTTTCAGACTTCAGCACAGACGAAGCGAGCCAGAAAAGAATCGTCCCGGACAGTATGCGAATGTCCGCAAGCACCTTAGATGAAATGATACCGCCCGCCAATATGAATTTGGACACCGGGACGGCCGCGCCCCATATTGTGTTGCACAGAAGCAATGAGACGTGGCCTTTGCGGCGTCGGGAAGAAGTTGTCATGCAGTGGTAAGACCCTGACGGCTCAGCCAGAGAAGGAAAAATTTGTCATAGACGGAATATGTCCCCATTTCATTGGTAATGAAATCCTTGTCAAGAAGGGACTTAACTGCGGAGGCGACACTGCTTGGAGAGACGAGGCCATACTTTCTTATAAAATTGCTTCCTGTCACCTCGCGCGCACTCCTTTCCGATGCTATCGCAAGGAAGACATCACGCTGCTTCACAGGCATCTGATACAGCAGGGACTCGTATGTATCCGACGACAGTCTCACTATGAAATCCACCGCCTCTTCAATCATGCCGACATTGCATCTTCCACCTTTTTCTGTACGGGAAAAAAGAACATTCAAAGTGCGATGGATATAACTGGTCACCGCATCAAAGCGTTCATACAGCACGGCAACCACCTCCGGATCAATTGACTTTCCGTTTTCCGCAAATTTTTCCACTGCAAATTCAGAGTATTTCCCGAGCGGCAAAGGTCTCAGGTTCATTATCATGACACTCTGGTAAAACGGCCTCGACGGGGATGTGAACATACCGTCCATCAGATGCCGCTGGCTTCCGGAAAAAATAAAATGCGCATTCGTCGTCCTTTGCACATAGGTCCTGATTGTTGCCTCAACCGTAGTGTCCTCATATTTTGTGATCTGCTGAAACTCATCAATGGCAACAATGCAGGGGCGGTCAGCAGACTGAAGGTACGAGAATATCTCATCCAGTGTCGCCGCAGGATTCCTTATCTCGCCAAGGCCGATACTCCAGGACGGAAGCCCGTTCATATCGAAGGTGATCTCCGGGCGGACTGAAACCAATGCACCCACGAATTTCTCCCATACAGCCTTCCCCCTTGGCTTCAATGTGTCAAGGACCGCCTTCCCGAGCAGATTGACAAAGTCGCTCAATGATTTTGTCGCATAGACATCCACAAGGAAACAGTAATATGCATCTCTGAACTCATCACAGTCAAACACATGGCTGATGAGCTCCGTCTTGCCGAGTCTTCGCGGAGAAATCAGGGCGACATTATGCTCATTGGACAGTAAACTCCTCAAGTCAGCGGTTTCTTGAACTCTGTCACAGAAATATTCTGATCCGGCATATCCTGAAGTTACAAACGGGTTCTTCATGACGATTGAACGTTTTCTGCAAAGTTAATGAACTTCACGCACATTGTCATTTTTTTCGTTACGAAAAAATGACAACGCCATTTGAATTTGGATAAGTGATTTATTTTACCTTACTTGCAAAGGTAAACCTCTAACAACCTATTTATTTATGAAAAAAATCCTATGTTATCTGGCAGTCGCGCTCGGCGCGATTTCCTGTGTGAACGATCAAGAATCATCATCGGTGACCGCAGTGCGGCAGGCCAAGGCAGCCGAACTTCTGAGCATCGCCGAACTCAACAAGGCCCAGGCGGAGGCAGCCAAAACCACAGCAAATGCCGAAGCGGCACTCAAGGCAGCCCAGGCCGAGTATCAAAAAGCTCAAGCTGAATACCAAAAAGCCATGGCGGAGTACCAGAAGGCTCTTGCGGACAAGACCGGCGCCGAAGCCGAAGCCATCCGCGAGAAGATGAAGCAGGACCAGGAGAGGTTCGAACTCGAGAAGCAGAAGATTCTTATCGAAATCGAACGCGTCAAGGCTGAAGCCGAAGCGCAAATTGCAGCTTACAGGCTGAGCATCAAGAAAATCGAGCAGGAAATTGCCGACCTTGCTGATGAACGCATAAAGAAACTGTTCTCCGAATACAGTTCCCTTGTATCCGAGCTCTCTTCAGAAAGGACTCTTCTTCTCAACGAGCAGACACGCAAACTCCAGGCGGAGAGCGAACTGGTTTCACTCCAGGCCTCGGCATCACAGACCGAGGTCGAGTACAACCGCATGATTGCCGGAAAGAAAGCCTTCATCGAGACTCTCAAAGCCCACAAAGAGCACGTGCCTGATCTGGCGACCCTCGAACCGCTGATTGATGCCAAGTGGGAGGAAGTCGATGCCCTCAGGGACAAGATCGCCGAAAACGAAAAGAAGACATACGACGAAAGCGAAGAAACCCTGAGCTCCAAGTACAACGAAGCAGACAAGGCGCAATACCGGTACACCCATGACGGCATCACAGTACGGATTCCTATCCTCAGCAGCCTGATCGACCTCAGAGTCGTCAACCGCATCGAGCCGGACGATGACGCTACACTCACATACATCAACGGTCTGAGCGAACCCGTAATCTTCATGGTCCCGAAGGTCAACAGTGCCCTGATTGAAAATGCCAAGAACAAGATAGAGAATGACATCCGCGACTACCAGTCCTTTCTCGGCAAGGAAGGGGACACCATGAAGCACGACGGAACGCTGTACGCGCAGTACGCATACTTCCAGGACCTGCTTGAAAAGGCAGCGAAGGATCTCACAGCAAAAAAGGACGCTATGGCAGATGCCGAGAAAGCCAGAGCCGACGCCAAACAGGCGCATCTCGATGCCATTGCCGCACACGAGAAGGCTCATGAGGCTCTGGACGCGGCACAGAAGGCCTACGATGACGCCGTAGAGGCAGAGGCCAAGGCACAGGAAGCCTACAATGCGGAGGAAGACGCTGCCAAGAAGGCCGAACTCCTGAAAGCCCTCGATGCAGCCAAAAAGGCAGCCGCCGATGCGGCAACAGCCCTCGGCAAGGCAAGAGAAGCCGATGCCAAGGCAGAGCAGGCCGAAGCCGGAGCATGGACCAAGTACGAGGAGGCCGAAAACGCCTACACGACTGCCGTGAGCGACTACGAGGCGGCCCAGACCAGTAAAGTCCAGTTCGAGAACTTCGTGATCCAGACCAAGGACAGCATCGATTACTACACGGCGCTCATCGCCAAGATGCAGGAAACCCTGGACAACTTCGACACAGCCGTCTCCGAGGCCCTTGCAGAGCAGGAAGCCTTCGTAAAGGAGATGCTTTCCCTCGCCGAAGCACGTGACAAGGCAAAGGCCGCGTACGACAAGGCACAAGAAGATCTCAACATCCTCGCCGAGGAATACAGGGCTCTGCTGAACCTCTGGAACTATGCTGACTACGCAAGCTACGAGCAGTCCATCGCCGATGCCGAAGCGGACATTGCAAGATACACCCAGTACATCGAGGACGCCAAGAACGCCGCCGGCAACAAGGAGGAGAGCATAAAGCTCATCGAGAAGAGGATCGCCGACATAGAGGCCAGAATCAAGTTGCTTGAGACAATGGTGGACAACGCCAAGGCAGCCCTTGACGCCGCCCTCGCGGAATAGCCGTAACTTAATTCCTTCCGAAATTATGATCAAGAGACTTACAGCAATATCCTGTATCCTCTCATTGAGCCTGTCAGCCGCAGCCCAGAAGCATCATTGCGCACAGGCGGATTACTGCCCTGTCAAGGGCGACATTCTCGTCAGCGCGACAGTGGGCTACGACAGCTTCGTCGGCAAGAATGCCGCGACGGACACCTCGGCCCCGAGCTATGAACTCAGCGCAACATCCGCAAGTTGGCTCGACAGCAGACTCAATGCAGGATTGGAGGGCAGCTGGTTCTTCTCCGACAACTGGGCACTGCGCTTCGGCGGAGGGATCGGTTACACCTACAATCCTGGATACAGCGAAAGACCCGGGACATTTGATGAAAGTTCCGAGCCAGGAGACGGGTCAATCCCGGCCTACAGAGCAGTGGGAGAGGCCTCAACCCTCAGATACAGCGTAGTCCTCGGCGCGGACAGGTACTTCGCTCATCCGTCACTGAAGAACCTGAGATTCCACGCAGGCATCCACGCCGGATTCGCCCACGGACTCAACCAGATTCTCTACGATGAGGTCGAATCTCTGGGCAAATCCCTCGGAGAACGCTACACCATCAGAGGCATGCTCAACGCCGGCGCCGACTATTACTTCCTCCCTGGAATGTTCCTCGGCATCGAATTCAATCCGTTCCAATACGGGTACAGCGTGACGACAATCCGCCCTCAAGAAGGGCTCGCGGCCTACAGCGCCGACTGCCACGACTTCAGCGGGTTCGCCTCACCGACCATCAAGATCGGATTCAAGTTCTAAGGCTTCCCTGCAAAAATTCACGCCCCGGTGCGCTTAGGGCCTGTCCCGTGCGCCCCGGGGCTGTGACATATAAAACGCTATCAATAAGCACTTTAAATGTTCCACCTCCTCAAATATGGACATAGGCCATATCGCTTTGCGCCTCAGTATCAGGCACTTATCCGCCACCGCTCGCACAACTTAGATGAGCATGTCATGAGCGTCGGCCTTTTGTCCGGCCAAAGGGCGTTTCTCCGGACAAACTGCGCCCAACACAGGCAAAGTCGGAAAGCGACTTCCAGAGGGCCGCGTCAGCGGCGCGGCGGAGCGTCAGCGAATTTGCGAAGCGAATGAGCAGCGAAGACGCCCGGCGATGGCATCGCCGAGCCGGCGTGCCCCTGAAAGGGGCTGTCAGCGACAGCTGACTGGGGTTGGAATGCCCGCACTTGCGGAGCAAGCGCAGGGGTTTCGGGGATATGCCCCGTAAAGAAGTG
>DJOT01000047.1 GCA_002439095.1 Bacteroidales bacterium UBA6431 | reverse complement strand
GGTCGAATACTTGCTTTTTACATCAAAAAACTTGAAAACACCGAAATATGGGAGTTTCGCACTCTCTATAATGGCATCTGCTACAGACTTTTTTCCTTTTGGGATACCGAGGAAGACACGTTGGTTATTGCTACGCATGGCATAATCAAGAAAACACAAAAGACACCATTAAAAGAGATTGCCAAAGCAGAGGAGATAAGGAAAGAGTACTTTAATAATAAAAAGAAATAGTTATGGCACAGATGAAATTGATACCTGCAGACAACATGAAAGACACACTTTGGGGTAAAAGAGGAACACCAGAGCGCGAAACAATGGAAGCCAAGCTCAAAGAGGATGTAAATGCCTACATTGTAGGTGAAGCCATACGCAAGGCACGATTGGCTCAAAATCTCACTCAGGAAGAACTTGGTGAGCGCATTGGAGTGCAACGTTCTCAGATTTCCAAATTAGAGAAAGGTACAAGTGTTATAACATTGCCCACAATGAGCCGTGTATTCCAAGCATTGGGTATAACGACCGCAACTCTTGATTTAGGTATGGCCGGGAAAATAGCATTGTGGTAAGATGCCTTTAAGAAATATCTTTACAAACAAAAAGCGAGTTGGCTGAATTAATTTTCAGTCAGCTCGCTTCACTTTATTCGCAACGAAATCACCGATTACTCTGCGCTATCGCCAGAACCAGGATCGGCATCCACATCCGTACGATATATTCTCGCAACAGGGCCGGCCGGCAGCTTCGGATATAAAGCCATATAGTACGCGTAGCCAGGAGTGCACAATCCAATTCCAACTTGTTCTATCATCAATCCAAGAGTAACGCCATCGATAGTCCGCTTCACTCTCTGGCTGACCTCGTACCCACCCGTATTACCGGTTATGGCATATCCGGCGAGAAGAGAATACTCATCTACCTCTCCGTAGATTTCAGGATCCAGACCGTATTTTGCCACGATTCCATTGATGACGGTCTGGTCGTTGATGACAACAGCCCCCTCACCAGAAGGCCAGATTTCGCAGGAGCTGGGGCGGCTACCCAAAATAAAACCGTTCTGCCCCAGTAATGCGGGAACAGTTTCCTTACAAGCTTCCCATGAGAACAGGTCCACGCCGGTCTCGGAATCAAAAGAAACCGGCATTATGTCACCTGTCTCCATCTTCGAGCAGCCTGCCACTCCCAAAGCAAGGGCCACGATAATAAATAACTTATTTCTCATACATTACCAAAAGCATTGAGAAAATAGAAATCAGGGGACGTAAAGACAAACAGACCAGACTCGTAAAATATGCAAGCAAGTTGCAGGACACTCAATTCCGATGACTTGTCAACTTCCAAGAAAAATATATCATCGTCAAAAAGCTCTCTCTGAAAAATCTTACAACCGTACTCTGTCGCCATATTTTCAAGTTCGCTTACCGAAATCCCCTTCTTCAACTTAACGGAAAACTCATTGGAAACCGCAATAAAACTTCCCTCGTATACAAGTATTTTTGATACAGAAAGCACTGACGGATCATTTTTGAATACCTCAATCTGCTTATTTATCTCTATTGGAGACCCCTGCAACAGGAACATGTCACTTGATGAATCCGCCAACTGCTCTCCCTTGCCGCTCGGATCAAAAAGTCTGAGCGGAGATGTTCCGCTGTTTATTTTCGCAACAAAAGATTCTTTTGATTGGTCGCCACAGAAACTGACAAACATCAGATCTTGACGCTCCTCAAGAAAAATTTTCTGACTGGCATAGTAGTAAGACAAATCCTCTCCTCTTCTGATTAATGCAGAATCATCATACTTTGAGGAACACCCGACAAGTGCACCTATAATAAGAACACTGGTTAATAGTTTTGCTCGTTTCATAATAACACGTTTTTGCGCAAGATAGGCATAATTTTGAAAAAACAAGGCGGACTCTTTTGAGTCCGCCTTGGTCAATTATGTCAACAGATTACTACTTTGTACGAGACTTGAAGCCGTAACCATTGTTGATACCGGTGGTGACGCACACCGTCTCCTCCATAGGGATGAGATAAATAGGAGCCTTACGGGCAGCATAGTCTGCATCTGAGTATCCTCCCATGAACTTGGTGCTCCACTCGGCCTCCTGATTAGGATCGTTTTTCCCCTTGAGAGTATACATCCCGACAGCCCAAGCGGTCTGCTTATAGCCACGGGCCTCAAGAGCCTTCGCCTCATCGCTGCCAGGAGCAATGTACTTGAAGAGGCCCTGAATAGCAAGGTTGGTGTAGTCTTCAACCACATTGACCTTGACATTATTGCCACGGGATTTGATCTGATAATCCTTGGCTTTCTGCCAGTCATCATGCTGACCACGCCAACCCGGATAGAGAACCGCATACTCATCTGAAGTCTCATCAAGACCGGCTGGAGTCGTCATGGTCAGACGGAAGCCATAGTCCTTCTTGGCATCAACAGATTTGGTCCACACATAAGCAGGAAGCTGGTTGCCATTCTTGAACTGAGCATAGCCCTGGGATTTGAGTTCAGCCATATGATCAACCATATTCTTGCGGAACTCTACAGCCACTTTAGGCAGATTTCCACTGCGGACAAGATCCCAACGGCGGAGATTCTCTCCCTGGAACTCAAGCTGACGCTCCTTGAGGATAGCCTCCACAAGGGCGGATTGAGTCTCTGAAGCAGGAGTCTGAAGAAGTTCAGCGAACTTGGCTTCACGAACCGACTCAGGGAAAGCACGATCGTGAACTTTCTTGAGTTCAATCTTGGCGGCACCTTCGTTGCCGGTCTGGGCATAAGCCTCGGCAAGCATTAGGATGATGTCAGCCTGACGCATGTGGATATATGAAATACCACTGTAGAGCTGACGGAGGTCAGGAGTCTCGACACGGTTAGGATCATACTTGTTGAGACCTATACCGATGGTCAGACGGTTACCGAGAGTGTAGGTGTAGAGAGACTCAACACCAGTACCTGTAGAACCGGTAACACTCATGGAAACATCACGGCGCTTGTCCTGAGGATCAAACTCCCCGTAGTAAACTTCCGGATAAGAGCAGATCTGGGCGTTGGCCTTAGGAGGCATAGCCGGAGACGCACCTGCAGATCCGCGGCCGAAGTTGTAGGCGATACGTGAGCCGCCACCATTCTCTTTCATGGTCACCTCGTAAATGGTCTCGGTTGCTTTCTGCTGCTCGTTCACCTGCTGGAAATAGTACTGGAAAGGATTGTCATAGACACGGCCCTTGGTATCAGTACGTGGATCAACAGTAGTGAGTGCAGCTTCTCCCGGCTGCTCCACAGCCTTCTTAAGATAAGGGAGTGCAGCCTCATAGAATTTCTTTCTATCGCTGGCGTTGCGGCGAGCATACTGGGCATTCTTGTCAGCATCAGTTCCCCAGACTTCAAATTCAATAACCTTACCGTCCTTGTCAGTGTAGAAATCGGCACCGAGATCAGTACGCCGGGTCTGATAGCCGGCCTCCATGAAACACATACGACCGATAAGACCGTCAACGTAGTTGCGGGTCATCTGATCGGAATAATGCCCGTTCTGGCCAAGGGTGTAGAGAAGAGGCTCGATACGATAGAGGTTCTCAAGTTCGCTCTCTATTATGAAGTCACGGTTGGTGAGTTTCTCCCCGCCATCCTCTCTGGCTTTTGTGACATAGAAAACATCGCCATAATAGCGAGTAATATCGTAGTAGACAGTAGCACGGAGCGCATAAGCCTGTCCAAGAAGATCTGACTTCTCGTTAGGGGCATCCTTGGTGATATTGTCCCAATCTTTCTCAAGATATTCGATGATGCTGTTGCACTTCAAGATAATGGAATAGAAACGATCCCAATTGCCTTTCTGGAAGTTGATGTTGAAATCCTTCTCAGCATACGGATCATTATAGAGCTGGGCACCGCCGACAAGGTCAGTGATATTACCTACAGAGCAACGCTCGATGTCCGATCCTATGTTGGTGAAGTTAGGGACATAACCGTTGTTGTAATCATTGATAAGCTGATTGTAAGCACCGAGCAATACTGTTTTGGCAGTCTCTACACCTGTGAAGACAAATTCGCCGTCAACATAAGACGGGG
This sequence comes from Bacteroidales bacterium UBA6431, assembly GCA_002439095.1. Lineage (GTDB taxonomy): Bacteria > Bacteroidota > Bacteroidia > Bacteroidales > UBA932 > Cryptobacteroides. Next base: position 22,972 of record DJOT01000047.1, on the reverse strand, counting down.
AGGTAGGCTCCAGGCTGCAAGACATCACTGCAGTACCGCAAAGGGCAGCAAACAGATATTTGATATTCTTTTTCATTGTTGCAGTATTCTTTACAGTGTGATATTAAGACCGATGGTATAGGTGCGTGCCATAGGATAGGCATTGTTATCCACGCCAGGTGAAGGGAAATTGATGCCCTGGATTTGACGGCTGCTGTTGGTATTGACTTCAGGATCAAGACCGGTGTACTTGGTCAAGGTAAAGACATTTGAAGCCGTGAAGTATGCACGGATATTCTTCAGACCGACCTTGCTTGAAAGGCTCTTCGGAAGTGTATAGCCGATAGTCACATTCTTTAGACGCAGGTAAGAGGCATCCTCAAGCCAGCGGTCAAAGAGAAGACCCTTCATAGAAGTCGGAGTGTGCATAGTAGCATTGGCGTTCATCGCGTCAAGTTCAGCCGGATCAGTCACAAGCTCAAGATCGCCATTGTTCCAACGATATGGAGAGTAAGCCTCTGATACGAAAGAGAGACGGTTGCCTCCGAAATAGTTGTCCTTTCCACCATAGGTTGACATCAATGACCAATAGTTCATAAGATGTCCCCCTATCACATAGTTGAAGTTAGCAGAGAAATCTATGCTCTTCCAGCGGCCGCTAAGATTGAATGAGCCCGTAGAGCGTGGAGACATCTCCCCAAGCTCATAAGTGTCAGCCTCAGTAATCTTGCCGTCTCCATCAAGATCTTTCGCCTTTGCAGCACCAGGGAAAGCGCTCTGGCCGGATGCACGCTTCAGGGAAGTTGAGTATGAGTCCATTGCCCAGTCAGGAATACCTTTTTTCAAAGTGTATATACCCGTCTTCGGATCGTAATCAAAATCATCTGTAGTATACCAACCGTCATAAGCATATCCGGAGATGGAACCGATGGCTACACCCTCACGGAGGAAATACTCACCCGCACTTGGGCTGTGCTCCGAGTTGGTCCACTGGCCATAAGTGTTGGCAGTCACAGTATCAGAGAGTTTCTCTATACGGTTGACATTGTAGTTGTAGATGAAGTTGGCACTGAGGGTGAAGTCCTGATTGCGAACAATATCTCCACCAAGAGAAAGTTCAAGTCCCTTGTTTGATACAGTTCCCATGTTCTGGAACTGGTAGGTGTAACCAGATGTAGACTTGATGTTGACCGGCATGAGCAGATCATAAGTTGAGCTCCAGTAGCCTTCTACGGTTCCATAGATGCGCTCGTCAAGAAAACCGAAATCAACACCGATATTACGGGAAACTGTTGACTCCCATTTCAGGTCAAGATTGGACAACATGTTACCTGGCTGATATGGATAACCATATCCATTATTGGTATCAGTCCTGTTGTTTGAAATGGTATAGTTAGTAGCACTGGTGCTGAGAGACCAATACTCTTTCCAGAGGTTGGAGCTGATGGCATCAGAGCCGGTCACACCATAAGAGAGACGGAGTTTGAGATTGGAGAGCCAGTCCTTGGTATTCGCCATGAAAGGTTCGTCAATCACACGCCATGCGAAAGCACCTGCCGGGAAGTATCCCCAGTGGTTGTTCGGAGCGAAGCGTGAAGAACCGTCAGCACGCATCGTGAAGGTGAACATATACTTGTCAAGTAGAGTATAGTTCGCACGGGTAAAGAATGAAAGGGAACGTCCTGGAAGATCAACTTTCTGGGTAAAGGCATTGCCCTTCGTTCCCTGGGAAAGCATGGCAAGAGTCCTCTCCCTGTCAAAGTACGAAGGGAAACGCTCAGCATAGTACTGCATCCACTCATTTGAATCCTGTATCCATTCGCTGCCGACCATGACATCTGCCCTATGGAACTCGGTATTAAGAGGAAGCTCGTATGAAATGGTGTTGGTCCAGTGAAGATCCCCCTTCTCTGTCCTGCGGAGAGAAGCGGAATTGGTGGTGGTGCCGTAGCCGGCCACATAGCCTTCAGCCTTGCTGAATGTCTTGCTGAGACCGATCTCGCTGCGGAGTTTGAGGCCCTTGAGCGGAGTCCAGTTGGCTGCAGCGATACCGCGGAAGTCGTGGGCATAATTGGTGTTCTGCTCATTCCAGGTGAGTTCTACCGGATTTGAAGCATCACTTATATAAGCATCATAACCGGCACCGAAACCGCTTACTACACTCTCATCACCGAATACAGTATCAAGAGGCTTGTAGCGGAACGCCGAAGCCAGACGAGGATTGGAACGGTTCTGCCTGTAAGAGTAAGAGACATTGAGTTCGACATCGAAAGTGTCGCTGAGTTTCTCTATGGTCTTGAGGGAAGCGTTGATCCTGCGGAAGTAAGAGTTGATGACGGTACCGTCGTCGTTGAGGAAGTTGAGGGAGAACATGGTCCTGTTCTTCTTCGTACCGTTGCTGATGGTGAGGTTGTGGCTGTGGGCGATACCCGTCTTGTAGAGATCCTCCTGCCAGTTGTGAGTCTTCACGTTGGCATAGTCAGCATAGTGATTGCCGTTCTCTGCACCGATACCGAAGTACTTTCTCATGGACGAGTACATATCAGCATTGTAATCATTGGCATATCCGAGGGAAAACTTCAAGTAGTCATAGGTATCCATCACGTCACGTACGCTTGAGGATGAATCCTTGATCTGCACGAAGCCGTTGTAGGTAACCTGGGTCTGACCCTCTGAAGCGCTCTTGGTCGTCACAATCACAACGCCGGCTGCACCGCGGGAACCATAGATGGCTGTAGCGGCCGCATCCTTGAGGACGTTGATGGACTTGATCTGGTCTGAAGGGACATTGACAAGGCTGCTTACCGGGAAACCGTCCACAATGTAGAGAGGGTTGTTGGTCTGGGTGATGGACTTGGCGCCACGCACGCGGATCTGCGGCTCGGCACCAGGGGTTGCATCGTTGAGGGAGACTACAACACCGGCCATCTTGCCTTGAAGGGCCTCTCCGACACTGGCTACCGGAACCTCGAGATCCTTGGAGCTCACAGCTGCCACAGATCCGGTGAGATCACGCACCTTGACGGTACCGTAACCGATGACCACTGTCTCATCGAGCATGGTGCTGCTCTCCTGGAGGACTACGTCATACTTGTCCTTGCCGGCCTGTACGGTGAACTTCTGGTCCACGTAGCCGATGCAGGATACAACAAGATTCGATCCCGTAGGGACAGTGAGTGCCCAATTTCCGTCTAAGTCGACAACAACGCCATTGGTGGTGCCTTCAACGACAACACCGGCGCCGATCACGGCCTGTCCGGATGCATCCAACACTGTTCCTGAGATTTTCTGCTGCGCAAACGCCGTTGTGCAGACTCCGAGCAGGAGAGCGCCCGCAAGCACCACCCTACCCATAAAAGAAATCAATGACTGATTCTTCATCTGTAGAAAACAAAATTGGTTAATAATTAAAAGTATATGTTATTATATTTATACTTGTAAGTATTCGTAGTCCGCAAATGTACGAATTATTTCGGAGATAATGGTTCAAAACCGTCGAAAAATGTTACAATCGGTCAGTAAAAGTGCCGTTAAAGACAAAAAAGACCGACCCGCATTTTCGGCGGACCGGTCTTTAATGTTATGCAGGACGACTATTTCAGCTCACGGAATTTCGCTGAAGTGATCTTTGTCGGCTTCAGAGTCATGCTCTCCTTGAGCTTCTCGATCACTTTGCGGTCCTCAACCTGCTCGGCAAGGTGCTCAACCTGCTTACGGTCGTGGAGCACATTGACAACCGCCTCGTCAACCATCTCCTTCGGCACATTGCCGATACCGTACATGGCATACTGATAAGTGACATAAGCCTCGGCTGCCTCACGGATATCAGCCTCCTCGACCTTCAGCTCAAACTTCTTCATGAGGAAGCCGCGGACAAGCTGCCACTTGAAGTCCTCGGCAAATCCCGGGAACTCCTTCTCGACATCCTCCTGAGTGACTTTGCCGCCATTGGCAGCCACAAGCCAGCGCTTGAGGAAAGCCTCAGGGAGAGTCAAACCAGCCTTCTGCACGTAATAGTCGCGGATGTCCTTGTTGAGCCTCCACTCGGCCTCGTTCTTGAACTGGTTCTCAAGGCGTTCGCTGACTTCTTTCTCGATGTCCTCATCGCTCTTCTCTTCCTTTTTCTCCTCATAGTATTTCTTGAGGCTCTCCTCCATGGAAGTCTTGTCCTTGGCAGCTATCGAAACGGTGTACGAAGGCACGGTATCGGACTTCTCAACTTCGAAGTCAACCTTCGGAGAGAGGGCCGCATCAAAGATGAAGGTGAAGTCGTTGCCGGCCTTCCACTCGAGCTCCGGCTGCTTCTCCGAGTTGAGAGGCTCGCCGAGGAGGTTGAGATCATTCTCCTTTATATGCTCGTCAAGAGCCTTGGAAATCACCTGATTGACAGCCTCCACGAGGCACTGCTCCCCATACACGCGCTGTATCATGGAGGCGGGCACCATGCCCTTGCGGAAGCCTTTGAAATCAGCCTTGCGCCTGCACTCGGCAAGCTTCTTCCTTAAAATTTCAGCATAATCGGAAGCCTCTATCTCGACTGTGAGCTCAAGATTGAGGTCATCAATGTTGTTCTGTAATACTTTCATATCTATTTTTTGTTCGATTTATTCTTTGGATATGCTATACGCTCGTGGTTAAGCTGGGCGAGATACTGCTTAAGGGTCTCTTTGACAGTGTTGAGCTCGCTGATCGTGATGTCGGCATTGTCAAACTGCCCCTCATCCATCTTGCCAGCCACTATACTCTCCACAAAATCCGAATATGCCTTCGGCGTGTTCTCCTTGACCGTCCGGGAAGCCGCCTCTATGCTGTCGCAGAGCATGAGGACTATCTGGGCCTTGGTCACAGGCTTGTGCCCGGTGTAGCGGAACTCGCCGACAAGGACCGGATCTCCGCCTTCTTTGAGGAACTTGTTGTAGAAGTAGCGTACTATGGTGGTGCCGTGATGGGTGGCTATGAAGTCGATGATGACCTGCGGCATGTGGTGCTTCTGGGCTATCTCGATGCCGTCATCGACATGGCGTTTGATGTCATGTGCACTCTGGAGCGGGGTGAGTCCGCTGTGGTACTTGTGCTCCTCATCTTTGTTGAGCAGGGACTCGTTCTCCACAAAACAGAGAGGGTTGTTGACCTTGCCGATGTCATGGTACAGGGCACCGGCACGGATGAGATCAGGGTTGATGTTCACTGCCCTGGCCACTGCATCCGCCATGTTCATCACCTGCAGAGAGTGCTGGAATGTGCCCGGAGCTTTCTGTTCAAGGGTACGGATGAGCGTGTTGGAAGTATCGCACAACTCTGTCAGACGGGAGTTGGAGACAAGATTGAATATGCGTTCAAAAAGGAACACTAAAGGATAGCCTGCCACTGTGAGAAGCGAGCCGGCAAAGAGAGCGATAAGCACGCCCCATACGCTGCCGGAGACCACATCTGCCGCACGGAAACCAAGATACACGCAGGCGAGTATGGCAAAGGTGATCATAGCAGCGACAAACTGCTTCCATCCCCTCTGGAAACGCCTGAATATCATTATCATCACAAGGCCGGCAAGGACATACATCACAAACATCACCGCCCCGCGCGAAGATGCGAACAGCAGCGGCATCATCGATGCGACATACACCGGAGCTATCTCCCTCGGCTCCATGAACGCCTGAAGCATCAGGGCTGCAAGAGTGAACGGCACGAAATACAGCACGGAAGCCCCAGCTCTTCCAAGCAGAAGCGCCGAGAGAGCGGCTATCAGATACACCACCACGATGTACGGATAGCGGCTGTCCGCAAAGACCACCGGGCAGCTGAAGAAGATGGCAAGGTACAGCATCAGCGTCAAAGCAGCCGCGATGATGAAATTACCCGAGAACATAAGCGCCGGAGATCCAGCATAGCCCACATTGGACTCAAACTCTTTCTTGTAGGAATCGAGCATCTGCTCTATCTCCTGCGTGACTATCTCCCCTTTTGAGACAATCACCTGACCGGCAGAGACATACCCTGAAGTCGGAGATATGATTCGGTCCGCGTCTTCATTGACAAGGCTCGTGGTCTGAGCATCGTACAGCACATTCGGCACGATAATGTCATAGACACCGCTTACCCGGAAGAGAGAGTCGAGGTTGACGTCGGAAGCGGCCCCCAAATCGGCAAGGAGCTTGGCCTTCGCGTCCGACTTGAGATAGACCTCGGTGGACGGGACCTTATAGGCACGCTTGTCCCGCTGCAGATATATCACATCCGACAGCGGAGCACCGTCATTGCCGCGTTCATCAGTGTCGGCTATGACACCCTTTTCGTATATCAGGCGGATTTCCGAAGCCACAGCGCCACGCAAAGAGCCCAAATCAAGAGCCTCGGCAGCGCTGATGTTCTTGTTGGCTATCTCCTCGGAATACTTATAATAAGGTATGACTTCCACAGCTGCGGTCTCGCGCTCGGCGCGCATCTGATCCGCAGTCTTATATATGGGAAATTCAAACTCCGCAAAAAGCGTCTCATACTTCCACTCCTGCCCCCGCCGGTAGTCATAGGGGAACTTGGAACTCCGCGGCAGCGAGACGAACACTGCAGCGAAGACCAGAAGAAGAGGCAGGATGAGCTTAAGACGCGGGAGACTTTTCATCAGACAGGCTATGCGTCGATATTGGCGTAGTGGGCGTTCTCCTCTATGAACTGGCGGCGCGGCGGGACATCATCACCCATGAGCATGGAGAAAGTACGCTCAGCAGCAGCGGCATTGTCGATGGTGATCTTGCGCAGGCGGCGGCGAGCCGGATCCATAGTGGTATCCCAAAGCTGCTGCTCCGACATCTCACCGAGACCCTTGTAGCGCTGCACCGTATAACCCTTGTCCGAGCCTTTGCCGAGAGCCATGGCGGCCTCTTCCCGCTGTGCCTCGGTCCAGCAGTAGATCTCCTCTTTGCCTTTCTTCACAAGATAAAGCGGCGGAGTGGCAAGATATACGTATCCGTTCTTGATGAGATCGAACATATAGCGGAAGAAGAAAGTGAGGATGAGGCAGGCGATGTGCGAACCGTCAACATCGGCATCGGTCATGATCACTATCTTGTGGTAGCGGAGTTTGCTCAGGTCCATGTGCTTCTCCCCGTTCTCGTCTTCCTGTGCCACAGTCACTCCAAGAGCCGTATATATGTTGCGGATCTCTTCGGAGTCGAAAGCCCTGTCTCCGGAAGCCTTCTCGACATTGAGGATCTTGCCTCGCAGCGGAAGTATGGCCTGTGTGTCACGATTGCGTCCCTGCTTGGCTGTTCCGCCCGCGGAGTCTCCCTCGACCAGGAAGAGCTCGCACTTCTCCGGATCACGGTTGGCGCAGTCCGCCAGCTTGCCAGGCATGCCGCCACCGGTCATGAAGCTCTTGCGCTGCACCATCTCACGGGCCTTGCGGGCCGCTGCACGGGCCGTGGCGGCGAGCACGATCTTCTCGATGATGAGCTTGGCCTCCTTCGGATGCTCCTCAAGATATGCCTCCATGGCTGCGGAGGTCGCCTGTGAGACCGCCGAAGTGACCTCCGGGTTGCCAAGTTTGGTCTTGGTCTGGCCCTCGAACTGAGGTTCGGCCACCTTTACAGAGATGACGGCCGTCAGCCCTTCACGGAAATCCTCCGGGGAGAGCTCGCCCTTGAACTTGTCGAGAAGCTTGTTCTTCTCAGCATACTGCTTGAGCGAGCGGCTGAGGCCCATCTTGAACCCCTGGAGGTGGGTACCGCCCTCTATAGTATTGATGTTGTTGACATAAGAATATATCTTCTCCGAGAAACCGTTGTTGTACTGGAGAGCTATGTCGATAGGGATGATCTTGTCGGAATTGACGCAGATCGGATCAGGGATGAGGGTCTGAGCACCAGCATCAAGATACTCGATGAACTCACTCAAGCCTTTGGTGGAATAGAAAACTTCGGAACGGAAAACCTTGCGTCCCGTCGCCTTGGACTCCCCCGTGACAGGATCCATCACGAACTCGTCCACCTCCTCTCGCTTGTCGGTAAGGGTGATGCGGATACCCTTGTTGAGGAATGAAAGCTCGCGCAGGCGGGCAGCCAGAGTCTCATATTTGTAGACGGTAGTCTGGGTGAAGATCTCCGGATCCGGATGGAAGGTGATGATGGTACCGGTGTCCTCGCACTCGCCCACCACCTCGACAGGTCCGAGCGGCTTGCCTTTGGAGTAGTTCTGCTTGAAGATCTTCCCCTCGCGGTGAACCTCAGCTATAAGGCTGTCCGACAGCGCATTGACGCAGGACACGCCCACACCATGAAGACCTCCGGAGACTTTGTAACTTGACTTGTTGAACTTGCCTCCGGCATGCAGAACCGTCAGGACGACCTCAAGCGCGGAGCGGTGTTCCTTCTCGTGCATGCCGGTAGGTATGCCTCGCCCGTTGTCAGCCACGCGGATGGAGTTGTCCGTAAGGATCTGTACATCCACCGTGTCGCAGAAGCCGGCCATGGCTTCATCGATACAGTTGTCAACCACCTCATATACAAGATGATGCAGTCCCCTCTCGGAGACATCTCCTATATACATGGAAGGACGCTTGCGGACTGCCTCCAGTCCCTCAAGCACCTGTATGCTGTTGGCGGAGTACTGCTCTTCCGCCTGCTTCATATCTTCTTTATCTACCATCTCAGTATTGTCAAATAATCTCGCAAAGATACTAATTTTTTACTACAAACTCAGGCTCAGGCCGACCGTGAAATACGGCCCTTTCTCCACATACCCCGGATGCCTTTCAATCTTCATGCATGCAAGATTGCCGGCATGTGCCCAGACACCCCACATCCTGTCGATCTTATACTCTCCGAAAAGGCCGACATCGACATATCCGCGCAAGTCCTGAAGCGACGGGGACGCCGCACTGCGTGACGATGCACCCTGTGCGGCAAGACCGGCATAGACCCTGCCCATCCAATTGTACGTCAGACGCATATCACCGCTGAACATCGCAGGCGCATATACTTCTGCCTGATTGTCGAACTGTACATCAGAAAAATGCAGATCAGCATCAGCATTGAAACGCTCTGAGAGCCATACCATCTTCAGATCGACATAACTCTGACGATAGTCGGCAAATCCAAGCCCGCAGGACGGAGCATCAAGCGGGGAACCGGCACGTAAGACATAGCCCCCCTTGAGATCATACTGGAACGACTGGCCTATCCGCCCCTGAGCACCCCCGTAGAAGTCGATTTTGTCGCGGGAGGCATCAGGCCCTGTCTGCCTGAGATAGAAATGGTTGAGATGCTTCATGCTGTAGAGCGAGTTGAGTTTGCGGCCCCCTCCGATACCGGCAAGGAATTTCATGTCGAGAGACCGCACCTCCAGCGAAGCCCGCACTGCAGGAGCCAATGTCAATGAGCCGGAACTTGCCGAAAGATAGTCCATCTGCACTCCGGCGTCCACATCGGCAGGGCCAAGGACAAATCTTATGTGCGGAGTAAGGGCTGCAAAGTTGGCAGGCCTGTCACTGAAACCAGTCCGGCCGTCCTTAATCATGGCAGAGGTGAAATCGAAATCAAGGAGCACGCTGTAGCGCCCGTTGATGATAGGCCCGAAAGATCCGTCCACGCCAAGCAGATGCTCACCGACTCTGCCCGCGGAAACCCTGTCGCCCCCATAGCGGTAACTTGCACCTATTCTATATAGGAACGCCGTGCCCTCTCTGTCAGGAGAAGTCAATCCGACCGAAACACCGGCTGAATTGTAGAAAGAGTTCGCAATCCCGTCTCCGGCGAAAATCCCGCTGTATCCGCCTCCGAAAGAGAGTCTGCCGATACGGCTGTGATAATGCCCGCTGACCCCTGCCTCATCGCTCAAGTCGTGGAAAGTATCACCCGCATAGCCGGCACCATGATTGTACAGGCTCACTCCTACATTCTTCTCCGAGAGAGGTGTGTAGGCCAGATCCAAAACCGGATGCAGAGAATATCCCGCACCGGCCCGTGCATACAGGGCGCGACCATCATAGGGAACAGGCTCCGGGGTAAGTTTGATCTGATATGGAGTAAAGTCATAGGACCCCTTGTACGGCGAGTCAAAGACTGAATAATCGAAATTATAGTCAAAGCGGTAGAGAGAGTCCGGCACACTCTCCGCGACTGTCCTTTTATGGAAATCCGAGAAACGGGTTTCGTATTCGTTGGTCACCTCGACACTCTGGTCAATGCCCTGCGAAAAGGCAGGCACGGCCGAAAGGATCGCGACAGATACAAATATGAGTTTTGTCTTCATAATCACTTGTTCATAAGATCCGAAAGCCTGGAGAGACGTTTGCTGACATTGTCCGCAACATCATCGTGTCCGTCTGACGGCTCGTAGCCGTCACGTATGCTCTCATAAGTGGCCTTGGCCTGCTCATAGCGGCCTCGCTCCACAAAAGAGTCACCAAGTACCAGATAAGCCTTGGCAAGCCAATAAGACTGGCCTCCGGCAGTCTGGGAGAAACTGTACACTTCAGCCTCCACCTTGTCGAAATCACCGGTGTCGTATAGATTCTGAATTGTCATGTACCTGCCCTCGGCGCCTTCCGGAGTAGAAGGATCAGAGCCAAGTGAAGCGAAAAGCTTCATGGCCTCATCCCTGCGGGACATGGCGAGACATGACTTTGCCTTGACATACTCGGCCTCACGCCTGAGAGCCGTGGAGGCGGGAGCATTCGCAATCACAGCGTCAGAGGCACTTATCGCCGAATCATAATCCTTGTTCCGGTAAGCGGAACGCATCATGCCTTGACGGGCCACATCCCTGTTGTCATCCATCTTAGTGGATGCCAGAAGCGATGAATAGCCCTTGTATGCATCCTGATAGCGCTCAAGCTCATACGAAAGCTGTGCGTAGTGGAGCATGGACATCTCCGCAAAGGAATAACCTGAGGCGGACACCATTGACTTGGAATAATAGTCACAGGCTTTCTCCTTGTCTCCGGTGGAGCGATAGCACTCCGCCATATAGAATTCGGCCTTGAGCATGTCCGTGCTCTGGGGATAGGACTGCATGAACTTGCCAAGGGAGTTGATGGCTTCGGCATAATTGCCTGAAAGGTACATCTGCTCAGCGGTATTGAAGTACATCTTCTCTTTCTCGGCATCGGACTTGGCGGCGTTCAGGGAATTGGCCTCGACATATTCAAGGAACTTGTCCGGCCTCTTCATCTTGCGGTAGATGGACTCTATCGCAAGCATGGACTCCTCGGCGTACTCGCTCTGAGGAAGATCCGCGACGACCTGCTTGTAGCATTCCAAGGATTTTTCATACTGGGCCATGTTGCGGTAGACCATGCCCATCCCGATCAAGGCCTTGGCGGAACTGATCTTGTCCGGAACGGTATTCTTGAGACGGGTGAATGTCCGGATGGCGTCGTTGTTGTTCTTGAGATCCATCTGCGCCTTGCCGAGTTCATATACAGCATCGGCATACATCGGAGCGGACGGCGAAGCATCCTCCACATGGAGAAGCGTTGAAACCTTGCGTTTCCTGTCTCCGGACAGGCCGTAGGAGATGGCCTGCTGATAGTAAGGATAGATGTTGTCAGGGGTGAAATACTCGGATATCACGCGCTGATAAGATGTTATAGCGGCCTTGTAGTCGCGCCTGCCGAAGTCACAGTCCGCACGCCTGACCATTGCATCTTCGCGGTAGAGAGGGTCTCCATCGGCGATGCAGATGTCGAACCACCGTGCCGCTCCGGCATAGTCACGCTGCTTGAAACAACTGTAGGCGACATTATAGGCAAGGGACGCCCCTTCCTTGCTGCCGTCCAGGGCATCTGCATTGTAAAGCTCCGTGAAAGTGCGCTCCGCAGTGGCATAATCGCCGGAGCGATAACTTGCTTCGGCAAGCCAGTAACGGGAGAACTGGTTGAGCCTGTCGGTCTTAGGCAGATAATAGGCCGTGGCGCGGAAATACGGGACCGCATCCCGGTAGGAGCCCCCGGAAAAGAGCTGCTCGCCGCGCAGGAAGTTGGCCTTGGTGTAGTTGTTCTGCATGTCCGGGGTCAGATCGTCGATATTGTCATACGCCGCCACCGCCCCGGCATAATCCCTGTCGTACAGGGCCGCGAGAGCCATGTAGCTGTAGATGGCGTTGCCCCGCTTGCGGGTGGACCAGCGCTTGATGTACCGTGAGAATCCACGGGTGTCCTTATTGAGGTCAAGGGCCAGTTTGGCATAGTTGAAAGCGGCGTCCTCGGTGATCTCGGGATCGAAATCCACAGTGGAAGCATCGTAGAACGCAGCCATCGCCGCCACCTGGTTGCGGGTGTGCACATAGGCGTTGCCCAAATGATAGTTGGCAATCTGTCCGAGCGAATCGCTCCGGTCCGTCATGTTGCTGTAGTTCTCTATCGCGCCCTTGTAGTCATGCACTGAATATAGGACAGAGCCGGCATAGAAATAATCCTTGCGGTTCATCTCCTTGTGGGAGAAGGCCTCGTAGTATTCCCTGGCCTTGTCGTTGTCCCCGAGGATCAGGCTGGACTCCGAGATGATCCTGGCAAGCCTCTCTTTGCGCTCAGCAGGCGCGTCCTGATAGATCCTCTCCCCCTCGCGCACCGCAAAGGCATAGTTCTTTTGATTAAACTCACAATCAACTATATAGAACTCGCACAATTGAGTGAATCTCGGGTCAGGGGACGCCTTCCAGAATGAGGCTTCCGCCTCCGCAAAACGGCTGTCATCGTAGTATATTACACCCGTCAGATACCGTCCCGGAGCGGTATATTCAGAGAAGTCCAGAGCCTCCAGTATCATGAAGAACTGGAGCGCCTCACTCTGCCTGCCGAGAGAGAACTCGCAGTAGCCGCACTTGAATATGTACTCGGCCGTCTGCTGCGCATCAAGGACGGAGGAATTGACTTTTGAGAACTCCAGCGCGGCCTCTCCATAGTTGGCGGCATCGAAAAGCAGACGCGCGTTTTCGAAGCGGATATGCGGAGTAAGCACCGACGAAGGGTACTTCCTGTCATACTCCGAGATCAGCTGAGGATAGCCCTCGGTACGCATCTTGACGGCACACAGGACAGAATACCCGTCAGTCATAGGGTCGGAAGGCAATGACTCGAATATGGCCAGAGCCCTGTCGTACAACCCGTTGCCATATAGCTCAACCGCTCGTCTGTAGTCAGGGGAAACGGATTCAGAAGCCCGGAGCGCACACGGAAGCGTGAGCGCTGCGGCCAAAGAAACAGCAAGTATATTTTTAAGTTTCATACCCATGATATAAAGCCCAAGTCTACAAATTTACTCAATTTTTTCGACTATATTTGCGCCCATGGCGAAAACTCCAGTCATATCGTTCTCGGGCGCCGACATTCTGGGCGGCGACAGCACAGTCATCTACGGCCTCGATCTCGAAGTCTTCCCGGGAGACCTCGTCTATATAGTCGGGAAAGTCGGGAGCGGCAAGACATCCATAATACGCACAATCACAGCAGAGAATCCGCTCGGCGCGGGAAGCGGGACGGTCTGCGGATACGATCTGGAGCGCATCCGCAAAAAGGACATCCCCTACCTGCGGCGCAGATTAGGGGTCGTATTCCAGGATTTTCAGCTCCTGATGGACCGCAGCGTGGAGGACAACCTGTCTTTCGTCTTGAAAGCGACAGGATGGAAGGACAGTAAAGACATCAGCCGCCGCATCGGAGAGGTATTGGAATCAGTGGGGATGGAGACCAAAGCCCACAAGATGCCCCACCAGCTCTCCGGCGGCGAGCAGCAGCGCATAGCGATAGCCCGCGCCCTGCTCAACGAGCCGGAAGTCATCGTAGCCGATGAACCTACAGGCAACCTCGATGACGACACGGCCGAAGGAATCCTCCAGCTGCTCAAAAAGATAAACGAGGAAAAGAACACCGCCATAGTCATGGTCACACACAACAGAGGCATCTGCGCGCGCTACCCCGGGAGAGTGTTCGAGACGGTGGACGAGAGTTGCAAAGAGATCGCATGACCCTTAAAGAAAGATACTCCGGGATTCTCGACTACTTCAGCAGGCATAACCCCGATGCCCGTTCAGAACTGCATTTCAACTCGACATTCCAGCTGCTCGTGGCGGTGATGCTCTCCGCCCAATGCACGGACAAGAGGGTCAACCTCACCACCCCGGCCCTGTTCGAGGCCTATCCCGATCCGGAAAGTCTCTCCAAAGCAGGATTCGAGGACGTTCTCACCCTGATAAAGTCCATCTCCTACCCAAACAGCAAGGCCCGGCATCTCATAGCGATGGCGGACAAACTCGTAAAAGACTTCGGCGGAGAAGTCCCGTCGGACATAGACAAGCTCATGACTCTGCCCGGCGTGGGAAGGAAGACTGCGAATGTGGTGGCTTCAGTGACATGGGGAGAACCCGTGATCGCAGTGGACACGCACGTGTTCAGGGTCGCACGCAGGCTCGGCCTGTCATCAGGCAAGACACCTCTGGAAGTGGAAAAAGATCTCGAACGCCACATTCCTCCCGAGCTGCGCCCGGTTGCCCACCATTGGCTGATCCTGCACGGACGCTACACCTGCACGGCCATAAAACCAAAGTGCGAAGGCTGTCCCCTCGCACTCTGGTGTAAAGACCGGTCTGACGCTATGCGCAGAACTGGCGCTTGAGAGCCTCTATCTTGGCGTCTGCATCATCACCTTTCGCGCCGAAATAGAATTTGATCTTAGGTTCTGTGCCCGAAGGTCGCACCGATACCACATCCCCCGCCTCATCAAAGAACTGGAGGACATTGGATGAAGGCTGCCCCGTCTTCTCCGGCTCAAGATAGTCGATAACCTTGCAGACAGGAGAACCGCAGAGCTCCTTCGGCGGATTGCTGCGCAGATCCGACATCATCTTCTGGATCTCCTGTGCTCCGCTGATGCCCTTGCGCACCACTGAGACAAGCCCCTCCTTGCGATAGCCATATTCCTTGTATATTTTCTGCATGAGCTGGTAGAGGGTAAGTCCCTGCTCTGCAGCCCAAGCTGCACATTCACATACCATCATGGCCGTCACCACGGCATCCTTGTCGCGCACGAACTGTCCGACATTGAAACCATAACTCTCCTCGCCGCCGCAGATGAACTCACCGCCGGCAGCCTCGTGGCGCTTGACCACCTCAGCTATGTATTTGAAACCTGTAAGCACATTGTATACAGGGACATCGAAACTCTTGCAGATGTCAGAGATCAGCTCCGTCGTGACAATGGTCTTGACCACGTACTTGCCCTCTCCGAGAGCTCCAAGAGCCTTGCGGCGGGTCAGGATATAGTATGTAAGCATGGATGCCGTCTGGTTGCCGTTGAAAAGGACCATCTTGCCGTCATTGTCACGCACCGCGATGCCGAGCCGGTCAGAATCCGGGTCTGAACCCATGACTATGTCGGCTCCTGTCTGCTCCGCCTTGTCCAGAGCCATCTTGAGGGCGGCAGGCTCCTCCGGATTAGGAGAGACCACGGTCGGGAAATTTCCGTCGGAAATGTCCTGCTCCGGGACGTGTATTATATTCTTGAAGCCCTTGCGGGAAAGTATCTCCGGGATGAGACGGACTCCGCAGCCGTGCAGCGGCGTATAGACCACCTTGAGGTCAGAGTGTTTGCGGCAAAGTTCAGGACTGAGGCTCAGGGAGAGGAGATCCCTCAGATAGCACTCGTCCACATCGGAGCCCATGAGCTCCACCTCGCCGCATTGCAGCCCGGACTTGAACTTCACCATCGAAGGATCGGTTATCTTGGCCACCTCTGCCACTATCTCCTTGTCCACCGGAGAGGTGACCTGCCCACCGTCGGACCAGCTCACCTTGTATCCGTTATACTCCTTCGGATTGTGGGAAGCGGTGATCATCACTCCAGCCACCGCCCCTTTCAGGCGGACCGCATAGCTCATCTCCGGCGTAGGCCGGATGTTGTCAAAGATATAGACATGTATGCAGTTGGCGGAGAGGACATCCGCCGTGATGCGCGCAAACTCCTTGCTGTTGTTGCGCGAGTCGTAGGATATGCAGACTTTCGGGTCGGGATCACTGCAGTGCGCGAGTATGTAGTTGGCAAGCCCCTGGGTAGCCATCCCGACCGTGTATTTGTTCATCCGGTTGGTACCCACGCCCATCAGGCCCCGCAAACCGCCTGTACCGAACTCGAGGTTTTTGTAAAATGCGTCCTCAAACCCGGCCGGGTCGCTGTTGCGAAGCTGCATAACTTTAATTTTTGTCTCCTGGTCGAAATCTCCGTCCAACCAGGCCTGTGCTCTAATTTCGAATTCTTTCATCGGTCGAAGTCAGTTCTTTAAGTGTTATATCAGTCTTCAAAATTAAAGAAAATAATCAATTATTCCTACATTTGCGCCGATGAAAAAGAGCTTTGCCGAAATACTCACCGGTCTGGACGAAGGGACGGGGAAGAAAGTCAAGAAGAAGATTCCGGCCTGGGAAGGGGCCGTGATACCTTCCGCACTCAGTCTTGAGCAATGCTCATCCCAAGCGGCCGCCGAATACAAATGTCGGCTGCTGAAGAGGTTTTTCCCAAAAGGCCCTAACTCCGTGTGCGATCTCACCTGCGGACTCGGGGTGGACAGCCTGGCTTTCTCAAAGATTGCCGGTAAAGTGACAAGTTTCGAGCGCTCCGAGACCCTCGCCGATGCCGCACGCGGCAATTTCCTCAACTTCGGAGCCGGCAACATCGAGGTCCGCCGCGAAGAAGTCGGTCCGGCGACAGATTTCCCGGCCTGCGACGTGTTCTACGCCGACCCCGCCCGCCGCGATGTCTCAGGGCACAAGGTGTTCAGGCTGGAAGACTGTTCCCCGGACATCAAGCCGCTGATTCCCCTGCTGCTCGCGAAGTCTTCCATGGTGCTTCTGAAACTCTCCCCCATGGCCGACATAAGCCTGCTGGCCGGGACTTTCGGACAAAAGCTGAGAGAAATCCACATCGTAAGCCTGCACTCCGAAGTCAAAGAACTGCTTTGCGTCCTAAGTCCGGAAAACACAGACATGTATGCTGTAAATGCCGTAGAACTCGACGCACCGGAAGAGGCATTCTGTTTCCGCCCGGAAGAAGAGAAGCACGCGCGGGCGGAATACGCAGAAGAAGCTACGGCAGGCCAATATCTGCACGAACCTTGTCCGGGACTTCTCAAGTCCGGAGCTTTCCACCTCATGGGAGAACGCTTCGGGTTCAAAGAGGCAGACAGATCCACAAGGCTCTATCTGGCGGATCACCCTGTCCGCTCACATCTGATGAGGACATTCATGATCGAACACGTCCTTCCGCTAAGCAACGCGGGAATAAAAGAGGCACGCGGCCTGTACCCGGAAGCAAGTGTGAGCGCGCGCAACATCCCTGCCGGAAGTGAAGCCCTGCGCCGCAAACTGGGTGCCGGGGAAAGTCGGGAACGCCACATCTTCGGATGCAGCGTCGCAGGACGCAGGATGCTACTTCTCTGCCGCAGATTTCCCGAGCAGATGCCGGGACCAGAAAATATGGTCTGAAGCCTGGTCATGCAGGTGCTGCTTGCCCCTGTAGCCGTGCATGCCGTCGGGATAGATCATCAATTCAAACTGGTAGCCCTCCTTCTGAAGGGCATCGACGAGCAGCAGGGTGTTCTGGAAGTGTACATTGTCATCCCCCGTACCATGAGTGAGTTTCAGCGCCCCCGGGGCCGGGAAGATCGAGTTGATCGGAGAGAACACTTTCGGCACCCATGTGAGCACTCCTGCCTCGGCATAACCCTCCGGGTTGGCCTGGGGAGTATCCATGAAGCGCTCGGTGTAATGGGAATCATACAGGTTCCAGTCATACACACCGCCTCCGGCGACACCGCAGCAGAAATATTGAGGATAACGCAGAACCAGCATCGCCGTGGTGGTTCCGCCGAACGAGAATCCCTCAACCCCGATCTTGTCACCCTGCACATAAGGCAGGGATTTCAGCCAGCAAGCCCAGGCTATGTAGTCCTCCAGCTCTATCACTGTCATCCGCCGGAAAGCCTGATCCATGCCGCGGCGTCCGTTCTCCCCGGATGAACGCGGGTCCGTCACTATATATATTATCCCGTTTTCAAAACACCACTTGTCTGAAGCGTCACGGTCAGCCCAGCGGTCCCTCACGTAAGGAGTGCCCGGGCCACCATAGAGCTGCATGAGCACCGGATATTTGCGGGAAGGGTCGAAATCCTTCGGGAGCGACATCAGGGCATACAGGTCGAAGCCGTCATTGGAGATCTTCACCACTTGAGGAGACGGCAATGCCGACAGGTCCACAGTCGAGGTGTCCGTCACAACCTTGCAGCTGTAGCGGTCGCTGCGGCCTTCAATGCCGCGCCAAGGCTCACGGGCGTTGGAAATGTCCGCCCGGAAAGTCTTGCCGTCTTCGGAGAACTTCACGCCGCGCACGTAGTAGTCAGGATCGGTGAGCGCGGTGATGCGCCCCTTGCGGTCAAGCCTGTAGAGAGCCGGATGCAGACGGGAGTCCCTCTTGGCCGTAAACCACAGATCCCCCTTCTTCTCATCGGCCCGCAGCAGGGATATGTCCCAGTTCTCACCGTCGGTCAGGCGCTTGAGCGTCCCGTCGTAGGAAAGGAAGTAAATCTGCTGCCAGCCGGTCTCGAAAGCCCTTGCCATGTACAGACCCTTGCCGGTGAATATCATGCCGTCTATCCACTCCACCCACGTCGGGTATTCTTCATGGTATACCTCCCGCCTGCTGCCGTCTTCGACGCTCACGGCATACAGGTCCAGCACGTTCTGCCTGCGTGGTTCACGCGAGACATAGAGCTCCCTGGAGTCGGCGCCCCAGAAAGGAGTACCGAAATACTGGTCTTGCGTCTCGTCGAAATCGGCCCACACCGTCCCGCCTTCCTGAAGATCGATGATGCCGACCCTCACCTGCGGATTGGTCTGTCCCGCCTTCGGATAGCGGGTCTGCGAGAGCGAGCCGTTCTGCCCGAAAGGAGAAAAGATCGGGAACATAGGCACACGGCTGTTGTCGAAACGGTAAAATCCTATCTTCCGCGAATCCGGACTCCACCAGAATGCACGGTAGTTGGAGGCCCGACCGAGGATCTCCTCATAATATACCCACGACGCATAACCGTTGAGTATCAGCGGAGAGCCGTCAAATGTAAGCCGCGTTTCCACCGAGTCTGCCACACTGCGCACCCAGAGGTCGTTGTCCCTGGTAAATGCCAGCATGCTGCCGTCCGGGGACGGCGTCGGGTTGTAGTCCTTGGCTGCCGCTGCGGCGCAGAGTGCCATACAGACGGCCAGAGATGCGATAATCCTCTTCATATCTCAAAAAAACTGTCTTTAAAATTCACCAGATACACTTTCTTGACCGCCCTCGTGACGGCAGTATACAGCCACTTGAGGTCGTCCACACTCTGCTCGGGCAGCCAGAACGGGCAGTCGATGAAGACGCAGTCCCATTGTCCGCCCTGCGATTTATGGCAGGTTATGGCCTCGGCGTACTTGAGCTGGAGAGCGTTGAAGTACTTGTCCTCACGCACAGCCTGCCATATGCGTTTCTTGGTTCCACGGTCCGCATAGTCCGCAGAAACACCCTGATAAAGAGCATTCTGCTGCTCATAGGTCAGAGTGGCAGACTCGGACTGGAGGGTGTCCAGACAGACCTTGGCCCTGACCGTGGCGTCATCGTAGTCCGGAAAATCCAGCACCGCATCCGCAAAGTGCAGACCATAGCGTTCCTCGTGCCCGGAGATGCCCACAAGTTTGGCTATGTCGCCGTTGGCTATATAATCCAGGCCGGGGATGTTTTCCACGAACTGGTAACAGTTCTTGACTATCATCAGCCTGTCACCCTTCACCAGAGAATCTTCCTTGAACTGCACCATTCCCCGGATTCCGGCATTGTAACGGTTGGCCCTCTTATTTGAGCGGCACAGCACTACGGTTTCGTCCTCCCCGTATCTGGAATATGCATCCGACAGGGTGTCGATGAGCTCGCCGCCCCCTATCCTCTCAACATCGTCAATGCCGCGCAGGTCCAGTTTGACATCATCAAAAGTCTCGTCCGGCGAGCAGGCCGAAATCCTCTCACGGAGCATGGTGGCATTGCGCAGAATGCCGGATTCGCGCTCCTGCCGCACTACGGATGTGAGCGTGGAGAACCTCACTCCACCGAAACCGTCCATATATTCACGGCTCAACGCCGGGGAGGCCTCCATCCCGACAGGGGGCAACTGTGCCGCATCCCCCACCAGCACAAGCCGGCAGTCATCACCGGAACGGACAAAGGCCACCAGATCTTCAAGAAGATTCCCTGTACCGAAAAGAGAAGTGGAGTTCACCTGCTGGGCGGAATCTATACCTATAAGGGAGGCCTCATCAACGATGAAGAGGGTTTTCACAGCCTTGTTCGGAGCAAGGGAAAAACTGCCGTATCCGTCCGCTCCGACAGACTTCTGACGATATATATGCTTGTGTATCGTATATGCCGGCCTGCCGCTCAATGACGAGAACACCTTGGCAGCGCGTCCGGTAGGCGCGAGGAGCACTGACTTGACCCCGAAATCCCTCAACGCGAGCGTGACAGC
This sequence comes from Bacteroidales bacterium UBA6431, assembly GCA_002439095.1. Lineage (GTDB taxonomy): Bacteria > Bacteroidota > Bacteroidia > Bacteroidales > UBA932 > Cryptobacteroides. The sequence continues at coordinate 2,464 of DJOT01000047.1, read as the reverse complement.
GGACATCGCGCTGGTCTTGCCAGTGCCAGCATAGCCGTTCACGACCAGGACATCGGCATCATCACAGACGGCAAAAGACGCCACATCTCTGAACAGCGAGTCCTGACAGGCTGTAGGCTCCAGTCTGAAACGCTCTCTGAAGCGCTTGTACAATATTTCCGCACGATCTCCCGTCATCCCTTCCTCCTGTCAAAAACCATCGCCACGACCGCAAGTACGGGGTAGATTTCCACACGCCCGAGGAACATGTCAAGCGAGAATATGAGTTTGCCGAGCAGCGGGAATGAGTTGAACGAACCCATGGTGCCGGCCACACCGCAACCGGGCCCCACATTGCTCAAACTCATCACTGTAGCCACGAACGAGTTCTCCGTATCCACCCCGACGCACAGACACAGGAATACTGAGACAAGGGCGAGGATGGCGTATACGCACAGATACAAAAGGTGCGGCGAGACCTCGGAGTCACGAAGGATCCTCTTGCCCATCCTGACCTCGTTGACAGAAGAGGGGTGAAGGATATTGTTGACATAACGGCCTATAGCCTTGAAAAGCAAGAGGACACGATCAACCTTGACACCTCCAGCAGTCGAACCGGCACTGCCGCACATCACCCCGGTGAGCATCATCAGAGCCAGCATCCACATCGGCCAGGAAGCATTGTCAACAATGGCAAAGCCCGTCGTGGAAGAGATGCACAGCGTGCTGAAAAGTCCCTGCCACAGTGCCGGGCCCCAACCTCCAGCGGGCTTGTACAGTCCAACGGAAAGTATGAGCGCCGTCACGAGAACCGACAGCGTGTAGAACTTGATCACAGGATTCTTGAGCGGCTTCAGCGAGCGCGTGACAAATGCTATGTAGACCAGCCCGAAGTGAATGGAGGCCAGGTACATGAACACCATGGTGAGCGCCTCCACCGCCCTGGAGTCGAAAGCGGCGATTGATTTGCCTCTGGTGCTGAACCCTCCGGTGGAAACCACACTCATCGCATGGCACACTGCATCAAAAAGACTCATCCCGGCAATGGAATAGCAGACCGTGGCCGCAGCGAAAAGCGCAAGATAGACATAGGCGAATATGTAGACTATCTTATTGGGACTGGTGGAATAACCGGTGCGGCTGAGAGTCGTCAATTCCATATTGGTGAGCCGCATACGCATGGGACTGGACTCCGGAATAATCAGGAGAAGGAAGACCACGACTCCGAGACCGCCTATGAAATGCGTCGAGGCGCGCCAGAAAAGAAGGCTCTTCGGCAGCGCCTCCACATTGTCAAGGATGGTGGCCCCACAGGTGGTGAAGCCGCTGACAGACTCGAACCAGGCGTTCTGCAAGGTGAACGGACCTCCCCAGAGGGCATAAGGCAGCATGCCGAACACAAATGACAGCAGCCACGACAGTGTGATGATCACATACCCTTCCTTGAGGCTGATCACGGCTGCCCGGCGGACAAATATGAACGGAAAGATCCCGACTATGAACGTGATCAGGAACGATATCGAAAGCGCAGCAAGGGCGGAATCGTTGCCGTTGCCTATCGAGACAAAGACAGACAGGAGCATGAACAGGGCACTGACAAGCAGGGCAAAACCTATGTTTCGGCTGATTACTTTCCAGTTCATTTCCTGAGTTCCTTGATCCTGCGCCGCAGCTGCTGATTCTCCCCGGCAATCTCTGATATTCCGTCATTGAGTTCGGCAAGTTGGTCGTCCCCCTCGAAGCGCACCGTATACTTTTTGTCCGTGAGCCGGTAGGCATTGAGACCGTCCAGCATCTTGTACAGCGGCTTGACATAATATGCAAGCATAAAGAAGAGCAGCATGAGCACGAGCATCAGGCCGACCCCCACCGCCACTATCCCGGGGATTATGCTGCGGTAGAAGCCGCGGTCAAATGTGGCGGAATTCTTGGCGAGATCCTGATAGATGCTTGAAGTCAGTTTGTCCAGATCCGAGCACAGGCGCTCATAGCGCGGCTGCAGGCGCTCGAAATACCACGAACGCGAGTCTATGAAATCCGACTGCATCACGTCCTCAAGTTCCAGCGAAGTCAGCATGTATGCGGCGTAACTGTACATCACCGAATCCGCCAGCGGAGCCGCCTGGTTGACCGCAGCCTTCATCCTCAGAGAATCACAATGCGCCTTGAAATACCCATCGTCGAAAGACGGCAGGGCGCTTGAAGACGAATTGTCCCCTATCACCTCAAGTATGTCGAGATTGTAGGCGTTGCCCATGTCGGCAAGCCTGTTCGCGACATTGATGCTGCTTATGTCGTCCGCAATCAGACTCGACACATAATTGCTCATGCTCGAATACTCCATCACGGATATGGTGGATGATACAAGAAGTATCGCGGCTATTGACAGAAGGCTCAGTATAAGCTTTGACTTCAAGGTCAGGCGCAAAGACCTGATTGACTTCCAGACTGTCATTCTTTAATTTTTTTCGGCAATATTTTTACA
>DJOT01000024.1 GCA_002439095.1 Bacteroidales bacterium UBA6431 | reverse complement strand
TGGGCGTGCGGGGACGGTTACGAACCTGCCACTGGTCCATAGATATATAGCCAGACATTTGTATCAAATAGATATCCAAAACTTTGGTTTGGACTATGCTGCTTCACCTTAATTATTTTCATTGATGGCTGTGTCTATAATTTTTGTGTAGTTCTCTTGATCCTTATAAAAAAGCTTAGCATTGTCGGTGACTTTTTTTATTCTTATGGCTATCGGGGCTGGTAAATTGGAAAAACTCAGCATGGTTTTGAGTTTATCGCTAGTGTAGTCTTTATAAAGATTTCCTATTACAACATTTAGGAATGCTGTAGTCATCATCTCTACTCCGTCAAAGTCAAGAACGACAGGCGTGCCTCCTTTTAGGGAAGCCACAATGGCATTGTAGATCGGCTCTCCATCGTCTGGCGTAATGCCTTTATGACAAGAAATAAAATCGTTCAATTTAATTGTGTTGTTCATATTCTACTATAGTAAATCATTCGCATTATAGTCTTTCCTTTCACTTGTCATGAAGTAATTTTTATTGTCGTCAAAATTGAACTTCATATTAACAATAGTGCCCGGAAACTCCATAGTAAGCAAAAAATGTTCCACATTGTCTCCATGTATCTCGATCATTCCTTTTCCGGAAATCATCTGTATTGCACCATTGTTCATTTTTATGAATTCTTTTAGAATGGCCAATCCCAATCCTCCAGGTATATCTTTTGTTGTGTTCCCCTTTTCAAAAGCCCATTTTATAGCATCGCAGTCAGATAATCGTGGCCCATTGTTGGATTGTAGGTAATTATTGACATTTTGTGGTATAGTTACTCCACAATCAACAATTGTCATTTCAAGTATATGAGAGTCTTCTTTATATTCGCCGCACGAATATACAAAATCGGTTTTTCCATGCATTGTCGCATTCGCGTAAATTTCATAAATGCTCTCAATGATATAACCAGCGGCTAAATCTGTGTGTTTGGGGAATTTCTGCTTGTGTATCAGACCATTATCAATGTAAGTCTTGAATGCTGTTGAGTCATTGCTCTCGAATCTTTTGTAGTCGATGTAATTTTCTCTGTCCTCTGTTTGCGTCTTTAATTCCCATGCACGAAAAAAGTGATTCCTTGAAAATACTTTTCGTACCTGCTTAACACTTGGATTCGACAATTTTATTGAGAATCCCTCTGTAAGCAATTTGTCTAATATAGCTCCTAATGCCGCAGCTATATTGCCATCTGCTTGCTGGCACTTCGAAAAATTAATAATGAGATCCTTGTCATCTTGACTTGAAGCTGAATGGTACAACTTGGAAATGAAATTGTAACCAAGCTGGTTCGTCTGAAGATATACTGGAATCTCTATGCTAATCATAGTGTCCCCTAAAAATTGGAGTGTAAATGTAGACAATATTTTTGTTATGCACAAATATTTATTGCACTGTCCTGAATCTTCGCTGATTCGGTGCGGCTTGTAGTGCAGTTTGTGGCGATGGGGCTGATGATCGGGCAGGTTTTTCTTTCGGGGGATGGCACTTTTGCATTTGGGGAGAGTCTGTGGGCGAAGATTGTATTTGTGGTCATTGCCTTGATTGTCTGCGTGGGGGCTACGAACATTTACAATTTCATGGACGGGATCAATGGTATCACTGCCGGGTATTCGCTTGCTGTGATTGTGCCGTTGATGATTATGGCTTTCATCGAGCCTTCGTTTCTCGTGGTGGTGATGCTGTCTCTGCTTGTGTTTTCTGTATTCAATTTCCGTCCGCGTGGGAGGGCAAAGTGTTTTGCTGGGGATGTGGGAAGCGTAGGGATGGCGTTTATCGTGCTGTTTGCCATCGGGATGCTGATTGCCCGGACGGGGGATGTGACCTGGCTGGTGCTGCTTGCGGTGTACGGGGTGGACGGATGTCTTACTATCTGCCACCGCATCATGCTTCATGAGAATCTCGGGCAGGCGCATCGCAAACATGCGTATCAGTTGATGGCTAACGAATTGGGTATGAGCCATCCGTTGGTTTCGGTAATCTATATGGTTTTGCAACTGCTGGTCTCTCTTGGGTTTATTTTCTTGATTCCGGATACAGTTTCAGCGCATTGGCTATATTTGTCTGGTGCGGTGGTTGTGCTGTGCGTGGCATACGTGTTGTTTATGAAGCGGTACTATCATTTGCACGCTGAATATCTTGCATCTTTGAAAAATGGTGATTGACGAGAAATTATTGTCGGATCTGCTTGCCCGGGCGGCGGAGAGTCCTCGCCGGCGCGTGAACCTGGATCTGAGGGATTCGCCGGAGGAGGGGGTGCAGAGGATGTTGAACGCTTTGCTTCCCGGGACTCAGGTACCGGTTCACAGGCATCCGCAGAGCAGTGAGGATGTGTTGCTGCTGTGCGGCAGGCTGGTGGAGGTTCTGTATGAGGAGGAGCGGCTGGGGGATGGGTTTGAAATGGGGATGGATGCGCAGGATGTGGTCCGTGGCAGGCGGTTGCGTGTGGTTGAACGTATTGAACTTGACCCGGTTGGCGGGCGTTTCGGCTGCGTGGTGCCTCCCGGGGTTTGGCACACGGTGGAGGTGCTGGAGCCGTCGGTGATCTTCGAGGTGAAGGCCGGGAATTACGGCGAAGACGGCAGTGAGGTGTTTTAGGAAAAGGGGCTTGACTGGTGGTTTTCAGTCAGGCCTTTTTTTGTGTCGGAGGTGTGTGAGTGTGGTAGTGTACAAAGATGCAACGGGCGAGTTATAAGGTATCCATAATTCGGTCCCAGAAAAGCCGAATCGGAGAGTCGCCGTGCCGCAAATGTCCTTTCCGGTTACATTTATCGCATCTTTGCCTTTTGTCCATTCTTTAAAATATCCTGTTCGAGTTGAGGCAGACTTGCTATGAACTTTTTAAATCTCACTGTTCCCATGCGGTCATACAATGCTTGTCCCAACTGGTACACCTTTGTCTCCAATAGTTTGGGCATATATTTATCAGGGTGAGAGTCGTTTGCTTTGGCATTTTTTATTGCATCAAGCATTGACGGAAGATATTTGATGTAGTAATATCCTCCTTTCTCGATTTCGTGCAGGGCGCATTTTGCATCGTGTGCGTTCTTTATATTCAAATGAGATAAATCAGGCAGCTTGTGGTATAGCAGCCATATCTCAATGCATGGATTGCTGATTACAAGATGCCGGTTGCCTTCTTGACAGCAGAAAGAGTGCAGTTCTTCAATTTGTTCCATCGGCCATTTGTCCACATCGATAACACACCACAAAGAATCACCGAACTCTGCACTCAGCTGATTCTGGCTTATGTACTCATTTACACGTGCGAGCACGCTTGACGGCGACGACCCCTGACGGTGTTCTTTGCCGTCATTTTCGTCTTCTCTTCCGTTCTCGATGATGTCCACCTTTATTCTGTCAATACCATCGAATGGCCTGAAATATTCCGGTTCTCTCTCTGTTCCCTCACTCGCAATCGCGAACAGAGAATAGTCCCGTACCTTCTCTTGAGGGACATCTCTTGTGTATCCTCTCGCCTTGAATCCCATATCACTCCCAATTAAGTTCATCTAATTTCGCCAGAAACGGAATAGCGCCGAAGCGTCCATTTAGATATCCTTTCTCGATATCCAGATCGGCCCGTGGCTTGAACTCATCCAATGTGTATAGATGAGTGGCCTGCGACTCTCTGTCTTTTTCGGCGAACCATATCTCGTCATTTCGGAACAATTTCCCGTCAAGCAATCCGGCATCATGTGTCGTAAATATCAACTGACCTTTCATAGTGGTGTCTGATACTATGCGAGAGACAATGGCTCTTACCAGAGATGGATGTAAGCTCCTGTCAATTTCGTCAATCACATAAGTCTCATCTTTGCTTTTGACCTCCTGCAGCATTGGAACGAAATCGAAAATTCTCTGAGTGCCATCGGATTCCTCTTTCAGCTCAAAATTGTAAAGGGCGCCATTGACATTATGCACGGACTTGACACGCCTCACAAAATACCTGTTTCCCTCTTTCCTGATGCTGACGGTAAATGTTCCAGTCTCAATCAGTGCTGTCTGCTCTCCATCGGGAAGTTTGGACAGCCTTTTGACTATCTTGTCTATATCTTGTGCAAGTTCCGGCCATTCTGTAATACTTTGCTTGAATGACTCGATGTCTTCGTCTATCAATGTCAGTTCGCTGATGCCTAAATCAAGAGCGTCCATCAGCTGTTCCGCTTGCGATTTGAACGTAGGATTGGAATAACGATCATCGAAGATGGATGTGGAATGAGTTTCCGGGGTGATAATAGTTAGTTTCGACACAATCCATTTATACGCGTCTGTGACTTGGGCGTTCTTGATCACATCGTGCTTTGATAGTAGAATCTCGTTCTTTTTCAATAGGTTGTCTTCGAGCAACGTTGTCAGTAGTTCGTTCTTGGCCTCGTCTCCTTTTTCTGGAGTCAGTGAGATGTGCGACTTGTCTGCGGTGTCGTCATAAACACGTTCAAAGATTGGCACAGGAGCGCCAATTGTTGAATAAAGCCACTCTTCAACACAGATATTGCCCTTATAGCAGATACCATAAGAGTATTGTCCATTACGGGTGCTGAATTCAATCTCGAGACTTACAGGGACATCCGGATTGTTGTACTTATTCGCATCTCGTGAAGACGAAGGAGAAATACTTCCTCGTACCACCATATCCTGCAGTCGCCCTAATGCCTTGATTAGGCAAGATTTCCCGGCCCCATTAGCCCCGTAAATAACAGCGGTGCGGAGTGTATTGATGCTATTGTCGGTTTTATGTATGTGCCAATCTTTTCGGCGGACGCTGGCGGATGGCAACATATTGAACTCCGTTTCATCTTTGTAGGACTTGAAATTAGTCGCAACAATCCTTATAAGCATATTCAGTCGATTAATTTTTTGCAAAGTTACGAAAATTTCGTTGAATGTCGTCTTGGTATGTGCGATTTTCTGCATTTATTAAAGCGCCAATCTTGTTGGTGACGAAATTTTCGTCACGGGCTGACTTTTCCCTGCATACGCAGCAAACTAACCTCCGGCAGAAAGTCTGCCTCCGCAGCGCAGCCGTGTCTACCGTCCCCCGAAGCGCCAGCCGAGACCGATCATCAGGTTGGACGGGTCGTGGAAGTTGTCGAGGCGGTAGCCGATCTGCAGGAAGGCGTTCCCGCCCACATCGGTCTTGAGGGTAGCCATCTGGTAGAAGACCCCGAGTTCGCCTTTGTACAGCACGTTGCGTCCAAGGCCCACCCCTATGGTGAATATCGGCATCACGAGTTCCGCCCGCAGGGACAGCCCTGCTGCGACCTGCTCGCTTAGCGGTGGACGGTAGAATCTCGGGCTCATACCTGTCCCCTCGGACACCATGCCGGCCAGGTGTCCGGAAAGGTTGGCGCTTTCGTCGTACTGGACATCGAGGGAGACCCCGGCCTGGAAGCAGCGCGTGAAGCGGTACATCGGGGCGATGTTGATCCCGGCCACGGCGAACCTGCCGTCGAGCAGATAGCCGCTGCCCTCATACTCAAGCCCTTTGGCACGGAGCGCCCCGTAGAATACCGTCTCAAGCGTGAACCGGCGGAAACTCTCCTGCACGGCCGCTTTCCTGATGGACTTCATAGGGGTGCGAGCCACGTTGTACATCGCTCCAATCCTTGCCCCGATGGTGTTGACCCCGGAGTTGGGGAGGGTGGTGTTGCCGTTGGAGAAATGGGTGATGTCCACGCCGGCGTTCAATGTCAAACCGGGCAGCGGTCTCCAGGACAGCAGCAGCGCCGCATCGATGTAGGCGTTGACCCGGGAGCCCACGACCCTGTTGAAAGAGTTGTGCTGTTCGTCATAGGGCTTCCACCCGAATGATGCCCCGAAATTCCATTCACCATCGAGGGAAAGCCTTTCCCCGAGTGAAGCGATCCTCGCCCCCTGGAACACATACAGGGCAGCCGGGACACCCAGTTCCGCCTTGTCGAAAAACGTGTTCCAAGCCACCCCTATTCCTTGGTAAGCAGTGGGATACATGGCACCGTAGCGGCTGGAGCCGGGAAACTGGAACGAGTACTTCAGGTGCAGCGAGCCGCTCTTGTCGAGCTTTTTGCCGGCACCGTTCTCGCCACGGAAAAAGCCGTGCGAGGGTGCGATCCAGGCACCTTTCATCTCAATCCCCACACGGTGTGTGAGTTCATCGCCACCGTTTTCCTGGGCCGCAAGGGGCAGCAGTCCCGCCATCATCACGATGGCAGAAGCGAGCGATTTTATACTTACTCTTCCCATATTCCGTACCATTTTCCCGTCGGGGTCTTGACTGTGAGCGTGCCTTTTATATCAGCATTGCGGGAGCCGGAGCGCAGATGGGCTGTGTAGCCTACCGTCAGCGCATTGTACTCGATGAGTATCTGATATGTGTGCCTGCCGGGCTTGAATGCGATGTCCTTCTCCACCTTCGGCATGCCGTCCGTGAACTGCTGCTCCATCCCGTTGTAGCCTGCCTGCATGCCTTTGAATATCAGTGCCCCGTCTTCTCCCAAGGCTGCCGGGACAGCCACCCGCGCATCGGGGTCCGGGAAATTGGGACATTCACCCTCGGGCTGGGCTGGTTCCAGAAACTGGACGGTGGTGCGGCAGTTCTCAAACACGTTCACTTTCATGGCCACATCTTCTCTGCCCTTGTTGTCTATGGTCAGAGGCTCGCCAGTCGACTCGATGGAAGTCTCGCAGACTGCTGTAGACTTGTCCCATTCAATATCATCAAGAGTCCAAAGGCGTCCTTGCTGGAATATCTGGATCTGCTTCTGGAACAAGTTGTTCGATACAAGTATGGTAAGTATCCTTCTGCCTGTCGAGAGGTTCTCTCCCATTGTGAGCTCCAGACATCCCGGGCTTTGTCTTGAGACGGTGGCGGCAAGACGCTTGCCTTCTCTGATGACAAGGGTGCCGTTGCCCTCAAGTGAGGGAGGCCAGATGTTGAGCTCCTTGCCGTCTTCCAGGATGTAATAGTCGTCCGAGCCGGCTCCGTACATGTAAAGGGTGGATATTCTCCATCCGGGGGTATTGAAAGCGACGCTTTCCGCCCCGCCGTCTTCGCTGAAGTCGATGATCGTCTTCGAGGGATTGAGGTCCACGACAAAGACCTCGTCGTTGCAGGCGACAAGCATCAAGGCGGCGAGAATGCCGCAGATATGCGGCGGGAAGCGCATAAACGGCGGCTAATTTACCAATAATGCGCATTTAATGCAACAGCCGCAGCGTTTTTACGCTTTTGGAGCTATAGTGTTTTTCTGGTATGATAGGGTCGTTTTCTTGTTTAAGCCTTAAGGTACTCAGTTCCTGCCGAATTCTTCGAAAGTGTTCTGCAGTATTATCTCCTCATGGACGCCGACCTGGCGTGCCACATCGCCGAGACGTTCCAGAAAGTCCTTGTCGAAAATGGCTTTGAGGGATTTTTTCTTGGCCAGCTCTTTGAGGGGCAGGGGACAGAGGGAATTGACGGGCTTTCCGCAGCTCAAGGCGTAGGCGACCTCGCGAGCAGTGCTCTCGCCGATGTAACCGTCTTTGTTGACAACGAATATCTCGTCGGCCATGTCTATTTTGGAGAGGTGCATGTCATCAAGCATTTCCTTGACTCCGTCTTCCCACACCTCATCATCGCCCCGATGTCCGAACAATCCTACTGATATGACAATGTAGCCCTTGAGGGTCAGATCTTTCTGAACCTTGAGAAATTCTTCCTTGAAGCGGGTGCTTCCGCAGAGCGTTATGATTTTATATTGACCTTGCATAATCGTGTGTCTCTTTATCTTATGGGGACGGGACAAAAATAGCAAATTACAATTGATTTGTTTATATCCGGAGCGGTTTTATGCGTTCTCTTTCGCACTTGTCAGACGTTTTGGTGGCCGATAAATCATAATTTTTGATGATTTTTAATAAATAGTCCGCCAGGGACTTGCTTTTTAATTGCACAATTCATAGTTTTGCTTCCGTTAGTTAGTGAATACAAAATGAGTTGTCGTTATCTATTTGCCGCGCTTGTGGCTTTCTGGGGCGTTGTGCTGACATCTTCCGCACAAAATCATAATGTGTCGGGGGCTGTCGTGGATGAGACCGGAGCCCCTCTTGGCTATGTCTCTGTGGCTGTGGCGCAGCCTCCGGTAGGCACATGGACTGACAATGACGGGACTTTCACTCTCAGCCTTCCTGCAGGTAAGCACAAATTGTCTGTCGGGTGTCTCGGGTATCGTACTATCGAGAGGGAGATTGATGTGCGCGGAAACGTGGATTCTCTCACTTTCATCCTCAAGGCGGAATCTCTGATGATGAACGGGGTCGTGGTGACGGCAACCCAGACCGACAGCAAGGAAGGGACGAGCGCCTACCATATAAATGATCAGGCTATCAAGCAGATACAGGCCATGAACCTTCAGGATGTGATTTCCCTGCTTCCTGGCAAGCAGTTGAGCACCTCCAACTACAACACCGTCCAGCAGGCAGATATACGTTCTGCGATCTCGTCCAACTACAACAATATCGGCACTTCCGTCATAGTCAACGGCATGGCCATGTCCAACGATGCCAATATGCAGGTAGCCAATCCTGCCGTCGGCCAGACAGACTCCTACGGAACGGCCGGAAAGGGTGTTGATCTGAGGAGCATATCCGCGAGCAGCATCGAGAGTGTTGAAGTGGTGACCGGCGTCGCTTCAGCCAAGTACGGCAACCTCACATCCGGGGCCATAATCGTGAAAAACAAAGTCGGGACGACTCCGCTGTATGTCTCGGGGAATGTCTCATCGACATCGTATCAAGGGGCTGTGTCTAAGGGCTTTAATCTCGGGAATGGCGGCGGAATCCTCAATGCGGACATGTCATACACCTATTCCAAGGACAGTCCTGTCCAGCGCAAAAATTATTACCAGAACATCAATTTCGGACTGCGCTGGATGAAAAAGCTCTCAAAGGCTCTTGAGTGGAACAACACCGTGGCGCTACAGTCCATCATGGGATTCAACGGCCAGAGATACGAGCCGGAAGAGAAGGGACGCAATGTGGCAAGGGTCAACAACCAGAACTTGAGTCTCAACATCTTCGGATCCATGTCATTGGGCAAAGCCGGTAGCCTGGACTATTCCGTCAACGGGAGCGTGGATCGGCAGTACTCAAGGTTCGAGACCATAGCCTCGGGGCCGCTTCCTCTGATAGAGGCCTTGAAGACAGGTACATACGTTACGGGTTATTCCCCGATGGCATTCACGCAGGAGTCCATCATGCGCGGCCTGCCTGTAAGCGGGGCATTCGATGTATCAATGACTAAGAATGTCAATTCCCGGAACTGGGCATTCTCTTTCATGACCGGGTTGCAGGGAAGTGTAGATAAGAACTTCGGGGAGGGGCGCACCGTCTCCGGAGGAGCAGTGGAGGCGATGGGCGGCATCGGCTCGCGTGCCACCAACTTCCACGATGTGCCGGCCTCCAAGACATGGTCGGCCTACCACGAGAGCAACATCAAGCATAGCGGTGCTTTCGCGGAGACCAAGCTCAAGTTGGGTGTGCGCTACGACTATATGCTTGAGCGCTACCACCTTGTGTCTCCGAGGCTTTCCGGTTCTTTGAAATGGTTTGACCACCTGACGACAAGGCTGGCATGGGGCCTTGCCTACAAGGCCCCGTCCATGCTCCAGCTCTATCCGGATCCGGCATATTATGATTTCACCAATTTGAGCTACTATGCAACCGACCCCGCGGAGAGGCTGGCCATAGTCACCACTTATGTCTATTATCCTAACAACAGCCACCTCAGGCCGAGCCATACCAATACTGTCGAAGGGGGACTGGACTGGGAGTCTAATCTCTTGAATGTCAGATTGACGGCCTACCACAAGAGACTTGAGGGCGGCATCGCGCTCTCTCCGGAGCTGCTCCTGCTGACCCGTGAGAACTACACCGCCGTCCGCCGTCCCGGACAGCAGCCGGAGGTCATGAAGGACGGCACGTCGGACATACTCGTGCGCGAGAAATATGTCATGAAAAACGCCATCACCGAGATTACGGACGGGGTCGAACTTTCTCTTGTCCCGGCCCGGATCGAGAGTACGCATACCGAGTTTAATTTCCAGGCTAGTTATATGCGCACCCGCGAGATCAACAGCGGATACTACATGGAGCTCTCCAAATACGTGGTCGGCACGGACAAGGCCCGCTATGGTGTATATGACCATACTGAATACATAACAAGATACAGTTCGGGGCGTCTGACTGTGACGCAGCAGATCCCGTCGTTGAGGCTTATCTTCACCGTCAATGCCGAACTGAACTTTGTTAACTATCGGGAGCCGAAGCCCGGAAGTCTCTATCCTAAGGCATATTATGATGCTTCGGGAGTTTACCATCCGCTGACGGAGGAGGAGAGTATGTCCGAGGAGTTTGCCGACTTGAAATTGGTTTCAAGTACGTATGACATTGTGGACAAGAAGCCGTTCTATCCGGACTTCAACATCCAAATCCGCAAAGAAACACGTGGCGGGCATTCTTTCAGCATGTATGTCAACAACTTCCTCTGGTATAATCCGACTTATGTCTATAATGGCAAGCGCTCCACGCTCAACAGCACGATATCATTCGGATTCGGCATGTCTTTTATGATAGGAAATAACTGATACATAAATCAATATGAGAACATTATCCAAAAATTATGCAGCAAGGTGTCTAGGTGGCATCCTTGCTCTTGCCGCCCTCGCGCTCGTAAGCTCATGCGAGAAGAGCGGCTCGCTTCTCGGCGGTATCGACGTCACGCTGACAGTCCCTGCCGAGTATGCTGAAACGGTTGACCTCTCTGCCGTGGAGGTCACGGTGCTAAACACTTCCGATCTCAGCACTACCAAGATGAACCCGGATGCGGAGGGGAAGGCCTCTTTCTCCGATATGGTGGCAGGTACTTACAATGTGTCGGCTGCAGTGACGGTGGGCGAGACTTCTTTCACCGCTGTCTCCAACAGCGTAGTGGTCCTCTCGCAGCAGACGGCCGCAGTGTCATTGACCCTTGAGCCGGCACATACCTCTAAGGACCTTGTAATCAAGGAGATTTTCTATTCTGGCGAGGACATTATGAAATATGACCCGGCCTACACCATGGGCACCATGATGAAGGATTACTTTATCGAGATTTTCAACAACAGCGACTCTCCGGTCTCTCTGGACGGGCTTTACATCGGTGATGCTTGGACTCCTGCCACCAACGTCAATTTCGAGGGTGCTCCGGAGCTTTCAATCCTTGAAGATCCGAGCCTTGACCATAATTACGTATATCTTAACGCTGTGGTCAGGATTCCAGTCAACGCCGGCATCACACTCGCTCCGGGCAAGAGTTTCCTCCTTGCTGAGAACGCCATCAATTTCAACAAAGAGATGCGCGATGCCTATGCCGAACTCGGAGTGGAGGTGGACGAGAGCCTGATCAGTCACATCATTGACCTTTCTATAGCTGATATGGAAACCTATGCTGTGAAGTGGATGCAGAGTCAGGGCCGTGACGGCAATGAATATTTTGACTTTGACAACCCTGATGTGCCGAATGCCGACAACATCTACATGAATCCTAACGACTTTTTCTATTGGGATGCCAGCGGTGCGGCTCCTGTCATCTTCCGTAGCGACAAGGAATTCACATCTTCAGATGTCATCACATACAAGTACGTCAATCCTAGTTCTACTACCCCTAATCAGGAGATTCAGCTACTCAAGGTTCCGGCCACAGATGTGATTGACGGTGCTGATTTTGTCAACAACGCCGAGTCTGCAAAGTGGAAGAGAATGCCTTCGTTTATCGACAAGGGTTTCGGATACATTCCAAATGATGAGGGCTCAATGACCAACTTCAGTCAGCGTAGAAAGGTTGATGAAGAGAAGACTAAAGCCGCAGGCCGCCTTGTCTTGATGGACAGCAACAACACTTCATCAGATTTTGAGCCGGTAGATCCTCCTACCCCGAAGGGCGGATATGCAGGATATGACATCAAATAACAAGTTATTGACTGTATTGCTGAGTGCAGCCTTGCTGTCTGTGGGACTAGTCTCCCGGGCGGCAGGGCCGCACAGCATTTATCCTGACTCCGGGCAGCGCGAGGCTTTGGGTCGCATCTATGATGCTTCGTATGACCATAATCCGTCAATGTTGTCATGGTGGGATTACTCCACATGGTCCACGATAGTGGCGGAGGCTTATGCAGAGAGCGGCAAGCTCCACGCTCCTCTCTCTCCGGACGGGCGTCTTGGCGGCAAGGTCGGGACCAGCTCCATCCTTCATCAGGAAAATAGCGGCTGGTCGTTCAGCGGGAAGTTTGAGTATGGGTTAGAGTCTACAGACAGTCTCCGCTCCACGCTTTCATATCGTAGGAAACCATACGGCTCTCCCTCCATGTTTTTCTGCATCGCGCCGGCCAGGACGTGGGAGATACAGAACTATACTCTTGGTGCTACCGCTTCAAAGAGACTCGGAGAGCGTTGGTCGCTTGGTGCGCAGATAGAGTATATCGGGTGGAAGCAGTTCAGAAAATCCGATGTGCGCAATGAGCAGTCCGCGCTTGACATCAGGATCGAGGCTGGGGCCACGGCTGCTGCCGGCCGAAGTCTCTTGTCAGCCGGGTTCATATATGAACGCTACAAGGAGAAACCTCAGTTCAGCCGCGTCTACAACAGCGGTGCGGACTATTTCATCTACCTCATGGCGGGCCTCGGTACTCAGGTCACGGGGCTTGAAAACAGCCCCTCATGGACACAGAATGTTCCAGGAGCGTATCTGGAGTGGGCTTTGCGTGGCGACGCCAACCGTCTGAGTGTCAGGTACTCGTTCAAGTACGGACAAGATCATCTGAAGAGCGAGTCCACGCAGTCGTCTTCGTATCAGGAGACGCGTACGGAGTATGCCTTCATGGCGCATAGCCTTGAGCTGGCGGACGTGTGGTCTCTCGGCAATGGTGGCAAGCTGTTGTTTGATACTGATTTCTACCTTACTCAGGGGGATGGTTCCAATTGGAACAAGACCATATCCTCATTCGTAGAGGATTATCAGGCTTTGCTTTACGGCGGGAGTTTATCAGCCGGGTATTATAATTCTTCCTCATGGTTCCGCAAGGCAGGGATTTCCGCTGCTGCGGACGGGGAGAACCGACATGACAAGAACTATGATGCCACACTTGACGGGATACGTCTTGTATGCGGGGCGTCTGTGGGATTCGGTTGCCGTGCCGGAAAGGCTGATATCTCATTGGATTTGAATGGCGGGATGTCTTTCTGGCCGTATGCTGATTATGAGCCTAATGCCGCACGTGACGGGTATAATATCTACACGACTTATGTGGGCCGTGCCGAGGAGGCTTATATGAATGCGGGGCAGTGGTTGGCCGGCTTAAAATTCAACGTGGAGTTCCCGGTCGGAAAAAATCTGATTGACCTCGGGGCTGCATGGTCGTATTCAAGGGCTGTTGCTGAAAATGTTTATCGTGATGCTTCTCGGCAGACGGGTAGGGTATTTATGAATTTTTGTTTTTAGATAATGCAATGAATAGATTTTTAAGGATTATAGTTGGCGTTTTATGCCTTGTGACGGGATGCACAGGATGCAAGGGACAGTCTTATTCGAGCGGACACCCGTCTTATGTGATTTTTGACAAGTCTGGTAATAAGGTCAGCTATGCCCAGATGCTGAAGTCCGTTGCCGGCAGCGATGTGTGCCTGTTTGGCGAGATGCACAATGACCCGATCTCGCACTGGCTTGAACTGAGCCTTGAGAAAGACTTGTTCTCTCTCAAGAAAGAGCATCTTGTGGTCGGGGCGGAGATGTGGGAAACTGATAACCAGCAGGTGCTTGACGAGTTCCTTAAGCAAGGGCTCATTGATGAATCTACTTATGAGGAGAACAGCCATCTGTGGCCTAACTTCTCGGACTACAAGCCAATAATGGACTTTGCCGATGAGAATGACATAAGGTTCGTGGCCACTAATGTCCCGCGCCGCTATGCCAGGATGGTGTCTGATTACGGCATTGAGGTTCTTGACTCTCTTGATGCCGGTGCTTTGAAATGGATTGCTCCCATGCCTGTTGCTGTTGACTACAATGAGATCATCTATGCTTATATAGGGGAGTCTTTCAAACAAATGGGCAGTGCTCCGATGATGAAGAAGAGCGTGCAGAACATCGTGGCCGCACAGGCGCTCAAGGATGCTACCATGGCTTATCAGATATCTTCTGCGATGAATCCCGGGGATTATTTTTTCCATTTCCATGGGGAGTTGCATTCAGCGTTCCATTCAGGCATAGCATACTATCTGAAGCAATATGCTCCGAAACTCAAGGTCAGCACCATATCCGTCCTGCAGAGCGACGCTCCTTTGAAAGAGAAGATCAACAAGGAGAGGGCCGATTTCACGGTGGTGGTGCCGTCTGATATGACCAAGACTTATGAGGAGTAGCATTGTGGAACCCAGGGTGAGACCGGAGGATATCACCGTCAAGGTGGATCATGTGACCCACAGCTATTCAGGTTCTTTCAAGGCTGTCGATGATGTCTCTTTCGACATCGGTGGCTGCCGTATTACCGGACTTCTCGGGGCTAACGGGGCAGGAAAGTCTACTCTGATGAACATAATCTGCGGCTGCCTTACACCGACGGAGGGAGATGTCTATATCAACGGCCACAGCATCCGCAAGGATTCCGTGGCCGCCAAGAGACAGATCGGATTTCTGCCACAGAAACCGCCCCTTCTGACGGACCTCACGGTGGAGGAGTATCTGCGCTTTGCGGCCGATCTCCGCCTTGTGAACGGGGTGGGCAAGGCTGTGGACGAGGCGCTTGAGCGGTGTCGGATCACCCATTTCCGCAAGAGGCTCATCAAACACCTTTCAGGCGGCTATCAGCAGAGGGTCGGCATAGCGCAGGCCCTTATACACAGGCCATCGTTTATTGTCCTTGATGAGCCTACCAATGGGTTGGATCCGATGCAGATCATAGAGATACGCCGCCTGATCAAGGACATATCGGAGGATTGTCTCGTCATGCTGTCGACTCATATTCTTCATGAGGTGCAGCTGACATGCGAGCGCATCCTGATGATGTCGTCAAGCCATCTGATTTTCAACGGAGATATAGATTCGTTCAACCACAGCATTCGTCCGGACTCCCTGCTCGTATCGATGGGTGCCCTGTCTGACGAGGCGGACCTGCTTTCCGTGGAGCATGTCAAGTCTGTGGGACATGTGGAGGAGCGTCCTGGTTTTCTTCGCCTCATGATTGAGGGGGATGCCGATGAGATGTGCGAAAAGATAATCGCCCTTTCCGCTCAGAACGGATGGCGTCTTCTGGAAATCACGAAGGAGATGCCTTCTGCTGATGACATCTTCAAATACCTTAATACCAAGAAAGAGAAATGAGACAGACCTGGTCAATATGCAAATCTGAGCTGAGCCAGCTCTTTTATTCCCCGATCGCGTGGCTGATCATAGTGATCTTCAGTTTCCAGACTTATCAGGTCTTCACCGCAGAGGTCGCCTCGATAGCCAATGACATGGACTTGCATGGTTTTGCAGAGAATGTCACATACAATCTGTTTTCTCATTATAACGGTGTGTACCGGAATATGATGAGCACTCTTTATATGTTCATTCCGCTTCTGACCATGGGGCTGATGAGCAGGGATATGAGCAACGGGGCTATCAAACTTCTATATTCCTCTCCTGTGACCTCCACCCAGATAGTCATAGGCAAGTTCCTCTCGATGGTGCTGTTCTCTTTCGTGATGCTCGGCGTTATATTGCCTGCGATATGGTTCACCGGGGCTCATGTGGAGCACACTGATTATGGAATGATATTCAGCGGACTTGCCGGGGAGTTCCTGCTTTTCTGGGCATATTCTGCCCTGGGACTTTTCATGTCTTGCCTTACGAACTATCAGATTGTGGCGGCTCTGTTGACTCTCGGTGCTCTGGGCTTCCTCAATCATCTCGGGAGCATGGGGCAGGAGATTGATTTTGTGCGTGACTTGACGTATTGGGCGTCTTTGTCGGGACGTACCGAGCAGTTGACTGCCGGGCTCATCTCTTCGGAAGACATAATCTATTTCGTGATAGTTATAGCGCTGTTCCTGCTCTACAGCATATTTCTGCTGCAGTACAAGAAGAACCCCAGAAAATGGCTTTGTGCGGCGAAATATGCCGGAGCCACGGTGGCGGTGCTTGCCGTAGGATATGTCACTTCGAGGCCGGCCATGGTGCTGTATCACGATGCTACTCAGATACAGTCGAATACTCTCACTTCCAACAGTATAGACATAGTCAAAAATCTTGATGGAGAACTTGACATCACCACGTATGCCAACCTCTCCGATTACGAGAGCTGGTGTGCGTCTCCGGTGACGATCAACGATGATATCAAGCGTTACAAGACATATCTGCGTTTCAAGCCTGACATGAAGATGAAGACCGTCTACTATTATGACGAACCGCTTCATAATTATGATTACGGCACTTCCGAGGCTCTTGATATGAAAGAGACGGCTGTGAAGTTTGCGGAAGGTTGGGGCATCCCTTGGCGCAAGGTGCTTTCTCCGGAGCAGATCCGCAAGAAGATTGATTTGCGTCCGGAGCAGAACTATGTGGTCAAGCAACTGGTCACTGACGATGGCAGGGCCACATGGTTGAGGGTGTTCGACGATATGGTGAAGTATCCGGATGAACAGGAGATTACCACAGCTCTCTACCGTTTGGAGAACGGGGCGGTATCTGTGGCTTTCCTTGCGGGACAGAACGAGAGGAGCATCATACGCTCCGAGGATGCTGACTACACCGGGTTCTCATCAGCGCTGCATACCAGAAACGCCCTAGTCAACACGGGATTCGACGTCACAACGGTCTCCGCCGACAGCACAATCACTGCGGACATACTTGTGATTGCAGATGCCAGAAAACCTTTCGAACCGGAGCAGGCGAGCCGCATCTTCGATTATCTTGACAAGGGCGGAAACATGCTTCTTGCTTTCGAACCCGGAAAGAGCGAGGTGGTTTCGGACATCTTGTCTTATCTTGGGGTGGGAGTGCTGAATGGTACTGTGGTTTATCCCGGCAGCGCTACGGCACCCACGGTTATTCCTGCCGGCGCCACTGACTATGCCTGCCTGCTGAGTCCGTATTTCTTTCAGGGGCTTAAGGTGTCCATGCCCGGTGCGGCGGCGATTGACTACAGTCTCTCTTCGGAGTGGGATGTCGTCCCTGTCCTTGCTACACCCGGGACTGATTGCTGGAACGAGACCGGAACGGTTTCTTTTGACGACATTTCTGATGTGTCGGAACTCTCTGTCGATCGCTCCGCGGGAGAGTATCGAAAGTCTCACAGCCTTGCCCTTGCGCTCAGCCGTGAGGTCGGAGGGAAAGAGCAGCGGGTGATGGTCATAGGAGACGCGGACTGCCTTTCCAATGTGGAGATGAATACTCCCCGAAAGAGTTTCAAGGCTTTCAATTCCTTGTTTTGTACCGGGGTGTTCAATTGGATGACGGACAATAGGCTTCCTGTCGAAGTCAATCGTCAGCAGCCGATAGACAATTCGATGGACATCACTCCGGACAGTGCCTACAATTGGACGCTTGTCCTTAAATGGGCTCTTCAGGCCGTGCTGGCAATTATCGGCATCGTTGTGATATTCCGCCGTCAGAGACGGTAGAGTCTGTTGCATAGGGTCTTTTTTGTACGTCCGGCAGAACTTCGGTTTTGCCGGACATTTTGTTTGCCGCTATTTCAATGTTTCCTATGGTGGCGGATAATGTGTTGAATTGTAGCGTGTTACGTGGTAAGCCTGCCGTGAATTCAGTATAGGCAAATAGACTTTCTGCCTGACAATCTGTCTGTTAGCCGCCACCGGCAATCAAGATTTTTGTATTCAGTTGAAAATATTTATATTTGCCATCGTGGTTATGGCTTGCGCCGATTGATGGGACTGATGCTTACTGAAATTTAATGATATTAGCTAGTTCTGATTTGAAATTTGATTATTGTGCGGGGCAGGCTGATGGAAAAACAGAAATGAAGCCCGACGGGTGTTCCGGAGGGTAATGTTTATAAATTAAAAATCAAGGCTTATGAAAAAGGCACTTATCGCGGCTTCAGCCGCAATCATTCTGGCCGCAGGAGCGGCCACTTGCTGGACAATGTACAGCGGAAGTGAAGACGAGTTCTTCAATGAAAATTTGGAGGCTCTGACGGACAGTGAGATCATCGTTGGGGATCTATGCATGGTTTGGCCTTATTCTGCCTGCACGACACTTGATGAGGTTCTTGTGGAGCATATCAAGCCGCAATGAGACCAATGAGCTTTTCTGCTGCCATATTGTTGGCAGCAGCGGTTTCCTGCACGTCGAGATATGCTGACGATCCGTATCTGCGGGATTTGAAGATAGAAGAGCAGATTCTCTCGCCTGTGGACTCGTCAGATTTGGATATGTATGCATATTGGCAGCCGAGGAATGTAGTGGACACTCACGGAGGCTGGTTTGTGATTTCATCGGTTGATGGAGATTATCACCTGCTTTTTGTCAATCCGGAAAGAGGCGAGCATTTCTATGCGATCCGCCGTGGCAGAGGGCCTGGGGAGATAGTCTCGGGTAGCAATCTGCACAAGTTTGGAGATGCTGTGCGCTATTATGATTTCACTCGGACGAAGTGCATAGAGCTGGATATAGAGAAATCTATTGCCGCCCGCGTGGCTGTGTGCGATACTGTGGGGGATTTTAGCAAAGGGAACAGACTTGTTTACCTGACTTCCTGCGGAAATGACAAGTTTGTGTCGGGAAGTCTCGCTGATGAGAATTATTGGTACGCACTATATGATAGGCAGGGCAATTTTCTGTCTGGGATTGAGGCAATTGCAGGGCTGTCCAAGGATAGGGACAGTGCCTTGTCGGCGATGCTGAGCACGCAATATTCGGCTTCGCCGGATGGGCGGCATCTGTGTGTGACCAATTTGGCTACTCCGACCATTTCATTCGCTTCGGTTTCCGGTGACAAGCTACAAGAGGTCAAAAGGATACAGTCTTCATTCGATGCTGAAAAGGAGGCTCACGGACGGACCGCTAAGAGTTATTTCAACGGAGTTGTTTCAGATGGCAAATATGTGTATGTCTTGTACTCAGGCCGCAGGCTAACAGACCGCGAAATGTCGCCTAATGAGTGCAGCCACCTCCTGGTCTACGACTGGAACGGAAACATCAAGCACCATTATGTCCTGTCCCGCCCTGTCTGCTCGATCAGCCTGACAGATGACGGCTTCTATGCCGTTTCCACATGGCCTTCGGGAAAGCTGCTGCACTTTGTGCTTGAGGAATGTGCTGGGCTATTTCAGAAGAGCTGATAACTCTTTGAAACTTTCTGCCACGCTTTCTGGTGATGGGATGGATTGATATGCGAGTTCGGGTAATTCCTTAGAATAAGTCTCTTGCAATTCGCTCCATACTTTGTCGAATGAAGAAATGAGAGGCGAGTCTGAGACTTTCTTGTCGCACCAGCCTTCTGGTTTCTTGAATCGTGCCTGATCGGTTGAAAGTAAAGCATTAAAATCCGATTTGAACTCATCGCACTTTAAATATGCTCTGCTTTCAGGGTCGTTCCAAAGGAAATGAAGATCATAGAAGTGGCGAATCTTCGCTTTTAACTCGGATATGTAATCTGCTGACAATGAATGGCGGATAAGAGAAACAAGTTTCTCCGTTGCTGTCCGGCTCTTTGCGAGCACTTGAACTTCAAATCCCTGCATTCCGAATTCCTCGATGATATCGTTCCTGTTAGTTCTCTCCAGATATTCGGTGAGAAGCTCTTGATGAATATCTTCTGGTAGGGATACGGATTGGCGAAAGATACTATCTCAAGCAGAATCTGGCCGTGATTGATTGCTCCTATAATTTCGTTTTCTTCAGTAATCGGATATCTATAGAATGCTTTTCTGTATTTGGAATACTTTCTGGTTGCCGGGTTTCTCACCTCTTCCAATCCGGCTGACATGGCTCTGGATATCCGTGATATTATGCTCTTAGTTTGGTTGTCAGTTCTTTGAGAGTCGTTGGTTATGGCAATGTCTATGTCCTCTGAAAAGCGGCTCCCGAGTCGGTATGCTTTTGATAAAGAAGTGCCGCCCTTGAATACGGCAACTTCGGACTCCTTGCATTCCGAAAGTTGCTTGAGCGACCTGCATATCCAGTAGTCTTTCTCAATATATATTTCCTTGATGCCGAGTCCTCCTTCTGATTTCGGATTAGATGCTAGTTGTATGGCGGCTGTGAATAGGTCTTTATTTTCGTGCAGGTTCATAGATTTTCCAACTTGATTTGTTAGGTAATATTGCCTCTGAAATAGGCAGTTTGTAGGATGTGACACCGTTTAAAGATTTTCGTACAATCGCTGTCGGCCTGCCGATGTATTCAAGCATGGCGCCAAGCAGTGCGCGCACATAACCGGTATAAGAGAGCGACAGCCTTTCAAGTTCTCCGGTACTTTGAGGGGGGAGAGACTGAATGAGAGAGATGATAGCCTTGCAGGCAGTATCGGGTGAGGCTGCCGGAATTTCGCGTATCAGTTTGATGGCATCAAGAATCCTAAGGAATTCGATATTGTCCTTTGAGATAAGATTATCCTGTTTTAGAAATGAGATTTTATACTCTCCGCGCTGCAGGGGTCTTCGATATTTGTTGGAACCGATCATGATCGCAGAAGAAATCTGGGATGTCAGTCCCAATGTTGCAAATACCTGTGGTCCGGTGATGTATCCGATAATTTTACCATCCTTTTCAAGAAAGTCCTTTACTATTTCTGAAGTAGACGGTTTTATTTTCCCCAAAATGGTCTCTTGGGGTTTATAATACTTCCCCTTTGAGACTTTGCACAGCTTTCCGGAAGCAGCCATTCTGCTCAATGCTTTCGCCAATGCCGGGTCATTGCTCGGGTCAAAGTCGAAGTCTGAGATTGTGAATACCACTCCTGCAGGGAAAGAATCAATCTTCCGTTTTATTTGTTCTCCTATTATCATAGAGGCATTTCTAATGTTGCAAAGATACAAAAGTCAAGTTATTTGCGCAAAAAACTTGACAAATAGATTTCTGTGATAGAAGATAAGTGGTTGTATTGAGGCGTTTCTCCATGAGCTATAGGTTGGTTTGGCAGTGGAATGCATTATGTTCCTGTCCCGCCCCGTCTGTTGAATGTCATACAATAAAGATGTGAAAATGATTTTGTATTCGGTTGAAAATATTTATATTTGCCATCGTAGTTATGGCTTGCGCTGATTGATTGAACTGATGTTTACTGGAATTTAATCATATTGGCCAGTTCTGAATTGAAATTTGATTATTGTGCGGTGCAGGCTGATGGAAAACAGAAAATGAAGCCCGATGAGAGCTCCGGAGGGCAATATTATTAATTAAAAATCAAACTTTTATGAAAAAAGTACTTGTCGCGGCATCGGCCGCAATCATTCTGGCCGCAGGCGCGGCCACCTGCTGGACAATGTACAGCGGGAGCGAAGACGAGTTCTTCTATGACTAGCGGTTGCAGATGCTTATGTGCAGTGGTATGTCTCGCATTTGTGGGATGTTCCGGTGGAGAACAGGATGCTGTCATTGCACAATTCAAAGGCAATGAGGTTTCTCTTGCTCCGACGGATTCACTGGCCCTTTCGGATTTGGGCATTTATGTCCCCACGGATGTAGAGCATGTGGATTCTGTCTTGATTATAAGTTCCGGACAAGCGAAGAATGCGGTCGATTTGCTGTGCGGTGATAAAATAATACACTGCTTCAATGTCGGACGAGGTCCTGGGGAGATCCTTATGGCTTCCAATTTTCAGTTGGTTGGCGACAGGCTATATCAGTATGACATAAAGAACATGCGCCTGTGGGCATTGGATATTGGCCGGACGATCATGTCGGGGCGTCAACAGGCTGATATTGCATGTGAATACAATGGGATGTCGGAAGATATAAATCGGCTTAACCGTCCATTCAAGGTGAGAGTGCTTCCGGATGGAGGTGTCGTTGCTTCGGGGATATTTGTGAATGATTGCTGGTACGGGATACTCGGAGCTGATGGAGTCATCAGTTCCCCGATACCTTATGTCATGACCGAGGGACTTGAGGATTTCTCCGACAAACAACTTGCTGCTGTCCACACGTCGAATTCGTTGGCTGTCAGTCCTTCCGGGAAAAAGGTCGCGTCGGCGCTTCTCGGTATAAGTGCGATTTCCATGAGTGAATATTCAGGTGGGAACCTGAAGGAGAATTATCGTTTCGTGGGGGCTGAACCTGAAGTTTCTGCTCCCGGGAATAAGAATATGCCTGCTCTTATCTGGTCGCCTGACAGCAAAATGGGCTTTTGCGATCTTGATTGTGATGATGAAAATGTTTATGCGCTATATTCTGGTCGGCGCCGAGGAGATGAATTCCCGGCCAGTGAATGCTCGTGGATTTTGGTAATGGATTGGGAGGGTAATCCTATCAGAGCGTATTCATTGTCCCGGACTCTTTGTGCTTTCTGCTTGGATGGAGACCGCATTTTTGGAGTTTCGTCTTATCCTGAGGCTAAGCTATATGTGTTTAATATTTGATGCTATATGTTTATTAAAAAAGCACTTATCGCGGCATCGGCCGCAATCATTCTGGCCGCAGGAGCGGCCACTTGCTGGACAATGTACAGCGGAAGTGAAGACGAGTTCTTCAATGAAAATTTGGAGGCTCTGACGGACAGTGAGATCATCGTTGGGGATCTATGCATGGTTTGTAAAGATTCTGCATGCACAACACTCGGAGAGGTTCTTTTTGAGCATGTTCGTCCGTGATGGAGTCACTAAAATCAATTGCTGCCGCCATGTTGCTGGCGTCAGTAGTTTCTTGCACATCGAAATACGCGGATGATCCGTATCTGCGCGATTTGAAGGTAGGAGAACAGATCCTCTCGCCTGTGGACTCGTCAGATTTGGATATGTATGCATATTGGCAGCCGAGGAATGTAGTGGACACTCACGGAGGCTGGTTTGTAATTTCGTCTGTTGATGGGGATTATCACCTGCTTTTTGTCAATCCGGAAAGTGGCGATCACTTCTATGCGATCCGCCGTGGCAGAGGCCCTGGGGAGATAGTTTCGGGCTGCAATCTCCATAAGTCTGGGGATGCTGTGCGGTATTATGATTTCACACGGACGAAGTGCATAGAACTGGACATAGAGAAGTCTATTGCCGCCCGTACGGCCGTGTGTGATACGGTGGGGGATTTCAGCAAAGGGAACAGACTTGTTTACCTGACTTCCTGCGGAAATGACAAGTTTGTGTCGGGAAGTCTCGCTGATGAGAACTGGTGGTATGCGCTTTATGACAAACAAGGTAATTTCCTGTCAGGTGTTGAGGCCATTGAGGGTTTGTCCAAGGACAGGGATAGGTTTTTGTCTGTTATGATTAGCACGCAATATGCGGCTTCTCCCGATGGAAAGCATCTGTGCAGTGCCAATGTGCCTGTGCCTGTGGTTTCATTCGCTTCAATAACTGAAGATGAATTGCAGGAAAAAAAGAGGGTACAGGCTTCGTTTGACGGTGAGAAAAAAATGCGTTTTGAGACAGCAAAAAGTTATTTTCATGGTGGTGGGGCCGATGATGAGTATGCATATATCTTGTACTCCGGCCGCAGAATAGCAGACCGCGAGGTGCCGTCCAACGAGTGCAGCCACCTCCTGGTCTATGATTGGGAAGGAAATATCAAGAGCCACTATGTCCTGTCCCGCCCCGTCTGCTCGATCTGCCTGACAGATGACGGCTTCTACGCTGTCTCCACATGGCCTTCGGGAAAGCTGCTGCACTTCGTGCTTCCCGATATGTAAGAATAAAAATGAGCCCTACGGGTTCCAAATGGATAACATGTATAAACTTTAAATCAGACATTTATGAAAAAAACAATCATCGCGGCATC
The DNA here is from genome assembly GCA_002439095.1 of Bacteroidales bacterium UBA6431. GTDB lineage: Bacteria > Bacteroidota > Bacteroidia > Bacteroidales > UBA932 > Cryptobacteroides. The sequence continues at coordinate 7,974 of DJOT01000024.1, read as the reverse complement.
TGCCGTTTGCTGGGCGGTGCTTTCTGCCGTTGCGCTTTCCTTTGTGTCCTGCAAAGGTTCATCCAGTCAAGTGACGGTTGAAATCAAGTCGGAGGCCGTGTGCGCCCTGGATGAGAATCTGTTGCTGCTGGATGCTCCGAAGTCTTTGGGTGTTGTGGCCGGAAAGGGATTTGTGGTCGCTGCAGGAGATGACGTTGTCTTGTATGATTTTGACGGGCAGCAGCTCAGTTCGTTCAATAAGAAAGGCAGGGGACGCTGTGAATATCAGACTTTGTCTTATGTGCGTGGCGAAGGAGACAAAATTTATATGTGGGATTCTGGAAGAACTAGCTTTATTGTTTATGACAGAAACGGGGAGGGTCTGGCCGAATATAAGTACGGCAGTGCCATAAAAGATTTTCTGCCTCATGGGAATAGGCTTTATATTTATACTGCCGGGAAAAGAACTGATCATGTTATTGATGTCTTCGACATGAAGAGTTGTTCTGTCGTGGATTCGCTTGTTGTTTCAACTCCGGAGCACCGTCTGCTTCTTTCCAATGAGACTGCGGCGCCGATGTCGGTGTATGACGGCTGTCTGTATTTTATGTCCAAGGATGCTCTGGACATTTATAGATGGCCACTGTCTGGAGGTGAAGTGTCCAAAGTCGGAACCATTGCTTCTGAAACATTCAAGGTTGACAAGATTGGAGATGACGGGATTATCGGCCGCGATTTCATGAAGGCTGCGCGTTATCTGTTCTCGAATTCATACACGCTTGCGTTGTCTGCAGGAAGTAAGGGCTTTATGGTCCTGACTAATGAGGGAACGGCCGAGCTGGACAAGAGTCTGAAAGTAACAGAGGACGACTTGACGATGAACTTGTACCGTGCAGACGCCAAATTGGGGCACCTCAAGAAATCTGCTGAGAAACGGTCTGCGGATGTAAGGACGATATGTTCCTCGGATGGGAAAATTTATTTTTTGAGACACTCTGTTGAGGATGAGAACGACAGATATACCCTTGAGGTTATCAAGGATTAGTGTGCTGCCACGCATGAAGATTTTGATTTGTACTGAAAACTTGAAAAAGAACATTATTCATTTGCTGTTTTAAAAAAATATTGCATACATTAACCGTGTAATATTGGAAAACATCATCAAATAAACCATGAATAAAAATATCATAGCTGTTTTTATCATAATCACAGCAGCCTGCAATTCAAATTCAACCTATACGGTTCATGTTGAGGACGGGAATGACATTTCCGCTTTTTCAAATTCCATAAAAGAATTGGAACTCATACCCTTGTCCACGGATGACACACACCTCCTCGGCACTCAAACCGATCTAATCCCAACCGACGATGGCTTCATTGTTCTGGATGTGCTTAACTCAAAAATCTATCATTATGATAAATCCGGTACATTCATCAACGCCATCGGGCGCAAAGGAAGAGGCCCCGGGGAATATAATTCGCTGTTAAACGTTGAACTTGCGGGGGACTCTTTATATGTATTCTCCGCCCCGCAGAAAATGCAATGTTTCAGTCTTGACGGGAAATTGCTTTCTGAAAAGAAGATTCCCTCTTTGGGCAGACAAAGTTACATCTTCCGCTCCGACACTCTGAATTATCACGACTTCAGCCCTACAAAAAAAGACAGGCTGAGCGTAAGCGGCCGGAGCGGCGAGAAGGAATACTTGCACACAACGGCATCAGTTCTACCTTTCAATACACCAGTTTCGCGGTTCAGCTCAAATGGCGACAGTGTTTTCTTGATAGACTCTTACAGTCCAGTCATCTATCAATATCACAATCAGAAACTGTCAGAACACATGAAATTTGATTTCGGCAAATATAATATTCCGAAGACATTCTTTTCCGCAGGGGATCCATACAAAGCTGCAGCTGTCCTGCTGGAATCAGACTTCGCCGTAATAAACAGATATATGGAAACACCCGAATTAAAAATCGTGGAAATCATGACACAAAGCAACGGGGATGTAAAATTCATATATGGCCTGTACAGCAAGAAATGGACATGGTTCGACTGCAGCGGACATGGCGAGGCACTAAAAGAATCTTTCAAATTCGCCGTCGGAAAGACTATTTTCGCATTACTTGATCCCGCCATGCTGACGCATTTAAAAGGCTCATTGATACTTGACAAAGCAAGCAACAAAGAAATACTGAAACACATATCAGAAAGAGACAACTATGTCATCGCCAAAATTGAACTTAAGTAATCGCCCACAACAGAATGTCTCAGAAAAAAATAGATTCTTCCTTCCGATGAACATTCCTAGAAGTTGAATTTTATCTTTACGATCGCACTCTGACCATCAGCGCACTTGTCTTTAAGTGCAGGAAGGACAGCTTGGCCCAACGGCCCGTAATCTCCATCGTTATTTGTGGGGATAAGGATGAAGCTGTCCTTATCGGAACCCAGTACCCTGAAACCGCTGTCTTCATTGGAATTCTTCCACGCGATACACTTTTTGCTCTGCCTGCTGTAGATCAACGAACACTCGCTTGCCTGAGAGCCGCAGAACCGGCAATAGACATAGTCGTCCGTATCGTGATAGTCCATAGGTAGTTTGTAATAGTCGGACAGCATATAGGCCCCTATATCCTCGCCTGCCGAGTCATAGAAATATCTTGCAGGCATAGCCTTTTCACCGAAGTTGACCTTGAATGCCGGTACCGGCCCGTCCTTCTCCAGCCTGTAGAATATTGATTCTGAGTTTTGCGGTCTGAGATAATAGGTGTTGCCCTTTGATTGGCTTATGTTGTTCATCGAGAAGGTGCAATCTTCCCTTGGAATGCTTTCTGAAATCAGATGCCCGTCCCCACCTATCAGCCGGAGGGTATTGCCTTTACCTCGCTTATCATCGCGAGGGCTCATGGAGAATGCCGAGAACAGATAGAATTTCCCGTCCGCCGTGGCAGACAGAGCATCCGCCGGATCTTTAAGTCCCGTCAAATCCACTTGGAAACAATTGCGAGTGTCGTCAATGTCGAATACTTTTATCCTTGCATTCTCCAATATGCAGAACTTCCCGTCCATATAGCAGATGTCGGATGCGGATACGTATTCGTTTGATGCCCGTCCACGGGTCAATTTCAATGGCCCTGGATGCCCGCTCTTGTCCAATGAGAGGATGGAGCCTCTGGAGTCCAGAATGAAAAGATTTCCCTGTCCGTCGGACAACATCTTGGAGACGCCGGCGAAGAGGACGGATTCGTCAATCGGCTGGACATCAACCACGGACACCATGTCTGATATGTCCGTTGACAAAGAGGTGACCGCAGCCTCCTCTGCAGCGGACATTTTATTGCTGGATGTCTGATTGGCACAGGAAACCAAAACCAAGATGGTCGTAAGCGCCATTGCCGTATTTTGTGCTTGCATAGTTTCAATGATTATCTTGACCAGAATGTGTCTTGGCAGCCGTTGTAAGGGTCGTGAGGGCAGGAGCCTACTCGGCCGTTGCAGTTGTCGTATGCATCGTTAGGGCAGCAATATGTGCCCCATTCGCTGAAATTGTCAGAATTGCACCCGACGGTCTTCCATCTTCCTTTCGGGAATCCGCTTTCATCGCGAGCCAAGGCTTCTGCGTTTTCTTCTATGAATGATTCATAGGAGGTTGTCCTGCGCTGTAGCATTGCTGAAATGCTTACCAAAATGAGAGCAGTGCAACATAAAATAGTTTTTTTCTTCATGGAATGTTTTGTTTTAATTAATCTCGAACAAAAATAAATAGATTTATTTTAATATCAAATTAAATGGTAGATTTTCAGATTTTTATACTCTATTAATGCTTGGTTATGTTAAGAAATGCTATATTTGCGGTGGAAGTATAGCGGTATTTTAAATAAATTAATATCCGAGTGAAAAATAAACTGCAGATAATAACACTTTTGATTCTTGCCGTGTCCTGTTCTCGCTATCCATCGGATGTGGAGCGGACGTTGCGTTTCGCCGGCGGCAATCGTGCTGAACTTGAGCGTGTGCTGGAGCGATACAGGAAGTCTGGAGAAGAGGAGAAGTACATGGCAGCCTGTTTTCTTATCGGCAACATGGGAGGTCGTGGTAGCAAGGACGGGCCGGCGTTGCGGAAATACTACCGCGCACTTTCATCTTTCTATGATCGTCCGGATGTGGATGCGTGGTCTTTGTATGCATTTGAGGACTCCCTTTTCAACGCACTTGATTTCACCCGTCTTGAGATGCATTATGATGCCCGGAACATCAGCGCGTCATATCTGGAGAAACGTATAGCGGATGCTTTTTCTGTTCGTGATGTCAAGTGGTGTCGTGATCTGAGTTTCGAGGACTTCTGCGAATATGTACTTCCTTATCGTGTTGGAGATGAACTGCTTGAGGACTGGTTTCAGGATTATAGGAATACATTCGGGCATGTTCTTGACACTCTCTGTCATAGGGGAACTGTCACGCTTGAGGATTTCTGCATTGCGGTCAACAGCCTTTTCCCTGAGCCGCACCGGAGTTATACCGGGTATCCGGCCAGCAAACCGTCAGCCAGCCCGTCGTCGTTGAAGCGGATCGCTGGTGGCACTTGTGAGGACTATCTTGGTCTGTTCACATACATCGGACGGAGTTACGGGGTGCCGGTTGCGACTGACTACACTCCGCAGTGGGCCAACCATTCTAAAAACCATTCATGGTGTTGTGTCATGCGTGGGGACAGTACTTATCATTATACGGTAGGCGGTTGGCTCTCTCCGGTGAGGGAGCGCAAGTTCTCGTATAAGCTTCCGAAAGTGTACCGGAGGATGTTTTCCATCCAGAAGGAATCCCTTGGGGCGCGTGTCCGTCCGGAGAACCTGCCTCCGACACTGCGGAGTCAGCGGATCAGAGATGTGAGCGCGGAGTATATGCTGGTGACGGATGTGTCGCTTTCCAGTCTTTTCCGTGACAGCCGTTCAAAGCATGTCTTCCTCTGCTGTTTTGACGATAAGGATTGGGTGGCAGTGGCAGGCGACAGGCGTAGAGGTGCTAAAGCGCTAATCGCCGACATGGGTTATCCGGCAGTGTATCTTCCCGCCTATTATGCTGATGGGGTTCTGACTCCGGCCCAGTATCCTGTGTTGGTTGACAGTTCAGCGGTGCAGCATATTCTTAGACCGGATACGTGCCGGTTGAGGACGGTCCGCTTGAAGCGCAAATTCATGGATTTGCGTGCCCGGCAGTTCGCTGACATGATGCAGGGCGGCCGCTTCGAGCTTGCCGACAACGCGTATTTCAGAAATGCAAGGGTAATAGCACTTCCAGACAGTATCGGGTACAATTTTCAGACTCTTGAGATTGGAGGGGGCCGCTACCGCTATGTCCGTTATGTCCCGAAGCCCGGCACGACTGGGGACATCTCCGAAATTGAGGTCTACTGCACTGATGAGCCATATACAAAACTGACCGGGAAAACTATCGGCAATTACCGCTGCGCTGACACTCAGCATCCGATGTCCAATGTCTCGGACGGCGATGCCTTGACCTATGCGACCTGCATGAAGAGTCAGACTGATGCATGGACAGGTGTTGACCTGGGGAAATCAGTCTCTGTTGACAAGATTTGCTTTCTTCCCCGCTCGGACGACAACTTCATAAGGGGCGGCGAGGAATATGAACTCTGCTATTGGGATGGCCGCTGGGTGTCACTGGGCCGTCAGACGGGAGACAGGTGGAGCCAAGAACTGGTATTCGACAATGTGCCGGACAATGCTCTCCTGCTGCTTCATAATCTGACGCGAGGCAAGGAAGAACGAATCTTTACCTATGAAGAAGGTCGGCAAATCTGGTGGTAAGACGGGAAACGAAGCCCGACGGGTGTTCCGGAGGGTAATATTATTAATTAAAAATCAAACTTTTATGAAAAAAGTACTTATCGCGGCATCGGCCGCAATCATTCTGGCCGTAGGAGCGGCCACTTGCTGGACAATGTACAGCGGGAGCGAAGACGAGTTCTTCAACGAAAATCTGGAGGTACTGATGGACAGCGAGATTATCGTCGGGGATCTCTGTATGGTATGTCCTAATGCTGCTTGCACGACACTTGGCGAGGTTTTGAAGAATCACCATAAGGCATGATGTTCAAGCAGAAAAAGAATGTTGTTGCTGCCGCCATATTGTTGGCGGCAGCAGTTTCCTGCACGTCGAGATATGCTGACGATCCGTATCTGCGGGATTTGAAGATAGAAGAGCAGATTCTCTCGCCCGTGGACTCGTCAGATCTGGACGTGTATGGGTATTGGCAGCCGATGAATGTTGTGGATACATATGGAGGCTGGTTTGTGATTTCATCGGTTGATGGGGATTATCACCTGCTTTTTGTCAATCCGGAAAGAGGCGAGCATTTCTATGCGATCCGTCGTGGCAGAGGGCCTGGGGAGATAGTCTCGGGTAGCAATCTGCACAAGTTTGGAGATGCTGTGCGCTATTATGATTTCACTCGGGCTAAGTGCATAGAGCTGGATATAGAGAAATCTGTTGCCGCCCACGTGGCAGTATGCGATACGGTAGGAGATTTCAGTAATGGGAACAGGCTTGTTTACCTGACTTCTTGTGGTAAGGACAAGTTCGTGTCTGGAAGTCTCGCTGATGAGAACTGGTGGTATGCGCTTTATGACAGGCAAGGTAATTTCCTGTCTGGTGTTGAGGCTATTGCAGGGCTGTCCAAGGATAGGGACAGTGCCTTGTCGGCGATGCTGAGCACGCAATATGCATCTTCTCCCGATGGGAAGCATCTGTGCAGTGCCAATGTGAATGTGCCTGTGGTTTCATTTGCTTCTGTCTCAGGAAATATGCTGTGGGAGTCAAAAAGATTACAAGCTAAGTTCGATTGTGAAAAGGAGGCCCACGGCAGGACAGCTAAGAGTTATTTTAACGGAGTTGTTTCAGATGATAAATATGTGTATATCTTATACTCCGGCCGCAGAATAATTGATCGCGAAATGTTACCCAACGAGTGCAGCCACATTCTGGTCTATGATTGGGAAGGAAATATCAAGAGCCACTATGTGCTGTCCCGCCCCGTCTGCTCGATCTGCCTGACAGATGACGGCTTCTATGCAGTCTCCACATGGCCTTCGGGGAAACTGCTTCATTTTGTGCTTGATACTATGCAATAATGGGGTAGAAATTTTTGCATTCGGCTGAAAATATTTATATTTGCCGTCGTTGTTATGGCTTGTGCCGATTGATGGGACTGATACTTGCTAAAGTTTAATAATATTAGCTAGTTCTGATTTGGAATTTGATTATTGTGTGGCGCCGGTTGATGGGAAAACAGAAATGAAGCCCGACGGGTGTTCCGAAGGGTAATATTATAAAATTCAAAACGTTTTGCTTATGAAAAAAGCACTTATCGCGGCATCTGCCGCAATCATTCTGGCCGCAGGAGCGGCCGCCTGCTGGACAATGTACAGCGGGAGCGAATACGAGTTATTCATCATTGCCAATAGTTGATGCGGTATCGGTTTTTTCTTCCCCTGATCATAGTGTTAGGGGTTTGTGCTGTTTCCTGTACTGATTCGGGTGGATACTCCGCTCCGAAGTTCAAACTCGAGAAAGAAATCAGGTTTGAGCTATTGTCGGATGAATTGATGTTCACTCCGTGGGGGATAAAACAGCATGGTTCATTCCTTGTTGTTTCTGGTTTTTCGAGCGAGTCTAAGAACACTCTTTTCGTGTTTGACAAGAATAGGGGAGAACTCATATGCGAGGGGGTGCGCTATGGTCGTGGGCCGGGCGAGACTGTAGACGGATATTATAATGTGACTTTGGACGGTGACACAGTGCGTTACCATGAGCGTAACGGATTGGGGAATATGAGTTTTTCGTTGCAAGGGTTTGTTGAGAATGGCTCTTCAGTGTCCTGCACCAAAGAAAGCCGAATGCTTCCTAAGTGGTGTATGTACTATTGTGAACTTCCGGAAGACAGGCTTCTTACAATAACGTGAGTTCGATGAAAT
>DJOT01000034.1 GCA_002439095.1 Bacteroidales bacterium UBA6431 | reverse complement strand
TTTTTCTTGAAGTTTTTCATTGTTTTTTGTCTAAATTGTTACGCTGCAATGATAGTGCATTCCCGGCTGACGCGCAATAAAGAAACTTCAAAAGACGAAAGAAACAGAAAAATCTGCGCCGGGCGTGAAAAGTTGTCTAGTGTCCACAGCACCGATTCACTATGGCGTCCGGAAAAGGTTATAGAGAAAGATTGCAGAAACGCTATAACCTTGCGCGGAAATTGCTTTCTATCGGCATATTGGTGTTTAGGTTAGAGCGCCGGAGCCTCAAAGTTCTATAACCTCGGGGCGATTCTCCGTCCGGTACAGAAAAGGGGCCTTCTGTTGTACGCGAGCCGCTTTTAGGCATGTGCGGTACAGAAAACCGGCATCTTTCTGTACGCGAGGCACTCGCGAGACCGTTCCGTACAGAAAACGGCGCTGTGGTGTACGGCAGGTCTGCTTGATGGGCGAAGGGTGAACTTTTGAAGGCGGAAAGAGCGGCGCAGGTGGTCGGCGTCCGCCTAAGGTATGGGTGAAAATCGCGAAAAACACCCCAACCTTTTGCCGGTGTGATGCCGCAGAAAGCCGTGCAGTGGCAGTGCCTCCAGAAGGTAGGGGTAAAAAGCGCTAAAAACACCCCAACCTTTGCTGACGGGGTGTCGCAGAGCGCTGCAGAATGGCGGTGAGTCCATGTGGGAAAGTGGCGTTGGCTGACGGCGCAGAGGCTGGAGGTGGCAGGGGCGAGGCTTTTGTGTTGAGCCCCTGCCACCTCCGGCCTGCGCGCAACAATCTTCCGTCCGCGAGTGAACCTCGTTCCGTACGCAGGCTCAGACTCTGCCACGTACTTCTGCCCGCCGCCCCGTGCGCACGAAGTCAATCTCGTGCGTGAAAAGGCCTCCGGTGTGCACGGGGCGGAGGGAAATTCAGCGCGGTGCGCACGAAGGGGCCTGGTGCGCACAAAACCGGCCGCGTGCGCACGGGGCGTAGGCGGACTATGGTTCGCATGGGCGAAAAAATCCCACCTCTATTCTCCCAAAAACCGCCTCAAAACCGTCAAATACCTGAAACAGTCCATTCTGAAACAAGAGACCATTTGCGCCGCAACCGAGAAATATTAGTTTTGCGACACTTTAATTAACCACTTTATCAACAAAACTAAAAAACCATCAACAAGATGAAGAATCAGATCAGAATGTTGTTTGCTGCTGTGCTGATGACGTCGCTTTGTGCTGGACCCGCTTATGCGGAAAGCACGGCTTACGCTCTGATGCAACAGAACTCACACGCCGTCAAAGGCGTTGTCAAGGATGCCGTAGGGCCTATGGCAGGTGTCAATGTCCTAATCAAGGGCACCACCACAGGTATGATGACCAACCAGGACGGTTCTTTCAACCTTCCGGATGTCCCTGTAGGGGCCACCCTTGAATTCTCTTTCATGGGCTATCAGACTGTGGAGGTCAAGGTCGGTGCCAGTGAGACCGTCAACGTCACTCTCAAGGAAGACCAGAACCTGCTCGAAGAGCTCGTGGTCATCGGCTATGGTACTGTAAAGAAGAGTGATGTTACCGGCTCCGTCGCATCGGTAGGCGGAGAAGCCATCGAGAAGCTTTCTTCCGGTGATGCTATTGAAGCGCTGCAGGGACGTGCCGCAGGTGTGCAGATTGTGACTGCGGGCGGTTCACCTGATGCCGTGGCAGAGATTAAAATCCGCGGTACAGGTTCGCCTAACGGATCGGATCCTCTTTTCGTTGTCGACGGTTTCCCTATGACCGACATCAACTATCTGAGCCCTAATGACATCGCATCAATAGAGATCCTAAAGGACGCCTCCGCTTGCGCCATCTACGGATCACGAGGAGCCAACGGAGTCGTGATGGTGACTACCAAGCAAGCGGAGAAGGGTGCCACCAAGACCGACATCAAAATCGAATATGGTATACAGATGACCCCTCGCAAGCCTGAAATGCTCTCCGGACCTCAATATGCCGAGATGACAAATAAGGCTTACGCCAACACAAATCTGGATCCTAAATACGCGAATCCTGCCTCCGTGCAGACTACAGACTGGTTCAACGAGACGATGCGCACTGGAAAATATCAGAATTATTCCCTTAGATTTTCCGCCGGTACAGACAAGGCCAAAACCATGTTCAGTGCAGGATACTTCAGCCGCGAAGGAACAGTGAAATCCACCAATTTCGACCGCTTCACTCTCAGTTCGAACTCCGAGTACAAGCCGCTTGACTTCCTTACATTCAGAGCTTCCCTCAACGGAACATTCTCCAAGGCCAATCCTCTCGGAGCGGACGGAACCAACAACAACTCCATCTTCCTCTTCTCCTTGATAGCACCTCCAGATATCCCGGTATGGGATGATGTCACCAATTATTACTCCGGAATTACCGTGATGCGCATGGCCAACCCGGCAGGCGCCATCTCCCGTAATTATGCGATAAACAAACGCAACTTCCTCGTCGGCAACTTCAGCGCTGATGTCAAGTTCCTCAAGGATTTTGTGTTCACCTCAAGATTCGGGTACAAGTACAACATTGACCTCAATTCGAACTTCACCCCAATCTATTACGAGACATCAAACATCGCCAGCGGTAACACCGCAACCAGCCGTACAACCAGCTTCTCGACAGACTGGACATGGGAAAACATGTTGACCTACAGCAAGAAGGTTGGAGTGCATGACATCTCCGTCATGGCCGCCATGTCCGCACGTGACTACTATTATGAGTGGTATTCCGGCAACAAGAAAAACCTCCCGAGCGAGGCAGAACAATTCCGCTACTTCGATGCCGCTTCTGACTCGTCACCATACCTTGGAGGAAGTGCTTCAGCACTCGGCATGCTCTCATACCTTGGCCGTGTGAACTACAACCTTCTTGACCGCTACCTCTTCACGGCCTCATTCCGCGCTGACGGTTCATCCCGCTTTGTCGGTTCCAAGAAATGGGGATACTTCCCTTCAGGGGCTTTCGCATGGAAGGTTTCAGAGGAGCCTCTCTTCAAGGAGCACGCACCTGAATGGTTCAACTCCGCCAAACTACGTCTCGGCTGGGGACAGATCGGAAATGAAAGAATCGGTTCATCCTATCCATACCAGACCAATATCGTTCAAGAGAGATATTACAATCTCGGTGATGACAAGCATCGCGTCAACGGTTCCACTCCTTCAGGGCTTGGCAACCGTGAGCTGCAATGGGAAACCTCAGAACAGTCCAACATCGGTATAGACTTCGCTTTCCTCAACAGCAAACTCACTGCATCTGTAGACGCATACATCCGTACCACTGACAACATCCTGCTTTCCGAGTCTGTTCCGAGAACTTCCGGTACCGGATCATTCACCCGCAACGTCGGTGGAATTGAGAATAAGGGTATAGAAATCGTACTCGGTTGGAAAGACGACCTCGGCGACTTCTCTTACAGCATCGACGCCAACGCATCGTTCGTAAGAAACAATGTCAAGAATCTCGGCACCTCAGGCGTGCTCCAGAGCGGTTTCGCATACGACAATGCACTTATGGACTTCTCATCACAGTTCAACAATATTATCCGCTCCTATGTCGGACTTCCTTACGGACAGTTCTATGGTTACGAATTCCTCGGAATCTTCCAGAATCAGGAGCAGATTGACAACTATAAGAACTCTCAGGGTCAGACAATTATGCCTGATGCCAAACCTGGCGACTCCATCTTCCGTGATACCAATGATGACGGCAAAATTGACAACAACGACTATATCAGGATAGGCGACCCTAACCCTGCTGCCACTTTCGGTATCTCATTCAATGCATCATGGAAGAATTTTGACCTCTCAATGCTCTTCCAAGGCACTGTTGGCAATGACATCTTCAACGCGTCAAAATTCTATTTCAACAAATTCGATGGACGTCAGAATGTGCTCGCCAAGACTTATATGACAGCTTGGGATGGTGAAGGTTCCTCCAACACGACCCCTATCATGCTTGCTGATGCGGGCGGCGGAAGCGCAAGAAACAACCTCAACTGGTCACCTTCAACAATGTATATCGAAGACGGCTCATACTTCCGCCTGAAGACTCTCCAGATCGGATACAACTTCGATTTCGGAAAGAAGTTCCCGGGAATGAGGCTCTATATGTCTGCAGACAACCTGCTCACTCTCACCAAGTATTCAGGCGTTGACCCTGAACTTCCGGGCAACGGAGTTGACCGCGGTCAGTACCCGCAGCCACGTACTTTTGTCATCGGATTGAATGTCAAGCTTTAAACAGAACTGGAAATGAAAACATATAAATCTCTGATCATACTGGCAGCCGCAGGAGCACTCACGCTTTCTTCATGCTCCGATCTGCTGGACAAGAAGCCTCTTGTCAATCTTGCAGTAGAGAATTACTATACTACGGAAAGCGAGGCAAACTCAGCAATAATGGGCCTGTACGGGTCGCTCCGGCGCAGCGGAGCCATGGGCACATACCACTATATTCATGTCGGGGACAACATGTCTGATGACACCGAGATCGGAAACTCTCGTTCTGACGGTGTAAGATGGTCAGGCAATGTTCTCACCCTAATGAAATTCGATGTGCTTTCGTCCAACACATATTCTGGTAATAATGTCTGGAATGACTGTTTCTTCACAATCACATCAGCCAATTACGCCATCGAAAACATCGATAAGAACAACATTACTAATGCAGAACGCTACATAGCTGAAGCGAAATTCATCAGGAGTCTCGCCTACTTCAACTTGACCCGCCAGTTCGGAGGAGTCCCTATAATTGATCATGTTCTCCAGTACGAGGAATTCTTTACTCCACGTGCATCAGAAGAAGAGACTTGGGAGTTCGTGGAAAAAGGATTCGAGGAAGCTGCCGAAGGACTTCCGAGAACATGGGCTGCAAGCGAGCGTGGACGCGCCACCAAGGGGGCTGCCCTTGCTATGCTCGCACGCACCTATGCATATCACGCCAGCTATAACAAGCAGAACGAGACATGGCAAAAACTCTATGATCTCGTAAAGGAGATGGAGAAAGAGAACTACTTCGAACTTGAAGACAACTTCGAAGACATCTTCAGCATGGAGAATGAGAACGGCAAAGAGTGCTGCTTCTCAATCCAGTTCGCGACCTCCAAGACAGGTTGGGGTGACGCCAACGACGGAAACAACTCAGCATTTTACGGCCACGATGCCGGCATCACAAATGCCGACATGAACAGGGAAACAAGCCCTCTTCACAACATTAACGGCAAAGACATTTTCGACTTCGTCTACAACAAGATGCTTGAGGAGTTCCCTGAGAACGTCAACACTGATGGAACTCCTAAGGGATACCAAAAGAAGTGGACCGGTTGGTCTCTGCACTGCCCTACACTTGACCTTGTGAATGCATTCGAGCCAGGTGATCCTCGCCTCAAGGCTACTGTAATCGCCCCAAATGAATATTATGACGGCCACACACACTTCAATCTTTCATCTTTCTCAGGATATCAGGGGAAGAAAGATTATGTGCCTTTTGCTTACCGCACGGATGATTCATGGGAAGACGACCTACCACGTAACCAGATCGTTCTCCGCTGGGCCAACATTCTTCTCTATATGGCGGAAGGCTGCAACGAACTTGGCAAGAGCGGCGAAGCTCTCACCTACCTTGAGAAAGTACGCGGTAGGGCAAGACGTAGTGGAGATGACCCGAATGCACTTCCTGAGGTGACGACCACCAACAAGGATGAGCTTCGTGAAGCAATATACCATGAGCGCCGCGTGGAACTCGCTCTTGAGTATGATCGCTACTTCGATCTTGCAAGAACAGGACGTCTTTACAAAGTCATGAGCGCATACTACCAGAAATATGGCAATGATGACACAAGACACGAAAAAGGGAAGAATGTCAAGGAAGGTGTACACGAGCACATGCCTATCCCTAAGGTGGCCATCGAAGCCTCTTATTACAAGGGAAAGTATACGCTTGAACAGAATCCTGGCTATTAATCGTCAATCAAATAATAAATGAAAAAAACATTACTCGTAGCCGCGCTCGGTCTGGCCACTCTGTGGCCAGCCCTGGGCGGGACGTCCAACAAAGTCAAGGGAGAAGTATCCCTCACACGGCTCTCCGAGAGAGAGATCAGCCCATTCGTTTTCGGTAATTTCGTCGAGGCCGGCTTCGGTCGCCAAGTCAGCGGAATGTGGTCCGAGATGGTGTACAACCGCAGTTTCCAGCTTCCGGGCACCATCCCGGCATTCGGAGACATGGAAGCTACACAGCAGTGGTGGATGTTCTCCAAGGAGATGTACAACTCAAACGCCCCGTTCTGGCACAGCGGATACGATGAAGACGACTGGACAGTGACCGATCCGGAGCTGATGACGCTCTCATGGATCATCGGTGCTGAATCATACAAGGGCAACGGCTCGCTGCAGATGACCAAGCCTAACGACAAACGTGCCGGCATCGCCCAGAAAGGAATCTATCTGGAAAAAGGAAGATCCTACGACTTCCGTCTGCTGGCAGGCATCAGACAGACATATCCGAAACTTTCGGCCTCTCTCCCGGGATTCAAGCCGCTCGAAGGTCAGGAAGATATCGAAATGCCTTTCGAGGTAATACTCAGAGACCAGAACGACCCTGGACGCATATTGTATCAGCAGTCCTTCCCGATGAGGGCATACCAGCAGACATTCACCTGCCGCATTCCTGATCTCGGTTTTACCGGAAACGCGATCCTTGAACTCAGTTACGAGTGGAAAGGGAACATGTGTCTGTCCTGCTGCTCTCTCATGCCTTCAGACAACTTCAAGGGTTGGAGACAGGATGTCATCGACCTCCTCAAGGAGATCAAGGTTCCTGTCCTGAGATATCCTGGCGGATGCTACGCCAGCTTCTACCAGTGGCGCAACTATGTAGGCCCGCAGGATCTTCGCCCTACGACTTCAAGCTACTACTGGGGCGGCTTCGACGACAACGACGCCTCCATTGACGAGTTCCTCGAACTCTGCGATGAGGTCGGCTGCGAACCGCAGATCTGCATCAACATGATGACCAGCACCCCGTTCAAGGCTGCCGAGTTCGTCGAGTACCTCAATGGTGCCGATGACACCCCAATGGGCAAGTTCCGTCAGAGCAACGGCGCCACACGCACCCGCAAAGTCCGTATGTTCGAAATGGACAACGAGGCAGGACGCAAGTGGACCCCTCTCCAGTATGCCAGATACACCGTTGACTTCGCCAAGGCCATGAAAGCCGTCGATCCAAACATCGAACTCATGATGATGACATATTCATTCTCAAACAGTTCGTATTACATCGACCAGCAGTTGGAGATCGCAGGACCTTATATCGACTATCTCATAGCCCGCAACGGACAACCTGAATTCGTCAGCAAGGTTCTCGACTCCATCAGGGCTTACAACAAGAAACACGGCACCGACATCAAGCTTGTCAACACCGAGTGGCTTGCCAACTCAGCCTCACCGGAGCCTTTCGATGATCCGGAAGTGCCTCAGTTCTACGGTTGGAGACCTTCACTCGTCAACGACTACAAGAAAGTGCTTTCATACAGGCAGATACATTGGTTCTACGCCCTCAATGGAGCGGGACAGCTGATGGATTACATGTCCTATGGCGGCGAATACTACCTCGCAAACTTCAACAACTGTGTCAACACCTGGGGTCAGAATGTGATAGAGTCATCCAAGGAAGCCGCTTGGCTCTCCCCGATGGGTGAAGTGTTCCGCTTCTTCGCACAGAGGGATGATGAATATCCTCTTGCAACCGAGATGAAAACCAACATGAAGCCTAAAGCAGGAAGCATGCCTGAGAGGGTTCACAATGTTGCAGCCACAGAGGTGAACTTCCCTCTCATCGTCAACCGACGCTCAAAGAATGAACTTGTGAAACTCTCCGCATGCGAGACTTCAGAAGGCATGAATGTCTATCTGGTCAACAAGTCAACCGAACCTCTGACTTTCAACCTTTCAGTTCCGAAAGGCTACAAGGCCGTCAGAATAGAGGATGTTTCAGCACCGGACAGGCTCTCACGCGCCTATGCTGACCATTCTGACATCAGCTTCAGCACCCGCAGCATAAAGAGTGCAAAAAGCATCGATGTCAAGCCACTTTCCGTCAACAGAGTTGTGTTTGTCAAAAAATAATAGTGATGTTCAAAAAAAGTTCAACTCTCATCCTGCTCTCCCTCCTCACCTTGTCGGTCTCTGCGCAGCAGAGGACGTACTTCGTGTCGCCGGGAGGGGATGACAGCTCGGACGGACTCTCTGTCGAGGGTGCCTGGAAGACCATCGCCAAAGTAAACGGCACGGTCTTCCAGCCCGGAGACAAGATTCTCTTCGAATCCGGGGCCACTTTCAAGGGGCAGCTCAAGCCCCGCGGCTCCGGCTCGGAGGGCAATCCAATCGTCCTCTCCTCCTACGGGGGCGGGGAGCGGCCTGTCATCGATTTCGGTGAGGCTGAAGGTGCCGGCATCCTGCTCGAAAACATCTCTTACTGGGAGGTCAAGGGCATGGAAGTCACTTCCGGTGCCCCGTTCAAGATCGGGACGGGCCGTCAGGGCATAGCCGTGACAGCCTCCGGACAGGGCAACGACATCCGGCACATCGTCATCGAGGACAACTACATCCACGACATCTGGGGACAGATGGGAGGACGTGGCCTGAATGTGGGCTATTACAGTTCCGCCATCCTCGTCAGGATTCTGCGCGACCGCGAATCGTTCCGTGACCCGTCCTACAAACCGTCCACTATCAATGACGTGCGTATCGAGGGCAACACTATCGAGCGTATCGACAAGTGCGGCATCGTCTGCTGGGGAGCCAGGGACAACGTGGTGGTACGCAAGAACCGCATGGACAACCTCGGCGGCGACGGGATCTTCGTCAACGGCCCGTACCGCGGCCTCATCGAGTACAACGTCATCCGCCGCAGCTGCCTCAGGGCCGGAGCGCCCGACCTCCCGGGAGACGACGGATGGTGGCCGCACGTGGCCGCATGTTGGATTCAGGACACCGAGGAGACCATCATGCAGTTCAACGAAGTATATGACACCGGCCGCAACCTCTACAACGGGGACGGTTTCGCCTACGACTTTGACTTCAACTGCAAGAGGTGCATCGCACAGTACAACTACAGCAAGGAGAATCACGGGTTCCTCCTGCTGATGTACAACATCTTCGAGAACATCGCCCGCTACAACATCTCAGAGAACGACAAGACTCATCTCGTACAGATGCAGGGAAGCCTCAAGGGTGACAACAACGTCCTCTACAACAACGTGTTCTATGTGGATCACGGCCTGCTTGACCTTGATTTCTTCAGGGGAGACTTCCCGGAGAGCGCCAAGGACATCAATGACCTCGGGGCCCGCTTCGTCAACAACATCTTCTACGCCACCGGACAGGGACGTTTCCGCACCGCATACTCCACAGGCTACACCTGGGAGAGGAAGTTCGACGACACCCTCAAGCCCGACCTCCCGGCAGGAAGCATGTTCCTTGCCAACTGCTACTTCGGCCCGTGGAAAAGCGGCATCCCGGATGATCCGCAGGCTCTGGTCGCAGACCCGAAGTTCGTGGCGCCTGGCACCGGAGGGGACGGTCTGTGCACTCTCAAGGGCTATATGCTCCGAGCGGACTCCCCGTGCATCGGTGCGGGAGTCTACATCCCGGACAACGGCCGTCGCGACTTCTTCGGACAGCCTCTGTATGACGGCAAGACCGACATAGGAGCGTTCGAGTATCTCGGAAGCGTGCCGGAGGCCGACCCGGAAAAGGAGGCAGCACTTGACAGGGCCTCCCGCGAGGCATCGTCAGTGGCATGGGCAAGATGGAGCTTCCCTCAGGCAATAGCCTCCAACGGTCCTGCCAGGTTCAGCATCCGCCTGCGCGAGGCCCTCACCGGGGACATCACGGGCAGCGTCAGCTGGACAGACCCTGTCAAGGGTAAAACATACAAATTAGACATTTCCAAACTGAAAGACCGCCGCACCCTGACCCTGCCGGTCAAGGAGGGACTGAGCGTCCCGGACGGCACAGCGGTCAAAGTATCACTCACCAACGGCTCGTTCAGTGAAGAATTCGAGATTCCGGTGAAAGAAATTGCACAAAGAAACAGATAAAAATGAAAAAAGTTAGTTTAGTAATCAGCATATTCGCTCTTGCCGCGCTTGGACTTCAGGCGCAGGACAAGACATACTTCGTATCTCCGCAGGGAAGCGACTCTGCGGACGGACTTTCAGTGCGCAATGCCTGGAAGAGCATTGACAAGGTCAACGCCGCCACTTTCCAGGCCGGCGACAAGATTCTCTTCGAGGGCGGCGCCACATTCTACGGCAACCTCGTCATCAAGAGTTCCGGCACCCCGGAGAAACCGATCGTGTTCTCCGGGTACGGAGAGGGCCGTCCGGTGATCAACATGGGCAAGAAGGAAGGCTCAGCCATCACCATCCTCAACGCCGACGGGCTTGAAGTTCGCGGATTCGAGATAACCAGCGGCTACGCTCCGGAAGTGGGAGTGGGCCGCAACGGCATCCTCATCGATGAGAATGAGCCGGGCAAGGCTTTCAACTACATCGTGATCAAGGACAACTTCATCCATGACATCTGGGGCCAGATGGGCGGCACCCGCCTGCGCAGCGCTGCCATCACTGGCGGGGTCAACCGTCCGTGGAGAGATTCTCCTGTAGCCTATGTCCCTCCGACCCTTGAGGATGTGCTCATCGAGGGCAACAGGATCGAGAGGGTGGACAAGGTCGGCATCACCACCAACGGCATCGGCAAGCTCCGCGTGCGCCGCAACTACATGGACGATCTGGGCGGTGACGGTATCATCGTAGGCGGCTCGTACAGGGCTCTCATCGAGTTCAACGAGATCCACCGTTCCTGCCTGCGTTCCGGTTCTCTTGACCTCCCTGGAGATACAGGTTGGGCCGAGAAAGGCGAGGGCTGGTGGCCGCACACCGCAGCCTGCTGGATCATCCGCTGCGAGGAGACCATCATGCAGTTCAACGAGGTCTATGACACCGGCCGTCAGATCCGTAACGGCGACGGCTTCGCATACGACTTCGACTTCTACTGCAAGAGGTGCCTTGCACAGTACAACTACAGCAAGGAGAACCACGGCTTCCTCCTCCTGATGTACGACATCTTCGAGAACGTGGCCCGCTACAACATCTCCGAGAACGACAAGACCCACCTCGTCCAGATGCAGGGCAGCCTCAAGAACGACAACAACATCCTCTACAACAACGTGTTCTACGTAGACCACGGCGTTTCAGAGATTGAGTACTTCCGTGGCGACTACCCTGAGAAGGCCAAGAACATCGATGATCTCGGCGCACATTTCTACAACAACATCTTCTACGCCACCGGTCAGGGCCAGTTCCGCACGGCATGGTCTACAGGCTTCGCTTGGGACAGGACATTCGACGACACCCTCAAGCCGAACCTCCCTGCCGGCAGCCTCTTCCTTAACAACTGCTACTTCGGACCTTGGAAGAACGGTCTTCCAGATGACCCTAAGGCCATCGTGGCCGATCCTAAGTTCGTGGCTCCGGGCACCGGCGGCACCGGTCTGTGCACTCTCAAGGGCTATATGCTGCGCGCAGATTCCCCTTGCATCAACGCTGGTCTCTACATGCCGAACAACGGCGGACGCGACTTCTTCGGTCTCCCGGTAAACGACGGCCACCCTGATGTAGGCGCGTTCGAGTACCTCGGCAGCGGCGTGTTCGCCGACGAGGCTGCCATCGCCGTACAGGATGCTGATGCACGCGACGCCTCCGCAGTGGCATGGGCCAAGTGGTGCTTCCCTCTCGAGTTCGGCATCAAGGAGACTGATGTGCTCAACATCAAGCTCTACCAGCCTCTCGAGGAAGGAGTGACCGGAAAGATCTCCTGGACCAACCCTAAGAACGGCAAGACCGTCACCGTGGATCTCGCCAAGGCCAAGAGCCGCTCCGAATTCGCCCTCAAGCTCAAGACCGACGTACAGACCCTGCTCTCAAGCAAGGTCAAGGTCAGCGTCGAGAAGGGCAAGTTCGCTGAGGAGTGGGAGATCGCTTTCGCCGAGACTCCTGCAAGACGTCAATAATTCCTTAAAAAATTGTATCCCGGCCGGGGTCTGCCCTTGCGGACTCCGGCTTATTTCCCGATATTTGAGGACATTTCAAACAACTATGAACAAAAAATTTTCCATTCTTACAATTCTGCTGTCTCTGGCCTGCTGCCTGTCCGCACCGGCGCAGACCTCGTTCGGCAACGCCGTCAAATTCGATGACGGCTGGCTCTTCAGCCTCACAGACAGCACCGCGTACAAAGACAATTCCTTCGATGACTCGAAATGGCGCAAGCTCGACCTTCCGCACGACTGGTCCGTCGAGGGGCTGCTCTCTCCGACCCTCGCCAGCTGCACAGGCTACCTCCCGGGCGGCATCGGCTGGTATCGCAAGCATTTCACGGTGAGCGATGACTCTCCCCGTCACTACATCTACTTCGAGGGAGTCTACAACCGCAGCGAGGTTTATCTCAACGGGCAACTGCTAGGCAAGCGTCCAAATGGCTACGTCTCGTTCTTGTATGACCTGACCCCTTACCTCAGGGACGGGGAGAACCTGCTTTCCGTCAGAGTTGACCACAGCCGTTACGCCGACTCGCGCTGGTACACGGGCTCCGGTATCTACCGGGATGTCTGGCTCGTATCTGCGCCTCAGACCCATTTCGCCCTTTGGGGTGTGGGTTGGAAGGCCAAGTCCATCTCTGACAATCAGGCGGTTGTAGATGTTGATATTGAAGTGCAGAAGCACCTCTCAGTAAGTGGCAAGCTCACGGTTAAGGCCACTCTCTACGATGCTTCCGGCATCCAGGTGGCAAGCCGCAGCGCCGCTGTCAAGGACCTGGAGCCGGGGGAGAGCAAACTCAACATCGACCTCAAGGTCAAGAAACCTCATCGCTGGGATCTTGGCGATCCGTATCTGTATACCCTCAAGACCGAACTCCTCGAGGACGGGCAGAAGATCGATGGGGCTGAGACCCGCGTGGGCCTGCGTACCCTCCAATTCGACCCAGATAAAGGATTTGCCCTCAACGGCAACTGGATGAAAGTCAAGGGAGTCTGCCTGCACCACGATGCCGGCGTGCTCGGAGCTGTGGTGCCCGAGGAAGTCTGGAGAAGACGTCTTGAGAACCTCAAGGCCATCGGCACCAATGCCATCCGCATGAGCCACAACCCGCAGGCCCCTGTCCTCTACGACCTCTGCGACGAGATGGGGCTGCTCGTGATGGACGAGGTGTCCGACGAGTGGGAGTTCCCTAAGCGCAAGTGGATCGAGGGCTGGAACGTGGGCACCCCGGGCTACGACGGCACCTTCGACTTCTTCGAGGAGTGGATCGAGACCGACATCACCGACATGGTACGCCGTGACCGCAACCACACCAGCATCTTCCTCTGGAGCATCGGCAACGAGGTTGACTACCCCAACGATCCATACTCACACCCGGTCCTGGACGGCAGCAGCATCAATCAGCCGATGTTCGGGGGCTACAACCCCAAGGCGCCGGACGCGATGCGCATAGGCAAGATAGCCAAGAGGCTTGCAGCCTGCGTACGTGCCGTGGACACTTCCCGTCCTATCACGGGAGCCCTTGCCGGGGTTGTGATGTCCAACGAGACCGAGTATCCTGAGGCTGTGGATGTTGTGGGCTACAACTACACCGAGAACCGCTACGCCCAGGATCACGCCACCTACCCGGAGCGCGTCATCTACGGCAGTGAAAACGGCCTGAGCCGTGACGCATGGCTCGCCGTGCGCGACAACGACTACATCTTCGGCCAGTTCATCTGGACCGGGACCGACTACCTTGGAGAGTCTAACCGCTGGCCGTCGCGCGGCCTCGGGACCGGACTTCTCGACTTCGCCAGCTTCCCTAAGCCTCGCGGCTATTTCCGCGCCTCCATGTGGAGCACCGAGCCAGTGACCTATATCGGCACATACCCTGCCGATGCGGGCAACCGCAGACCGGGACCTGTTCGCCGCGACGGACGCGTATTCCTCTCCACCGATGCTCTCGACAGCTGGAACTACGCCCTGGAGCAGAAGATCCGCGTCGTTTGCTACACCAACGCCCCTCAGGCACGCCTCCTTCTGGACGGCAAGCAGGTCGGGGAGATGAAGCCTTACGACGACAAGAGCGGCATCATCTATTGGGACATCCCGTTCCGTCCGGGCACCCTCAAGGCCGAGGGCTGCGACATGGACGGCAAGGTGCTCTCCGAGTACAGCATAACCACTTCAGGCCACCCGTACGCCATTCGTGCCACTGCCGACAGGACGGAGCTGTCACGCGACAAGGCCACAGCCCACATCACCGTGACCGTGGTTGACGAGAAAGGGGTGATGGTCAAGCTCGCTGACAACAACATCACCTGCACCGTGGAGGGTCCGGCACGCCTGCTCGGACTCGAGGGTGCGGACAATACCGACATGGGCGATTACCGCGACAATAAGCAGAGGGTCTACAACGGCCGGCTGCTCGCCTACATCCAGACCACCGGCGAGCCTGGCGAAATCACCGTCAGCTTCACTTCCCCTCTGCTCGAAGGGGTGCAGGTCAAGCTGACCGCAGAATAGATTTTCTAGGTTATGGCATTTTCCCTGCATTATGCTATAACCCAAGACCTAAAACATTCCCAGAGGCCGATCCCCGAGCCAGGCTATAGCATTTTAATCATTTTCTGCTATAACCCGGTTCGGGGATTTTCCAAAGATTCCGTACGTCGAACCCGTCCTCTCCCGAACGGAATCGACTTCGTGCGGACCAGAGGGGTGCAGAGGCGGATGCGGCGCGGACCAGTGGCGGGAGTGGCGGGAGGTGGCAGGGGCGAGGCTTTTGTGTTGAGCCCCAGCCACCTCTCGCACCTGCACTGTCAGCCAACGCCCCTTTCCCACAAGGACTCACCGCCATTCTGCAGCGCTCTGCGACACCCCGTCAGCAAAGGTTGGGGTGTTTTTAGCGCTTTTTACCCCTACCTTCTGGAGGCACTGCCACTGCACGGCTTTCTGCGGCATCCCCTCGTCAAAGGTTGGGGTATTTATGGCAATTTCCTCCCCTACCTTCCGGAAGCGCTGCCCTTATACGGCCCTCTGCGGCACCCCGTCAGCAAAGGTATGGGTGTTTTTCGCGATTTTTACCCCTACCTCCTGGACTGCACCAGACCCCTTCGCCACTCTCTTTCCGCC
>DJOT01000018.1 GCA_002439095.1 Bacteroidales bacterium UBA6431 | reverse complement strand
TTGTCATAGGTCACAACAGTCGGCACGAGCACTTCCTCGTACTCATACTTGTTGTGAATTGCTTTCTTTTTGTATCTTTGTCATAGGTCACAACAGTCTTACATTTTGTCGCTTTTGGGCGGTTTGGGTTGTGAATTGCTTTCTTTTTGTATCTTTGTCATAGGTCACAACAGTTTCCCTCTCCGGCTATTAGCTATGTATTCGTTGTGAATTGCTTTCTTTTTGTATCTTTGTCATAGGTCACAACAGTCCTTGTTTCTCCTTGTTCTATCAGTCTCCGGTTGTGAATTGCTTTCTTTTTGTATCTTTGTCATAGGTCACAACAGTGCGTGTCGCAGACGATTTCTTCTATCCGTGGTTGTGAATTGCTTTCTTTTTGTATCTTTGTCATAGGTCACAACAGTCCCGTGCCAATGCTTCAGAAATCTTCTCCAGTTGTGAATTGCTTTCTTTTTGTATCTTTGTCATAGGTCACAACAGTATTATTTCGACCTCGCGGGAACCAAGATAGTTGTGAATTGCTTTCTTTTTGTATCTTTGTCATAGGTCACAACAGTATTATCCGGCGGAATACGAGGGCGGCATAGTTGTGAATTGCTTTCTTTTTGTATCTTTGTCATAGGTCACAACAGTAAAAGAAATTGACCGCTTTGAGACGTTCGTGTTGTGAATTGCTTTCTTTTTGTATCTTTGTCATAGGTCACAACAGTATTTCTACACGCAGCGACTAAATTTTTCGCGTTGTGAATTGCTTTCTTTTTGTATCTTTGTCATAGGTCACAACAGTGCGTCCCGTGAACGTCAGCAGCAGCGCACCGTTGTGAATTGCTTTCTTTTTGTATCTTTGTCATAGGTCACAACAGTACAATCTGCACAAAGACCTATAAAACAAAGAATTACCTATAACAATAGGATTAAGGAAACTCGGCATGATGTGTCGGGTTTCCTTTGTTTTGGCATGGTTTCGTCGGGAACAAAGAACGGACGGCGGGCCGCCCGTACCAGACACACGCGCCAGGTGTGAGCCGATTCCGGGCTTTCCGCTCACACCTAGACACCCCACCTGCCCCACACGGCGTTCTGTGGCACCCTTCCTTTTCAGGTAGGAGCGAATCTGGGCAAATACGCTCCTACCTGCATAAATGACCAATGAATACTGGGGGCATCTTACGAACACCGCAGCAATGAGAACCGACCTCGCGCGAGCCTACGACATCCTCATCAGAAAAGCTCCAGTTGCTGCTCAACCGACGGAAGTTCTGCGTTCTTCCGCCCGATAAAAAGCTCCATAGTGGAGAACTGCTTGTCCGTGATGCACATCACACCGACCTTCCCATACTCCGGAAGCAGGCCCTTGACCCTGCGGATGTGCACCCCGGCATTTTCCACAGACGGACATTGGCGGATATAAATCGAGAATTGGAACATCGAGAAACCATTCCCTATCAACTCTTTACGGAAACTGGCAGCCGCTTTGCGTTCTTTCTTGGTCTCAGTCGGAAGATCAAAGAATACAAGCACCCACATGACGCGATATTCGCTAAGCCTGGACACAGCCTACATCTCAGGATAAACGATCTTCCTCAACTCTCCCCCAAAACACTTCGCCAGCGAGGCCGTGGTCTGGCTGGCTGCCAGCATGAGCGGACTCCTCCGACCGTCAATCACTACATCCAGCACCGGAATTCCAAGAAGCCTTGCCTTGATCTCACGAGTCAACTGCGGGCACAGATTGTCGTCGGACATAATATCAACCACAAGCCGGTCAACATAAGGACGGTACGGTTCCATGACATCATCCGCAAGGCAAAAGGCATTGTAGCGGTTGCAATGGTGGATCCCCAATGTAGGCAAAAGCCCGCTGGATACCAGAGCACGGGCAATCACTGCACGGAGAACAGCATAGCCGTAATTGAGCAGGTTGTTCGGGGCACCGTCATAACGGCCACGCACGAAAAACGGCAATTCCGGAAAAATGTTCTTCCAATAAAACGCCGCTGCCCGCCCTTCCATATTTTCACTGTCCCCGCTCCGCACCTGACCGGACCAGATAATCATATTGCGAGCATCTTCCCCTGAAACATATTTGAGCACCGCCGCCTGATTGGCAATTTTGCACTGCACCGTCTGCTGCCACAACTGCTTTTTGAGAGGAAGGGATGCATCAATCTGACTGCGGAAACGCTCACTCTGCACCGTGTTGGCTTCAAGCGGCAAGAGCAGCCCTGCCGGCATGGATTTCTCGTCACAGTTGATGACAGCCGCATTGTTGTCCAAGAGCGCAGCCATCAGGGCCGAAGTAATCGTGACCTGACGGTTATCTATGACTATCACCCCGATATCTTCTACCGGGATGGTCCTGCGCGGCGGCCCGTCCCCGAACGGCAGGTCTCCGTCCGAAGGCTTCTCCACCACGAGCTGCCTGTTGCTCAATGACAGGTAGGCAGGGTTGCCGAAATAAAGGGTTCTCTTTATCATATCAATACTCCCCCACTGCGACTATCTGCCCTATGTGGTTGATGCGGACTTTGACGATACCTTTTAGTGAGGACAGACTTTTTAATCTTTTCCAAGTCACATCCTTAAGTTCTTTATCACTCTCTATAGATGTCTCCAGATGATGCCTGAAACGATAATCACCACTACTCAATGTCTGCACCCTGAATAGATTAGGACTTATCGCCGCATAATTTGCCGGATCCATCAGATCCATCTCTGAAGGGTCGAAGCCGGTTGCCGGATTCGGGAAGACAAACATCTCGTTGAGTTTCATGCTGAAAACAAACTTCCAGCCGAGATCCTCATGGTACGTCTTATCAATAACAGGCAGCCCGGCAGTCTTGCGTTGAAGTGCCTCAAGAAGAGTCACGACCAGCTCCTGATAATTGCCATCCGCATCTTCATAGATTGCAATGTGATGGTTATTTCGAGGATTGACATAATCCGACGGAATCGTGTTGCCGGCAGAATCCAAAATCAGTTTTCCATCCTTGTCCCTCTTGTCCCGGATAGCGCAAAGGTCAAAGTTCTCGGCTATGGTCACTTTCTTCATTTTGATCCCCTTGGACTCATCCATCCATATCGGTTTCTCCTCAAGATTAACAAAGGCCTTCTTCGGATCTCCACCATACTCGTCAAGCCTGGCTTTGAGAAGAGCACGGACGCGCCCGTCAACGACCTTATCCACACTGATATCCGGCCCGATCTCCTTCCTGATGCTATATACCTCCTTCATTCTCACGCACTTCACTTTGGCCGGAACAGCAACTGACTGGAGTTCGTCCACATACAGAGGATTCTTCTCCAGAGAGTTCTTGCCGGTGAAGGCTTTCTTGGGGTCACCCCCAAACGCCTCAAGCCGCCGCTTCAAGGCCTCACGTTCGGCCCTTGAAGCCACAGAAGCAATCATGGCAGCATCCATCTTGCCTCCGACCGTCACCTCGAATGGCTCATATACTTTTCGGCGGCCGTATACCTGCTCTTTATGCAGCTGTCCACGAGGGGTCAATGTCTCAACAGCGATTGTTCCGTTCTTGACCTTTGATTTGTTGACATTCCTGGTCGCGACTTTGTTTTTAGCCTTGATGGAAACGAGTGTTGACTCAAGTGCCGACTTGAACGCGGAACGGAGTTCCCCGAGCGGCATAGGAGGTGTGAATATACGCTTACGATTAGGCAACACGGTCGTAACCATCTCCTTCAGGCTGTAATCTTCGGAACCCGGAAGCGCGTTAAGCGTATTCAGGACCTTGATATGAGAACGCCTTGTGAAAGCGATTGTCAAAGCATCCATCGCATGATGACGATGGTCATTCCTCTTCGTCCAGTCATCACTGATCTTCTCAAGACTTTGCCCGTCAGACTTGGTGACTGTGAAAGTTTTGCCGGCCTGACGGTATTTTGGAAGATTTAGCTCTTTCATCACATCCACAAGCTGCCACTGCTCCCTGAGAAGTGCTGTGATACTACCTGTAGTCGGCATCACATCACGGACAAACTCGCCAAGCATTTCCGTGGATTTACGTGCTATGTACTGTGAATTAGTCAGATCGCGATTGACGAAGTCCGATGGAATATCACTCTGCCTCATAAGCAGACGGTCACGTTTGCGGGCCGAAATCACCTCATGAGAATAAAGCTCATGGACACGAAGCTTATATGCGTCCAACTCTGCTGGGCCGTATTTCCTTGACACATAATCGAAAGCCGTCTCCTTCCCCTTGTCACGGTTGACATCGCTGAATTCGAGAGTCTTGTTGGAATAGGAATCGTCAAACATCAGGGCCTGCGGGATGATGTGTTCGATGTCAATGCTGTTGGAGAAAAGACGATCTTTAGGAATATACTGGCCCGAATACAGCGTCTTATATCCGAGCGACTTAAGCTCCTCATAGAGCCTGTACCGCAGGATATCCTTTTTGCTGACATACTTAAGTCCAAACTCCTCCTGAAGTTTTTTCACTATCTCCTCGTCACGCTTCGTATTGTCAGCAATATCTTTAGTTGCCTTCTCCCTCTGCTTTGCATTCTGCTTAAGTTCACGGGCCATCTCAATATGGATCTCATCCGGCTTCCCGTATTCATCCGCCAAGGTGTTTACGACATTGACCATCTGGTTGAGGATTTTCTCCACCACCGGGTTGCGCAACGCTCCTTTCGGAAGCACCTCAAGCCTGTCTTTAAGAACCCGAGCCTCATTCTCTTCTTTTGTCATGGAAGAAGAATGGTTGTACCCGGCCCGAGCACATGCCTCGTCATAAGCACAGCCATCCTTCAGGTGCGGCAGGATCTTCTTCATGGCCTTGTGGCTGAGTGAAGCATAGTCATCAAGTAACTTTACAGATGCTATAATCCGGGCATATTCCTCCGGCATCCGGCAGATTTCCGCCACTCTGCGAATAAGGCTCGCGTCCCCGGTCTTGGAGTTATCCCCCTCATAAGAATAGAGAAGATGCCAGAGTTTGAAAAGAGGCTGACATTCATACTCTTTCTTTGGCAAGGAAGCGTCAAACGTAAGGATTTCAGTACTGAACCCCAACGCACTATACACCTCAAACAGAATCTTATACGCCCCGGAATACGACAGCTTCGCAAGATCGTGTTCACCGTTCCCGCTGGCTGAAACGACCTCAAAAAACTTACGGTACAATTCAGCCAAAGTCAAATTTCCCTGAATCTCCTTATAATTGACATCATACCCTTTCGGCTTGAGTTCAAAGAGGCGCAGCATGTCGGACACTGTAATCTTGTCATTTACAGAAAGATAATCAAAAAGTCGCCTCTTCATCTCATCAGTGACCTCAACGGTACTGCCATCCGTCTTGCTCTTGACGGAGATATTGTTGAGGACTGACCATATCTTGAATTCCTGGAAAATCAACGATGAGCGTGGGGCCACACGGCATCCGCATTTCTTGACTTTTTGCACACCGGCCTCCTCCACGGTGATGTCACGAGTTTCAAATTCGCAGAAACTTATAAGGTTTTTCTGGGATTTGAGCCGCCGCTGATAAAAGATCACAACATCGCGGATTTCCGACTTCAGTTCATCGTTCAGTTCCGGATGAAAACGTTTTTGGCATACCCAGATACGCTCGAATTCATCCATATAGTCCTGCCGGTAAAAGACTTTGTTTCGCGTGCTATAATTGGGATCCTGTTCAATTTGCCGCCAGAGATACTGGCCGACTGTAAGATTGTCAAAAACAAGTTCCTTGCTACGATCACTGATTGCACCCAAATATCCGCTTGAACCCTGTATAGCACCTTTCAAGTCTGCTATTACATAGGCAAGAGTCTCTTTATCAAGCTGATCCGCGAGGGCTTTAACCCTCCATTCGAGTGCAGTCTTTTTCTTGTCTTTACCCTTATTGTCAGCAGTATAAATAGAGTATCGGCTAAGGAATTTCTTGATGACCCCGTTGCGTCCGTCATTCTCGATGCTGTTTTTGAACTCATCCGTAAGGATATCCGGATACCAGACTTTCTGGGATGACCAGATTTTCTCCAGTTCCGCCACCAAATCCGAGCGATAATAGTCAGGCAGTACACGCTTTCCTTCATTTACAAGACGCAGAGAATACTCTCCAGGAGTAAGTCCTTCATCATAAAGTGTACGGGCAACTTCCATCCCGTCAATCAGATGCCCCTCCTCTCCCTTGTCAGTTTTACGGTTGCTCTTATATCCGCGTTTGCGGTTGATCATCAGCAGGACACGTGACAAATCTTCAAGGGAGATTTCCTCTGCAGGAGCAGCTGCCCTAAGTCTGAAGGTCTGATAAGTCGAACGCGCTCCCTGCTCGGACAGCACAGTATCCTCACTTATCCATCCTTCACGCCTGAGAACAGACAACAGGTGTTCCCGGCGGAGCTTGTAACGCTGCAGGTTTCTCCGCATGCCGCGCTTTTGACGGCGGTCGGCATTGGTTGTTATTGCTTTACCTTTCTCAAAGCTGTCTTTCTCGTCAGTTGTCAAGGGGTTGACCCTGACACCTGTTGCGATTATTGAAGAATGCTCACCGCTTGATTCTGCCTGATTGACCAATGCCCAACCGATACTGGTCGTCCCAAGGTCAAGTCCCAATACTTTTTTCATCTGAAATTGGTTGTAGTTTCCACAAAACTAACAATTTTTATTGTATTTCCATTTGATATTACTATTTTTGCGGAACAAAAGAAGCAATTCACAATAAGGATTATTCCGTTGTGCAAACATTTAGAGCGGATCGCATGATTCGCTCTTTTTTTAGCCGCAACCCGCCACATGTTCCCCATTCTCGTGCGCACGAAGTCGATTCTGTGCGCACCAGACGGCCTTGTGCGCACGGCGAAGATTTTCCAACGTCCTCGTGCGCACCAGACGGCTTTTCACGCACGGGATCGGTCTCGTGCGCACGGGGCGGCAGGGCACTGAGAACTGAGCTCGGGGCGACGGGCACTGAGCTCGGGGCGGTGGCATGAACGGGGCAGAAACGATGGCAAGGAACGGGGACAAGGAACGGGCGGAAGCAAAGGTGCCAGCCGAAGGTTGGGGTATTTTCGGCGTTTTCTTCCCCTACCTTTTACACGGCACCCTCCATGCACGGCACTCCAAGGCTACCTTGCGGCAAAGGTAGGGGTGTTTTTTGTGATTTTATCCCCAACCTTTGAACTCCACCTCGCCCCGACGTGCCTCTAAACCATACCTGTTCTGAAGGTTGGGGTATTTTTCTCGATTTTTACCCCAACCTTTTGAAGATCTGGCCCGAAGGGCACTTTGGGCAGAGGCATAGGCAGTCGGGGCAAGGACAAAGGAAATCAGGGGCAGGGATAGGAACGAACAGCGGCCGCATTGCAATCCGACAGGAAAGGTGTATCTTTGCGCGCCGGCCAGGGGTCTCGTCCCAGAAAGTAACACCGGGGCAGATATTTCTTAAGGCAGGAGCACACAAAGATGAAGACAGACAACAAAGCAGCTACCGCCGCAAGCAAAACAGACAGCCACACCGCCACCACCAGCGCAGCCACCCCAGACAGCGCCAGCCGCACTGCTTTCGGGATCCTGCTGATAATCAGCGTATCACATCTGCTCAACGACATGATCCAGTCGGTCATCCCGGCTGTCTATCCGATACTCAAGGAGAAGTTCGGATTCACTTTCACGCAGATAGGTCTGATAACCCTGGTCTTCCAGATGACATCCTCCATCCTGCAGCCTTTCACGGGTCTGTATGCCGACCGCAACCCGAAGCCCTACTCCCTCTCGATAGGGATGTGCTTCACCCTATGCGGCCTTCTGCTGCTCTCCACAAGCAACACCCTTGCGCTGATCCTCCTGTCGGTGGGCCTTGTAGGACTCGGTTCATCGGTGTTTCATCCGGAAGCCTCGCGCGCGGCCCAGCTGGCATCCGGCGGGCGCAAGAGCCTGGCCCAGTCCATATTTCAGGTCGGGGGCAACGGCGGCAATGCCATAGGCCCGCTCCTGGCCGCAGCGATAGTGCTCCCGCACGGGCAAGGTGCGATCAGCTGGTTCGCCCTGGCTGCAATTGCCGCAGCCCTCTTGCTTCTTGTGGTCGGGAAATGGTACAGCCGCAGCCTCACCGCCACGCGCAGTTCAGAAAAGAACGCCAGCCCGGGACGCCCGCTCTCCGCCCGGCTAGTCCGAAGAGCCCTTGTGATACTTGTCATCCTGCTGTTCTCCAAGTACTTCTTCACAGCTTCGATGACCAGTTACTTCACATTTTTCCTTATGGACAAATTCGCCCTGGATGTCAAGTCATCGCAGCTCTGCCTCTTCGCATATCTGGCCGCCTTCGCCGCAGGGACAGTAATAGGCGGGGCGCTCGGCGACAGGTTCGGGCGCAAGCGCATCATACTCATCTCCATACTCGGGGCCGCTCCGTTCGCCTTGGCGATGCCGCATCTCAGCCTCGGATGGACCATCATCATGGCGGCCATAACGGGATTCATCATCGCCTCGGCATTCCCGTCAATAATCGTCTACGCCACTGAACTCCTGCCGGACAGGGTCGGTATGATCTCCGGGGTGTTCTTCGGGCTGATGTTCGGCATCGGCGGGCTCGGCTCGGCGTTTTTCGGCTGGCTCGCGGACCGTACCAGCATCGAGTTCATCTTCCGCATCAGCAGCCTGCTCCCCCTCATCGGCATCATTGCCCTGTGGCTGCCGGATCTTGGCAAATGTCAAAAATAACTGTCTCGCCCGAGACGAAAAACTGCCTGAAGCCGCGGGGCCTCAGGCAGAAGAAGCGGGTGCCGAACAAAACTATTTGGTGACTACCTCGATGACGGTGACGTCGCTCTTTCCGGAGAGTTTGACAGCCTCCTTGGAGCCTGGTTTGTAGACTGTCATGGAAGCGATTGATTCAGGCTTGATCTTCGTCAAAGCATCCTTGTCACACTTCTTCCCGTCGATGATGTAGACCGCTGATGTGAGTAGCACCGTGGAATTGGAGCTGTTGTACGTTTTGCCGTTGACATTGACCTCAATATCTTCAGGATGCACTCCCTCAACCACGGTGGCGGATTTGATTTCCTTCACCTTCTTTCCGTCAGTCCCGATAACATGCATCCGCACGACTGCTTCACCGGAATTTCCCTTGGCGAGAGTGATCTTGTAGTCGCTTACCGTCTTGCCGACCAGCTGACTGCCGTCGAACTTCTCTATCAGCTGTCCGTTGATGATGTATCTGTCAATTGTATCGGCCGGTGCCGCCACCATTGCGGCATTTAGGCCCAATGCGCATACCGCGCTCAAAAACATTGTTAGCATATTCGTTTGATTTTTAAGTTGTTCCCACCCAGACATCTGTTCATGCGCGCTACTGACAATGCCTCCGGGCAGGCCTTCCTATTTCATCGCAGTTATCGACACAGCTCCACCCTCCCGGTTCATCACATAGGAGCACCGGCTCCCGTCATTCATCTCGGCTGTGAGGATGATGCGCTCTCCGTCAGGAGTCGCCGTGACGGACTTCACGTTGTCAGTGTCAAGGCTCATGATCTGCTGGATTCCCTCGGCGATTTCAAGCCCGTTGAAATCACATTGACGGGGCCTGAGTGTCACGATCAGCGCCAGCGAAGCCGCCGCGGCGAGCATCAGCCCCCAGACTACGGGTCTGCGCCTGCGTGATTCCGCCCCTTGCACGAGCCTGTCAAACTCATCTGCGGCCGCATCGGAAAGATAAGCCTTCTCGAGTTCTGGCAATGTCCTGTTATCCTGTATCATATCATTGTTCCTTTAAAATCTCTTTCATCTTGCGCCTTGCCTTTGAGAGCAGAGACTTTATCACGGACTTGTCCTTGCCGGTATTTGCCGACATTTCATCCAGCGACCAGCCGGTCTCCTCGCGCAGCTGCGTATATTCAAGTTCCGAGGGGGTCAGGCTCCCGTACATCTCTTTCCGGAGCGCTGCGGCATCCCGGGCATCGACACTTTCCGTCGCAGACAAACCGCCAGGGAGGACATCTCCGGCAATCGGCTCGGTCACAATGTGCCGTCTGCGGTAATGCGAGATGCAGATGTTCTTAGTAATCTTGACAAGCAGAGCCTCGGCATTGCGCACCGGGTAGCCTTTTTCGGAGAGGTTCCAGAAAGCGAGCAGCGCCTCCTGAACCACATCATCCTCATCGATGGCCAGATCAGCAGCCCGGCAAAAACGCCTTGCCAGCACCTTGAGCCTGCCGCTGCAGTCCTGTGCGATATGTCCGAACTCCTGTTCTGTCATGTTCCAGTAAAAACCGTTTCATCTGTAAGTCGCAGAAACGCCGCGAAAGTTAATGAAGTTTGTCGCAATTTTCAAAAGCCGTGTCATCAATTGCCGGAAAGGACAGCAAGTCCACCTTCTCCAAAGAGAAGCAGTTAGCAAACGACCGGTAGCCAATCTTTTCCACTGAGGCTGGAAGATGAAGTTCGGTGAGCTTTGTGCAGCGCGCGAACGCGAAGTCACCAATCTCCTCCAGACCATCTGGAAACTCTATCCTTTCGAGGTTCTTGCATCCGGAAAATGTCCTGTCGTGTATGACTGCCATGCTGTTGCGGAATATCAATGTCTTTATGCCCTCACAACAAGTGAAGGCGAGCCAATTTTTCCGCTACTCCACGCGCATATAAGTGTCGGTCTTAGGGTCTTTTACCCCAATGTCCCGGAGTGTGAGCTTGTCGGATGTCAATGTGAGCACTTCCGATCGCTGTGGTTTCTTCGCATGCTTTTTAAATTCGGAGACTGTCTTTTTGGTCAGCATATTCCCGAACATCTTCGGAAAGCCCTTCGGCTGTTCCAGAACTTCAGAGCGAATGGATTTCGCATCGTAAGTCTGTGTCAGCACACCGCCTTCGCAAGACCATTTTCCGCTGCATGAGACCAGCATTTTGACTGTGAACTTCTGCCCGCTGCCGTCATCCATCGACATTTCCATTACAGTCGCATTGCGGAAAGCACCATCCTCTGAGAGTTTAAGCGTGTCCGATACAGTCATCTCAGTTCCTTTCTCGGAAGCAGAATCGACCTGCACCCAAACTCCCTCCATTTCCTGGGCCTTGAGGCCTGATGCCACCATCAGGCAAATCAAAAAGACAATTGTTACCCTCATACTAACTGATTTTTTGAAAGATACGAATTATCCCTGACTCCTGCTACTTCCGGCAGAGGCCGCCCCGACCTCCATGGGCACGCCGTACAGAAAACGGCCCTCTGCTGTACGGCAACCGCGAACCGCGAGGCCAAGATTTGCAAATCTGATTCTTCTGTCCCATATTTGTACCGCTGAGCAGCCTCAGCGGAGCAGGCTGCACCATTAAAACTTTCAGAAAATGATGAAAAACTTCAAAGAACGAGAAAGGTTCTGCAACGCGACTTTTCTCTCCGGCGGACCGTATTGGCACGTCTACACTTCCGGCAAAGAAACACCGCTGATTTTCAGCACCAGAGAAGAATTTACCCTTGCCATGAATATGGTGGCGCAAGCCCAGGCCAACACCAGTGTCACGTTACTCGCATTTGAAATCATGGGTAACCACTTCCATTTCGTAATTTCGGCAGACAAAGAACAAATCCTCAACTTCTGGAATCTCATACGCAAGAGGATGATAAAACCGTTTCCCTTGATAAAAAACGTAACCCCGTCACTGAAGCCCATCGATAACTTGCAATCTCTGAGAAACAACATCGTCTACACCAACCGCAACGGCTACGTTGCCGACCCTTTGCACACACCATTCAGCTACCCTTGGGGCACAGGGCGCTACTATTTTCAGGATTTCCCGACAAACCATCGTTATGCTGAAATCCATTCAGGCCAGCGCAGACTCATGTTCCGCGGACGAGAGCCGGAGCTTCCTGGAAATTGGGAAATCATAGACGGCCACATCTGCCCATCATCATTCTGCTCAATAAAAACAGGTATGGCGTTGTTCCGAGACGCGCACCACTACTTCTCTCTGGTCAGTAAAAATGTGGAGGCATACACCGAGATCGCAGCCGAGCTCGGTGACGGAGAGTTCCTCACTGATCCCGAGCTTTACAATCAACTGGCAGCGATCCTCAAAAAAGAATACGGGGCAGCTCCCCTCAAAGACCTCAGCCGACAACAGAAGTTTGATCTTGCCATCAGACTACGGCGCGACTTCCGTTCCTCCAACGCGCAGATCCGCAGGATCCTGGCCCTCAGCCAATACGAAATCGATTCACTTTTCCCATTGACCGCATGACCGCCATGACGCGAATCACCTCAACTGCCACATTCCGTACAAAAAACAGCCTTCTGCTGTACGGGAGCCCCCCACGAAGCCGTCCCGTACAGAAAACACCCCCTTTTCTGTACGAAATGCCCCCAAAGACCCCCGCGGTACAGAAAACACCCCTCTTTCTGTACGGCAGCGTAGTGGAGCGGATCTGTACTGGAGACAAAACGAGCGACGAAACGAACAACGAAACGAGCGACAACGCGGCACGCAAAAAGCCGCCCCCGAAGGGACGGCCTCAAGCAATTCATAGTCAGAAGCTCGCTTAGAACCTGTAGGTAAACCCTACCTTCACCTGTCCGATGGCACCGATGACATCGTTGGCGCTGGCACCGAAGGTAAATGAAGAGGCGTTCTCCTCGTAGGTCTTGTCGTCGTTTTTAGTGTATGAGCCCTCATAGCCGAGGGTCAGGAAGTTCAGCGAAGTCTCAAGGCTGAGGTGCTCGTTGACAGAATATGTCAGCACAGGCAGCACATGCAGACCCCATGCAAGCACAGGATTGTTGTCAGTGGAGATGTTGCCGACTTCAGTCTTGCCGGTGGTGCGTCCGAGCCCGAGATTGACCTCGCTCCAGAGGCCGAAACTGTTCCACTCGGCGAAGCGGTAGCGGGCATAAGGCTGGAGAGCCCATGTAAAGCTTGACTTCTTGGTGTCGGCGAGAGCCCCAGGAGTCGTGTCCTTGTCGTAACCGAGCCCGAGCCTTGCACCCGCAAGGAAGTTGTCGGCGAAGTACCAGCCGACATTAGGAGCGACGGTGAATCCGACTTTGGACTCTTTGTCAGTCTTGGTTCCGTTGGTAGTGGTGTTGCCGCCGTTGAAGTTGAGTCCGGCGCTGCCTCCCACGAAAATCTGGGCATTAGCGGTGAATGTCATTGCTGCAATAGCAGCGAGAGTAATGATTGTCTTTTTCATAATTGATTGTGTGTAAATTAAATTGATTCGAGTTTTGATTCTATTCTTGATTCTATCTTGTCGATAAGGAGCCTGTAGTGGTTGCGCTCGCTGATATCCATGATGAACGCAGTCACGCTGTAGAATGCGAACTGGGCGACGAGCCCGATGATCTGCGGGCGTATCATGTCCAATGTACATGCGGCGTTGTTGATGTTGTTGAAACCCTGGATCATGAAGGTGGACGGGAATATGTAAGACACCGCCTTCCAGAACGGAGGGAAAGAGCTTACAGGCCATGAGCATCCGCTGAGGAACAGGCAGAGCGAAGACATGAACAGCAGCACCACGAACACAGTCTCCCTGTGATGAATGAAGCGGCTGAAAGTGAAGCTGAAAGATACACAGGTGATGACGAAAAGCAATATCAGCACAAGCAGATCCACGAGCATACCCCGCTGCGGCATCCCGAACATCATCGGCACCAGCATGAGTCCATATACGGCTATCCCTATATATATCAAGGCATAAGCACTTGCCCTTCCGATAAGCGAACCGTCATGCGTGGCACCGCCTTCCCTCATGGAGCCGTTCATCACGCTGACGCCGTAGAACATGGTCTGCTGCACGACGAGGATGAGAGCCGCCGAGAGGAAGAATATCAGGAATGACATGTTGGTGTTGAACGGTATCTCCTCCTCGACAGGGATGGCGTTGATCATCTGCCTGATGCTCTCGTCGGTCATCCCGGTCGCAGCATATCTGGAAGCCTCGATCTGCCCCATCTCATCGATCATGACATGGTTCACAGCCATGGTCAAGTCCTTGTAGTAGAGGAAGCTGGACATGTCGGCGTAGGTAGAGACTGTGGCCTGTTCCATGCCAGCCAGACGGTCGCCGTAATCCTCCGGGAAGAGGACCACCCCGTGCACCTTCCGCTCCTGCATCAGCTGCTCGGCTTCCTGCATCGTGGCACATCGGTATGCGACTTCCACTTCGCGTGTCGCATCCATCTTGCGGATGAAACGCCTGCTGTCCTGACTCCGGCTGAGATCAACCACGGCCACCGGCATGTCATCCACCGTGCCCTTGCTGTAGACGAACCCGTACACCAGAGGGTATATCAGTCCGCCGAGCAGGAAGATGATCGCCACATAGGAGTCGGCGAATATTCTTTTGAGTTCCTTGATCATATCGCGTAATTCTGATTAAGCCAAGCCCTCTTGAGCCTGCCGCTCACGCAGAGCGGGCCGACGAGGAAGAGAAGCATGCATACCATGTACAGCCACCATCCGGCAAACCCAGTCCCGAAAATGGCCTCCTGCACATAAAAAAGATAGTAGAACCTGAGCGGGAAGAGCACGGACACACCCTGCAGCGCCACCGGCATGGCCTCGACCGGGAATGTGAATCCGGAGAACGAGAACGCGAGTATCGTGAACAGGGCCGCGATGCTGAGCGCATAGCGCAGAGTAGGAAGCAGGCCCACAAGTGTCACGGCCACAGCCTCGTTGGCGAGGATGAACACCACCATGCAGAGCATCATGTTGAGAACGTTACCGTTGAGCGGATACCCGCAGACCCCGAAGAGAAGCAGGTCCAGTCCCAGCCCGAGAAACAGGTAGATAAGCGTGTAGGGCAACAGTTTCCCGACCAGCGCGGCGGTGAACGAACCGCCGGCGGTGTCCATCAGTTCCTTGGAAGTACCGTAGCGCAACTCCGAACCGAGGGCGTAGATAAGCACAAAGATGATGCTCATCGCCAGAAGCCCCGGAAGGATGATGTTGTTGAGGTAGACACCGTAGTTGGTGGTGGCGTTGCCTATCTTGTGCTCATCGACCACTATAGGCTGGATCAAGCCCATTATCGCGCCCTCGGAATATCCCTTGGCCCTCAGCACCTCGCGCTGCACGGCACCGCCGGTGAGGGTGACCATGGTAAGTATGTCCTTGTAGCTCAGCGCACCGCCGATGAGGTAGAGGGAGTTGACGTAGTAGGTGAACACCGGCCTGCGGTTGGCGTTGACATCTTCGTTCATCCCCTGGGGGATCACGCACAGCGAGGTGATCTCACCTGTCTGCATCGCGTCCCTCGCGGTGGTGAAGTCTTCGTACTTGATGACCTTGCCCAGCTGGGTGGCGTCAAGCTGACGGCAGAAGTTACGGGATAGAGAGGAGTTGTCCAGATCCAGCACCCCGATAGGGAGGTTCTCCGGAAGTCCCGCCTTGAAGAATGTCAGGTAGAACAGGCAGCAAACTGCCATCATCCCGACTGATCCAAGAAGGAAGACTGGTTTGCGGCGTATTATCCCGAACTCCCGCCGCATTACTTTCAAGATGCTGTTCATCGTTTACTTGTTTACGACAATGGCTGTCATTCCAGGACGGAGTCCGTCCACTGCTGTTGAAGGCACTGCCCTCACCTCGAATGTCTTGGCATCGTACTGTCCTGTCTCGTTGGTTGCCCTCCAGGTGGCGTAGGACTCGCGTGCGGCGATGTAGTTGACGGTGGCCTGCACGGTGGCATCGTTCAGAGCCGGGATCTTGAGTGTAAGCACCGTCCCGTTCTTGATGCTGTTGAGTTTGTCCTCGCGGATGTTGAACGTGAACCACATGTCGCTCAAGTCGGTCACTGTCATGATAGGTGAACCGGTGCCCACGAGTTCCCCGACATGAGGGTAGCGCGCGCTGATGATACCGTCCACAGGGGAAGTGAGCTTGAGTTCGGAGAGGTATGACTCGACCTCCATCACGGCTCCGTTGGCCTGGTTGACAAGGGCTATGGCTGCGGCCTTGTCTTCCTCGCGGGCACCTTTCACGGCCATGTCGTACTGGGATTTGGCCGCCTGGGCTGTGGCCTGTGCGGCGTTGTACTGGGCTGTGGCCTCGTCAAACTTCTGGTCACTGATGACCTTCTGCTCGTGCAGACGTGTGGCGCGGTCCAGAGTCTTGCGTGCGATGTCCTCGCCCACGAGGGCTTTCTGCCAGATTTCATAAGCACCGGCTATCTCCTCCTGACGTGCTCCCTTGTTGGCTTTGTTGCGCTGGGCTGAAGCGGCTGCGTAGACGGCCTGGGCCTGGGCGAGCTTTGCCCTGACTTCAGGGGAGTCTATGTCCACGAGGGTGTCGCCCTTCCTGACCATGTCGCCTTCCTTGGCATAGAAGGCCTCGATGCGTCCCGGCACCTTGCCTGACACGCGGTACTCCGTGGCTTCGGCTTCGCCCTGGATGAGGGCCGGCTTCGGCTGAGAGAAGATGATTCCAAGTACAGCGACTGCTGCGATGAGAGCAACCAGAACTATTATCCCCAAAAGGAGGTTGCCTTTTTTCTGAGTCTTTTCCATTGTATTGTGTTTTTTTGATTATCTGTTGATTGTCTGCCGGTTATAGCTTGCCGGTCATAGTCTGCCTTCAGCTTTTGCGAGGTTGACGCTGCACATCTGGAGTTCCACACCGGACTCGATGACTTCGGAATGGGCCTGAAGCCAGGCGGTCTGCGCCTGGAGCACCACGTTGGATGCTATCATGCCCTCGTTCCAGCCTGCCGTGGCCACGCGGAGGTTCTCTTCGGCGTTGGCAAGGTTGCTCTCGGCTGTGGTGAGTTTCTCAAGGGCCTCCTCCTCCTGCTGGCGGAGCTGGGCGACCTGCAAGGAGATCATCTGCTTGGCGTCGTCAAGTTTGAGGGCCGTCATGGCAGCCTCGGCCTTGGCCTTGCGGGTCTTGTTGAGGGCCTCGCCTCCGTGGAAAATAGGGATTGAGACCACTACCCCGGCTGTCAGGAAGTCACCGTATTTCTTCTGGAAACCGTTGAAGAGGTTAGGGTTGGTGACTATATAATTGGCTGTCACGGCGACTGTAGGAAGCATATCGGAGCGGGCGATGTCAACCTTGCTCTTGTAGATGCCCTGGGCCAGCTCAAGGCTGCGGATCTCGGGACGTGCCTCGTAGATCTGCTCATCTGAGAGTTCTTCGGTCATCTGCGGCTGCGGAATCATGTCCAGAGACTCGTCCGCAAGGGTTATCTCGCTGTTCAGAGGCAGGCCGCACTCCTTGCAGAGAAGCATCTTGGCTAGTGCCAGACCGTTGTTGGCCTTGGTGAGCATCATGTCCGCCTCGTTGGCTTTTACCTTGATAGTCAAAGCATCGGATGGCGTCGCAAAGCCTTCAGCGATGAGGGCATCGGTATCTTTTTCCATCTGATGAAGAAGGCTTGCGTAGCCCTCAGCCAGACGCTTCTTGCCGGCTATGGAGACTATCTGCCAGTAGGCCTGCTCGATGTCCACGAGGACTTGTGCATGTTCCTGACTGTACTGCTCTTTGGCGAGCTGCTCGGCGTAACCGGCCATCTTGTTGGCCGCTGCAATCTTGCCGCCCATATATACAGGCTGCTGGAGGGAAATCACGGCAGCCGTGGTGTTGCGGGTGTCAAGGGTGAGGGCCTGGCTGATCTGTCCGCCGATGGCGTTGATCGGAGTGGCGATGTCGGCGCTCTTGACGTAGCCGAGCAACTTCTGCAGGGCCGGGTCGGTCATCACTTTCTGCAAAATGACCGGATCGGAAAGGATCGCGCTGAGTTTGTCGGAGAGATCCTTCTGGAGGATGGTGCCGGCGTTGGTGAGTTCGTTTGTGGCCTCGTCACTGATCAGCTGGAGGTCCTTATTCGCATACATATAAGTACCGGACGCTGTGATCTTAGGGAAATAGTTGGCCGCAGCGATCTTGCGGTCATAACCTGCGATCTCTACTTTCTGCTGCGCGGTCTTGAGGGCGTTGCTGCTGGCCAACGCCATCTGCCTGCAGTCGTCAAGTGTCAGCACCTGCGGTGCCGGTTTTTCCTGCTGCACCGGTTGAGCTGACTGGAACTGCTGTGCCGGCTGAGGCTGCTGCGCCTGTCCGCTCAAAGGAAGCACCGCAAGCGTGCCTGCAAGAATGATGATGATTCGTTTCATTTTATCGTTTTGTTTTATCTGTTTTCGTTTTGCGTTTTGCGTTTTGCGTTTTGCGTTTTGCGTCCCCCCTCCCGGCCACCGAGATTCATTTCTCTCTTCTCGCCTTCCGTTTCCGTCGGCGGCTTCCGGAACCTCTCCATCCATCCGCTCCGTTTTCCTCCGGCATCACCTTCCACAGGCTGCCGTCCGCAAGCGGGACGCAAGGACAAGATTCAAATTGTTTACCGTTTGTGAGTAAAATTGAATAACAAAACGGGTGTGTAATTATACAAAAAGTCTAAATAAGCGACTTTTTAATAATTTTTGCGTACTTTTGTAAAAAACAGGACATGCAGAAATATCGCGAACTCACACTCCGGGAACTGAGACACAAGTTCCCCGTGACCCCAGTCACTGACGAATTGTCAGACGACATCTTCATAGCCGAACTCCGCTATGCGTCCGAAATGGAAATCATAAAGCATCCCTGCCGCTTTGATGGCTATCTCGCCTTTTTCTGTTACGAAGGGCACTTCGACATAGAGGTCAACCTGAGAACATTCCAGGTCCGGGAGGGTTCGCTTTTCCTCTATACTCCGGGCAACATCGTGCGCGTGTCCGACATTTCACCCAAGGAGAAAAAAAACGTGAAATTTCTCATCATAGCTGTCTCCAACGGGCTCATGAGGATGACGCACTTCGACTTCAACAAACTGTATGACGAAAGCCTGAGGCTTCTGGAGAACCCGTGCGTCGTCATCGGTGACGAAGCCCGAAGCATCTGCAAGAAGTACCTTGACCTGATAATGGAAATCTGCGCCATGAACCTCCCAAACAAGAGGGATGCCGTCTCCTCGCTGATTTCATCAATCTTTTACCTCATGGGGGCGCTTTGGGCTGACAAACTGTCAGAGGCGAAACAGAAATCGGAAGAAAACCGCTCCGTCAGATCAAAGGCGATACTGGAAGACTTTCTCACACTCGTCCGAGACAACCACAACCGCGAGAGAAGTCTCTCCTTCTACGCCGACAAGCTGTACCTCACCCCGAAATATCTTTCCAAACTTGTGAAATCCACGAGCGGCAAATCTGCACACGAGTGGATTGACTCCTTCGTGATCCTCGAAGCCAAGAATATGCTGAAGTACTCCGGGATGAGCATCAAATCGATAGTCTGGGAACTCAACTTCCCGAACCAGACAACCTTCTACCGCTTCTTCAAGGCCCAGACGGGGATGACTCCGTCGGAATACCGCAAAAGCTGACATCCCCTCACTCCAGCTACCCGCGCCCCGTAACGCGAATCATCCCCGTGCGCACGGGGGCAGTTCGGTGCGCACCAGGGCCTCTCGTGCGCACGCGGTCTCGCAAAACTTTGTCCCGTGCGCACCAGACGGCTTTTCACGCACGGAATCGACTTCGTGCGCACGGGGCGAAGGCAGCCGGGGCGAAGACAGCCGGGCAGGTGTTATGGGATGAGCGCAGAGCAATGTCCTTCAGGTAAATGCATCAGAGAGAGATGCGGAACCTGCGACAGATGAAGCGATGGCGGACAAATCATTATCAATCAGCACTTTAAACGTTTAGCCCCCACAAATATGGGCATAGGCCATATCGCTTTACGCCTCAGTATCAGGCACTTATCCGCCACCGCTCGAAAAGTTCAGATGAGCGTGTCGGAAGAATCGGCCTTTTGTCCGGCCAAAGGGCGTTTCTCCGGACAAACTGCGCCTAACACACCGGCGCGGTCGCGGGACTTTGCGCCTGCAAAGTCGGAAAGCCGCGCTTGAGCAGCAAGCGCAGGGGTTCGGGGATATGCCCCGTAATAGAAAGATATGCCACACAAAAAAGGAGTCGGGCCCGAAGACCTGACTCCTTGTCGGGATGATCCGACTCGAACGGACGACCCCCACGTCCCGAACGTGGTGCGCTAGCCAACTGCGCTACATCCCGCAATAAGTAACCGCTAAAAAATAAGTTGCCAAATCTGCGGCAACTTACTTTTCGCCGCTTACTAAAAAGAAACCGCCTCGGAGAATCGACCGGCGGTAGTCCGCCAGACCGGCCCAAGACAGATTTCGGGAAACCACTTATGCAAGCTTGTTGATATAGACAGCGATACCGCTCTTGAGATTGGAAGCCTTGTTCTTGTGGATAAGTCCGATCTTGGCGAGCTTGTCAATCATAGAATAGACCTTCGGAGCGTTCTTCTCAGCTGTAGCCTTGTCCGTGGTGTTGCGGATGTCACGGATTGCGTTCCTCGTGGTCCTTGCATAATACCTGTTGTGCATTCTGTGCCTCTCGTTCTGACGATCGGCCTTCTTTGCTGAAGCTGTGTTTGCCATTATTTTATTTTTTAATATTTTGTAGTGGGTAGGAGAATCGAACTCCTATTGCAAGAATGAAAATCTTGAGTACTAGCCGTTATACGAACCCACCATCCGGCTCCCATCCGGCAAAACCCGGATAGGGAGTGCAAATATAGAAATTATTTTAGACTTGACAAACTATTTTTCTTCCTTTTGATCCTTTTGGCTCCATTCCCAAGAATAGAGCAACGATTCCACCTGCCGCAGATACTGTCTCTTGTCGTAGCGCGGAGCATAGACGAAGGCCTCGGCAACTATGATGTCTTTGCCGTCCGGGCTGTAGAATGAATGCGAAACGAACGGGCCACCCATATAGTCGCCCTCCACT
This sequence comes from Bacteroidales bacterium UBA6431, assembly GCA_002439095.1. GTDB lineage: Bacteria > Bacteroidota > Bacteroidia > Bacteroidales > UBA932 > Cryptobacteroides. Next base: position 41,831 of record DJOT01000018.1, on the reverse strand, counting down.
TCCCACATTCCGCGGGTCTGCACGATATCGCGACCGCGGAATTTAAGATACTCGATCATCGGCGTGAAGAAAACGCTCGTAGTCATGTAGGTATTGTCAAACATCCCCGGGACATTCTCCTTAAGGATCTCGTTGCGGTGCCGGATAATATTCGCAGAGGAGAAAGGATGGTCTTTCTCGGCAGGATAGCGATACACGAAAACATCCTGATACACATACTGCTTGTCGTCAGCTATCCAATAGAAGTCCGGACTCGCCTTCTTGATCTTGTAGCCCATCGGGAAATGAGGAGAACCGCCGAACTCGGACGCGACGCTCTCATATATGCTCTTCTCCTCATAAAGCATGGTGTTGCGGATCACCCTGTCACGCTCCGCCTGCTCTATAGAACGCACGATCAGGCTACCTTTCTTCTGGAGAAGCTCTACGGCCCCGTCAGCATCATAAGCCGCAACCTGTATCACGCACTGCGGCTGCGACCAGACATCCTTGCGGAAGAACACCCCCGCTGAATCTATCTGAGGGTCTATCTTGAACAGGAGCACATTGCGGTGAATCTTGAACATGTCGGAGTCAAACCCGGCTGGAGTCACATTGACAAGAGTATAAAGCGGCTCACGCTGAGCCAGATACGGACACTCATCAGCAAGGAGTTCACGCGCGGCGTTGCCGACGGCCCCTTCCCAGTCCGCCCTGTCAATCACGACAAGCACTTCCCCGGCCTTGCCGCTGACGCTCGGAAGCAGAGCCTTTGATCCACCCTTGCAGCCGCTCAGACAAGTGACCAGAAGCACAGAAAGAAGAAAAAAGTTCAAAAATCGTCTCATAGTATCATCGAGTTAAAGTATTCTAGCCAAATCATTTCCGAATGCAAGGAACATAAGCGCAAAGAGCAGGACCATCCCCACCAGCTGCGCAACCACGAGGAATTTCTCTCCCGGCTTCCGGCCTGTGATCATCTCATATAAAGTGAAGAGCATGTGCCCGCCGTCAAGGGCCGGAATCGGGATGAGGTTCATCACCGCAAGCATGATGGACAGCAAGGCAAGGATATTAATAAATTGATACCAGTCCCAGCTCGACGGGAAAACCTGCCCTATCGCGATGAAACTCCCGACGGACTTGTAGGCCCCTGTCGAAGGACGCACAAGCAGTCCGAGATCCTTCACGTAGCCTCCGATCGTGCTGCCGGTCAATTTGATGCCGGCCGGTATCGCACTCAGCAGGCTGTAGTGTTTCACCTTCACCGAAGGCATCTCCATATATACACCGATGCGCCCCGAAGTATCCACTCGCACCGGCAGCGAGAGCGTATCCCCTCCCCTGACAACGGTGGCAGATATGAGACTGTCCCTCATCGAGGCGAGCACCGGACGGGAATCCTGCAAGTACTCGACAGGCGTGCCGCCGAAAGCTATGACCCTGTCACCATGCCTGAGCCCCGAAGCCTTGTTCGGCCCAGCGGCCACAGAATCCACCACAAACGGCACGGCCAGATCAAACATCATCGGAGAATTGAGGACCTGCCCCGTCTTGGACTGGTCCATATATATATCAAGGGTATCAGTTCCCCGCAGGACAGTCACCTTGCCTACATCACGGCGAACCAAGTCAGCCTGCAGCATGGCGAAATTCTCCGGAGTGTAGTCATCGTATCTCAGGATCCGGTCCCCGGTACGGAAGCCCATCTCGTATGCCAAGTCATTCACATAGATGCGGCTGTCGCTGTTGGACACATACGACTGCCCCCACGCCGCCATTATGAAAATGTAGGCCAGGACGGCGAATATGAAATTGTTGAGCACTCCCCCGGCCATCACAAGAAGCCTCTGCCAAGCCGGATGGGTACGGAACTCCCAAGGTTGCGGTTCCCCGCGCATCTGTTCCAGATCCATCGACTCGTCAACCATCCCTGAAATCTTGCAATATCCCCCGAACGGCAGCCAGCCTATCCCGAACTCCGTGTCCCCCCATTTCCAACGGGCAATGGCCTTGCCTCCGACATCAAAGAATAGGTAGAACTTCTCAACCCTGATACCGAACAGCTTCGCCCACGTGAAATGCCCCAGTTCATGGATGAGTATGAGCAGGGACAGGGCCAGTATGACCTGAAGCGTTTTAATTAATATAACCATCAGCTATGGATGCTATCTCCTTGTTTGTCTGAAAAATATCATCAAGCGCCGGACTTTGGACAAAATTCAGGCCAGCCAGACAGCGCTCATTGATTTTGGCTATGTCGTAGAACCCGATCATCCCCTTGAGATAGGCCGCCACCGCGACCTCGTTGGCGGCATTGAGGGCGCATGGCGCATTGCCCCCACGGCGTATAGCCTCGTAAGCAAGTCCCAGACACGGAAACCTCTTGATGTCCGGAGACTCGAATGTCAGACTGCCTAGAGAGGCAAAATCAAGTTTACGGTTGCCCACAGTCAACCTCAACGGGAAGCCGAGCGCGAAGCCTATAGGCTCACGCATGTCGGGACATCCGAGCTGGGCTATCACAGCCCCGTCCACAAACTCCACCATTGAGTGCACGACCGATTCCGGATGAACCACGACATTGATGCGTTCCGGAGAAACATCGAACAGCCACTTGGCCTCGATCACCTCGAAGCCCTTGTTCATCATCGTGGCGGAATCAATCGTCACCTTGGAGCCCATGTTCCAGTTGGGATGCTTGAGGGCATCCGCAGCCGTAGCCGAAGCTATCCTTGCCCTTTCCCAAGTGCGGAACGGCCCACCTGAAGCGGTCAGGTGTATCTTCTCGACCTCATTGCCCTGTGCGGCAAGCAGGCACTGGAATATAGCCGAATGCTCTGAATCCACCGGCAGGATCACTCCGCCATGCCGGCGCATCGTGGCTGTAACCAGTTCCCCTGCGGCCACAAGCGTCTCCTTGTTGGCCAGAGCCACGATCTTCCCGGCCTCAAGCGCCGCCAGAGTCGGCCTCAGCCCACTGAATCCGACCATGGCCCCGACGACGATGTCAACGGAGGGCATGCGCACGAGATCGCACAGGCTGTCAATCCCCGACCAGACCTTTATATCCTTGGGCTGCAAGGCATCCGCGACCTCGCGATACCTTGAATCATCACAGATCACGACATTCGCGGCGTTGAACTCAAGAGCCTGGCTGATAAGCAGGCCTGTACTGCGCCGGGCCGATATGAGCTCCACCTCGAAAAGGTCTGGATGCTGCCTTATGACATCAAGTGTCTGGGTGCCGATGGAACCGGTAGAGCCGAGAATCGCTATCTTTCTTTTCAAAACAATGTCTTTTAGAAACTTATGAATTGTGTCGGATTGAGAGGGTGGCCGTTGTGCCACAACTCGAAATGCAGGTGTCCCTTGCCTGTGCCGGCATCCTCCCCGCCGGAAAGGGCGATAGGGGTACCTGACTTCACATCATCCCCGGGACGGCGGAGAGCCTTGAGATTACTGCCGTACATGCTGATGAGATTGTCTTTGTGCTGCACCATCACGACATACCCAAGTTCATCGTTCCACCCGCTGTATATCACTACCCCGTCAAGCACGGCTCCGACAATCGTCCCTGGAGGGGTGACAATATCCACCCCGGGATGGGTCACGCTGTCAAATCCCTCGGAGACGACGCCTTTAACCGGCGTGAAGAAATGCAATCCCTCTACAGGCAAGCTCTTGGCGGACGGCCCGCCTGCACTGACCCCGAACTTCTCCTCCTTCTGGACAGTCTCCCTCAGCACGGAATCCCTCTTTGCAAGTTCCTCCGCGGACTTGTCGGAGAGATACCTCAAGGAATTTCCGCCGAGAAGGCTGTCGAGGCTGAGCGTACTCTCGCCGGACAGCACGCGGGAGAGGTTCTCCGAATACAGATGCCAGCGCGTCACCGCACTCTGGAGAGAGTCTATTTTGATGGCGTTGGCAAGAGCCGTGCGCTTGAAGTTGGCGTCAGGATATCCAGGGATGGTCAGCCTGAGCGGAGTAAAGGCTATAATGCAGTATATCAGCAATATAATCACCACAATCGCAGTCACTGCAAAATACACGAAGCGCAGCTTGGTAAACAGCACGGTGCGTATGCTCCTATGAGTGTCATTATCCACAAGCTGAAGCCTGTAGATCTTATGTCTGCCGTCCGGATTTTGTCGTCCCATACTTTTTAACTAATTTCGCGGTGATGAAAAGGTCAATCGGGATAGACTACGGCAAAGCCAGAGTGGGAGTCGCTGTCAGCGATCCGCTCGGAATCTTCGCATCTCCTTCTGAGACCGTTCCTTCTGCAAAGATAATAGAATATCTCCAAAATTACTCCCGATCCGAGAGCATCGGAGTCTTCGTGGTAGGATATCCGCTCAACCTCAACGGTGCCCCCGCGCAGTGCGCCCCGGATGTGGACAAGTTCCTGTCTCAGCTCCAGAAAGCATTTCCGGACATCCCGATAGCCCTGGAGGACGAGAGGTTCACCTCGGTGCTCGCCCACAGGGCGATGATCGACGGGGGCATGAAGAAAAGCGACAGGAGGGACAAGAGCTCGGTGGACAAGATCAGCGCGGCAATAATTTTGCAGAGCTACCTCGACAAGCAAAAAAATCAACAATGATAAAGCCAATATACCTCTACGGTTCCGGGGTGCTTCGTGAAGTGGCCGCCCCCGCAGACCTCAACGACAAAGAAGGCATCTCCACCCTCGTCACAGACCTTTGGGAGACCCTCGCGGCCTCGGAAGGCTGCGGACTGGCCGCTCCCCAGATCGGGGACAGCAGGAGAGTCGCCGTCGTGGACGGGGACATCATGTCGGATGTCTACCCCTACCTCAAGGGATTTAAACGCACATTCATCAATCCGGTGATACTCTCCGAGAGCGAGACCTCGTGCGAATACAACGAAGGGTGTCTGAGCGTGCCGGGAATCTACGCCGACGTACGCCGTCCGGAAACCATTGAAGTAGAATACTATGACGAGAACCTCGAGAAGAAGGTCGAGAGCTTCGACAAGTTCGCAGCCAGGATGATCCAACACGAGTTCTCTCACCTCGACGGGGTGCTCTTCACGGACCTCGTGGCACCTGTGCGCAGGAAAATGATATCACGCAAGCTGCAGAACATCGCCCGCGGAAAAGTGGGCACATCGTACAAATCAAAAATCAAATAAGAAAATGGGAGCATTTCACGCATACGACATAAGGGGAATCTACGGCAAGGACTTCGACCGCACGACAGCCTACAAGGTGGGCTATTTCCTCCCTGAACTTCTCAAGGCGGACAAGGTGCTGGTGGGACGCGACTGCCGCGTCTCATCCCCCGAGATCCACGACGCGCTCACAGAAGGCATCCTTGACGCCGGAGCCGACGTGTACGACATTGGGCTGAGCAGCACGCCGATGGTGTATTTCGGTACAGCCAACTACGGATTCAAAGCCTCGGTCCAGATCACCGCAAGCCACAACCCGGCCGAATATAACGGAATGAAAGTAAGCCGGGAGAACGCCCTCCCGGTGGGCCTTGACAGCGGTCTTGGACAGATCAAAGAATGGATAGATTCCTCAAGGCCGACCCCGGTGGCGGCAAAGCGCGGCACCATGCACGAAATGGACATCCATGATGACTATATCAACTTCATGAAGAAGTTCAAGGGTGACTACAGCAATCTCAAGCTCGCCTTTGACCTGTCCAACGGGATGGCCAACCTCTTTGCCAAAGAGATCTATGGCGACGGCCCGGAATACATCTTCGACACCATAGACGGCCGCTTCCCGAACCACGAGCCGAATCCGCTCGTGGCCAAGAACGTGGAGCCGCTCAAGGAGCTTGTACGCCGTAGCGGAGCCGATGTGGGCATCATCTACGACGGAGACGCTGACAGGGTGATGTTCGTGGACGACAAGGCCAGATTCGTGGCCCCGGACCTGATAATAGCCCTCATGGCCCTGTATTTCTGCGACGAGCGCGGCTTCAAGAATCCGCGTGTCCTGCAGGAGATACGCAGTTCCAAGGCTGTCGGCGAATTTCTGGAGAAGTACGGGGCCGACCTGCACACATGGAAGGTGGGACGCGCATTCGCCGCTCCGAAACTGCGCGAGATTGATGGCCTCTGGGGTGGAGAACTCGCCGGACACTACTATTTCAAGGATTTCTTCTACTCCGACAGCGGCCTGCTCTCTTCGATGATCGTCCTGCGCATAGTGTCCTCCCTCAAAAAGAAAGGCATCAGGCTCAGCGAGCAGATTGACTCCATGACCAAGTATTTCAACTCCGGGGAGATCAACTTCAAACTCGAAGACAAGGCCGGAGCCATGAAAGCCGTATGCGAGCACTTCACCGCTCAAGAGAAACCTGCCAAGGTCATGGATTTCGACGGCTACCGCCTCGAATATCCGGACTGGTGGTTCAACATACGCCCTTCCAACACGGAGCCGTACCTGCGTTTCATCTGCGAGGCCCGTACGGAAGAAATGCTCCGGAGCAAGATCGATGAGACGGTCAGCCTGCTTGAAAAAGAATTCGGAGCTGTAAGGTCGTAATGAAAATACAGCTCTCTCTAATCGCCCTCATACTGCCCTCTTTACTATATGCCCAGCAGACAGGCTCTGCCGGGCGGGCAGCACTTCCAAGCCCGCAAGCGGGAATAAAGCATCAGGTAGAACCGCCGGCCGTGTCGATGATTCCGGAGGACTACATCACCGAACCCGGTTCTTTCAAGAAAGGAAACGGCGCCCCGGTGGACACCCTCGACATCGGCGACGGGTATCTCCAGATCATTCTCAACGATGACTACACATGGAGATATGTCAAGAACCACAAGAAGATAGCCCAGTCAGACATCTTCCTTGACTCCTGGACGGAAAACACCATCAACCCGTACATGGGTGTCAATCTTTCCGATCTCCCCTACCGCAGCACCATCTGTCTTGTGGACTCGGTGAGCAACTTCGTATGCCCCCGGACAGGCCAGGTATATTCCAAGTTCGGCTACAGGCGCAGACGCCGCCACCAGGGAGTGGATCTCCCGCTGCCAACAGGAACTCCCGTGGCAGTCGCATTCGACGGACGGGTACGGTACTCAAGCTATGTCCGCGGCTATGGCAATCTCGTGATAGTCAGGCACGAGAACGGTCTTGAGACTTTCTACGGACACCTTTCCAAGCGTCTCGCGGAGCCTGGACAGTGGGTCAGGGCCGGCGAGATCATAGGACTGGGCGGCTCCACCGGTCGTTCTTCAGGACCGCACCTCCATTTCGAGACACGGTACAAGGGCTACGCCTTCGACCCACAATGGATAGTGGATTTCGAGAAAGGTGAACTGCGCAAGAACGTGTTTGTGCTGCGCCGCAGCTATCTTGACCCGTCATCCCGCTATGTACCGGAATCCATCGATGAGGAAGAAGAAATATACTCTACCGATGAGAAGATCATAGAGGAGGAGAAGCGCATCGCGGCGGAAAAGGCTGCCGAGAAATGGCACACCGTCCGCTCCGGAGAGACGATCTCGGGCATAGCCCACAAATACGGCAAGAGCCAGTCCGCCATCAAGAAGCTCAACCCGGGACTGAACATCGACAAGATCCGCCCTGGGCAGAAGATCCGGGTAAACTGACAAGCAGATACAGGGCAACTGTACGCGGCGCTAATTACGGCGCCGGGACGGGTCACTTTATTTCCTTGAAGATTCGCAAGGTCTCGCCCGTATCCTCAAGTTCGTAGATTTTCGGGTGGGTCTCTCCCCAGTACGGGGCGTGCAGGGCAAGCATCAGACGTCCGTCGAAAGTCCGGAAAATCATCCCGTGTCCGGCGTTGACCAGAAGGGCCTCGTCCTGCTGACGCCACGGGCCGGCGATCTTGCCGGAGTCGGAGATTGCGATTCCGCAACTGTTGTTGGTTGTCCAGATCATGTAGAGTTTGCCTGTCTTGCCCTTGCACAGATAAGGCCCGTCCGTGACGTATCCGCTGCCGTCAGGCGGGATCGGCTTGCCCCAGGTGTGGTTGACATAGCTCGCGCGGAAGAGGTTCTTCGGCTCCCCGTCCATGTCGGAGAGGTCGTCCTTGAGACGTACATAGCCCACAGCTCCGTCCGTGACCTGCACCCATTCATGGCAATACACCATATACGGCACGCCGTCCTCAACCCACAGAGTCCCGTCGATAGTCATCATGTCGGACGGCAGGGTGGCGTGCGGCGCGAACGTGCGGAACGGCCCATAAGGAGAGTCTGAGACGAGCACCTGACTTCCGCGCATGACACGGCCCGTGTGGTACCAGTTGCGCCACTGCTCGGAGAGTTTCTCACTGGTGTCGAATGTCTGGAAGAGGTAGTACTTGCCCTTATAATAATGGAGTTCCGGGGCCCAGATGCTGTTGATCTTGATGTCTCCCCAGACATCGTCAGGAGCCGTGTAGATGATTGTCGGACCTTCCCAATGGATGAGATCCTTGCTCTTGTAGCTTTTGACGCTGCGCCCGGCGGGGCCGACCATGATATACTCACGGGAAACGGGGTCGGCAAGCACGCAGTTGTCCCGCCAGTGGAGCTGGTCAAGGGTGTATGTCCCGTATTTTTCTCTGCCCGGCTGCGCATCGAGGCTGACCGGCAGGCAGAGCAGAACCGAGGTCAGCGCAATTAAAATCCTTTTCATTGTATTCGTTTTAGTGTCATGATACTCTCGCCGGCAAAGATACAAATAATTGCCATGCCTGCAGGATAGCTGTAAACCTGTTCAGAGATGCTGTATGCTGTAAAGTATATCAGTTAAACAACCTCAAAAGTGTCAACCATTCTCAGGGAAGGTCAGGGGGGGGGAGATATACGTAAGGCTTGGCAAGATTACTACACCTTCGGAGGACTGCCACAAGTGGCTCTGTTGGAAACGGAAGAAAAGAAGACGGACTACTTGCGTGGGCTGTACGAAACTACTTACTTGCGTGACGTGATAGAGCGCAATCATCTACGCAACCCCGAAGGACTGAAAGAATTGGTGCGTGTACTTGCTTCGGGCATAGGTTCTTCCACCAACCCAACCAGAATAGCCAATACTTTCCAATCAACACGAGGAGTAGCCATAAAAAGGGACACGATAAAGCAGTATATTGATTATTTGGAATATTCTTTCCTCATAGAGGAGGCACTGCGTTATGATGTAAAAGGCAGAAAGTACATTGGTACTGAAACTAAGTATTATTTTACAGATATTGGTATCCGTGCTGCCATACTCAACTATCGCCAACAGGAAGAGACGCATATCATGGAAAACATTATCTACAACGAACTTCGTAGCCGTGGGTATAATGTTGATGTCGGTTTGGTAGAACTTGGAGGCAAAGATAAGAATGGAAAGTTCATCAGAAGACAGTTGGAAGTGGATTTTGTAGTGAATCGTCCACCATATCGCGTTTACATTCAATCTGCTTTCCACATGCCAACACCAGAAAAAGAAGCACAAGAGCGCCGCCCTTTGTTATCTATCAACGACCATTTTCGTAAAATGGTAATTGTCGGTGACGACATTCATCGTAAGGAAGATGAACTCGGAGTGTTGACTGTTGGGCTCTTGGACTTTTTGACCGATAAGGATTTGTTAGAACAAGGTTAAGATTTTGTTACGCGGGCGAAATTTCCTGCAGCCGGACTTGGAAAGGTTGCCATTCTTGCTTACATTTGCCCTGCAAAACGAGTAATGCTTATCATTATTAAATAATTACATTATTATGCTTAAAACTGTTCTTTCAGAAAAACTGGGGGGGGTAGAAATGTCTACTCCGCTCCAAAATGCGAGGTTCTGAACCTCGACACAGACACGGCAATCTGCCAGAGTAGTGGCGCCGACACTTTCGGGCTTGATGACTGGAACACTGATGACCTTGGCCTTGACTTCTAAACCGCAGCGATCATGAAAAAGCTTTTTGTCTATGCAGGCATCGCCTGCGCCGCTGCGCTTTCACTTACCAACTGCAGCAAGATCGATCCTCAGACCCCGTCTTCAGAGGGGATGCCTTTCGAGATCGTAGCCTCCACAGCCGAGACCAAGACCGCCAATAACGGCCTCAAGACCACTTGGGTCGAGAATGACGCCCTCAATCTCTTTCACGCCGAAGCCGGTACAGCCAACTATAGTAATAACGATGAGTTTACTTTCGTCTCCGGCGAGAACTTCTCCGGAACCCTCAAAAATCCGCTTGAGGACGGCAAGAGCTATGACTGGTATGCGCTGTATCCGTATAGTTCTTATGTTACAACACCTGCGGCTACAGAGAGTGGATATATCTATATAGGCGACAGCAGGGGCGTTACACAGAATGGATACGACAACACTGAGCATCTTTCAGATAATCGCTGCCCTCTTTATGGTGTCGCTAAGAATGTCGCTGCCAACGAGTCCGTCAAAGTCAATATGCACCATCTTACCTCCGTGGTGAAGATTGTCGTCACCAATGCGAATGAGACACCTCTTACGGTCAACACCGTCACTCTTACCGCTGGAGAGGATATTGTTGGATCATACTTTATTGATTTTACCGGGGCGACTGTCAAGTATACGGAAAGGGCTGCTGATAAAGTATACAAAACCGCTACGCTGAAAGTCTCCGGCGGAACCACTCTCGCTAAAGGCAATAGCGCTGCGTTCTATGTTCCAATTAAGCCGTTTACTGCGGTCAAAGGTTCTGAACTTAAGATAGTTGTCAATGGATATGAAAAGGCTAAGACGCTTGATGCCGATAAGACTTTCGTAGCTGGAACCATCCACAAAATAGGATTCTCTTACGACAAGAAAGCCTCAACCTCTTCGTATGCTACTACGTACACCAACAATGTTACATTAGCCGCAAATAACGGCACAAATGCTTCGGAGGCGGAGATTGTAATATCAGGCACGACTTATCAAGGTCTCAAGATGGGGACAGGCAAAAAGGGTGGCAGCGCCGAGGTTTTTGTCCCTGCTGGTACTAAGAAATTGCATATTCACGCTGTTGGTTGGAATAAAACCACACCTACTGTTACAATAAGTGGAGCTAAGTCTTCTCCAAGCACTCTAACTTTATCTCCTGATGCAGGTGTGTCTGGCAGCGGCACTTTCACACTACAAGGTAATGCCGCCGACTACTATTACGAACTCGTTTTGTCTGATATCACCGCAGCGACTACCATCACATTCACTTCTGACAAAAGATTCGTTTTATTCGGTGTAAATGCTGAGTGAAGTGGCTCCGGCGGTTCCGGCGGTGGCGGGACCACGGAAGGAGGTGGCGGTTCTGAAAGCGGAGGCGGCTCCGCCGGAGGGAACACCAAAGCGTACGGCTAGCTGGAACTTCCGGCCGCCACGACGGGCGAGAACCTGATCACCAACACCTACAAGGTATCAGGTGCCCGCAACTACACGCACCTCTACGACAAGAGCATGTACACATCCATGTGGACAGCGTATCCGGTATATCAGTCTGCGATTGGGTCTGGCCGCAGTACTGATTGGAAGGCGAACCCGTCCATAGACAAAAAATATCAGATAAACATCTGGGACGGGAGCTATGACGGCGGCACTACTTATTCGCGCGGACATCTGATTCCGAACGGCTCTCGAAACGGCATAAGCGAGATGCAGAAGCAGACTTTCTACGCGACCAATTCGGTGCCTCAGCGCCAGAACAAGTTCAACGGCACGATCTGGTCCAACCTTGAGAATGCCATACGGGGTCTGGTTTCTTCGGCTTCCGACACTGTCTATGTAGTGACAGGTGTTGCCTTTCAGAAGAAAAGCGGGTCTGAGACCGTGAAGTGGATCACCCCCAACAAAGACACAAAGCAGTGCCCTGTGCCGAACTACTTCTACAAGGTTGTGCTTAAGGTAAAGCGGGGCAGCGCCGGAGAGATCACTTCAGCCAGCACGGTAGGAATCTGGATGGAGCATCGCGACTACGAGAGCAGCGAGAAGTATGCTGGTTTCGCTGTCAGCGTAGACCAGATCGAGGAGTGGACAGGATTTGACTTCTTCACCAACCTGCCGGAGTCTCTCCAGACAACGGCCGAGACGAACAATTCCTGGTCAACATTCGCCGCCTTTAAGTAAAGACTCTCAATAATTCATTCTGTCCGAAAGGGCGAGGCCTTGCAGCCCCGCCCTTTCTTGTTGCACGGGACGGAAACCCCTGCCAAAGGTAGGGGTGTTTTTGCCTGTTTTTACCCCTACCTACGGGAGGCACTGCCCCTGCACGGCCCTCCGTGGCATCTCTTCGCCAAAGGTTGGGGCAATTTTGCCTGTTTTCACCCCTACCTTCATGGATCACCGTCATTCAGCGGCACCCTCGCGCTAATGGTTGGGGTGTTTTTCGCGCTTTTTACCCCTACCTTTGGCAAACGCCAAGCACCTTCGCCACTCTCTTTCCGCCTTCAAAAGTTCACCCTTCGCCCATCAAGCAGGTCTGCCGTACACCACAGCGCCGTTTTCTGTACGGGACGGTCTCGCGAGTGTCTCGCGTACAGAAAGATGCCGGTTTTCTGTACCGCATGTATCCGCAAGCGGCTCGCGTACAATAGGAGACCCCTTTTCTGTACCGGACGGAGAATCGCCCCGAGGTTATAGAGCTTTGAGGCTCCGGTGCTGTGGACACCAGACCACTTTTTCGCGCGCCGGCGCAGATTTTTCTGTTTCTTATCGCTTTTGAAGTTTCTTTATTGCGCGGAAGCCAGGAATGCGCTATCATTGCTTTATAGACAATGATTCCGAAGTGACCTGCTTACAAATCTCATATAGATCAATTTACAAATAGACGACAAAATGGATAAGGACATCATCACCCAAGAAAAAAACGATGCCGAATACCTTAAAGGCTATATACACAACATTAGAGGGGTTCAAGTGATGTTGGATATGGACTTGGCGAAAATCTATGGTTATAGCACCAAGGATTTCAACCGTCAAGTGAAAAACAACATTGAAAAGTTTGAACTGGACTTCATGTTCCAGCTGTCCGATGACGAATGTGAAAACTTGAGGTGCAAAAATTCCACTTCAAGTTGGGGCGGACGCAGATATAAGCCTTATGCCTTTACTGAGCAGGGAATATACATGCTTATGACCGTGTTGAAGGGCTCATTGGCAACCAAACAAAGTAAGGCCTTGATTCGCATTTTTAAGCAGATGAAAGACTATATTATTGATAATCAGTCATTATTGGGACAAAGAGAATATCTGCAGCTGTCTCTGCAGGCAGCTCAAAACACACAGGATCTGCTTGATTTACGCAATTCCTTGTCTGCTATAGATGACAAGGTGGCCGGTATAATAGACACATTGGGTGGCGTCGTAACAAAGTCGGAATTGGCAAATGTTATGCTTGATTTTGTCAATCCCTCAATCAGAAGATCATGGCTGATACTTAATGGCCAGCCAGTTGAGTCGGATTTGGCTTATCAGCATATTTATGCCACTGCTAAGAAAACGATATTTGTAGTTGACAATTACATCGGATTAAAGACATTGGTCCTCTTGAAGGATGTCCCTACCAATGTGAATATAACGATATTCTCCGATAATACGGGTAGCCGATTGCATCAGGCAGAGTTAAATGACTTCTGCCGAGAATATCCCAATGTGTCTATCTCGTTCCGTGTTTCCGGAAAAATATTTCATGACAGGTATATTGTCATTGATTATCAAACTGCGGATGAGCAGATTTACCATTGCGGTGCATCGTCCAAAGATGGAGGCGATAAAATTACAACTATTACAGCAGTTTCTGATGGCGCCGTTTATCATCCGGTTATAGATCGACTTATTCATAATCCGGTACTGATAATGAGGTAATGACACCACCCACACACGGCCCTCTGCGGCACCCCACTAGCAAAAGTTGGGGTGTTTTCCTCACTTTTCACCCCTACCTCAGGCGAGAATGCCACACACCTGCGCCATAAAGTTCGTCGTCCACAACACTGTTTCCTGTACCGCACGTGCCCGCAAGCGGCTCGCGTACAAGACAGCCCTCTTTTCTGTACAGAGCGGAGGACGCCCTTGAAAGATACGGCGCTCGGGACACAGAAGCAGCGGTAAAAAAACATCATGCCGGCGCAGATTTTTCTGTTTCTTATCGCTTTTGAAGTTTCTTTATTGCGCGGAAGCCGGGAATACGCTATCATTGCAACGTAACATTTAGACAAAGAACAATGAAGAACTTCAAGAAAGATTCTGCCGGCGGCAAGGCCGTGGGGCAGAAGTGCGGGGCCGCCGTCCCGGGACGATATGTGGACTTGACGCTTGACGCCGGATTCAAGGCGGTGTTTGCCGACCGGAGCAACAAGGAGCTGCTCATCGGCCTGCTCAACGTCCTCCTGCCTCCGGAGGCAAAAGTGGAAGACATCATCGAGTATCTCGACCGCGAGAGTGTACCTGAATTCCTCAACAGCAAGACCACAAGAATGGATCTTGTCTGTCGGGGTGAGGACAAAAGGACCTTCATAGTGGAGATGCAGCGTGAGCCCGAGAACGCCTTCTTCGAGAGATGCGTCTACTACGGTGCCGGAGTCTACCACACGGGGCTTGTGCGAGGGAAGACATACAAGGATGATTTGAAGCCGGTCTATATCGTTGGCATTCTCAACTACTCCCTGCCGCACGAGGACGAGTCCCTCTGGAACTCCGACAACATAGTCTCCTGCTACCGCTTCATCGAGAGCCGCACGGGAGAAGTTGCGCCTGACACTATTTTGTGTATATTTGCGGAGCTGGAGAGGTTCAACAAGAGTGCCGCCGAGTGCGTGGACGACAGGGACGCGCTGTTCTGGCTGTTTCGCCACAGCGGAGTGATGGAAGAGCTGCCGGAAGAGCTGAGTCACAGCAGTTTGGCAGAGGGCGTCACCGATGCCTGCGAGATAGCTGGCTTCTCCGCCGACAAGAGGATTTTATACGAGAAAGATATGATTACAGAACTTGATTTGGCGCTGCGCTACGACTACGCTTTGGACAAGGGCCGGGCTGAAGGCGAAGCCATCGGGGAAGCAAGAGGCAAAGTTGAGGGGCTCGCAGAAGGAAAGGCGGAAGAAAAATCCGCCATCGCCAAACGGATGCTGAAAGCTGGGCTTCCGATGGACGTCATCGCCGAATGCTCAGGTTTGTCGGAAGATGAAGTGCGAACTCTGATTTAGAACAGCAAATATCCGCGCTTAAGGCACTTTCCTATCCCAAGCCACCCGGTTTGTCCACCCAAACGCCCCTTTGCCCGGACAAATGTCATCGGGGTCAAGAACAACGTTGAAATCAGACAAGCGCAACTGCTAACGGCACACCTGTCAACCATGAACTCAGTTTATGACCTCGCCGAACCGGAATCAACGCCTAATCAAGACTTAGTGCCGGGCGCAACGCCGGAGCCAGAACCATGGCCGGAGTCAGAGCCGGTCTCACCGGCGGATTGGGCAGCAGTGTCAGAATCATCAGCGGCAGCGCCGGCGGCCGCAGACTGCTCTGGGTGGATCTTCTTCCACTTGTCGCGGGCGAACTGCTGCATGTCGCGGACCGTGTCCTTCTCGTCCACAATCTCGCTACCGAGCAGGGTCTCGATGACATCCTCAAGGGTCAGGATGCCCTGGAAACTGCCGTACTCATTGATTATCACAGCTATCTGCTCATCTTTACTCAGCATCTCGTCCCAGATCTTGTCAAGAGGAGTGTCCTCGGCAAAAGAGGCGATGTCCCTCTTTATGCTGCCGAGAGTGCGGTCGAACTTGTCATCGGCGAGCAGCTGCAGGGCATCCATACGCAAGATATACCCTGTGATGTACTCGTCGTTGTCGGCATAGACAGGGATGCGGCTGTGGTGAAGGTAACGCTTGTCCTTGTAGAATGCGCGCATGGTCATGGACTCGGGCGCTATGGCTGAGACGACACGCGGTGTCATAGCATCGGATGCCGTCACCTCATCCATGCTGATGAGATTCTGGATGATGGCGTTCTCGTCCTCCTCCAGATCACCCTCCTCCTCGGCCACATTGGCCATCGCACTCACCTCCTCACGGGAGACTACCGCCTCACTGGACTTCGGAGTTATGAGCTTCGAGAGGCCCTCGACCATTATCACAAGCGGATACATTATGATGATGAGCACGGATATCACCTTGGTGGCAAAGCCCATAAGGGATTTCCAATAGGAAGTGCCTATGGTCTTCGGGATGATCTCGGAGAAGACAAGGATCAGGACTGTCGTGATGGCGCTGACAAGCCCGAACCACTGCGAGCCGAACACAGCCGTCGCCTGCGCACCGACTCCGGCCGCACCGATGGTGTTGGCTATGGTGTTCAGCGACAGGATGGCCGCGATCGGACGGGAACTCTCCTGCTTGAATTTCTTGAATTTGACGGCCGGCTTATACCCCTCCTCTTCCCTCATCGTGATGTATGAGATAGGTGTGGACATCAAGGTAGCCTCAAGCACCGAGCACATGAAAGAAATGCTCATGGCGCCGAGAAGATAAATTAACAATAGTGCCATAGATGCCGCAAATATAATGAAAATCAGACAAAAAAAGGCCGACACACCAGCGCCGGCCCATACTTTATAGTCCTAAAAACTAGAAACTGTACTTCACCATCGCCTGAAGGCGGTTGTTGGTGACCCAATGCAGGTTCTGCGTGGCAAGGCCGGACTTGTCGGAGGAGCCGAACTTGCCGTACTGCGCGCTCGTGAGTTCATACTCGAGGGCGAACTGCATCTTGCCGAGGTTGTATACCACGGTAGGGGTGATCCTCCAGAGCGAATTGAGATTGGAGAAGCTGTTCTTGCTGAAATACAGCATGGATGGGTCCGCCAACTCCTCGGCGGTGCCGAAGTTCTTGACATAACCGGCGAAGAACACACCCTGAAGCTTCTTTCCGTAACGCACACTCACCCAGGAAGAAGAGTTGCGGGTCGGGGTGTAATCCCAACTGCCGTCGGAGTTGATGGCGGAGACTCCGTAACCTCCGTTGAAATTGAGGTGCTCACCGGCCTGCGCAAAAGTGCTCTTGGCACGCAGCATCAACTTGTCCTCCGAATACTGGAGATACACATACGGGGTGAGGGTGGTGATGCGGTCGCTGACCTTCTTCCCTCCGGCCTCATCATAGCGGCGCGGCTTGATGGAAAGCATGTCCACACCTGCACGGGCGAGAAATCCTCCTTCCTTGTAGCTCAGGCCCAGATAAAACTCCGGAGTGCAGCCGTACTTGATATAGTTGGCCGACTGTCCGGCAGGGCCGGCCGAATTGTACTGCATCTGCCAGATGGCGGCAGCGCTGAGGGTAAGTCCCCCGCCGACACCATAGTCCACAAGGACCATAGGAGAACGGTTGAACGCATTGAACGGAGAACCGGCATTGAGGGAGACGACATCAGGCATGTCAGCGGCCAGCGGATGCCAGGCCTGTCCGATCTTGAGGCCCACACTCCCCTTGCCCATAGTCATATATGCCTGACGCAGACGCAGGAAAGCGGTTCCGGAAACCCCGGTGACACCGGCATAGAAATCGGCCTCGATCTTGGCTCCGGCCTTCCAGCCCTCAACCTCATAGCCGCTCACATCAAGTCCCAGACGGGAAGTGAGGGCGGCAAAACGGAATGAGCTCACCTCATTGAGATCGACCCCGTCAACTATCTTTTCATCCTTGGGCAGGTAGGTGAACAGGTCCTCCGTACCGGCCACGGTCTCACGGCTGTCGTAGGCGAAATAGTTGCGCACGAAGCCATACCACTTCAACTGAGCGCCGCCCTGCGCAAAGGCGGAGGCGGCGGTCAGAGAGAGAAGTGATACTGTAAGTATCTTCTTTATGTCCATGTTATACTGTAAAAGGGAAAATCTTTGTAAGCAGGAAGTATCCGAGGACAAATCCTATCACACCGATGATTATGCCCACCTTGGCCATGTCCTTGGTCTGCACCAGACCGGTGGAAGCCGCGATGGCGTTCGGCGGAGTGGAGATAGGGAAAAGCATGGCGATGGATGCGCACACGGCGATGAAAGGAATCATGGCGTACATACCTCCGAGGCCCACGAACTGCGCGTTGTTGGCAGCAGAAGGGTCGGACATCGCAGTGCCCACCACAATGAGAATCGGCACAAGAAGAGCCGCAGTGGCGGAGTTGCTGATGAAGTTGGAAAGGAAGTAGCAGATGAATCCGGCAACCACCATGACGAGCACCACATTCATCGTGCTGAACGGAATCGCGTTGATGAGGGTGGCGGCAAGGCCTGTCTTGTTGAGACCGGTACCGAGGGCGAAACCTCCGGCAACGAGCCAGAGCACGCTCCAGTTGATCTCCTTGATCTCCTCCTTGGAGAAGACTCCGGTGCAGGTGTAAACGGCAAGCGGGATGAGCGCCACGATGTTGGAGTTGATGCCGGTTATGGACTCAGTCACCCAGAGGAGAATGGTCACGAAGAAGGTGATCCATGCGACATAAGTCCTCCAGTCCTTCTTGCCAGCCTTGGACTCGATCTTCAGCTCAATCCTGTCGGACTTGAACGGGAAGAAAAGCTGGAGGAGAACCCAGGCGATGGCTATCATGATGATGACGAACGGCACCATCCTGGTCATCCAGTCCACGAAGCTGATGGTGTAACCGGCGTTCTCGAGGGCACCGAGCGCGATGGCGTTAGGAGGGGTGCCGATAGGGGTACCGATACCGCCGAGGTTGGCGGCGACAGGGATGGAGAGGGCGAGGCCCACCTTGCCGGTCTCATCGTCCGGAAGGGACTTGAGCACAGGAGCGAGGAACGCGAGCATCATCGCGGCGGTGGCAGTGTTGCTCATGAACATCGAGAACACACTGATGACGATGAGGAATCCGAGAAGCACGAACTTCGGGCGCTTGCCGAACAGCCCCAGAAGAGCCTTTGCGATAGCCGCGTCCATCCCGTACTTGGAAGCCACGATGGCGAGGACGAATCCGCCCATGAAGAGCATCACCACAGGATCGGCGAAAGAAGCCATGATGCTCTTGTAGTCAACGAGAGTGCCGGCCTCAGGGTCGCAGAAAATCTTTATGCCCTTGTTGGATACCGTCAAGAGCATCACGACAATGACAATGAGGGAAGTGGTCCAGTTCGGGATGATCTCGAACATCCACATGAGGGCTGCGAAGATGAAGATGGCTATCATCCTCTGCTGCACTACAGTGAGGCCTTCAATGCCGAAGGCGCTGACAGGCAGAGCCCAGAGAAGAATTGTGACGATCAGCACAAGAGGCAGAAGGACACAATACTTTACTGAAAATTTGCTGTTTGACATTAGTGTGTTATCTAAAAATTTGTTTTTTTCAGTCTCAAGCGGCGCAAATTTAGGAATTAAATATGTAAAAAAGAAACGGGAGAGCACCCTTTGACGGCACTCTCCCGCAAGCTTGCGGATATCCGGTCTAATTATCCTTGACGCAACGCACGGCGCAGCCGAAACGGTAGCCTGAATAGGCGATGTTCAGGGTGCCGTTGGCACGGTTGGTCATCACAGAATAGTACTGGAAATTGGTGATATTGCCGCTCTTGTCCGTCGCAGCCTTATAGGCGGAAGAGCCGAGGACATACTCCGTATTCATCTTCTTGTCCGGAGCTTTGCCTGTAGTGCCGCCGATGGTGCCCTTCACCGCAGCGATACTGGCTACGCTGACCATACCGGTGACAGGGAACACAAGCCCGTCGGCAGCGGCCTTCTCGATGGAGCCGAAGCCCTTGAGGTCGGCATCATAATAAGGAGCATCAGGGTCGTCAGGAATCACCTTGCTGTTGGAAGTGTGTCCGATAAGGGTGAACCAGTCGTCAAAATCAGGAATGTGCCAGCCTTCGGGGCAGATGCCGCGCACCTTTGCGAACTTGTCGAAATTGTCAGCGGTCACGGCCTCTCCGAAAGCCACGTCGGCAGAGTAAAGGTAGCCGGCCTCGGCCACGGCAGTCTTGTCGAAAGTCATATCGGTGCCGTCGGTGGTGACAGGATACCAGACCCCGGTGATGTTGTTGACATCGTCTGAGACGGTCAGTCCCTTAGGGACATAGCGGAGATTCTCCGCCATCCAGTATTTGCCGTCGGCGAGCTGCACGACTTTGTAGGTCTCGCCCTGATAGGTGATTGAAGTCAGAGGGCCATCCTCATCCTTCTTGCAGGAAACGGCCGCCACAAAAGAGAGCAGCGCGATTCCGAGAATTGCTTTTGTCTTCATTGTACTGTGTTGTTAAAAGTTATAGCCAAGTTTGAGTCCGGCGTCCCAACGGAACGGTCCGGAGAGGTATTCCGCTTCGAAAGCGCGGGCATAGTCCCAGAAAGCCTGGGCGTACAAGGTACGGAAGAAATACCAACGCACTGAAACAGATGCGTAAAGGCGCGGCACCGTTGCATATTCAGAAGCGGCGTCATACCAGTCCTGGAGACGGTAGGCTCCTGATGCGGAGGAAGATGAGTCCCCGGCAAGGCGAAGCCCGTCCGAGGCGCAACCACGCCCATAGGCAGCCCCGGCGCCTATCTCGAAAGTCCCGAGACGTACGAGAGCATCAGCGAACGCAGACCAGGTGTGCTGCTCACGGGTGTAGACATAAGGGTAGAGAGGAGTTGAGATCTCCTGAAGCAGATCATAAGACACGCCGGAGCGCAGCTCGACTATCTCTCCGACATATTCATATTCCAGGGACGAGCCGATGGAGTTGCGGCGGTAGATGTTGTTGCTGCCATAGTTGCGGGTGATGGTGACGCCGCCTTCGACGACCTTGTCGAGGACGCTCTCGCGGTTGGAAAGGCGCTGCCACTCTCCGAGGAGACGGATGGCATGCCGGCCCGGGCGCAGCTCAATGCGCGCGGAGGCCGAAGGGCCGGAGTAGCGGTACCAGACGGTCTGCCTCTCGCCCACCCTGCCGCGAAGGTAGCGGAAAGATGCCTCGGCATAGACGGAGCGGCACGGCTGCAGCTGCGCTGCAGCCCCGAGAGCGTCCTGCACCACGGGCAGGCCGCTCACGCCCGGCTCGCTGAGCCGCGTGCCGCTCCCCGTCCACGCCTGCAAGTTGCCAAGGTAAAGCCCCTCGTTGAAAAAAGCAGTCGGAGCATTCTGCGCCGAGCCTATCTGCTCAGCGGAGACGGTCTCCGTATTTCTCTTATATATCGCGGACACTCCGGCCGCAAAATCCCCGTCGCAGTACATCACCGAAGGGGCCACCTGCATATCCAGCGCATATCCCGTATACCGCAGATCCTTGAGTTTCGCCGCATTGCGCGAAGTGAAATCCAGACCTGCCCCGACCCTCCACTGCGGCGCCACGTCCACGGAGAGGGCCCCGTACATATTATATGTCTGATATGTCTTGCGCCCCGGCGTGAACTCAAGCACATCCACAGGGAACTTTCCGCTGTCCATCATCATGGACCCGCAGGCATCATACGCCTCCCTGTCCTCAAAAGAGAAGGCGCCCCTCATCGAGAACTTCTCCAGCTGCGTCAGCGTCCTGGCCTGCGCGGAAGCCGCCCACTCGGTGGCGGCATCACTGCGGCTGCGGAAATCCCCGCCGCGGTACACTCCCCCGGCCTCCGCGTTGGAGAAGGCGGTGCTGTCCTGCCGCATGCCCGCGGCGTTGACACCGGAGTTCCACGGATTGACGCGGATGAGCGTCTCATAACGCGACTGCGCCCCCACCACAAGGCTCAGGCACACCCCTGCCGCACAAAAGGCTAGACGCTTCATGCTATTCCTTGATTGACTGTGATTCACGCTCATAGAAATCATTTCCGCTGTTGTTTGTATCCATCAGGACCTCGTATCCGAGTTCAGCCGAACGGCTCTCGTTGACCTTGCGCATCAGGGTCCTGCCCTCGTGGACGTTGGACAGGGTCACGTAAGATGCATCGATGGATGAGTTCATGCGTTTCTTGTTGGCCGACGACTGGCCGTTGAAGACCTCGACCCCGTCTATCACCCACTCGTTCGGCACACAGACCACCTTGTCTTTGGAGCTGCCCGGTTTGTAGATCACATTGTCGCTTCCGGAGACGAACTCCTGTATCGTCTGCCCTTCGGCGCGGAATATCACGACCGCCGGGGAGTTGATCGAGAACGTGTAGGCGTTGGACTGCCCCGTCTTGATGACCACATTCATGTAGCGGTCGCGCTGCACCTTGTCGCCCGGAGCCGGATGATAGCTCGTGTTGGGGAAATATGTCGGGCTGTAGCAAGCGAAGACGTCGCTGCGGTTGAGATTGACTGACAGGGGATACTGCGCGGTGTGGTCGATCGCGCCCATGATGGAGAGGATGGCATCCTGCCCCTTCTCAAGCGGGAAGCTCTTCCCGTCCCCGGGGAACTGCCACACGGCCTGGATGACAGGGCTGAATTCGATATCCTCTTCCCAGACGGTGGCCGAGTTGGAGTTGTAAGGGTCCAGCGTCCCGAAGCACAGGCTGTCGAGGTAGACGGTATGGTCAGTGTTGTTGTGCAGTATTATATAACTGTCTGACTGGTAAGTGCCCTCCTGAGGAAGTTTCATGCAGCCGCCGCAGTATATCTCCTTTATGACTATGTCCCCGGAGCGGCTCTCCTTGAGCGGCAGTTCCACCGGCACCTCCCCGGCGGACAGGACAATCCCGCTCTTGGATGCGTTGAAGTGCAGGCCGTCTATGTCCGCCGAGACGCTGACCATGTACAGACCGGAGGGAAGCCGCAGGGAGACCGAGCCGGAAGCGTCGCAGAGCGCGGTATAGGAAGAGTTGTCGTTGACATTGGTCACCACAACCTCCACTCCCGTCAAATCCCTCCCCGAGTATGGGGCGGGCAGAGCCAGACGGAAAGAAAACATCTGGAGATCAGCCTCGTAAGGATTCTCTCCAGTGAGATCCATACATGAGGAAAGCAGAAGCGGCAGGGCCGCAAGGAGTATCAGGATCTTCTTCATAACTTGATTCTGCATGTGAGTCCATAATAAAAGGCCGGGGTGAAGATGGCGCCCACCCCTGTGGCCAGCGATACGACATAAGGACGTGAGTTGGTGAAGTTGTTGGCAAAGAACGAGAGGCTGAAATGGTCGCCCATCTCCTTGGTCACATTGAGATTGGCCGAGGCGTAAGCCCCGTAGCCGTCGAGATTGAAGAGGTAGTCGTTGTTGGGCTTGATGACAAGGTCCCGGAACGCAGGGTCGTACTTCATGTCAGCGGTGAAAGGATGGAGCACGGGCGTGTCGTCCTCGACATCCAGATAAGCCACCGGATACAGGGCTTTCTCCCCTCCAGTCGGGATGTTCATTGACCTGGAGAATATGGAAGCCTCTATGCGGCAGGTGATCACGAGCCTGGCTTCCGGGATGTGGGTTATCGCCGTGAGGTTGGCGTCAAGCGAGCGGGAGATCTTGCCCCGGATCATAAGGTTGCTGTTTCCCCCGTTGGCGTAGACACCCACATACTGGTAGGAACGCCCCTCTATCGAGCTGTGCGACCAGCCGTTGTTGTAATAATAATAGAGTCCCGCATCATCTGTCTTGGACCAGTTGTATGACGCGTCGAGCCTGAGTGATGTGCGCAGAGGCTTTATCTCCGGGAAGTCGGCCGTGAGTTCAGCTCCCGCCCTGTATACCGGGGCTCCGTTGTCCTGGCGGCGTGTGGCCACGAATGTGCGGTCAGTCACCCCTTCCCTTTCAAGCACCACCACGGAGTAGTTGTTGGTGAAATCATACGGGTTGCGGGTGATGTTGCTGAACGCGACCAGTGATATGTCCGTGCCGAGCAGCGTGGCATCGATCCCGACCTCGGCGTTCTCGTTGCGCTGCCACTTCAGGTCCGGGTTGTACTCGATCTTGTATGGTATCGTGTAGTACTTGTAGTAGAGTTGACCGGCAGCATCGTAGCCGCTTCCCACGAGGATGTCCCTATATTCCTGCTTAGGGTAGAGGATGTAGAACGAAGGGAGCTTCTCGGCGACGCCCCAACCTCCACGGACGGCAAGATCCTTGGTTATCTGCCATTTGACATTGAGGCGCGGCGTAAAGGAGCGTACATTGTTGTAGTCGGACCCCTTGACGATGACATCCTCCATGCGCAGGCCCGCCGTGAGCTCCAAACCGAACGGGAAGGTGAAATCCTCCTCGACGTATGCTGAAATGTTGTGCATGAACGGGTAGTCCCTGTACGGGCGCGGCCTGTAACCGTCGGCCGCAAGGTCCGGATCGAGATAATACTCGCCCTCACCCACGTTGCCGTTGGCCTTCCACTGCACCCCGGCCTTGAACGCGCTCTTATATCCGCCGAGACGGTTTACCAGTGAATACTTCAGGGATGCTCCGTAATCGAGTTCGCGGGAATCGACCATCTGGTCGGAGAAGTATTTCCCGGCCGGAAGGAGGGTCGCATAGCTGTAGCCTTCCTGCTCGCTGTGCACCGCCGGAAGCTGCGATGCGGAGGAGTTGTATTTGTGGTTGTGCGAGAGGTTGTCGGCATAGTTCACGAATGCGTCGGCCTTGAGGTTCGTGATCCACGGGCGGTTGAGCAGCCATGTCAGGGAAGTGTTGGCTCTCAATGTGTTGTCCCGAACCTTGGAATACTCTCCCACGAAGGCGTCGGGGTCGTCCTTGCTGTCCATCCCACCCAGATTGCCGTTGACACCTGCCTCGAAGCGGAGCACCTTGGCGAAGGTGTTGGAATACGTGATGCCGAGTCCGCGGCGGGTGTAAGACTCGTACGGGGAGGTGAGTTTCTTCGTTGCCCTGGCCCACTCGGCGCTGAGGTTCAGCACTCCCCCGTCCCCCGGCAGGCCGACTCCCTTGGATACTGATGTCTGCCAGGTTCTCGGATTTACGGTGAATGCCAGGTTGAGCGGGGTGCGGCCCCGTTTCGTATGGATCTTGACCATCCCCGAACCGAGATCCCCGTATTCGGCCGACGGTACGCCGGAGATCACCTCCACCGACTCGACATTGTCCACGGCAACGCTCCTGGTGTCCACTCCGGACATCTGCCCGAAGGCGGCATTGTTGCCAAGTCTCACGCCGTCCACTTCCACTGCTGTGGAAAAGGCTGCGTTGCCCGCCGTGGCGCCGGCTGATCGGATGGAGAAACTTCCGGACGAAGTCAGATCAGGGTTGGAGGTCTTACCTCCCGGAAGTAGGGCCGTCATGTCTGTCATATTGCTCAGCTGCAACTGGTTGAGCGCGTCCCGGCCGACGTTGTGCGTCGTCCCGGTCCCGTCATGGGGGCGCTGCGCCGTGACCACCACCTCCTTGAGTGCCAGGGTGCTGACCTGCATCTTGATTTCCAGGTTTTTGATGTCTGCCTTGACTTCAAGGGGCATCGAGACATCCACATATCCGAGCAGGGATGTCTTGAGGGTGCATTTCCCGGAACTTACCCGCTCCACCGTGAAACTGCCGTCAGCTTCCGTGACAGCCCAGAGTTCATCGATATTGACGACGGCACCGGCCAGCGGCTCCCCGGAAGCGGCGTCCCTGACGACCCCGCTTATATTATAATGGGGGGACTGCGCATATGCCGGCCGCAGCAGGCAGGCGGCCGTAAACAATGACACGATGGTCAACAGATATTTGAATTGACTCGACACGGCTGTTTTCAATCTGAGTAGTTTTCGCAAAAATAATTTTTTTACTAAAAATAAAACCATTATTTGTTCTTATTTTTGTGCGCATCGGGTAAAATTATCTGATTTCATTACATATTAATCGCCTCAGACATGAGAACACGACGACTCGCCATCTCCATATTGCTGTCACTCAGCTCTATGATTGCCATGGCCGATGAGGGGATGTGGATGGTCAACTCCATCTCCGAAGCCCTCGCCAGAAAAATGCAGGAATCCGGACTGAAACTTCAGGCCGGAGAAATCTATGATGCGGACAAGGTCTCCATCAAGGACGCCATCGTCTCCCTTGACTTCGGATGCACCGGAAGCATGATCTCCGACAAGGGTCTGCTCATCACCAACCACCACTGCGCATACGCTGATGTGCACTCGCTCAGCACAGCGGAGCACAACTACCTCGAAAACGGATTCTTCGCGGATGTGATGTCCGAGGAAATCCCGATTCCGGGCAAGAAAGCCTGGTTCCTGCAGAAAGTGCTGGATGTGACGGACGAGGTCAATGCCTTGATTGAAGAAGAAAAAACTGCAGGTAGGCCGTATGGGATGAGACGCATCAGCAGCCAGATCGAGCGCAAATACCGCACAGCCAGCGGCTACGAGGCTTCGCTGAGTTCGATGTGGGCCGGATCCAGATATTATCTCGCTCTGTATGAAGTATATGCCGACGTGCGCCTCGTGGCGGCCCCGCCTGTGAGCATCGCGGCTTTCGGCGGCGACATCGACAACTGGGAATGGCCGCAGCAGAAATGCGACTTCGCCATGTACCGCATATATGCCTCCCCTGACGGGAAACCGGCAGAATATTCAGAAATAAATGTCCCGATGCACCCGAAGCGCCACCTTGCCATCAGCACGGAAGGTGTCAAATCTGGAGATTTCACGATGATACTCGGCTATCCCGGCTCAACGGCACGATACTCGTCTTCGGCCAAGGTGAACTATCTGCTGTCCGTCTCCCTGCCGATATCCAACAAGGTGCGCGCCGACCAGATGGCCATCATGAAGAAATGGATGGACGCAGACCCCGATGTAAGGCTCAAATACTCAGACCGCTACTTCTCCCTGAGCAATGTCCAAGAAAACAACGAGGGTCTGGAGCAGTGCTGCCGCAGGTTCGAGGTGGTCAAGGAGAAGAAGGCCCTGGAGCGCGGGCTGGACAAGGAGGGCAAGGCCCTCGCCAAGGAGCTCCAGAAGAAATACAAAGCCGTGAGCAAAGCAGAGAAGAACCGCATCTGGTATCGTGAGACCATGATCCGCGGCACCAGGCTGGCCCTCATCGCCACGCGCCTCAAGAACAAGGCCAAAAGGGACGAGGCCTCCGAGTACGCCACCCTCGACATGCGTCTGGAGAAGGAGCTCTTCCGCTACTGCGTCCGCAACTATTATGAGAATGTGGACAAGCATCTCTGGGGCCCTTTCCAGAAAGAGGTCTACGGGCGCTTCGGCAAGGACTGGGACGCCATGACGGAGTGGCTTTGGACCGACTCGCAGATGACGACAGAGGACCGCATATATAAGTTCTTCACCGATGTGAATATTGTAGACTTCAACAAGGATGTCGAAGCCGCAGAGGGAGAGAGGCCGCTCCATACCATAGAGCGGGAGTATACAGCCGCCCTCTACCGATTCCGCGAGAGCCAGGGCATACCGCAGTACCCGGACGCCAACTCCACGATGCGCATCACCTACGGCAACGTGAAGAGCTACGAGCGCGACGGAGCCATGCTCCCGTGGCAGACATTCGCATCCGAAATCCTAGCCAAGGAGGACAGCAGCTACGACTTCCACCTCCTGCCGGAGTGGAGAGCCGATCTTCAGAATGCGGTGTCGTCCGGCAACGACCTGCCGGTGGACTTCCTCAGTGACAACGACATCACCGGCGGAAACTCCGGCTCCCCTGTACTCAATGCCAGGGGCGAGATAGTCGGGCTGGCGTTCGACGGCAACAAGGAGTCCCTTGCCGGGGACGTGAGCTGGACAGAAGACTACAACAGGTGCGTCAACGTGGACATACGTTTTGTGCTCTGGACACTCAAGAACTACGCCCGTGCGCACAACCTGC
The DNA here is from genome assembly GCA_002439095.1 of Bacteroidales bacterium UBA6431. GTDB lineage: Bacteria > Bacteroidota > Bacteroidia > Bacteroidales > UBA932 > Cryptobacteroides. The sequence continues at coordinate 14,219 of DJOT01000018.1, read as the reverse complement.
TCAGAGAAATAAACCAGTGTGACAATTGTGAGATGGAAAACCCTCTTTTGACCAAGTCCCCGCTCCCTTACGGGGCACCCCAGTTCGACAAGATCCGGACAGAACACTACATGCCGGCATTCGAGGCGGCCATCGCCTCGGCCAAGGCCGAAATAGACGCCATAACCGGCAACCCCGACCAGCCAACGTTCGCCAATACTCTGGAAGCCTTGGAATACGCCGGACAGGCCCTGAACGATGTGTCGGGAATCTTCTACAATCTCCTTGAGGCCGACAGCAATGACCAGATGCAGGAGATCGCCGAGAAGCTCTCCCCGATGATGACGGAATACTCGATGTATGTCTCATTGAATCCGGTCCTCTTCAGCCGCATCAAGGCCGTATGGGACAAGCGCGAGAGTCTGGGACTGGACAAGGACCAGCTCAAACTTTTGGACGACACCTACAAGGACTTCGTCCGCGGAGGGGCTCTGCTTTCCGATGAAGACAAGAAGACATACAGTTCTTATGAGGAGCAGCTTTCTCTGCTCCAGCTCCAGTTCAGCAAGAACCTGCTCGCCGCCACCAACGCCTACAGCCTCAACCTCACGGACGAGAAGGATCTGGAAGGGCTTCCGCAGTATGTACGCGACATGGGCGCGGCCACTGCCGCCGAGAAGGGCCAGAGCGGATGGACATTCGACCTGTCCTATCCGAGCTACTCGCCGTTCATGCAGTACAGCTCGCGCAGCGACCTGCGCCGCAAGCTCTACATGGCATACAACTCAAGAGCGTTCGGAGGCCAGTATGACAACTCCGAGATCTGCCGCCAGATCGCAGACCTGCGTCTGAAGATCGCCAACATACTGGGCTACAAGACATACGCCGACTACGCCCTCGAAGACAAGATGGCCAAGAACATGGACAACGTCAACGCCCTTCTGAATGCCCTGCTCACCCCGTCGCTGCCTGCGGCACGCGAAGAGGTCGCGCAGGTGCTCTCCTACGCCCGCAAGAACGGATACAGGGGGCGCGAACTCAAGGCCTGGGACTTCAGCTACTGGTCGGAGAAGTACAAGGCCGCCGAATATTCAATCAGCGATGAGGCGCTCAAGCCTTACTTCCAGCTCGACAACTGCATTGATGCCGTGTTCGGGCTTGCCACAAAGCTCTATGGGCTGCGCTTTACCGAAAGGCCGGACATCCCCGGCTACCACAAGGACGTGAAAGTCTATGAAGTGAGCGACTCCGCCGGAAGGCATCTTTCCCTCTTCTACGCCGACTTCTTCCCTCGCGCAAGCAAGCGCGGTGGGGCATGGATGACCGCGTTCCGCGAGCAGAGCATCCGCGGTGGACGCGAGTACAGGCCGTTCATAAGCATCGTGACCAATTTCAGCAAGCCAGCTGCCGACAGCCCGTCACTACTCACCCACTACGAGCTCACCACTTTCCTGCATGAATTCGGGCACGCCCTGCACGGCATGCTCGCCGAAGGCAGATATCCTTCACAGACAGGTACAAGCGTGGCCCGGGATTTCGTGGAACTTCCATCCCAGATCATGGAGAACTGGGGATATGAGCCGGAATTCCTCAAGCCGTTTGCCAAGGACTACAGGACCGGCGAGGAGATCCCCGACTCTCTGATAGAGAAGCTCGTGGCCTCCAAGAACTACCTTGCCGCCTACCTCCAGGTACGTCAGCTCCAGTTCGGTCTGCTCGACATGGCATGGCACGACATCTCCTCGCCAGTGAGAGGGAGCACTGTGGAGGTAGAGAAAGCGGCCCTCGCCCCGGCCATGACGCTCCCGAGGGTGGAGGGAACATGCATCTCCACATCTTTCAGCCACATATTCTCCGGCGGATACTCCGCAGGGTACTACTCATACAAGTGGGCTGAAGTTCTTGAAGCGGACGCCTATTCCCTCTTCGAAGAGAAAGGCATCTTCAGCAGAGAAGCCGCCGATGCCTTCCGCAAGAACATCCTCTCCCGCGGCAGCACCGAGGACGAGGCCGTGCTGTACCGCAACTTCCGCGGGCACGACCCTCAGCCGGAAGCCCTACTCAAAAAACTCGGAATAACATCAGACAAATAATCCCGCACCATGGCCAACAAAAAATCGACCTTCTGCACAAACTGGCAGAAATACGCCCTCCAGTGGGGCGTGCTGGCACTCCTCCTCTTCTTCCTCAGCGGCCTCGGGGCCAAAGTCTTGGGACTTGAGACCCCCGACCCGGAGAAATATTGCCCGTTCGGCGGACTCCAGGCCCTGACCACTTTCCTCGTCAAGGGCTCCCTCCCTTGCTCGATGACCACCATGCAGATCATGATGGGCATCGCCCTCGCCGCCGCAGTGATATTCTTCAGCAAGCTGTTCTGCGGCTACCTCTGTCCGATAGGCTCGATCGAGGATCTCCTGAAGAAACTCCGCGAGGCCATCGGCCTCAAGGCTATAACAATCACCAACGGCAGCATCGCCGACAAGCTCCTGCGCATCGTCAAATACGCCCTGCTTTTCTGGATTGTCTACATGACGGTCAGCGCAAGCGAGCTCTTCTGCAAGAACCTCGATCCGTACTACGCCGTCGCGACAGGATTCAAAGGGGAGATCACCCTATGGATGTCGCTTGTCAGCCTCGGGGTGGTGCTGCTGCTCGGCATCGTGATAGACCGTTTCTGGTGCAAATACATCTGCCCACTCGGAGCCGTGTCCAACTCGCTCAAATACTGGGTATGGCTCGTGCTTCTCGCCGGCATCTGCTGGGCGCTGAACCTGCTCGGCGTGCATATCGCATGGATCTGGTATCTGGGGGCCTACTGTCTGGCCGGATACCTGCTTGAGATTCTGCACAGCCGCCCGAAACTCCAGCTTCTCGGGGTCACCATCAACCAGGCCCAGTGCAGCCACCGCTGCTACTCCTGCCGCAAGAACTGCCCTTACGGCATCGACGTGCCTTCATTCGGCAACAAGGTAACATCTGTGGACTGCACCCTCTGCGGTGAGTGCGTCGCAGCCTGCCCTACCAAGGCCCTCGCAATAGGGGTCAACCCTGGCGAAAGCGAAAAGTCACGCAAGTTCACCCGCTTCCTGCCTGCGATCCTTGCCGTGGTGCTCGTGGTCGTGGCGGCCATAGCAGGCGGCAAGTTCGAGCTCCCTACCATCAACGAGACCTGGGGCACCACGGAGAACATGGCCCTTGAGACCGTGACCATCAAGAACCTGCGTTCCGTCAAGTGCTACGGAAGCTCGATGGCGTTCAAGGCCCGCATGGAGAAGGTGCGCGGCGTACACGGAGTCAAGACATTCGTAGGGAGCCATACCGTGGTCATCAGCTACGATCCGTCCGTGACCACAGCCGACAAGGTGCAGGCCGAAGTGTTCGTGCCGTCCCACTTCAGGGTGGAGAGCCCGGATCCGGCCAAATATCCGGAAATCAAGTGCGTCACCATACGCACCGAGCACATGTCGGACAAGCTCGACCTCAACTACCTCGGTATCCAGATGCGCCTCAGCGGCAAGAAGATCTTCGGTCTGGAGTCCGAATACGACTGTCCGCTCATCGTGAGGGTCTACATGGATCCTGCGGAGCCGGCCGATGAGGAGTGGTTCCGCCAGACAGTGGAGAAAAAGACCCTCGACATGCCTGTGCACGGGGGCGGCGTGAAGTCTACACCTGTGGACTTCGAGTTCGTGAGGATGGAAAAGGGCGAGAAGATTATTCCTGTCGCCGACTTCCTTGAGAGCATGTTCGACCCGTTCACAGCAGAATATAATGGGAAATACCCGCAGGGGGACACGACCGTCATCCGTAAACGCAGCGAAGTCTACGCCGGACAGCCTCAGTTCATCTACGAGATTGCCGACCAGAACTACGAGAAGCCTATAATAAAGAGGGCTCTGCCGTTCCTGAGCAACCACCTCTCCAGGGAAGAGGGAGTGATAGGACTCTACCTCAGGCTCAACGACAGCCTCGTGCCGAGCATCCAGATACGCTTTGCCGCCCCTATGACGGCCGACAGGCTCTGGGAACTCATGACGATGGACACCTGGACCATCACCTACTCCCCTGACGACGTGCGCCAGGAGGGGGCAAGGCTAAAGTTCGACAAACCGGGCAGGGTGCTCCCGTACAACACAGAAAAGTAATGGAGCAGATAATACGTCACTTCACAGACAACGACCTCTACACCTTCACCTGCCAGTACTACATACTGGAGACATATCCGCGCGCAGAAGTGGAGTACACTTTCTACGACCGCAACGCCTACCGATACCCGAAGGGTTTTGACCTTCTGCTGCGGGAGCAGGTGGAGATGATGAGGAACGTGGTGATCAGCGACGAGGAGGTGGAATTCATGAAGGGCAGGTGCGTCTTCCTGCCGATATGGTATTTCACTTTCCTGCGCGGCTACCGCTTCAACCCTGACGAGGTCAGCATCAAGCAGGATGCCGAAGGGCATCTCGACATCAGCGTCAAGGGCAAATGGTTCTCCACCATCATGTGGGAGATGCCGCTGCTCTCCTGCATATCCGAACTCATCCACTCTCTCAGGGGAGACTTCGAGAAATATGATGCCGCCCTGGAGCAGGAGCGTTGCCGGCAGAAGACGGTCAAGATCATCGAGAACGGGCTCAAACTCGGAGACATGGGGACGCGCCGCCGCTTCAGTTACGCACACCAGGACATGGTGGTGCGCGTCATGGAGCAGACCGCCCGCCAGATGGACGGCCCAGGAAAATTCATCGGTACTTCGAATGTCTGGTTCGCGATGAAATACGGGTGTACCCCGCTCGGGACGATGTCCCACCAGCTGATCTCATTCGAAGAGAACGTCAGCGGCGTGTTCGAGTGCAACTTCAACGTGATGAAGAAGTTCAGCGATGTCTACGACGGCGACAACGGCATCTACCTCTACGACTGTTTCGGGGACAAGGTCTTCTTCTCCAACCTCTCCAAAAGGATGGCCATGATGTACAAGGGCTTGAGGGTGGACAGCGGCGACGAGTTCGAGCAGACCGACAAGATCATAGCCAAATACCGCTCCCTCGGCATCGATCCTGCCACCAAGCAGGTCGTCTACAGCAACGGGCTGGACATCGACAAGGCTATAGAGATCCACCGCTACTGCGCCGGACGGGTCCAGGACTCCTATGGGGTCGGCACCTTCCTCACCTGTGACGTGACAGGCTGCGAGCCGATGAACATAGTGGTCAAGCTCACCCGCGGCCGCATCACGGAACTCCGCGAGTGGCACGACTGCGTCAAGCTCTCCTGCACCAAGGGCAAAACCCTCGGCAACCAGCGCAAAGTCGAGTATCTGCTCGACCTGCTCGGGCAATAATCAGCCCGGACGGGCATCTCAATTTCAGCGGCTCAAAAAAATTGTGATTTTTTTGAGCCGCTTTTCGTATCAATTTCGTTTTATCCCACCAGTATAAGTATTAAATTATAAGCATTAATATTAATAATTGTAATAAATATTTATATCGACTTGATTAGCCACGATTTACACGTTTTGATTTTATTATAAAAATATTTAGGTTTGCATCCGATGTCAACGCGCGCGGCATCGCAACAAATGTTATTAGTAGTTATTGTTTAATCAAAACGATCTTATGGAAAGAATCAGATCCTTCCTCACTGTCGTGGCAATGCTGTTTTCCGTATGGGCATACGGACAGGATGTCACCGTCACCGGCACAGTGACCGACGCCTCGACAAAAGAAACCCTGCCTTTCGCTTCGGTCCTCGTCAAGGGGAGCAGCCACGGCACAAGTTCAGACCTTGACGGCAAGTTTACCATTTCCGTCCCGCGCAACTCCGTCCTGGTCGTAAGTTCTATGGGTTATCACACCCTTGAGGTATCCACAGCAGGGCGCAGCAGGCTCGACATCGCTCTGGAGCCTGACACCGAGTTCCTTGAAGAGGTGGTCGTGACCGCCCAGGGGCTCACCCGCAAGCAGAAAGCCCTCGGCTATTCGACCCAGAAAGTGACGTCCGATGAACTCACAATCGCCCGACAGTCCGACCTGAGCAACGCCATCGTCGGCAAAGTCGCCGGCGTACAGTTTTTCGGAGGGGCCGGTTCATCGTTCTCATCCGGCAAAATCGTCCTCCGCGGCGCCGGCACACTCTCTACCGCATCCAGCGGCAATCTTTCCGTCAACGAACCGATCTACGTGGTGGACGGCACCATCACCAACAAGAACGCCGTCAATATGGACGATGTGGAATCCATCAACGTCCTCAAGGGCCCTGCGGCCACAGCGCTCTACGGCTCAAGGGGAGGCGACGGAGCCATCATCATCACCACAAAATCCGCCGAGAGCGGCAAGGGGACGGTGGACTTCAGCCACACCACCACCGTGGAGACCTACTACAACCATGTCAATCTCCAGACTCTCTACGGCGGCGGCCAGTACGGCTACCTCTACGGGGAAGCCAAGGGCACCACTTCCGCAGCTGAACTGCTCAAGGACTACAGCGGCAGCATCGAGAGCCTTAAAGGCGCCAAGATAATGGACTACGGCAACGACGCATCCTGGGGACCGCGCTTCGACCCGGCCGTCAAGTATGTGACCCCGCTCTCTGTTGACCCGACCAGCAGCAAGTACGGCATCGCCGACACATGGGAGAGCCACCTCAACCTCGGGGACCTCTACCGCGCCGGCGTAGCCAACGTCACCAACATCGCGTTCTCCAAATCCTACAAGGATCTCTCCACCAGGGTGTCATTCACCAACAACCAGCGCACCGGCATCCAGCCGAACTCCGACGCCATACGCCGCAACCTCAGCATCAAGGCAAAATACAGCCCGGCATCATGGGTTGACGTCTCCGTGGATTACCTCTACACCTACCGCCGCGACCACAACCCGGCATCATCTGGGTACAACGGCAACCGCACCGTCCTCCAGGAGTACACCCAGTGGGGACAGACCAACGTCAACCTCGCCGACTACAAGGACTGGCAGCGTCCGGACGGAAGCTGGCGCACATGGAACGTCAAGAGCCTAAGCAACAACAGGGCAAACTATCACGACAACCCGTACGCCCTCTTCGAAGCATACAACACCTACGACACCTACCAGTGGAACGTGTTCTCAGCTGACGCCACAGTCAAGCTTCCGTTCAACATCAAGGCCGGTGTCCGCTACAACGCCAACTTCCGCAACTACATCGGCGAGACCAAGAGGCCTTCAGGCTCAATCAACTTCACCTCTTACTACGGCCAGACCCAGAGCGGCATCATGGATGACACCGTGCAGGGGCATCTGACCTGGGACGGCAGCTTCGTGGACGACAAGCTCACAGTCGAGGCGGCAGCCTTCGCCGAAGCGAGGAACTATCAGTACGATATCATCGATGCCTATACCAATGGCAGCTACGACCTGTCCATAGACAACTTCTACAACCTCAGCGCATCCACTGGCACCATCGCCATAGTGACCAACAGCAAGACCAACTATAAGGAGCGCAGCATCTACGGGACCGCAACCGTCGGCTGGGACGACACCTACTTCGTGGACGGGTCTCTGCGCAACGACTGGTCATCCACCCTCTCCCCTGAGAACAACAGCTACCTCTACGGCGGACTTTCCCTGTCCGTGATCGCGAGCAACTGGTTCTCCGCCCCTTGGCTCAATATGTGGAAACTCCGTGCAAGCGCGGCGCAGCTTGGTTCTTCCATGGGAGCATACAACATCTATCCGACCTACACCATCGGCACGAAGTACGGCGCCAACTCCACCATGTACGAAGCCGCGACCCAGGTCAACTACAACATCAAGCCTACCATCTCCACCTCTTATGAGGTCGGAACCGAGTGGAAGATGTTCGGTAACCGCTTCTACGGAGACATCAACCTCTACAACCGCGACAACGACAACCAGATCATCAACGCCAGCTCCGCTGCCGAGTCCGGGTACTCAACCCGCAAGCTCAACGCAGGACTTGTACGCAACCGCGGCGTGGAATTCATGGTCGGCGCACGTGCACTGGACACCAGGGATCTGAGCTGGGATCTCGATTTCAACCTCGCAAAGAACGTCAACACCCTCGTCCGCCTCACCGAAGGCATCTCATCATACCAGATGTACTGGACATCCTTCTACAGCAGGATCTACCTCTGGGCCGAAGAAGGCCGTCCTCTCGGGATCATCAGGGGCAACACCTGGGAGCGCGACGAGCAGGGCCGCCTGATCTTCGACGAGGACGGACGTCCCGCATTCAACACCGATGTGGACAGGGAACTCGGCTGCTATCAGCCTGACTTCACCGGAGGCTTCTCCACAAGGCTCCGCTACAAGGGATTCAGCCTCGCAGCATCGCTTGATTTCTCTGTCGGCGGACAGATCTGCTCATGGACCAACCTCTGGGGCAACGGTTCAGGATTGCTGGCCACTACAGCCACTGTCAACGACAAGGGAGTCAACATCCGTGAGCCGGTCGCAAACGGCGGCGGCATCCACATGACCGGCGTGGACAAGGACGGCAAAGAAGTGGACACCTATGTCCCTGCAGCCGAATATTTCCAGGACTACGCATGCCAGGTATGGGAGACCACGATCTTCGACCGTACTTATGTGAAACTCAGGGAAGTGTCCCTCTCCTACGATGTGCCCAAGAGTTTCCTGAGCAAACTGGATGTCGGCTTGAGCGCAGCCCGCGTCTCCTTCGTCGCCACCAACCCTTGGCTGATTTATTCCGCAGCACCGAACATCGATCCTTCAGAGCTCGGCTCCAACTTCATCGAAGGCGGTGCAGCACCTTCCACAAGGGCATTCGGCATGACCCTGAAACTCACATTCTGATGCTGTCAAACAATTTCAAACGAATCTTATCATGAGAAACATAAAAGCATTTTTGGCCACTTCAGCCATAGGCGCAGCGCTTCTGACAGGGTGCGGCATAGGAGACTTCGGCGACATCAACAAGAACCCGAACAAGCCGTCCGAGGCCCAGACCGACATGTTCTTCACATACGCTTGCAAATACACCTACAACTTCACACTCAACAGTTACTATTACAACCCGTGGACACAGATGTACAACGGCTACATGGCCGAGCGCAACACTCTCCAGTACGGCAAGCTCAACATCCTCGAATTCGACACGAGCTCCTACTACCTGTACCCGCTCAAGAACCTCAAGTACATCATCGACCTCAACTCGGATGAAGCCACCAGAAACAACGCTGCGGTAGCCCGCTTCGGCAGCAGTGCAAACCAGATCGCCACGGCAGTGACCCTCCAGGCCTACTTCTACATGCATCTGGCCGACATTCTCGGTCCGATCCCTGTCAAGGAAGCCCTTGGAGCGGGAGAGGACAACTACACTCCGGCATTCGACTCGGTAGAAGACATATACACATACCTGGACGAGAAGCTCAAGGAGGCGTACTCCCTCTTCGACGAAAGCGGAAGCCTGTCATCCGCCGACATCATCTACAACGGCGATGTCAGCAAATGGAAGAAACTCAACGCCTCACTGCGCATGCTGATGGCCATCAAGCTCAGTGATGTCGCCGAGAGCGTCGGCAAGGCACGCTTCGCGCAGGCATACGCCGACGGGGGCATTCTGGACGATGGAGACTCCATGATCTATCATTTCGACTCCAACGCCCCGTCACCTCTGTACTCCAACGGTGTCAACTACAACAGCAACTTCTGTCCGAATGAATATCTCGTGGAGACCCTCAAGGAATACAATGACCCGAGGCTGTTCAAATACTTCTCCCTCGTACCATTCGGCAAATCTGAACCGATCGGGGATCCTTCCGACCCGAAAGCCTATATCGGGATTCCGCTGGGCATACCGAATGTCTCTGACTATGAGGGCAAGGCCTGCTATTTTGCCGAGACCCTCAGCGCCGCAGAAGGCATACTGCCCCTCATCACCGCAGCAAGGATCAACCTCGTGGCAGCGGAGGCAGCGGAGCGGGGATGGATCTCCGCCGACGCCAAAGCCCTCTATGAAGCAGGTGTAAAGGCTTCATTCGCGCAGTGGGGTGCCGACGGCGCTGAAGCATACCTTGCCTCAGACAAAGTCGCCTTCGGAGGAACCTCAGCACAAAAGCTCGAGAAGATCGCATTCCAGCGCTGGCTGGCCGGATTCATGGCAGACGGAGTTGAAGCATGGTCCGACATGAGACGTCTTGATGTGCCGAAAATAGAAGTCGGCCCGGCTGTGGTCGTAATCAGCCACATACCTTACAGGCTGAAATATTCCGGAGCCATCTCAGCCTCCAACAAGGTCAATTACGAATCGGCCATCAGCGCCGCATTCGCCGGCACCAACGATGCCGAGCATCATATCTGGTGGGACGTAAAGTAACTTGAAGCTTTCTCAACTGCTATACAACCACTTTTCAAAGAGGGGGAGCGGCCGTCGGGCCACTCCCCCTCGATTTTTTATTCCGCTCTAATTTTTCTAAAACCCGTGGCAATTGGCCAGTTTTAGAAAAATAGTCGGCAACTATTCTTCTAAAACAAGACTTTTTATTTTTTTGTAGAAAAATAAGCATCCATGAAATCTATTTCTGGCTCGGTGGCAACAGCCAGATAGACAGGGCAGACAGACAAAGACCCGCAAACCCACCATCATGACGCTTGTGACCACATTCGGCCTCAAGCAGAACGAATACTCGGGACGCTTCCAGAGCATAATAACTGCCGACGACCTCTTCAGCGCCTGAGCAGATCACGCGCCTGAACTGGCTTTCTCACCTATTCCGGAACAAAGATATGACCGCACTGTGACGAAATGGTATGACTACATCAACGAGCCGACCTTGGTCTACGCAATCATGGATCGCCTCACCGCCAACGCGGTTCGGATGGAATTAAAAAATCATAACTTTGTCAAACCGGAAGCAACCTCTTCTGAAGTGGTACATTCGAAAGCGCTACAGGAGGTACATTTAATGTGATATTGTCAGTTAATCACTATCAGTTAGTCAAGCCAATGGAGTGCCTTTTCTTTAACCTTCTCATACCAATCCATCTCGCTGCTCGCTTCTTGGGCGGCTGACTGAGAGAACTTGAAGAATGCCTCAACATGAGTTGGATTGGGAGTATAAGAAGCCTTATAGGAGTCTTCCACCATCTTTTGGAAGACGCTGAGTTCCAGAGGAACTATCGTGGATTTCCCTCCATAATAGGAGATATTAGCCTGTTGGAGCATGAAAAAATGAGCGATGCTTGCCTGGTTGATTGTTGGTGCGATAAATAGACAGTATGTCTCTTTTCCTGTAGATTTCTTTAATTTTCCAAGATGACGTGCGACAGGTTCGCCTTCCATCTCATACTGTCGCTGGCCAGAAGCAGTCGTCACTTCAACAGTTACATCAAAACCATCATAATCGCAAACTATATCAGCCATATTACCTTGAGCTGTTGACATGGGGTTCCCAAAATCATCAAATTTCAGATTTGCTTTGATGTTTCCACCGTCAAGCATCGTCATGGCTCTCCAAACATTCCACTCCAGTACGAGAGGGATATCGTATAATTTCTCGTCAGAAATCTGAGCGAATGTATTCTGGATGTCGTCATATCGCTGCATATCCTTAATGGCCTCAACCTCTTTATACAAGATATCCTGTTGGCGAAGGTATAGGCTATTGTCCAAGGTATCCTTTAGCTGTTGAATTGTAAGGCCATCGTCAATGGCAATATTGGGGAATTCTTTCTTTAGACGAGCTATGAGCAAAGACTTATTATCAGACCAGAGAACAGGGAGGTCTGCATTGCCAAGATATGCGGAATATGCCTCCTCATCATTTACGAAACAAGGCTCTCTGTCAATATGTTCCAAGAAGTAATCAACTTCCTCTTGTTTCTCCGGCACAATGGACAGCGTCCGTCCAACATGAGAAATATTCACCATGCCAGTTGCTCGCAGGTAGCGAATACAAGCATCGGCATAATCCCTCATGTTGCTTGTCTTCGTAGCTATGAAAACATCCAACGAAGTGTCCGAATTCTCCCTCGTCTTTGTTTCGCCCTTAGAAATTTCATCGGCATAGATGACTTTCAGTTCTTCGCTAATGTATTTCTTTTTGAAAGTGCGGTAGCTTTCCTTGTTATTGGCTTTATCTATACGGAATTTTCCAATTTTAGAAACGATAAGGTCAAACTGCCGATAATCAGTCATCTGGAGAGCAAAAATCATTAGCTCATCAAACTTTAATGCACCGAAATGACGGACGAGTCGGAAAAGCTCAAGATACGGTTTTATACAGAATTTCGCAGCAGATTCCCCGGCAATATGGTATGGTGATGGGAGCTGAAACTTGAGAAGCTGACGCAGGAAAACATCTTCTGTGCGCTTTGCTGAAATCAGCCTTTCACCCGCTGAGGTAAGAGAAATTTTCGGGGTAAGATTTACAAACCCCAATGCCTTCGGAGCTCTATTAATCCTATCACGTGCGCTGAAAGCAGGGTCTTTTGCACCTGAACCATTAAAGAAATTTTCTTCTCTCAACAATTCCATAAATGCGACCTGCGCCTCATGATTCCATTCTTTGCCAGTAAAATGCTCTTTCAGAAGAGCTATTTCTGGAATCATCTTGGCCGGAGTACGAGGAGATGTAGTCACAAAAATGACTTTGCTATCAATTCTTGCCATAGGTTCTATGCGTTATAATTAGCCACCAAGATATGAGTGGCCGCTGCTTTGAATCTATTTCTGATATTAACGGAATACGACTTTTCGTACTCGTCTATAATCATATCTCCGTAAAGACGTTCAGTCAATGGTGTCCTTCCAATGACAAGAAGTGCACGGCACGGAAGATTTCTGAATGCTTCGGCTAGTTCCTCATGGCTATCGTCATTGAAGCCATCCTTGTACTCTTCATTCCCATAGTCGGAAAAAACGCAATCGTATGGCGGGTCGAGAAACATGAAATCATCTTCTTGTGCCATTGCAAAGATTGCACGATAATCTTCATTGTAGATATCCGTCTGCTGAAGTAGATTACTGTGCTGCTCTGTTACGAAAGAGGTGTTGAGATTCTTGTAACGACCGAATGGAACATTAAATTCGCCTTTTGCGTTATAGCGAATCATTCCAGAATAAGCCGTCTTGTTTATGAAATAGTAAACTGCAGCATCGGTATATTTACTCCGCTTGAGGCCATTGAACATGTCTCGAATTGCATAATACAAGTCTTCATTCTCATCTGCGACCCTCTCGTTGGGTGTGAGAGTTTTCAACCTATCGAATTCACTTCTATTCGCAGTATAAAGACTCTCAATAAAGTCTAAGTCTTTTCGAACTTGCTCATAGTTATCCCTAACACCGGCATAGAAGGCCATCAATTTGCTATTTATATCATTAATAATAGCATGTTGCGGTTCAAGGTGGAAATATAAAGCGCCTCCTCCCAAGAATGGTTCTATATAACGACCTCCAAAGGCAGGAATGTGTCTTTCAATGTAAGGGATTTCTTTTGATTTCCCACCACGGTATTTTATCATCGGCTTCATAATGCGGCTTCTATTTGTACGGGCACAATAGTGCCTAACATATTAAACTACAAATATAGAAAATTTCTAACCGTTTTTTCCTTGCGGAATTTGCGGCAATGTTAATCTTTATTCGTTTCTGGAGCCTCCGAATGCTAACGACTTGTAACTTCGTATATTGGAAAACGGGAAGTATGCGCCTATGAACGTCATATGATCAACAAATTGTAACTACTCGGTGCCCCAGGCATAGGCCGGCAGACCTGCCCACATCCAGCATAAAAAAGGGGCTGCCCCTGCGGCCAGCCCCGACGTCAAGCGATAAAAACCGTTATCAGATGATGACCTGCGCCAACATGGCGGCATAGACAGCCAGATAGACATGCTGATAGACAGGGCCGACAGACTGATAAACCTCTGCGAATGCAAGTTCTGCTCAAGCGGATTCACGGTGGACAAGGAATATGACCGTAAGCTCAGGGAACGCCAATCAACATTTGCAAAACAGAAAAAAGTCACTATTTTTGCGAAAAAGGGAGGCAAATCCGAAATCTGCGTAGATTGTTCTATTAGCGTCGGTGAGTCATCCTTTTTTTCTTTTATACATGGTGCTGGCTGCCAGTTCGTGCCGTCCAAGCCGGATTTCCTCAACATAAAACGTGATGCCGTCCTCCATTGTCTTGGTATAGATGATGACGTCTTGCCCACGGCGGTTTTTCTCAGTGGAGATAGACTCGTAATCCGACACGATGTCAGAGATAAGCATTT
>DJOT01000041.1 GCA_002439095.1 Bacteroidales bacterium UBA6431 | reverse complement strand
ATAGCTACAAAGATAAGGAATTTATTTGACAAAAAAAAGAGGCCTCAGGCCTCTCCAGTGAAAATATCGGGAAAATCAGGTGTCAAACTTCCGATGCATAGAACAAAAAAGGAAAACAAAGTTCTACTCCAAAAATTGGAATTAAATCGAATTCTTTATATCTTTGGAGCGCAAAGTGAATATTTAAAGAAACTAATAAAATGGAAGTCAAGAAATCACCGAAAGCCGATCTGAACAACAAGAAACTGCTGTTCGCTGAAATCGGCTTTGTAATCGCTCTTCTCTTCGTCTATGCAGCGTTCGAATGGACAACAAAAGACAAGGAGGAGGCCACACTCGTCGCTGAGACGGTAGTCGTGGAGGAAGAGGAAATGGTACCTATCACACAGGAGACCCCTCCACCGCCACCAGAAGTCCCGAAAACAGTGGTCCTTTCCGACCAGATCGACATCGTTGACGACGATATCAAAGTCGAAGACAACATCCTCAACCTTGAAGACAATGATGATATCGGAGTTGAAATCATGGACTACGTTGAAGATGTAGCCGAAGAGGAAGTGGAGGAAGAGGCAATCCCGTTCCAGATCGTGGAAGTGAAGCCGACATTTCAGGGCGGTGACGCCAATACCTTCTCAAAGTGGGTTGCACAGAACCTCGTTTACCCTGAGATTGCAAAGGAGAACGGAGTCAGCGGACGAGTAATGCTCCAGTTCACTGTAAACCCTAACGGAACGATTTCAGACGTGAAGGTGCTCAGAGGTGTGGACGCATCTCTTGACAAGGAGGCCGTCCGTGTAGTTTCAAGCTCTCCAAAGTGGGAGCCGGGACGCCAGAGAGACCGTGCAGTCAAGGTAACCTACACATTCCCTGTTATCTTCCAGTTGAGATAATATCAAAAAAGACCATAAAAAGGCTGTCCCTCAAAAAGGATGGCCTTTTTTTGATTGACAACAGACTATGGACATACAAGAACAAAACAAAGCAATATTTGTCGGCATAATAAAGCAAGGAGACGATGAAAGTAAAGTGCTGGAGTATCTGGATGAACTCGAGTTTCTTGCCGAAACAGCCGGACTTGCAGGAGACAAGCAATTCAT
The DNA here is from genome assembly GCA_002439095.1 of Bacteroidales bacterium UBA6431. GTDB lineage: Bacteria > Bacteroidota > Bacteroidia > Bacteroidales > UBA932 > Cryptobacteroides. The sequence continues at coordinate 46,383 of DJOT01000041.1, read as the reverse complement.
ACAAAGAGTAGACAAACCCGAAAAAGCCACCTACATAAGAAGCGGTAAACTCGAGGAAATATCACAATACTGCGAGGAAAATGAAATCAAATATGTCATATTTGACGACGAACTCACAGGGATGCAGCAGCGCAACATAGAGAAAATCATCAAGACCTCAATAGTAATAGACCGCACAAGCCTGATCCTTGAAATATTCTCGCAAAGAGCCAAAACAGCTTATGCCAAGATGCAGGTGGAACTGGCAAGGTACAATTACATGCTTCCTCGTCTTGCTGGGATGTGGACACATCTGGAACGCCAGAGGGGCGGTGTCGGCATGCGCGGCGGAATGGGAGAAACCCAGATAGAGATAGACCGTCGAATCGTGAGGGAAAGGATAGCAAGACTCAAAGAGCAGCTGAAAAAGGTGGACAAACAGATGGCAACCCAGCGCAGCAACAGAGGACAGCTTGTCAGGCTTTCTCTAGTAGGATACACCAATGTCGGCAAATCAACATTGATGAATCTGCTTGCAAAATCAGACGTCTTCGCAGAAAACAAGTTGTTTGCAACCCTTGACACGACAGTAAGGAAAGTCGTCATAGGTAATCTGCCTTTCCTTCTGAGCGACACAGTAGGATTTATACGGAAACTCCCTACACAGCTCATAGAAGCCTTCAAGAGCACACTTGACGAGGTGCGCGAGGCAGATGTTCTGATACATGTGGTGGACATATCCCACCCGGATTATGAAGAGCAGATGGAAGTGGTGGAGAAAACTCTTAAGGACATATCAGCTTCAGATAAACCCATATTCGTCGTATTCAACAAGATAGACACTTACAAACACGAAGAGTACGATGAATTTTCGCTCCAGCCGAAGACCGACAGAAACCTCTCGCTCGAAGAAGTCAAGTACAAATGGATCAACGAGAAGAAAATCCCGTGCATATTCATCTCGGCACTGAAAAAGGAAGGTATAGACAAGCTAAAGGACGACATCTATAAGATGGTGGCAGAAATCCACGCAGGAAGATATCCGTTCAATAACTTCCTATGGTAAAAAAAGGGTGGCTTTTCAGGCCACCCTTAATTCTAAGCATAAGGAAAAACTAGTCGGAGAACTTCGCCTTGAGGAACTCACGATTGAGACGTGCAATGTGAGCCACGGTGATACCTTTAGGGCATTCAAGCTCACAAGCGCGGGTGTTGGTGCAGTTGCCGAATCCAAGTTCATCCATCTTCGCGACCATCGCTTTTGCCCTTTTTGCGGCCTCAGGACGGCCCTGAGGGAGAAGAGCAAGGGAACTTACCCTGGCAGCGACAAAGAGCATCGCAGAGCCGTTTTTGCAAGTCGCGACACATGCGCCGCAACCTACACATGCCGCAGCATCCATACTATCCTCAGCCCTCTCATGAGAGATGAGGATATTGTTGGCATCCTGGGCAGAACCTGTCCTGACCGTGATGAAACCGCCTGCCTGAAGAATCTTGTCGAACGCTGTACGGTCCACAACAAGATCTTTGATCACAGGAAACGCAGCACTCCTCCAAGGCTCTACAGTAATCGTGGCCCCATCCTTGAAGTGCCTCATGAAAAGCTGGCAAGTCGTTACATGATCATCTGGACCGTGCGCACGACCGTCAATATAAAGGGAGCAGGCACCGCATATACCCTCACGGCAATCGTGATCGAAAGAGACAGGGCCGCTGCTCTGGCAACCGCGCTCGACAGCTACAGGGTCAGAACCCTCACGGATAAGCTGCTCGTTGAGAATATCAAGCATCTCAAGGAAAGAAGCATCTTCCTCAATGCCTGAAATATGATAAGTCTCGAAATGACCTTTAGCCTTGGCGTTCTTCTGACGCCATATCTTTAAATTGAATTCCATCTTAGATCAGTCTTTGTAATTTCTGGTGGCAACCTTGATGAACTCATACTTGAGCGGCTCCTTATGAAGTTCAGGTTCAACATCTTCGCCCTTGTATTCCCAGGCAGCTACATACATATAGTGCTCATCATCACGTTTGGCCTCGCCCTCCTCGGTCTGGCTTTCGATACGGAAATGACCGCCGCAGGACTCGTTCCTGTTAAGCGCATCACGGGCCATGAGTTCCCCTATCTCGAAGAAATCCTCAAGACGGAGAGCCTTCTCAAGTTCCTGATTGAATTCGTACTGGCTTCCAGGTACTTTCACATTTTTATAGAAGTCATCCTTGAGCTCGGCAATCTCTTTGATAGCCTTCTTGAGACCTTCTGCGTCACGGGCCATACCGACATATTCCCACATGATGTTTCCAAGTTTCTTGTGGATAGAATCCACTGTCTTGGTGCCGTTGATTGCAAAAAGCCTGTCGATTCTTGCCTGAACTGACTTTTCAGTATCGATGAACTCCTGAGTGTTGACATCAGTCTTCGGTTCTGCGAACTTCTTGGAAAGGTAGTCTCCGATGGTCACAGGGAGAATGAAATAACCGTCAGCAAGTCCCTGCATGAGGGCTGATGCTCCGAGTCTATTTCCGCCGTGGTCAGAGAAGTTCGCCTCACCGATGGCATAAAGACCTGGTATGGTGGTCTGGAGATCATAGTCAACCCATATACCGCCCATTGTGTAGTGAATAGCCGGATAAATCATCATCGGCTCCTCCCAAGGAGATGAAGCTGTGATCTTCTCGTACATCTCAAAGAGGTTGCCATACCTCTCGGCAACTCTCTTGTGTCCGAGACGCTGGATGGCATCGGCAAAATCGAGGAACACGGCCTTACCTGTCTCATTGACACCAAAGCCTGCATCGCAACGCTCCTTGGCGGCGCGGGAAGCCACGTCACGAGGCACTAGGTTGCCGAATGCAGGGTAACGGCGCTCAAGATAGTAATCACGATCTTCTTCAGGAATCTGTGAGGCCTTTATCTCATGCTTGCGAAGCTTCTTGACATCCTCAAGTTTCTTCGGTACCCAGATGCGTCCGTCATTGCGCAGGGACTCGCTCATGAGGGTAAGTTTACACTGCTGATCTCCGTGCACCGGGATACATGTAGGGTGAATCTGGGCGAAGCAAGGGTTGGCGAAGTAAGCACCCTTCTTATAGCACTGGAGAGCGGCTGAACCGTTGCTGTTCATTGCGTTGGTAGAAAGGAAATACGTGTTACCATATCCTCCGGTGGCAATCACAACGGCATGGGCTCCGAACCTCTCAAGCTGACCGGTCACAAGGTTGCGGGCGATGATGCCTTTGGCCTGACCGTTTACAAGTACAAGATCCAGCATCTCATGGCGCGGATAAGACTTCACTGTGCCGGCAGCAATCTCCTTGTTGAGAGAAGCATAAGCGCCAAGAAGGAGCTGCTGTCCGGTTTGTCCCCTGGCATAGAAAGTACGGCTCACCTGCACACCGCCGAAAGAACGGTTGGCGAGATATCCGCCATATTCACGGGCAAAAGGAATGCCCTGAGCGACGCACTGGTCGATGATAGCTGCGCTGACCTCTGCAAGACGGTAGACGTTGGCTTCACGGCTGCGGTAGTCACCACCCTTGATGGTGTCGTAGAACAGACGATATACAGAGTCGTTGTCGTTTTGGTAGTTCTTCGCAGCATTGATACCTCCCTGCGCTGCTATTGAGTGCGCGCGACGCGGGGAGTCGCTGATACAGAAGATTTTGACATTGTAGCCAAGTTCACCGAGGGAAGCTGCTGCAGAAGCTCCACCCAAACCGGTGCCGACCACAATGATTTCAAGTTTTCTCTTGTTGTTGGGACTCACCAGATGGATCTCGGCCTTACGCTTCGTCCACTTGTTTTCAAGCGGTCCCTCAGGGATTTTGGAAATTAACTTGTCAGACATTGTACCTATTTATATATTGTTATCTCTTTTTTAAAAAGCGTGTTTTCATCCGACACTCCCCTATCCAGTCCTAAATGCCTGTAAGACAAATCTGTAGCGATTCTGCCTCGCTGGGTTCTCACTATAAATCCTTCCTTAATGAGGAAAGGTTCATAAACTTCCTCGAAAGTGCCCTGGTCCTCCCCTATCGCAGTAGCAATGGTGTTGGCTCCTACTGGTCCACCTTTGAAAGTGCAGATTATCGTGCGGAGAATCTTATTGTCTATGGAATCCAGACCTCTGGTGTCAATTCTGAGCTTGTCAAGGGCGAACTTGGCGATCGAAATGTCTATATGTCCGTCACCTTTGACTTGTGCGAAGTCACGCACCCTGCGCAGAAGCGAATTGGCAATCCTTGGCGTACCGCGGCTGCGGAGCGCTATCTCGGTGGCAGCATCCTCATCGATACCAACTTTGAGTATGGACGCGCTGCGCCTGATGATCCTCACAAGGTCGGACTTGTCATAGTACTCCAGACCGCAGTTGATTCCGAAACGTGCTCGGAGCGGCGCGGTAAGCAGGCCGGCACGTGTAGTTGCCCCGACCAGTGTAAACGGGTTAAGCGATATGCGCACCGATCTGGCACCTGGCCCCTTATCTATCATTATATCTATGACATAGTCTTCCATCGCGGAATAGAGATACTCCTCCACTTCTGGGGAAAGCCTGTGTATCTCATCGATGAAGAGGACATCGCCTTTGTCGAGAGAAGTGAGAAGGCCGGCAAGATCACCAGGGCGGTCAAGGACAGGTCCGGAAGTTATCTTTATGTTGACCCCCATCTCAGAGGCGATGATATGCGCAAGCGTAGTTTTACCGAGTCCCGGGGGACCGTGGAAGAGGGTGTGATCAAGCGCTTCACCACGCATTTTCGCGGCTTCTATATATACCCGCAGATTGGACACGATCTCACCCTGGCCGGTGAAATCCTCCAATTCGTGGGGCCTGATAATTCCCTCTAAATCCTTATCTTTGCCCTCGTTTGTATCGTGCGGGTCAAAATCCGACATTGCGAAAAATCAATACAGGATACAAATATAGTTCTTTTATTTATAAAACTTGTGTATTCTTAATGCTTGTTGATATTGTTGACAACTATATCAATCTTTTGAATATCAGTTTTTTGTATGGGTGTATAAAAGTTGAAAACCTTGTTGAACGGGTGTTTATCCCGATGTTGATAAGACGGCATATCCGGATTTCAACAATCCGGAAAGAGAAATCAACCGGATTTGCACAGGTTTTCAACAACTGTAAATGGTCAAATGTTGATAAGTACAAAATCTTGTCTCGAACTCAAGAAGAGACTTGAACAGGGCGGGGAAGACGTATTTTGCCGGGGGCTTTTTCTGTCCGCGCGTTGGATGGTGCTCTCCCAGGTGGCAAAGAGAGGTATGCATTTCATCATGCTGCCTGATATTGAGGCTGCTGAGTATTGCACTTCCGACCTTTATAATTTCATTGATGGGGACCGCGTGTTCTTCTTGCCGGAGTCGGGCAAAAGTGTGGAACGCAGCAATTATAAGTCTTCTCTTGCCGTGCAGCGTACGGCGGCGATAAGTTCCATATTGTCAGGAGGGGATGACCTGAAACTGATCGTGTCATATCCGGAGGCTGTAGCCGAGCTAGTACCGTCTGTTAAGGAAATATCCAGTTCTGTGATCAGCATCCGTAAATCAGAAGAAATCTCGCATGAGAAGATAGTGGAGATGCTTTCATCAGGCGGATTCGAAAGGGTGGATTTCGTATCAGCTCCCGGGCAGTATGCCATCCGTGGGGCGCTTGTGGACATATTCTCATATTCAAACAATTACCCGTACCGTATATCGTTCTGGGGGGATGAGGTCGAGAAGATCAACACCTTCGACTGCAATACCCAGCTTTCCACCGGAGAGGTGGACAAGGTTGACATAGTATCGGAACTCATGTCGTCAGGGAGCGAAAGCGGCCAAAGCGTGCTTGAACTCCTTCCTTCAGGGAGTGTGGTGTGGCTTGACTCTCCTGATATGTATTCCGGCAAGGAATTCTACTCTTTGACAGGAAAACACCGCCGAGTTTTCATCGATGCGCCTCTCGGCATGCAGAGTGATGATCCGGTAGTGTTCAACATAAGCCCGCAGCCGTCTTTCAACAAAAACTTTGAACTTCTTACCGAGGATATACGCTCGCGTATGGAGAGCGGCTACAAGGTTATGATATTTGGGGACAAGGAGTCTCAGCTGGACAGGATCCAGTCAATATTGTCACAGAACGGCGGCCTGATCCCCCGCTTCGTCAAGGGCAAGAACATCCACAACGGCTTCATAGATTCAGATGATAAGGTCTGCTGTTATTCAGACCATGAAATATTCGACCGTTTTCAGAGAGTCAGCCTCAGACGTACGGTCGAAAAGAGTGAACAGCTGACCATCAACGACCTGAACTCTTTCAATATAGGTGATTATGTGGTGCATATAGACCATGGTGTTGGTATTTTCGGAGGGCTTGTGCGCATGAAGGATGACAAGGGAAGGATGCGCGAAGTGGTGAAGATCACATATAAAGATGGTGATGTCGTCTTCGTTTCAGTTCACTCCCTCAACAAGATATCACGTTTCCGCTCTAGCGACGGAGAGCCGCCGCGAATCAGCAAACTGGGCTCCAAGACATGGGGGGCACTCAAGACGAGCGCAAAATCCAAAGTCAAGGACATAGCCAAGCAGCTTATACAGCTCTACGCCAAGCGCCGTTCATCCAAAGGATTCGCGTTCTCCCCTGATACCTATCTTCAGGAGGAGCTTGAGTCCTCATTCTTGTTCGAAGACACCCCTGATCAGGAGATAGCCACAGCTGCGGTCAAGCGTGACATGGAGGATGACTGTCCAATGGACAGGCTTGTCTGTGGGGATGTAGGATTCGGAAAGACAGAGATAGCCGTGCGGGCAGCGTTCAAGGCCGCCACGGACGGCAAACAGGTGGCGGTGCTCGTCCCTACGACCATCCTTTCACTCCAGCATTTCAACACTTTCAGACAGCGCCTGCAAAACCTACCGTGTACTATTGATTATGTCAGCCGTCTGCGTACTCCAAAAGAGATAGCCGACATCAAAAGGAGACTGGCTGCAGGGCAGATTGACATATTGATAGGTACACATAAGATACTCGGCAAAGAGTTTGAATTCAAGGATTTGGGGCTACTTATCATCGACGAGGAGCAGAAGTTCGGGGTCAGCGCCAAAGAGAAATTGCGTGAACTCAAACATTCAGTCGATACTCTGACACTCACCGCCACACCGATCCCTCGTACCTTGCAGTTCTCCCTGCTCGGAGCCAGGGATCTCAGCATCATCAACACTCCCCCGCCCAACAGGATCCCGGTGCAGACGGAGATCATCCTGTTCGATGAGAAAGAGATAAAGAGCATCATAAACTACGAACTCAACCGTGGCGGCCAGGTGTTCTTCCTGCACAACAAAGTGGAAGAGTTGCAGTCTATATACGAGATTCTTCACAGACTCGTGCCTGATATGAAGATATGTTTGGCTCATGGACAGATGGAGCCGTCCAAATTGGAGAAGATAATGCTTGACTTCATGCGTGGAGACTACGACATGATGTTGAGCACAACCATCATAGAAAACGGTCTAGATATCCCGAATGCCAACACGATCATAATCAACCAGGCACAGAATTTTGGACTCAGTGATCTCCATCAGCTGAGAGGTCGGGTGGGAAGGTCCAACAAAAAAGCCTTCTGCTACCTGATAGTGCCGCCTCTTGTCAGCATAACCGATGATGCACGCCGACGTCTGAAGGCAATAGAAGAGTTTTCTGATCTTGGAAGCGGGTTCAATATAGCGATGCAGGACCTCGACATCCGCGGGGCCGGCAATCTGCTGGGGGCGGAGCAGAGCGGTTTCATCACCGAGATGGGCTTTGAAACCTACCAGAAGATACTGGCGGAAGCCATGGAGGAACTCGGAGTGGAAACTGGCGTGAACTTGCGCAGTGAACGTAGCACTTTTGTGACCGAGTGTACGGTGGAGACAGACCAGCCGGCACATATCCCGGACTCATATCTGGACATAACGGCCGAGAAGATAAGAATTTACAGAGCTATTGACTCTATGTCTTCAGACAAGGAGATAGACAATTATGCCAAGCGACTCGAAGACCGTTTCGGTGTCCTGCCGGAAGAGGTCAAAAACCTTTTTCTTGTGGTCAAGATAAGGAACCGGGGTGCCGCTCTTGGATTTGAGAAGATAATAATCAAAAACGGTATCATGATCGGATTTTTCGTGTCAAATCCGATGTCCCCTTACTATAAGTCGGAAGTGTTTGAGAAGGTTATGGGCAGGATAAGTGCCATGGATGGGAAGGTGGAACTCAAGCAGGTAGAGAACAAACTGAAGATAGTTTCGCGTGGTGTGCCTTCTCTTGCTTCCGCTTTCAACATACTCAACAGTATCAGTTAAGTTTTTACTGATATAAGTACATGCAATATCTAAAAATGCTAAATTTGCAGGCTCAGGATTTTTGAACTATGGCCAATCTTCTGGTAGTTACAGGAAATACGGCTCTCAAGGCTGCTTGGTCTGATGGGGTCACCATCGGAAAGACTTTCCGTTATCAGGGTGAGAAGATGCTTGAATATCTGCTCTCTCTGATGGAGAAAGACAAGCCTGAAGTGCTTACCATAGCTTCAGTATACGATCTGTCTCCAGAAGAAGAATCTGTTCTGAGCAGACAGTGCGGGCATCTTGTCATTCTTGACAGTTCACACACACATTATCTTCTGAAGTATGACTTCCCTGAGTATTTGAGTCCGGACAGGGCTGCCGGGCTTGTGGCTGCGCGCTTTCTCTTCAAGGGGAAGAGTTGCACTGTATTTGATTTCGGCACGACTCTGACGATTGATTTCCTCGGGTCTGACGGACGTTATCTCGGCGGCAATGTATCTCCAGGATGTAGAACCAGATTCAAGGCTCTCAACCGTTATTCAAAGGCACTGCCGCTTGTGGATACGCCGCAGAACGTGTCTGCCGAAGGTTGTTCATTGCTCTCTTCTATCGAATCAGGTGTCATTTTGGGCATAATGTTTGAAATAGAGGGCTACATCAATTCCCGTCAGGACAATATAGTGATTTTTACAGGTGGGGACGCAATTTATTTTGCCAAGAAGATGAAAAACTCCATCTTTGTAGTCTGCAATCTTGAACTGATGGGGTTGGCCATCATTACGGAAGATTATGTCAGCAAGAACATTAAATAGACGGATATCTGCTTTTGTTCTCCTGCTGTGCGTCTCTTTTGTGGCGCACGGTCAGGCTAATAGCGGTTATTCCCCGTACTCCATTTTTGGTGTGGGGGATTTGAGCCGTCAGGGCACAGCCTACAACAGGACGATGGGCGGAGTCGGAGTGGCGACGAGGAGCAACAGGTTCATCAATATTCTCAACCCTGCTGCCGTGACTGCAAGAGATTCTCTTGCATTTATGGCTGATTTCTCTTTGTATGGCGACAATAAAGTATTTGCGCAGAATGATATAAAGTCTGTGAATAATACTTTCAATATCAATGACTGCGTGATTTCATTTCCTCTTTGGAACACATCAGCCATGATGCTCGGAATTTCTCCATACAGTGACACAGGTTTCGGTTACTCGTTTGACTATAGTGATCCTGATGTCATCGGACATACAGGGAATATCTCATATAGCGCCTCCGGAAGTGGAAGTATCTACAAACTGTTTACGGCCGCCGGTATCACTTTTTGGGATCGGCTTTCTGTGGGGGCAGAGATGGATTTCTATTTCGGAAATCTCACCAAGACTTTCGTCACGTCCATTTCTGATGCATCATACAACAGCATCAGTGGAAGTACATCACTTCAGGCAAGTGCTGTGGGAGGTAAATTCGGTCTTCAGTACGAGCAGCCGATAGGTACAAAGTCCAAACTTACTCTCGGTGCCACATACTCGACCGGTGCCGACATGAAAGGATATTACGAAGATGCCCGTTATTCTGTCGGTTATGCTGCTTCTGACACATTGTATTACAAGATGGACACTCTTGGAATGACCAGATCGGCGCGCATAGCTTCCGAGATTGGAGTCGGAGTGTCATTCAGATATGCGGACAAATGGATGCTGGCCTTTGATTACACAAGGTCAGACTGGCGCAATACAGGTGTGGAGAGCATCAGCGGATTTTCTGCAAGTTCACCGTTCGCCACTTCTCTTTCTGAAGCATATAGACTTGGATTTGAAATAGTTCCTAACAGAAACGATATACGTTACTACTTCAATAAAGTGGCATATCGGGCCGGTGCATACTACAAGAAAGAGAATTTCCTGCTCAATGGCAGGGCTATCTCATCCATGGGAATCACTCTCGGAGCCACGCTCCCGATATACCGATGGTACAACGGACTCACTCTCGGACTAGAACTCGGGCAGAGAGGCTCTCTTTCCGATGGTCTGATAAGGGAGAGATACTTCAGTTTCTCCGTGGGAGTGAACATTTTTGACATATGGTTCCAGAAACCGAGATACGAGTAAAACAATCACCAACAATAATGAAAAGAATAACACTTGCAATCCTGTCTTGTGCTGCGCTGGCTTTGTGTGGCACAGATGTTTTTGCCCAGGGAAAATGGGGTGCGGACAGTGCTGAATGTATCAAGTATATGTCCTATTACAAAGAGTACTACAAGCAGAAAGCTTACGATGAGGCTCTTCCGAACTGGAGGAAAGCCTATTCTCTTTGTCCTGCAACGGCAAGCCAGAACATGCTTATCGACGGCACTTCCCTTCTCAGGAGGCTTATAGCCAAGAATGCCGCAAATGCGGCATATAAGGATGCCCTTGTTGACTCACTCCTTACACTTCATGATATCAGGGCCCAGTATTATCCTAAGTATGCTGTGACAGCTCTCAACAACAAGGGTCTTGACATGTCGAAGTACTTGACATCTGATCCGCAGAAGCTTTATGACGGATACGAGGGGATCATAGCCAACAACAAGGAGCAGACAAAGGTGTCCATATTCCTTTTCGATCTTCAGGCTGCCATAGAACTCTTCCAGGCCGGAACTCTTGATGCCGAGACGGTCATCAACCTCTATCAGAGGAACAATGACTATATCGACAAGGCTCCTGTAAGGAACGATATCGAGGGTGAGCAGAACAACAATGTGAAAGCAGACATGGGTAACCTCTTCGCTGCGAGCAAGGTTGCCAGCTGTGATCATCTGCTTACAATCTATACTCCGCGTCTTGACGCCGATCCTGACAATCTCGACCTTGCTTCAAGCATCGTCAAGACCATGAGCATGGCTGAGGATTGTACTGACAATGATCTCTTCCTCAGGGCTGTCACGACAATGAATAAACTCAAGCCGTCAGCCAACTCTGCATACTACCTCTTCAAACTCCACTCAGCTAAGGGTGATACCAACGAGGCCATAACTTATATGGAAGAGGCTATCGCGAGCGAAGAGTCTGATGCTGCGACAGATACAGAATGGAAATATGAACTTGCCACATTCTGCTTCAAGAGCGGTCTCAATGCCAAGGCTGTAGAGTATGCTACCCAGGTGGCTGAGAGTTCTCAGGAACTTGCAGGCAAGGCTTACTTCCTCATTGGTACAGTGTGGGCGTCTACACGTTGCGGCGGCGATGAGATTTCCAGCCGTGCTCCGTTCTGGGTGGCTTGTGATTTCATGAACAAGGCCAAGAATGCTGACGCCACCCTTGCTGACAGTGCAAATGAGCACATCAGGCAGTACAGTTCTTACTTCCCTCAGGCAGCAGAGGCATTTATGTATGACATTACCAACGGACAGTCATATACTGTAGTCTGCGGAGGAATGCGTGCTACAACCACAGTCCGTACATCTAAGTAATACTTGGACTGTTCGACTATCAGATCAGTGAAATTACTGGCAGTCACATTTGTGGTTGCCAGTAATTTCGTTTCCTGCAGCAAGGGAATCGCCGAGGCTGAAAAACTTGACTTGAGTTCTGCTCCTGTCCAGAAAGTGCAGGATGTGTTTGCCGTGCAGACCAAGAACGGAGAGATGGAGATGAGGATGGAGGCCGGAGTACTTGAGAGGTATGACAAGGATGGAGTCAAGACAGACTTGTTCCCTGATGGTGTATCAGTATTCGGCTATAACGAGGAAGGATTTCTTGAATCGGTCATAGTGGCAGATGAAGCTGAGCATACAGTCCCTTCATCCGGTGATGAGATATGGAAGGCTTATGGAAATGTCATACTCCATAACGTCTTGAAACAGGAAACGATGGAGACTGATACCATATTTTGGGACAGCAGCAAGAAGGAGATATATACAGACTGCTATGTCAAAATGTACTCCAGAGACATGTTTGCTCAAGGGTATGGCATGCGCTCGGATGACAGGATGAGGAACGCAAAGTTGAACAGCCCGTTCAACGGCTATGTGGTGACTGTAAGGGATTCTACGGCTGTTATTATTGATTCTGTGAATTTTATTGGCCCGTTTCCAAAAAAATAGTTAAATTCGCAGCCCTATCGGAAAATTAAAAATTTAAGATAAAATGGCGGTACTTGAAAAAATACGCGTTAAGTTTGGCCTCGTGATCTCGATTATCATCGCGCTGGCCCTTCTCTCGTTCATTATCGATCCTGGAACTTTGGAGTCTGCATTGAACTCGATGTCATCAAAGTATGATGTCGGCAAGATTGCCGGCAAGAACATCTCATACAATGATTTTCAGGAAGATGTGGACAAATATACGGTAATCAATGAGATGCTTTCCGGCTCGTCCTCACAGAACGAGCAGACTCAGCGTCAGATAAGGAATGCCGCTTGGCAGGGTCTTCTTGACAAATACATGTTCGTCAAGAATGCCAAGGCGGCCGGGATATGCGTCGGCGAAGACGAGATGGTTTCTCTGGTTTCAGGCGAGACCCTCTCCCCTGTCATGGCTCAGAATCCTGTCTTCCTCGATGAGTCGGGCAATTTCTCTTCTGACATGCTCAAGGCATTTATCGACAATGTCAACAGCGACCAGTCGGGACAGCTCCGTACTTATTGGAACTATCTGCAGAACACTGTCTATAACCAGCAATACTATCTTAAGTATGGCGCTCTCTTCAATGCCAGCAATATCGAGAACGCTCTTCAGCTTAAGATGGACGTTGCTGCCGGCAATACGACAGCTGATGTAGACTGGTGCCTTGCTTACTACCCTATGACCAAGGATTCTACCATCACTGTAAGCTCCGACGAGATCCGCAAGTACTACAACGACCACAAGAAGTTCTTCAGGCAGAACGCCAGCAGGGACATTGAATACGTCGTATTCGAGGTTGTTCCTTCTGCGGAGGACGTAGCGCAGACCAGCGAGGCCATGGATGCCGCATATCAGGAATTTGCGACTACAGACAATATGAAGACTTTCCTTCTGAAAAATTCAGAACGTCAGCTCTCTACATATTGGTATAAGGCGGGCGAACTCAATACGATCAACAGTGAACTCAACGCACAGATATTCGCTGGCGACAAAGTTTCACAGATTGTCAAGTCAGGCGACACTTTCTATGCAGCCCGTGAGATGGACAGCAAGATGCTCCCTGATTCAGTGTATGTAAAGCACATCCTTCTCGTAGGAGCAAACGCAAAGCATACTGCCGACAGTCTCGTGAGTGTACTCGGCAAGAGCGGTGCTAACTTTTCCAACCTTGCTTCTCTCTATTCAGAGGACAAGGGTTCCGCCGCAGACGGTGAGCTTGGAAGCATCGGTTGGATGACTCAGACTTATATGATTCCAGGCATGGAGTCAGTCATAGAGGCTCAGGTAGGCAAGCCTTTCGTTCTCACTACCCAGTACGGTACTCACGTGGTTCTGGTATCTCAGAAGACCAAGCCTGTGGCGAAGAAACAGGTTGCCATCCTCGAGAAGACAGCCCTTGCAAGCAAGGAGACTTTCAACAAGTATTATGCTGAAGCCAACACTTTCGCCACGCTTGCAAACGGTTCTTATGAAGGTTACAAGAAGGCAGTCGACTCCACCAAAGTATATTCACATTCTCTCAATGTGACTGAGGCTACTTCCTCTTATGGCGCGGTGGATCAGGCTAAGGAAGTGACCCGTTGGATATTTGACAACAAGGCAGGTAAAGCTTCCAACATCATCACTGTCAACAACAACTTCTTCTTCATCGCTGCAGTAAAGGATGTCCACAAGGAGGGCTACGCTTCTTTGAAGCAGGCAGCTCCTGTCATCAACGAAAGGCTCTATGCAGAGAAGGTTCAGTCTAAGAAACTTTCCGAAGTTGCTGCTAAAGTTAAAGGTCTTACAAGCATTGATGCTGTGGCTGATGCTCTTGGGGTTACAGTTGACCGCAATGAAGGTCTCTCATTGTCTTCCACGAGTGTGGATCCTGCTGTTCTCGGTGCTGCTTCTGTAGCTAAGGACGGCGCTGTATACGGCCCTGTGCCTGGCTCTATGGGAGTCTATGTCCTGAGCGTGAACAATCGTCAGACAGGCAGCTTCTATACGGAGGATGATGCCAAGAACCTCAATTCTCAGAAAGGTCAGTATCTCTCGCAGATGATCATAGCCGTGATGTCCGAGTACGACAACGTCAAGGACAACCGCGAGAGGTTCTATTAATAGATAGTCATAGATATCAAGAAGCCGGCAGGAATCACTTCCTGCCGGCTTCTTTTATGCGATTGTTTCTGCGGCGTTATTTCGCGATGGTCTCGCGCATGTCGGTGTCCGCCTGGATGTTCTTCATGCGGTAGTAGTCCATGATGCCGAGGTTGCCGTTGCGGAAAGCTTCTGCCATGGCCAGCGGCACTTCTGATTCTGCCTCTATTACCTTGGCGCGTGCCTCCTGGGCCTTGGCTTTCATCTCCTGCTCCAGGGCTACCGCCATTGCCCTGCGCTCCTCTGCGCGCGCCTGTGCGATGTTTTTGTCCGCATCTGCCTGATCCATTTGCAGCACTGCTCCGATGTTCTTGCCCACATCTATGTCTGCGATGTCGATGGAGAGGATCTCGTAGGCCGTGCCGGCATCGAGGCCCTTGTTGAGCACGAGTTTGGAGATGCTGTCAGGGTTCTCGAGTACGGACTTGTGTGACTCGGATGAGCCGATGCTGCTCACTATGCCTTCTCCGACTCTGGCGAGGATGGTCTCCTCACCCGCACCGCCGACGAGCTGCTTGATGTTGGCGCGCACTGTCACGCGTGCCTTGGCTATGAGCTGGATCCCGTCCTTGGCGACAGCCGTCACAGGCGGGGTGTTGATGACTTTGGGATTGACGGACATCTGCACCGCCTCCAGCACATCACGGCCTGCGAGGTCGATGGCTGAGGCCATCTTGAAATCCAGGGCGATGTTGGCCTTGTTGGCCGAGATCAGCGCCATGATGACTTTCGGCACATTGCCTTTGGCGAGGTAGTGGGCTTCCAGTTCGTTGACTTTCAGTGTGAGTCCGGCCTTGGTGCCTGTGATCATGGCCATCACTATGGTGTGCGGGTTGACACCTCTCCAACGCATCAGAACCAGTTGAAGAAGAGATACATACACACCAGAGAGAACGGCCTGAAACCACAGTGCCACCGGGAAGAACCACAGGATGATGATGAGCGACACGATGACGATTGCCGCCAGAAGGATAGGATTCATTTATTGTTGTGTTAAAGGTTTTACAATCACTTGGTTGTCCTCTATGGTCACTATTTCCAGAGGAGTTCCTGCGGCGATCATGGAATTGTCTGAACTCTTGACTTCGCAGACGACATCACCGAAACGTCCTGTGCCCATGGGAGCGAGCCTTGTCTGTGCCGTCCCCCGGTCGTGGGGGTGCAGGGAGGAAGATTCATCGTTGACCTTGGAAGTGACTTCGGTCTTGAGTTCAAATCTTTTCCATGTCTTGGCTCTCAGAGCCATGCATATTGATACAACCAGCAGGATGAGCACCAGGACCAGCACAGTCCATCCAGAACCTGAGCCGATGTATACAAATGTGTACCAGCACGCCGCGCACAGTGATGCGAGACTTAATATTCCACCGATGCCGACTCCCGGTACGAGAAGCAATTCAACGAGCATGAAGAGTATGCCCGCAAAGATCAGAGCTGCCGTTATCCACCACATGATTACGAGTTTTTTGTTGTTTTGCAAATATACAAAAAGCTGACACAAAGTTTCTTTCTTTTGAGAAAAATACTAACTTTGCGAACTATTTCGGATAATTTTTTAAAGACCATATTTATGCAAAGTAAAGGTGCTATCAGATTTGTGGCTATCTGCCTCATTCTCGCCTGCCTTTGGCAGCTCTCATTCACACTCGTGACGAGCATCTGCACAAAGAAGGCCAACGCCGCTGCCGACAAGGCTGTGGCGGAGATGCAGAAATCTGCCGCATTCGCAGAAGTTCCGGACGTGGACAAGGCCTACTACCTTGACTCCATCAGGAAGATAGAGGCCCGTCGCTATACGGACTCCATCTCCACGGAGAAAATCTATTTCGGCTACACATTCAAGAGTGTACAGAATCAGGAGATCAATCTTGGCCTCGACCTGAAGGGCGGTATGAACGTCATGCTTCAGGTGCAGCTCGAGGATCTTGTCAAGGCTCTCGCGGGCAACAATACCGCTCCTGAATTCCAGAAGGCTATAGCCCTTGCCAAAGAGCGCAGCGTCAACTCCCAGCTCGATTTCATCTCCCTCTTCGCCGAGGCATGGAAAGAAGTTGGTGGAGGACAGAGGCTTGCCCAGATTTTCGGCACCTACGAGATGCGTGACCGCATCAAGCCGGAGTCTACGGACGATCAGGTGATCAGCGTCATCCGCGAAGAGTCCGAGAGCGCCGTAGCCAACTCGTTCAACGTGCTGCGTAACCGTATCGACCGTTTCGGTGTGACCCAGCCTTCTATCCAGAGACTCGGCAACACAGGCCGCATCCTCGTTGAACTCCCTGGCGTCAAGGAGCCTGAGCGTGTCCGCAAGCTGCTCCAGGGTACGGCATCCCTTGAGTTCTGGACAACGTATGCCAGCCAGGAGATAGCCCCTTACCTTGAGGAAGCCAATTCCGTGCTCGCCCAGACACTCAGCGCCGAAGAAGAGGTGGTGGACGAAGCCACAGAGAGTGCTGAATCAGATGACCTCGTGGCCCAGGAGATCAAAGCTCAGGGCGGAGAGGCTGACAATGCCAATGTAGAGGCCTATAAGAAGGCCAATCCTCTCTTTGCGGTACTTTCCCCGTCACAGTTCCGTGACAACGCCTGCATCGGTCTTGCTGCCGCAGCAGACACGGCTCTCATCAACCAGTACCTCCACATGCCGGAGATCGCGGCCCTCTTCCCGGCCGAGTTCCGCCCTATGTGGTCTGTGAAGCCGACTTCTTATATCCAGAACAGCAACATCTACGAGCTTGTGGCCATCAAGGCCTCATCCCGTGACGGCAAGGCTCCGCTCGACGGAGGAGTTGTGACCAACGCCCGCGTGGAGTATGACAACCGCCGCGGCGGCGAGCCTGGAGTTTCCATGACCATGAACGCCGAGGGCGCCAACACTTGGGCACGTCTTACCAAGGAGAACATCGGCCGTCAGGTTGCCATTGTTCTTGACGGTACCGTATATTCTTATCCTACCGTGCAGACCGAGATCACAGGCGGTTCATCTTCAATCACCGGACACTTCACCATCGAGGAGGCTACCGACCTTGCCAACGTGCTCAACTCCGGTAAGCTTCCTGCACCTGCGACAATCGTTCAGGAGCAGGTTGTAGGTCCTTCCCTCGGTGCGGCTTCCATCCACGCCGGTCTCGTTTCGTTCATCATCGCCTTCTGCCTCGTGCTCCTTTACATGGTGCTCTTCTACAAGGGTGCCGGACTCGTGGCTGATGTCGCTCTGCTTACCAACGTCGTGCTCCTCTTCGGTACTCTGTCCGCATTCGGTGCTGTGCTTACCCTGCCGGGTATCGCAGGTCTCGTGTTGACCATGGGTATGGCGGTGGATGCCAACGTGATTATCTACGAGCGTATAAAGGAGGAACTGAAAGCCGGCAAGGGCCTTGGAAAGGCCGTCCAGGACGGTTATTCCAACGCCTACTCCGCCATCATCGACGGTCAGGTGACCACCCTCCTCACCGGTCTCGTGCTCTTCTTCTTCGGATCAGGCCCTATCAAGGGCTTCGCGACGACCCTTATCATCGGTATCATCACTTCCGTGCTCACCTCCATCTTCATCACGCGCCTCATCTTCGATGACCGCATCAATGCAGGCAAGAGCATCAGTTTCGAGACGAAGTTCACCAGAAACTTCCTCAAGAACACCAAGATCAACTTCCTTTCAGGCAAGAAATGGTCTTACACCATCTCCGGTGCCCTTATCGTGATTGCGATCGCTTCCATGTGCTTCAAGGGCTTCACCTATGGTGTAGACTTCACAGGTGGCCGTACCTATGTCGTACGCTTCGACAAGCCGGTGACAGCTGAGGAGGTCCGTCAGGCGACCAACAAAGTATTTGAGGCCGCTGCTGCCAAGGATGACAATGTGAGCGGAGCTTCAGTGGAAGTCAAGCAGTTCGGTGGAGACAGCCAGATGAAGATCACAACCTCTTACAAGTTCAAGGACGAGTCTTCAGCGGTTGACACCGAGATCGAGGGTATGCTCTATGAGTCACTCAAGGGCTTCTATTCTGGAGATCTGACACTCTCCGAGTTCACTTCGACGCTTGACAACCCTAACGGTATCATATCTTCCGACAAGGTAGGCGCTTCTATCGCCAACGACATCAAGCGCAACGCTCTCATCTCCATCATCCTTGCGCTCATCGTGATATTCGGTTATATCGCGATCCGCTTCAAGGGCTGGACCTGGGGTCTTGGCGGTGTGGTATCTCTTGCCCATACTTCCATCATCGTCATCGGCTTCTTCTCCCTGTTCAGCGGAATCCTGCCGTTCAACCTTGATGTTGACCAGACCTTCATCGCGGCCATCCTAACCATCATCGGATACGCCATCAACGACAATGTGGTCATATTCGACCGTATCCGTGAGAACCTCGGCCTGCATCCAAACGAGGACTTCAAGGAGACTGTGAACAAGTCACTCAACGCGACCCTCACCCGTACGGTCAACACCTCAGTGTCCACCCTCCTGCCTATGCTCGCCATCGCGATCTTCGGCGGAGAGTCCATCAGAGGTCTGTCAGTGGCCCTCTGCCTCGGTATCTGCATCGGTACTTACGCCTCAATCATGATCGGTACTCCTATCATGTACGACGCCACGATGCGCGCCCGCAAGAAGGCAGCTGTCAAGAAGTAATTTTTTCTGAATATCAAAAGCGTCCGGCCTCTTCAAAGGTCGGACGTTTTGCGTATATTTGCGGCATGTCTTTCGTACACCTGCATGTCCATACACAATACTCCATCCTCGACGGGATGAGTGATATAAAGAAACTGTTCACCCGTGCCGAGGAGCTTGGCATGCCCGGCCTTGCCATCACCGACCATGGCAACATGTACGGTGTCAAGGACTTCAAAGACGTGGCGGCGAAGTTCCCCTCCGTAAAGCCGGTCATAGGCTGCGAGATCTATGTGACGCAGCACTATGATCACCACCTCAAGGACAACGAGCATCGCAAGTACTATCACCTCATCCTTCTGGCCAAGAACTACGACGGCTACCGCAACCTGATGAAGATCGTCTCCACCGGGCACATAGAAGGCATGTACTACAACAAGCCCAGGGTGAGCCATGAAGTGGTGGAGAAATACCATGAGGGGTTGATATGCTGCTCAGCCTGCATGGCGGGGGAGATACCCCGCGGGATACTGGCCGGCGATGCTGAAGGCGTAGACAAGGCCATCGAGTGGCACAAGAGGGTATTCGGGGAGGATTACTATCTAGAGGTGATGCTTCACAAGACCGAGGTGCCCGGGATGTCGCTTGACCTGTATGAGCGTCAGATGGAGTATTGCACGCAGATCTTCGCCCTTGCGGAGAAGCATGGAGTCAAGGTCGTGGCCACCAATGACGTGCACTTTGTGCGCAAAGAAGACGGCCCGGCACATGACAGGCTGATATGCCTTACCACCAATGCTTCAATAGACGACCCTAAGAGACTGCGTTACACGCAGCAGGAATACCTCAAGAGCGAGGAGGAGATGTCCGCGCTTTTCCCTGACCATCCGGAGGCGCTTGCCAACACCATGGAGATCCTGGACAAGGTGGAGAACTATGCCATAGACCGCGGGCATGTGCTTCCTAAGTTCCAGATAGAGCAGAGCTTCCTTGACAATATCGACTTCTATTTCGACAAGTACGCCGACATCATAGAAAACGGCAAATACGAGATCGTCAAGGACCATGACGGACGTGAGGTCAGCCGCAGCTACAGAGGCGACGAATTCTGCCGTTCTGTGGCCTTTCTGTGCCATCTGACGTACGAGGGCGCGCGAGAACGCTACGGTGAGACCCTCACCAAGGAGCAGAGCGACCGCATCCACTTCGAGCTGATGACCATCTCCTATATGGGTTTCCCGGACTACTTCCTCATAGTCCAGGACTTCATCAACTGGGGACGGCGCAACGGCGTGTCGGTGGGGCCGGGACGAGGCTCCGCTGCCGGTTCATGTGTGGCTTATTGTCTTCATATCACCAACCTTGACCCTATCCGCTACGATCTCCTCTTCGAGCGTTTCCTCAATCCGGAGCGAATATCCATGCCGGATATCGATGTGGACTTCGATGATGCCGGGCGCTACCGTGTGATCCAGTATGTGCAGGAGCACTACGGCGCCGACCACATATCTCATGTAATCACTTTCGGCACCCTGGCCGCCAAGCTTGCGGTCAAGGACGTGGCCCGCATATCCAACCTGCCGCTTCCGGAGTCCAACCGCCTCACGAAGATGATACCCGACAAGCCGATAGTGGTCAAAGAGAACGGGGAAGACAAGGAGTACAAGCCTACACTTGCCAACAGTGTAAAATATATCAAAGAACTCAAGAACGAGTACGAGAACGGCGATCCTCTGGTCAAGGAGGTGCTCAACTACGCCCTCCAGCTGGAAGGGTGCATCCGCCAGACGGGTATCCATGCCTGTGCGATGATCATCGGCCGCAGCAACCTCACAGACTACATCCCGATCTCTCTGGGCACCGACAAAGCCACGGGGCAGGAAGTATGGGTGAGCCAGTACGAGGGCACGAAGATCGAGGACGTGGGCATGCTCAAGATGGACTTCCTAGGCCTCAAGACCCTCTCCATCATCGATCGCTGCCTCGCTCTTGTCAAGAAGAGATTCGGGGACGAGATAGACATAGAGAAGATACCGATAGACGATCCGGCTGTATTTGATCTCTATTCGCGGGGTGACACCAAGAGCATATTCCAGTTCGAATCCGGAGGCATGAAGGAGTGGCTCATCAAGTTGCACCCGGAGCGCTTCGAGGATCTCATCGCCATGAACGCCCTCTACCGTCCGGGCCCTATGGATTATATCCCCAACTTTGTGGCCGGAAAGAACGACCCGTCCAAGATCACCTACGATCTCCCCGACATGGAGGAGTACCTCAAGGAAACCTACGGTGTCACGGTCTACCAGGAGCAGGTGATGCGCCTGTCGCAGAAACTCGCGGGATTCTCCAAGGGCAAGGCGGACAAGCTCCGCAAGGCGATGGGAAAGAAGAAAAAGGACGTGCTGGATTCGCTCAAGGCGTCTTTCATGGACGGAGCACTTGCCAAAGGCTACCCGCAGCAGACTCTGGAGAAGATCTGGAAGGACTGGGAGGCTTTCGCCAAATACGCGTTCAACAAGTCGCACGCCACCTGCTACGCCTGGGTAAGCTACCAGACCGCATGGCTCAAGGCCCACTATCCATCTGAATTCCAGGCCTCCAACCTCACCCAGAATACGGCCAATATGGAAGAGATGAAGGAGATCATGGCCGACTGCCGCAAGAGCGGGATCAAGGTGCTCAGCCCTGATGTCAACGAGTCCGAGGCACAGTTTTCCGTAAATAAGCAGGGTGATGTCCGTTTTGGCTTGAGCGGCCTCAAGGGGTTCGGGGACAATGTGGTCGAAGCCATAATCAACGAGAGGGAAGCAAACGGGCTGTTTGCCGACCTCTACGACTTTGTGGAGAGGATGTCCGCCGTGCTCAACAGGCGTTCTCTTGAGACTCTTATCTATGCCGGGGCCATGGATTCATTCGGTCTGAAACGTTCCCAGTATTTCCAGACAGGCAAGAGCGGGGAGTTCTTCATAGACGAACTGATGCGCTATGCAACTCTCTACCGCAATGATGAGATGGACAGCGCTTCGTCCCTTTTCGGAGATATTGAGGAGCTCAAGCCAGTGCGTCCTGAAGCTCCCGTGTCCGTGGGGGAGGAGGACGTCCTCGCAGTGCTCCAGAAAGAGAAGGAGTTTGTGGGAATGTACCTTTCAGCGCACCCTCTGGACCGGTATCGCTTCGAGATAGAGAATTTTGCCAGTTGTCAACTTTCGCAGCTCGATTCTGTGATAGATGAATGCGAGTCTCAGCACACGACAAGACGGGTCTGTGTAGCCGGGATAGTGACGGACATGAAGACCATCACCACCAAGAGCGGATCACCAGGGGCGAAGGTGACTCTTGAGGACTTCGACGGCAATTACGAGTTCGCCCTCTTCGGCAAGGACTATCAGGCGTTCATGCCTTTCATGCAGCCGCATACCCAGCTCTTCATCGACGGCTCCGTGGAAGAGAGGTATTTCATCAAGCCTGAGGAGCGTGCAGCCGGCAAGTCTTCACCATACACGTTCAAATTCAAGAACGTGACGCTTCTTGGCAATGTCAGCGAGGACATGGTCACGGAGTTCGTGCTCCATATCGACTCCTCCCGTCTCAGTCAGGACTTCCGCAAGCAGCTGGTCAAGCTGCTTAAGGAATCCAAGGGCAAGATTCCTCTCATCATCAATCTCAAGGACGACACAAGCGGATACAAGATCGACTTCCGCTCCAAGAAGTTCTCCGTCAGTGTCGGCCAGCCTCTCATCGATGCGGTGAACCGCATGCAGATTACCTACAGTTTCAGCAGGAAACAGTCCTGATCAGCCGATATACCGGTTGCTGTCTTTGATGAGGCCGCAGATGGTGACGTTGAGCGAGGAGGCGTCGCGGAGAAGAGTGCCGATGTCCAGATGCAGGCGGAAGCGCCAGTGGTGGTGCGGGTCTGCCGGTTCGTTGATCCTCTCCTCATTGCGGTTCGGACGGCGGAGCCTCCCGTCAAGCGCGAGCCAGTCCTGAAGTGGGAAGATGGCCAGCATGGACGGGGAGTTGAGAAATTCCCACAGCATGTTGCGCACTTCCCATGGTTGCGGATCGGTGCTGCACTGCATGCGCAGGGTCGGCATGTCGTGGCTGGAGGTGGCGCAGACGCTCAGCTGTCCCCACTCGCCTTCGTTTTCCATGCCGCGCATCTTCAGGGACAGAATCCTTTCGTGAGCCATGACTCCCGGTACGCAGGACGGTACCATGCCGAGGTCTTCTCCGCAGGCGAGCATGCCTGTAGCACCGAGCAGCTCCGGCAGTTTCTTCTCTGCGTTGCGGCGCCAGAAGTCATCGTTGCGGTGGAAGAAGAAGTCGTTGTACAGGGCTCCGAACTTCTCCTGCTGCCACTGCGGCAGTCCCTGTGAGGCCGGATTGATGAGCGGCTGGTATTTTCCCGGATTGCGCGGATCTTCGTGGAAGAGGCCCTCGACAGGGAGGTGCATGGCGTGAATCTCTTCAAGAGAGTAGGGTAGGGCCGGATTGAAGTGCCCGTAGAGGCCGCTTTTCTTGTCTGCCGGTATTTCCCATATCCTGAAGAATCCGAGAATGTGGTCTATGCGGAAAGCATCGAAATACCTTGCCATCTTGCGCAGGCGGGATTTCCACCAGGCATAGTCGTCCTTTGCCATTTCGTCCCAGTTGTATGTCGGGAAACCCCAGTTCTGCCCGTCGCGGCTGAAATAGTCGGGCGGTGCTCCGGCCGTGGAGTCAAGGTTGAAGAGTTCAGGATGCCAGTATGCCTCGGCGCTGTCGGCGCTGACTCCGATAGGGAGGTCTCCCTTGAGGGCGATGCCCTTGCTGCGCGCATATTTCGCCTCGGCGTAGAACTGCTTGTCAAGATGCCACTGCATCCAGCAGTAGTATTCTTCTTCAAGGGAATCCCTCTTGGCGCAGAACTTCGCATATTCCGGCAGCCATGATTCGTTTTCCTTTACGAAAGCCATGAAGGAAGGGGTCTGCATGTCTTTATCTCCTCGGGCCTCGAAAGCTTTGCGGATGTGTTTCATCTTGGCTTCGAAGACCCTCGGATAGTCGATTTCCGGCAGGGCGTTCAGCGCTGCCTGCTGTCTTTTGAATTCGGCGTTCTCCTTGATTCCGAGGCTCTGCAGGTGCATGTACATCGGGTTCAGGGCAAATGACGACACCGGACTGTAGGGGTAGGAGTCCTCCCAGCCGCCCTTGCGGGTGGTGTCGTTGACCGGCAGAAGCTGGAGGATGCATTGTCCGGTGGACGCGGCCCAGTCTATGAGTTTATGCAGGTCGCGGAATTCGCCGATGCCGAAATCGTCTTCGCTTCGCAGGGAGAACACCGGTATGGCGGTGCCGGCGCCGCGGAATCCGGGACGGTCGAACATGCCGGCCTGATGTTCCCTCGGGAAAGGGCATCCCGGAATCGGGCAGTCGATCCAACTGTCATCTATTTCCTTGGCGAGTTTGGCGCTGTGGTGTTTCCATTCCGTGCGCCAGATGAGCCCGGAGCGCATGACGACATAACTGTAGTCCTTGAGCATGGCGGCTGTGCAATGCTTGACGGTGACATGCCAGATGGCGCCGTCGCTCCATTCCATGGGATATTTTTCTTCTCCGAGGATGAGGGTGAGGCTGTCTCCCCACTCTGTCCAGTACTTGATCTTGAATGTGACCTGCATAAACTCTAAAATAGGTTCAAATTTATAGTTTTCTGAAAGATATTCCAAACCCGCCGCCCGGGGCCATCTTGACATGGAGATTGTCAGAGGCTCCGACCTGTTTCCTGCTTATGACATAGGCCTGCGGGTTGGTAAGGTAGTGGGCATCGTCGGCATCGGCGTATACAGTGGCTTCAAAACGGCCCTCTCCGAGGAATCCGAGAGGGATGTCGAACTCACGCGCCTGCTCGTCCGTGACTCCGCCGCAGAACCACTGCCCGTCTTTCTTGGCTTTCCTGGCCACGATGACATAGTCTCCCGGCTCGGCGAAGAGGTAGCGGCTCTCGCTCCAGTCCACCGCCACGTCCTTGATGAATTGGAAGGCGTCCATGAAGCGGGAGTAGTGCTCTGGGGTGTCGGCTGCCATCTGAAGAGGGGAGTACATGGTGAGGTAGAGGCCGAGCTGGTTGGCGATGGTGGCGTTGACGTGGGAGTCGTTGCCGCACCATTCCTTGAGATTCTGCTCGAAGATGCCCGGGGTGAAGTCCATGGGGCCGCCGTTGAGGCGTGTGAACGGCAGTATGGTCACATGCTTTGGCGTGGTGCCTCCGAAGGCCTGGTATTCCGTGCCGCGGGCGGATTCGTTGCCTATGAGGTTGGGGTACGTCCTGCAGAGTCCTGTAGGGCGTACGGCCTCGTGTGCATTGACCATGATATTGTGCTTTGCGGCCTCGGTGACGGCATAGAGGTAGTGGTTCACCATCCATTGTCCGTAGTGGTGCTCGCCGCGCGGGAGGATGTCTCCCACGTATCCCGATTTCACGGCGTTGTAGCCGTACTTGTCCATCAGGTTGTAGGCAGCTTCGAGGTGACGCTCGTAGTTGCGCACTGAGCTTGATGTCTCGTGGTGCATCATGAGCCTTATGCCTTTGCTGCGGGCGTATTCGTTGAGCGCCTTGATGTCGAAGTCCGGGTATGGGGTGACGAAGTCGAAGACGTAGTCTTTGCTGCAGTTGGCCCAGTCCTCCCAGCCGACATTCCATCCTTCCACGAGCAGTGCGTCGAAGCCGTTTTCCGCCGCGAAGTCGATGTAGCGGCGGACATTGGTGTTGTTGGCGCTGTGGCGTCCGTTAGGTTTGGCTGAATTGTAGTCGAAACTGTCAAGTTTGACGGAAGGGACATCGGTGTAGGACCAACTGCCCTTGCCGGCTATCATCTCCCACCATACGCCCATGTATTTGACCGGTTTTATCCAGCTGACGTCCTCGTAGGCACATGGTTCGTTGAGATTGAGCACGAGGCGGCTGGCAAGCTGCTTCTCGGCTGATTCGGCCACCTGGACTGTCCTCCACGGGGTTGTGCACGGGGTCTGCATGTAGCCTTTCCATCCTTGTGCGTCCGGGGTGAGGAAGGAGCGGAGCTTGTGCGTCCTGCCGTCCACGAGCAGATGCATGCACGGGTAGTCTACCAGGGCCGCTTCGTGGATGTTGATGTAAAGCCCGTCATCGGTCTTCATCTGCAGGGAGGTCTGCACTCCTGAGGTGCTGAAGAGGGTCTGTGAGCTGTTGCCGCACACCTGCTCTTTGAAACGTGAGCTGATCTCGGACAGGCGGCACTCGCCGTACTCGTATTCCTGGGTGTCATAGTCTCCAGGAATCCACCAGCTCATGTGGTCACCGGCCATGGCGAACTCGGTGAGTTCTTCCTTGATGACGAAATATACCATGGGTTGCCCGTCGGGGAACTCGTATCTGAATCCGAGTCCGTCATCGAAGAGGCGGAAGCGCACATCCATCCTGCGTCCGCTTTCTTTCTGACGCAGACTGACAAGGAGTTCGTTGTAGTGGTTGCGTATGCTTGATTCTTCGCCCCATACCGGTTCCCAAGTCTCGTCCAGACTGTCACGTCTGCTGGATACAAGCTCGAAGTCCCTGTCCATGAAGTATCCCGGGAGGGCGTCGGTCTTGCTGATGTCGTCTCCCGTGATGTCTATCTTCTCGGCTTTCACCGTGCCGCGCATCTCGAAGCCCAGACGGCTCGGGAGCACTACATCCTTGCCGTCCTTCTGCAGGGAGTACATCGGGATGCCGTCTTCAATGGAGAAAGACAGGTGGAGAGTCCCGTCCGGTGAGTCCAATGCTTCACTCTCGGCGAATTTGCTTACAGGTGCGGAGCAGGCGCCGGCGAGGCAGGCTGCCGCGAAGAGGTATTTCAGTCTGTTCATTTGAATTCTATGATTAAGCTTGATTTGGCTGGCACTTGACAGTTCTCGGGATGGAATTCGCTGCCGTCCATTATGTTGCGTCCCTGCCCCTTGAGGGATGAGGTGATCTCCGCATAATCTGCCCAAGGGATGATGCGTGGGGTGCTGTTGTTGTTGAGGTACACGAATACGGCTTCGTCCCCGGTGTATCGGAAGAAGGCGTAGGTGTTGTCACGGCTGAGGAAATGCAGAGTCTTGCCGTGGTGCACGGCATCGGAGGTCTTTCTCCATTGGAAGAGTGTGCTCACGTAGTCGTGCAGGTCTTTGGAGACGGGATCGGACTCCCAGTCCAGGGGAAACATCACCCTGAGGCCTCCGTGGCCCTGGGAGAGGTCATCCGAGACGGCCATCATCTCGTCTCCGGCGAAAATTTGAGGAAACCCGCGCACCGTGGCCATGAGGCTCATCACGAGTTTCAGTTTTGCGGGGTCTTTGCGGACCACGTCCCCTATGCGGTCGGTGTCGTGGTTGCCGGGGAACACCATCATATTGTCCGGGTCGGTGATGTAGAAGTCATTGGCCATGGAGTCGTAGACTTTGGTGATGCCGTTGTCCCAGTCTTCCTTGTCGGTGTTGATGCTGGAGCGGACGGCATCCATCAGGCAGAAGTCCATTATCGACGGGAGATGCGAGTTGAACCCGTCCCTGTTGGGGTTGTCAGCCTGCCAGTAGGCGACCTGCGGCACGTTGGACGACCACACCTCGCCTACGATGTTGTAGTCCGGGTATTCATTCATCAGGGCCTTGCACCACTCGGACATCGGTTCTTTCTCGTTGTACGGGTAGGTGTCCACCCTGAGCCCGTCAAGGTCGGCCCATTCTGTCCACCAGACGGCCCACTGCTTGAAATATTGCAGGAGATAAGGGTTGTCGAGGTTCATGTCCACCATGCTGGTGTCAAACCAGCCGCCGACCATGTTCTCATGGTCGAGTTTCGAGCAGTACGGGTCGTTCTGGGCCGAGAACGCGCAGTTGGAATGGGTGTATTCCGGCCACTGGTGCACCCAGTCCCGGAACGGGAGATCCTCCATCCACCAGTGGGCGTCTCCGCAGTGGTTGGTCACTATGTCCATGATCATCCCGAGGCCTCTGGAATGGGCCTCGCGGACGAGTTCGCGGTATTTGAAGTTGCTGCCGAAGCGCGGGTCTATCTTGTAGTAGTCGGTGCAGGCGTAGCCGTGGTATGAGCTCGACGGCTCGTCGTCCTCAAGGAGGGGTGTGCACCAGATGCCCGTCATACCGAGGCCGGAGATGTAGTCCAGCTGGTCTATTATGCCCTGTATGTCGCCCCCGTGCCTGCCGAAGAAGGCTTTGCTGTCGGCTTTTTCCGTGGTGAGAGGGGAGTTGTCGTTGGTCTTGTCGGAGTTGACGAAGCGGTCCGGCATTATCAGGTAGATGGCGTCGGATGTACCGAACCCGCGCCGCTGCGCCGAGCCTTCACGGCGTTCGAGGATATCGTAGGGGACGCGGAATCTGTCCCCCTCCCGGCTGAACACCAGCCACCTTCTTCCCGGGGCGGCATCGGCGGCGATCTCAATGTCCACGAAAAGATAATCCGGACTTTCGGCCTTGTGGATTTCTTTGATGTTGACTCCGTTGCTCTCTTCGAGGCTGAGATTGTAGTTTGAGATGTCATCCCCGTTGACCATGAGCTGGAGAGGGGTGCGCATCCCGGTCCACCAGCATGGCGGCTCCAGATGGGAGATGCGGTCGCTTCCGCTGCTGATGCTCCATTTCCACGGGGCTTCGAGCTGCACGCTCACGGTGACGCTGTCGTCTCCCAGAGTCCTTGAGAAGACGAAAGTGTTGCCTTCTGTGGAGAGCAGTTCATACTTTCCCTCACCTGCGTAAAGTGAAGGATGGTTGTGCCTGAGGGTGTTGAGATAACGGTAGAATTCGGTAAATGAGTTGGTCTTCCAGTCGGGGATCGGGTCTTTCTCGAAGAACTCGAAACGGTGGTCGTAGCCTATCTCCTGGCCGGTGTAGATCAATGGCTGCGAAGAGGGGAGAGTCCAGCAGAGCACGGCCATGGCCTGCCAGGCGTCTCCCATGCGCTCGAACTCTGTCCCGGACCAGGAGTTCTCGTCGTGGTTGGAGGTGAAACTGAGCCTCATGGCATCGGAGGGGTAGTTGCCGGCATTCCAGTCGATGTAGGCTTTGAGGCTGTCGGCATCGGCCTTGCCCTGTGCTATGTTGTTGAGCATGTGGTGCAGTTTCCAGGCATATGTGGCATCGAATCCGGCGGCGTGCAGCCAGGTTTCCTCTCCCTCTGCGAGGAAATACAACTTGCGGGAGCAGCTCTCCCTGAGGCGGCTGATGACAGGTTTCCAGAAATCTTCCGGCACCTTGTAGGCCACGTCGCAGCGGAAGCCGTCCACTCCGCGGTCTATCCAGAACTGCATGCTCTTCTCCATCTCCCGGCGCATGTCGGAGTTGGCATAGTTGAGCTTTGCGATGTCGGTCCAGTCATATTCCACTATGGTGTTGCCGTTTTTGTCGCGCACATACCAGTCCGGGTCTTTTTCCGTGACCCACGGGTGGTCCGGGGCCGTGTGGTTGGCCACCCAGTCGAGAATCACCTTGAGCCCGAGAGAGTGCGCCTTGTCGAGGAAGGCGTCGAAGTCCTGGAGCGTGCCGAACTCCGGGTTGATGTCGCAGTAGTCACGTACAGCATAATATGAGCCGAGACTGCCCTTGCGGCCCTTCTCCCCGATAGGATACGGCGGCATCACCCATACGATGTCCACCCCGAGGTCTTTGATGGAGGCCAGATGTCCCGCCGCTGCGGCAAAGGTCCCCTCCGGAGTCATCTGACGGACGTTGAGTTCGTATACCGTCGCGTCCGCAGGATAGGCGGAATCCGTCTCCGGGGCTTTCCTGTCCGTGCAGGAGAATGCGAGGACGGCTGTGGCAAGTAAAAGGAATATGCGTTTCATTGTCTTGGTGTTTATTGTCATTGCAGGAACATGGCTGAAGAATATGCTCCGAGACTGAGTCTTTCCCCTTTGACGGAGGCGCTGCCGTTGGAGCCGATCATGTTGTCAAGTTTGTCTGAGGAGAAAGTGATATTGACAAGGCCCGGGCCGAAGTTGTGCACCACGAGGATGCGCTGCCCGTCGTATTCGCGGTACCATGCCGCAGCGGAAGGGTTTGCCGCGGCGGCCGGGCAGTATTCGAAGCTGCCTTTGGCCAGGGCTTTGTAGCGGTCACGGAGTTCTCCGAATTTGCGGTAGAGGGAGAGTACGGACCCGCTGTCCTGCTCCTGCTTCTCCACGGAGATTTCGCCGGTCAGCATCGAGTTGTCAATCTTGCCCGTGAGCCTTGCGGATGCGAGTCCCGAGCCGTCCGAGGTCCACATTATAGGAGTGCGCACAAATTCGTCTCCGCCTGACTTGCTTCCCCAGTAGCCGAGTTCCTCGCCCTGATAGATATATGGCTGTCCTCCGGCGGTCAGGAGCACCGCGCCGGCGAGCTTCATCTTGCTGCGGTCCCTGCCGAGGTCGTTGCCTGCCCTGTCCTCATCGTGGTTGGAGAGCTTTGTGGCTTCGATGTAGTCGGGCCTGTATTTGGCGTATTGTGAGGTGAATCCCTGGATGTCGCCCACGAAAGAGCCGCCGCGCCCGCTGTTGATGGCATCCTTGAGTGTCCACCAGAAACTGAATTCAAAAAAGGCCGGCAGGCCCTTATAGTATGGGGCCACTTCGGAGGCGGCGCTGAAATGTTCCCCGACCATGTAGAAGTCGCCGCTGCCGCCTGAAGCCTTGTAGGTCGCGTTGCAGTGGTCGTAGAATTTCTTGAGAAATATCGGATTCTCGTCCGAGCGGGCGTTGTGGTAGATGTGCTTGACAGCATCCAGGCGGAACCCGTCCACGCCGAGCCTTATCCACTTGTCGGCAGACTCGCATACTGCCTTGAAAGGCCCGGATTCCTCGCAGCTGGAGGCCGGGCCGTAGTTGAGGTCGGCGAACCAGTCTGTCCAGAAGTGCGAGTGGTACATGGTGGAGCCTGTCCCTGCGGGAAACCACTGCCCCCGGTCATAACCGGCACCGCCCTCTGTGGAGATCATGGCTATCTTCCCGTCCCTTATGTCTTCCTGCGGGCTGTCGGAGAATATGTACCAGTCCCGGAATCTGCTGTCCGGGCCGGACTTGGCGTCCAGAAACCACTGGTGGTCTCTGGACGTGTGGTTGAGCACGTAGTCTAAGTAGATCTTGATTCCTTTGGCGTGGGCCGCGTCCAGCAGGGATTTGAAATCCTCTTCGCTTCCGAAATCCGGGTCGATGCTCGAGTAGTCGAGCACGTCATATCCGTGATAAGATGCCGCTTTGTGGATGGGCGAGAGCCACAGGGCCTGCACCCCCATCTGCTTGAGGTAGTCAAGCCTCTGCTCTATGCCTTTGAAATCTCCGCAGCCGTCAGAGTCGCTGTCCGCAAAAGAATAGACGAGGATCTGGTAGCTGATGCCGGACTCTCCGGTCCTGTCCGGAATCT
The DNA here is from genome assembly GCA_002439095.1 of Bacteroidales bacterium UBA6431. GTDB lineage: Bacteria > Bacteroidota > Bacteroidia > Bacteroidales > UBA932 > Cryptobacteroides. The sequence continues at coordinate 14,830 of DJOT01000041.1, read as the reverse complement.
GCGGGACGGGCGGCTCCACTGGAGCGGCGCCTTTCTTGTCGCAGCCCGCGAAGAGAAGAGAGAGCGCAAGCAGAAGAGCAAGGGAAAAACGGAATCTTATCATGGTGTAAAGATAATAAAATCAGATGCATCCGGGTTATCGGCCCGGACGCATCCGAAAAAAGAAAACTATTTGCTGTCGGCTGTCGGTTCTTCCTTGCCGAACATCTTCTCGTTGAACTCAAGGGTTCCCTTGTTGAGGTCGAGGTAGACGCGGTACTTGCCAGGGGCGAGCTTTATGTTGTCGCCTCCCTCCTTGCCGTCCACGCCCCAGTTGAGGGCCCAGTCGGAGTCGGCGCGGAGCTTGACTTCCTCGTCCTGGGTCGTCTCGAGGTCGGCCCAGAAGCGGACATAGTCTTTGTTGTAGTTCATCTCTATGTCCGGGGTGCCTCCCCATCCGTTGATGGTGCCCACGATGCCTATGCTGTTGATGCCCCACTCTTTGGTGAGTACGAGCGTCTTGCGGTCAAATGAGAACATGTAGAAGCGCTTGCTGTAGCAGACTATGTTCTTGGAGTTGCTTCCGGTGACAAGCTGTATCGTGCCGGCTTCAGCCTCCTCGCCGCTGTCGGCAGAGCCCCAGTTGGTGGCGTCGTCCCATGAGCCGACTCCGGTGAACTTGATGCCCTCGGAGGCCTTGCTGCCGAAGTCGATCACTCCGGTGTATTTCACCCCGTCCTTGCTGTAGTTGTACAGGAACTGGCTCTTGTCATGCGACCAGTCGCAGTAGGAGCCCTGCACCCAGATGTGCTCATAGGCATCCTTGTCGAGAACGTTCTGGTTGTAAGGCACGAACGCGGCAGAGACGATGTTGGAATACGACACGGTTTTTTCAATCGCCGAGTTCTTGTCGTTGGTCATGAAGCCTGAGAGCCTCAGGTAGAGGGTGAATGACTCTCCTGGCTGTCCTTCAAGGTTGAGGATGAGGCTGTTGAGCGCTGACTGTTTGATGGTGATCTTTCCGTCAGCTATGGTGGCCCCTACTTTTTCAACCTTGTCGAAAGACTCGGATGATGAGGCGTAGAGGGTGTAGGTGTCGGAGGCGGACAGTCCGAAATCGGCCTTGCCGAATTCTATGGTCACGTCAGCTCCGTCGGCGGAGAGGCTGATGCCGCTGACATTGCCCAGCGTCGGCGCGACGACCTTGTCCGGGTCGTAAGTGGCAAGTTCTTCACTCTGCGTGCATGAGACGGCGCAGAGACCGGCGAAAAGTGCCAAAGTGCTGTATATAAACTTTTTCATTGTATTCTAATATCCAGGGTTCTGTTTGAGGTTGCCGTTGGCGTTGACATCTCCCGCAGTGAGAGGGAAGAGGTTGAAGTGATCGTCTACCGCCTTGCCTTCCCTGACTCCGCCCTTGAACTCCCAAAGGTATTTGTCAGATGTGAAGAGGCCGAAACGGATGAGATCCTGACGACGGAAGCCCTCGTAGTAGAGCTCGCGGGCGCGCTCGTCGATGATGTTGTCAAGGGTGAGGGTGAGAGATCCCACTCCGGCTCTTGAGCGTACGGCGTTGAGGTACTCCTGTCCCAAAGCCTTGTCGGCGGCTCCGCGGGCTGCGCACTCGGCATACATGAGGTATGCGTCAGCGCTGCGGAATACAGGCCAGTCAGTGTCCACGAAGCCGGCGTTCTGGGCCGCGCTTCCGTCATGGTTGATGTTGAGGAACTTCATGGACTTCCAGCCGTTTGACCAGCTGTCAGACTCTCGGCGGAGAGCATCGATATACTGCTCGTACTGAGGATCTTTGAAGAATGTGGCGCGTGCATCGCCGTCCTCGAACTTGCTGGTGAATGCTCCTGTCAGCGAGAGTCCGCCCCATCCGGAGCTGATGCCGATGGCGGAAGCGTCCATAGGCTTCTTTGCGCCGGTGCTTGCGAAGATCAGGAAGTTGGTGCAGCCGTAGGAGCGGGTCAGGATGCCGTCCTGCTCGACGGCGAAGATGATCTCGTCACCACTATATGTGGTGTTGGCTGTCCAGAGGTGGTTGTCAGCGCAGAAGAGCTCCTGCCATGCGCTGTACTTGCCGCTGCTCGTGGTGTGCAGAGGGTATTCGCTGATGATCTGCTGGCATACTTTTGCGGCGTCCTCATATCTCGGGGTTCCGGCCCATACCTCGGCGTTGAGGTAGAGTTTGGCGAGGATCATCTGCACGAGTCCCTTGTCGCAGCGGCCGTATTCGTTCTTGCCCGGCTCGGCGAGGTCGGTCCCGTTCAGCAGGTCAAGAGCTTCTGTCTCCATCCAGGCGAAAAGGTCCGGACGTGAGATCTGCTGAGGCCCGGTGGAGCCTACGGAGTCGTTCTCGGTGGAGAAAGGCACGTTGCCGAACATGTCGATGGCGTGGTAGTAGCTGAAGAGCCTGAGCGCACGAGCCTCGGCTATATACGCAGCTTTGAGGTCATATCCGCTGATCTCCGTGGCGTTGGAGCGGCGGATGAACTCGTTGCAGAGGCTTATCTGGAAGAAGATGCGGTAGTACATCGACAGCACGAACTCGTTGGAGGAGTTCCAGGTCAGGTTGTGGACATCGAAGAGGTTGCCGTCGTTCCAGCAGCATGTGGCCACATCGGTGGTGAGTTCCTGCATGTTGAACAGGGCTCTCATGTATTGTCCGTATCCGCCGTCCACGCCCTCGATGTCAGGGTCGCTGTCCGGACCGTCGGATGCCGAGCAGGAAAGTCCCTGATAGCATTTGGAGAGCAGGGCAGTGAACGCGTCCTGGCTGTTGAGGACATCCTCCGGAAGGACGGTGTTGGGGTCGATCGGCGTGACGTTGAGGTCGTCGACGCAGGAGGAGGCGAGGCCTCCCGTCAGACAGGCCGCAAGGGCCAGAGATATTATCTTTATCTTTTTCATTGTTTTCGATGATTAGAAGTTGAACTTGACACCAAGTATCCAGGTGCGTGGCCTCGGGTACATGTTGTTGTCAATGCCGGAGAAGATTTCCGGGTCGATGCCGTCGTAGCCGGTGAGGCAGGCGACGTTCTGCACAGTGGCGAAGACGTTGAAACTCATCGGGACAGCCTTTCCCTTGTTGAGGCTGAAGCTGCGGCTCAGGGTGATGTTGTCGATCTTCAGGAATGAGGCGTCCTGCACATAGAGGTCGGAGAAATACTGGCCGAAACTGGCAAAATTGTGGCTCTGCGCGGTGTGGTAGCGGTTGCTGACGAAGCCGTTGGCCCAGAGGTCGGTGAGCAGGTCGCAGTCGGACTCCACGTTGTTGTAGACATAGTTGCCGACATTGGCGTGTGCGCTCATGGCGAGAGTCCACTCCTTGTAAGAGAGGGAGGTGTTGAATCCGAATGTCCAGTCCGGAGCGGCCTTTTTATAGCAGTACTTGTCGGCTGTGTTGATCTTGCCGTCCCCGTTGCGGTCCACGTATGCTCCTTCGATAGGGTTGCCGTCGGTGTCGTACACCTGCTGGTATACGAAGAAAGAGTTCGGGGCGTGTCCGGTCTGGTGCACCTGGATGGTGTTGCCGGTGCCTCCGGAGATGCCGCCCGTGGTGATGCCGTAGTAGTCGGCGCGCTCGTCATCGGTGGTGAGCTTGGTGATGACTGTCTTGTTGTAGGATGCGTTGAAGCCGAGGGTCCAGCTCCAGTCGCGTGTCTGGACAGGGATGGCGTTGATTTCGAACTCCAAACCCTTGTTGGTCAGGTTTCCGATGTTGGCGTCAAGATAGTTGGACAGGTTGGCCCCGGCAGCCACAGGTGTGCGGTTGAGCAGGTCCTTGGTGTCGCGCTTGTACAGATCGACGCTTCCGCTGATGCGGTCGGAGAGGAAGCCGTAGTCAACACCGACATTGTAGGTCGTGGTGGTCTCCCATTTCAGGTCGGCGTTGTATCCGAGCGGGGTGATAGGGATGAGCATGGTCTGGCCGAAGTGGTACATCGACTGGTTGGTGTTGTACTTGTATGAGGCCAGGGTAGGGTAGTCGCCGGACTGGAGATCCTGCTGTCCGGTCTGTCCATAGCTGAGGCGGAGCTTGAGGGCCGAGAGGATGTCGCTGTCGCGGACGAAGTCCTCTTTGCCGAAGTTGTAGCTGGCGGCCACGGAAGGGAAGAGACCCCACTTGTTGTTGGAGAAACGTGAGGTTCCGTCGTTGCGGAGGGTCGCTGTGAGCAGGAGCCTTTCGTCCCAGCTGTAGTTGACCCTGCCGAAGAATGACACGAGGAAGTACTCTGTCTTGAATGTGTTAGGGTTGCTCAGGTAGTAGCTTGCATCGCTCGGGAGAGTGCCGTCCGCCTTGTAGGCCACGTTGAAGGTCTCGTTGTAGAAGTGCTGCCATGAGTAACCCGTCATGGCGTTGAAGCTGTGCTTGCCCAGCTGCTTGCTGTACTGGGCGTAGAACTCGAGGGTCTTGTCGATCTTCTTCTGGCTGTAGTCGGAGTGCGAGCCGGAGCCTGACTGCTGCTTGGCGTGGAAAGACTGCTCCGAGCCAGGGGTGATGTCCACGGTGCCGTTGGATTTGGACCAGTCCAGACCGAGGTTGAGGTTGAGCTGGAGGTCTTCGAGTCCGTGCACCTTATAGTTGAACTGCGCGTTGCCGATGAAGCGCTTGGCGTTGGAAATGTCTTTCTTGTCGTTGAGCAGCGCGACAGGGTTCTGTATGGCCATGGTGTTGGCGTTGTCGATGGTAGGGGTGCCCTTGCCGTTGTTCCACCAGAACAGGCCGTTGAGCCCGTTCTCGCTGCTGTCGTAGACAGGCTGGGTCGGATCCATCTTGACGGCGTTGCCGATGGCGTCCTGGTTTGCGAAGCGGTTGTCCATGTTCATCCCCTTGCCGTTGAGGTTGACGGTGAGGTGCTCGTCAAAGAGGGTTGGGGTGAGGTTGAGGGCGAGGGTCTCGCGTTTGAAGCTGGATGTCTTGAGGGTACCATCCTGGTTGTGGTAGCCGAGCGATACGCGGAACGGCATGCTGAACAGTCGTGACCCCCCCACTTTACCTGACAGGGCCACGTTGCCGTCAAGGCTCTTTCCGAGCTGGAAGATCTCTTTCTGCCAGTCGGTGTTCTCGCTTCCGAGCGCCTTGTAGGCCTCGCCCTGGTCGCCGAGGTACCACTTCATGATCTCGCGCATGCCGTCCCCGTCAAGCACGTCTACATACTTGGTGTTCTGGCTGACGGACACCGTGGCATCCGCGCTGACGTGCAGCCCCTTGGTCTTGGAGCCTTTCTTGGTCGTGATCATGATGACGCCGTTGGATGCCCTCGAACCGTAGATGGCGGTGGCGGAGGCGTCCTTGAGGACGGTGAAGGTCTCGATGTCGTTGGGGTTGATGGAAGCGAGCGCGTCGGACACGCCGCTGATGGCGGTCTCGGACAGAGGCAGGCCGTCCACCACCACCAGAGGGTTGTTGTTGGCCTTGAGGGATGAGCCGCCGCGGATGCGGATGGTGCTGCTGGAGCCCGGGGCTCCGTCCCCTGCGGTCACTACCACGCCGGCGGTCTTGCCCTGGAGCAGGTCGGCCGGGGATGTGATGACGCCCTTGTTGAGCTGATCGGCCTTGACAGCCGAAACGGAGCCGGTCATGTCGCTCTTGCGGACTGTGCCGTAGCCGATCACGACGACTTCGTCGATGAATTCGCTGTCTTCCTTAAGGACGATCCTGGCGGGAAGCTGGGAAGCCTTGAATGTGAGGGTGGTGTATCCGATGCAGCTGACCTCCACCGTGGCGGAGGCTGAGGATACTTTCAGGCTGAAATTGCCGTCCAGATCTGTGGTTGTGCCTGTGGAGGTGCCAGGTTCCATCACCGTGGCCCCCACGACCGGCCCTGCCTGGTCGGCAACTGTGCCCTTGACCTCGTATCCGCCGCTCTGGGCCGATACGTTGGCGGACATCACCGCGCTGATGGCGGCTGCCGCAAGGAGAGTTAGGATTCTTTTCATTTGATATTGAATGGTTAGTTACTAGAGTTGTGTTCTTTTACGAGAGCTGTGGCCGCGCATCCGCAGATGAGCAGCACCCCTGCGATTATCAGCATGTTGGCCTGCACCCCGCCGACGAGTCTCAATATGCAGCCTCCCAGGGCGGCGGCCGCGATCTGCGGCAGGCAGATGGTGCAGTTGAAAAGGCCCAGATAGCTTCCGAGATGCTCTCCCGAGAGCGAGTTGGTCAGCAGGGTGAACGGTATCGCGAGCATCGCGGCCCAGGCTGCCCCGATGAGCAGGTATGAGCCGAGGAGCAGGTACTGGTCATGGACGAACGCCACGGAGATGAACCCCGCTGCCCCGATGAGCAGGCTGACGGCGTAGGCGGTCTTGAGCGAGCGGAACCTCGGGATGACGAGGGCCCAGATGATGGAGCCCACAGCCTGCACGGCAAACGCCACCCCTATCCAGTTGCCGGCAGCCTGATATCCCGGCGACGAAGGGTCGGTGCTGTCCCAGCAGTTGCGAGCCACGGCTCCGTTGGAGTAGGTCCACATGTACATGAACGCCGCCCAGCAGAAAAACTGCACCAGCCCCACGGTCCAGAATGTCTTCGGGGCATGGAGCAGCAGCTGCACGAGCCCTGTGCCGGACGCGTCCTGCTTCTGCGGGTCAATCCCGTGGAAACTGGCATACTCCGCCGGAGACATCTCCTTGACTTTCAGGAAAGTGAACAACACGCAGGCGATCAATATCAGCGCTCCGCAGTAGAAACTCCATATCACGGACGGCGGTATCTGCCCTTTCGGGGCCGTGTTGGCTATGCCTATCCAGGTGAAGAAAATAGGGAAGAGGTAGCCGACCAGACTGCCTGCGTTGCAGAGCAGGGACTGTATGGAATAGGCTTGAGCTTTCTGGGACTCGTCCACCATGTCGCCCACCATCATCTTGAACGGCTGCATCGCGACATTGATGGATGTATCAAGGAAAATCAGGGAGAACAGGCCGAACCACATCGCCCCGTTGAGCCCCAGGAACACACGGGCGGAGAAATCCAGGTTCCCGGCATTGGGAAGCAGTGCCATCACCGCTACTGCCGTCACCGCCCCGGCGAGCAGGTACGGTTTGCGCCGTCCCATCCTGCACCATGTCCTGTCGGACCACTTTCCGATCAGCGGCTGGACGATCATGCCCATCAGCGGGGGCAGTATCCAGAAGAAGCTGAGCTGGTGCGGATCGGCTCCGAGGGTGGCGAAAATCCTGCTTATGTTGGCGCTCTGGAGAGCATAGGCTATCTGGACTCCGAAAAAACCGAAGCTCAGGTTCCACATCTGCCAGAAACTTAATTTACGCTGTTGCATTATAGTGTCATTATCATGTTGGTGAGCAAATAAACGAATAATTATATTTTCAAGAAAGACGGTGGAGACGAATTGCGCGGATTTCGGGATGAGCGGTTGTATTTTGAAGATTTATAGTTACCTTCACGGTGATTATTATGATTATTTCGAAAAACAGCTGGTTGATACACGTCTTTGCCGCCCTCCACGCATTGGTGTCATTTGTCTGCTACGCCACTGGCATTGCGGATGATCTGATGTTGACCCTGCTCACGATGTTCATGATCGTGATGCTGTGCCTGAGACGCAGGGTGAGCATGCCTTTCATGGCGATAGCCGTGATCCTCGTCAACATTGTGGGCTTCGGTGTCGGGATGGGGCTCGCCTCGCTGCTATCTCTGATTTCTCTCCCTGTCACTGTGGTGCATCCTCTTTCCACGTTGATCTGTACTGAGATTCTGGGCTGGAGCACTGAACTGTGCGCCTCGCGCTTCGGATCCAGAGGCCCCGGTGCCGGCGACGGGCGCAACCTGCGCTGGCTTCTGTTTGCTTTTGTGCTGATCATCATCGTGCGCCTCATATTGATGTTCGCCGTGTCCGGCTTCCAGGGACCGCGCACTTTCATGATAGAGATCCTTCTCGATTATATATTCAGCTGCGTGATCATCGTATGGGTGGCCGAGTACGCCATCCGTTCCAGGGAGCAGGCCGAAAAGGAGGCGGAGAAAGCCAACCTGGCCCTGTTCCGCTACATGAAGCTCAAGCAGCAGGTCAACCCCCACTTTCTCTTCAACTCCCTCAATGTGCTGGACTGCCTGATACAGGAGCAGTCGCCCTCCGAGGCGAGCCGATACACCCACAAACTTGCCGAGATCTACAGGTATATGCTCAGGCACGAGGAGGAGACTCTGGTGAGCCTGAGGGAGGAGATGGTCTTCGTGGAGGACTATGTCGGGCTTCTCAAGGTCCGTTTCCCGGAGGGCTTTGTCCTGGAGGTGGATATCCCGGAGCGCTTCCTGTCGGGAAGGGTTGTTCCGTGCAGTGTCCAGCTTCTTATCGAGAACGCGTTCAAGCACAATGCCGTCAGCGTCCAGTCCCCTCTTCGCATCTCGGTGGTGGCGGACGAGACCGCTGTGACGGTGACAAACAATATATGCCCCAAACTCTCCGGCACTGACTCCACCGGTCTGGGACTGAAGTATCTGCGCAGGCAGTATGAGGACATTTCCGGCAGGGCCGTCAAGGTCGAGTCGGAATCTGGACTATATTCGGTAAAACTCCCTTTGTTATGACAGTTCTGATAGTTGAAGACGAAGCCATGGCGCGCACCCGGCTTGCGCGTAAGATAGAGACCCTGTTCCCGGGGCTGAGCATCGTGGGCATGACGGACTCCGTGATGTCAACGCTGAGCTGGCTTGATGCCAATCCCTCGCCTGACATCATATTCATGGATGTGGAACTCTCTGACGGCAACTGTTTCGAGATATTCCGTCAGCGCAAAATATCCTCGCAGGTCATCATGACGACGGCTTATGATTCATACGCCATCAAGGCTTTCGAGGCCGGGAGCATCGACTATCTGCTCAAGCCTTATGACAATTCCGCTTTGGAAAGGGCAGTCGGGAGATGCCGGGAGCGGGCGGCTTCTCCGGGGGCTGGCGACATAGGCGCCCTGCTGTCCCGGCTCGGGTTAGGTGAGAAGAAGCAGTACCGCGAGCGCGTGATAGTCAAGATAGGGGAGAGGATCATTCCGGTGCGGATATCGGATGTGGCATGCTTTTTCTCCGAGGGCAAGTCCAATTGCCTGATGACTGCCGATAGCCGTAAGTATGTGATAGATATGACGATAGATTCTCTTGACGGGGAGCTCGACCCGGAGATGTTTTTCCGGGTGTCCCGGGGCTGCATAGTCTCGCGCGGGGCTGTGAAAAGCGTCACCAGACTGGGAAATTCCCGTCTCGGGATATTCATGGAGCCTGCCCCGCCTGTGGAGTTGACCGTCTCGCGTGCCAGGGTCGATGATTTCCTCTCCTGGCTGGAATAGTCACTTGATATAGGACAGGAATTCGCTGCGCACCCGGGCGCTTGTCCGGAATGCTCCGGTCAGACAGGTGGTGGTCATCACGCCGCTCTTGCGCGAGCCGCGCCCCTCCTTGCACAGATGCCGTCCTTTCATCATCAGGGCCATCCCTCGTGGCGGGTTCTCATCTCCGAGGGCCTTGGTGAGCATGTCCACGACATCGTGTACGAGCCTCTCCTGCACCTGTAGGCGGGAGGAGCAATAGTCCACTACGCGGCCTATCTTGGAGAGTCCCAGGATGCGTCCCTTGGGGTTGGGAAGATAGGCGAACCAGTATTCTCCGAAAAAACTGCGGCAGTGGTGCTCGCATACAGAGTAGAAAGTGCCGCTGTCCACCACCATGTCATCGTATATGATGCCGTCCTGACCGTTGGGAAAAGTCGTGATGAGCGGAGCCTCTGCCGGGTCGTAGCCCCGGAAAATCTCCTTGAACATCCGGAGCATCCTGTCTGGAGTGCCCTGTAGACCGACCCTGTCCGGGTCTTCTCCTATATATTCCAGCAGTTCACGGATGTCCTGCCGGGCCTGTTCTTCTGTGATCATTGACCGTCTTGGATAATAACGGCCCAAAATTCGGCATAAAAATCAAGATTGTCAACCGGGCGCTGTGTGAAACGCTTGTTTTGGCAGGCATGTCCCGGTACAGAATCGGGCAGGGGCTGCCCGGAATCGGAACACCTGCGAAATATTATAATATTTTTTGAATCAATTTCAAAAATAATATAATAATTTGCGATTTTGTGGGATTTTCGGTATCTTGGCCTCACGAAGAATCGACATAGCATGATAAAAAGAACTATTGAGCCCGAAATCACAGACGAACTGGGCAAAGGGAAAGCCATAATCATACTTGGAGCGCGCCAAGTCGGGAAAACGACGCTCTTGAATGATTTGTTCAAAGACAGAGAACAAGTCCTTTTTCTCAATGGAGATGAGGCGGATGTGCAGGCTCTCTTCGAAAAATCATCATCCACCGGATTGAGGGCTGTCATAGGTGACAAGAAAACAATCATAATCGATGAAGCTCAGCGAATTACGGATATTGGCCTGAAGTTGAAACTCATCATAGACAATATTCCGGGTGTTCAGGTCATTGCGACCGGGAGCTCATCGTTCGAGCTTGCCAACAAAATCAACGAACCGCTGACCGGAAGGAAATGGGAACACAAAATGTTTCCGCTGTCTTTCAGTGAACTGGTCGGGTACAATGGATTGTTGGAAGAAAAAAGATTGCTCTCTCATCGTCTGGTTTATGGGTCATACCCGGATGTTGTCATGAATGAAGGACATGAAAAAAAGATTCTCAGAGAACTGTCAGAAGACTATCTTTATAAGGACATCCTTGCATTTGACAAGATAAAAAAGTCTGACAAACTTGTGAAATTGCTGCGGGCCCTGGCCTTTCAGGCCGGCTCGCAAGTCTCCTACAATGAGATAGGACAGATTTGTGGACTGTCAAGCGGAACCGTTGAGAATTATATTGATATTCTGGAGAAATGCTACATTGTTTTCCGTCTTGGCTCTTTCAGCCGGAATCTCCGGAACGAACTGAAGTCTTCCCGCAAGGTGTACTTCTACGATAACGGCATACGCAACGCAATAATAGCCAATTTCAATCCGGTGGAGTTGAGGGACGATACCGGGGCGTTGTGGGAAAACTACATCATGTCGGAAAGGGTCAAGGCCAACAGCTACGGCGGAAGGTTTTGCAATGGCTGGTTCTGGAGAACGGCCCAGCGGCAGGAAGTTGATTACCTTGAGGAGGAGGATGGGAAACTGTCGGCCTTTGAGTTCAAATTCAATCCGAAAAGGACGGCCCGTGCCCCGTTGACATTCACCAGATCGTATCCGGAAGCGACGTTCAAAGTCATAAGCCCTGACAATCTCGAAGAGTTTCTATTGTAGATGTATCACTTTTGTGTTGAGCCTCATCCACCTCCGCCCCATGCGCATTCTGTTCGGGAAACGGCCTTCTCCCGTACGAAACGGCACACAAAGCAGCTTTGGTACGGGAAAGGCGGGGTCTGCCGTACGGAATGAGTGTCCTCCCCCTCAAGAAGGTCTCAAACTATCGGTCATGGGCTGTCGCGGAATTTCAGTATAACAGGTGGATGCGTGAACCATTGAAGCGCATCGCAGGTGGGAGCGGATTCCGGCATTTAGGCTCACACCTGAGCTGGGCACATGTCCTGCGAGCCTCTCTGTGGCACATCGCTTCGACAGGTAGGAGCCCTTTTGGGAAAATCCGCTCCCACCTGTCCTCCGGTACAGAATCGGGGCTACTGCTGTACGGGACACGTTTCTGAAGCGGTTCCGTACAGGAAGCGGGGTCTTTTCTGTACGCGGGGTTTGCGATAATCTCAAAAAGGTGTAATTTTGCATGGTGAATAATCTCGAAAAGGTGAAATGTTAAAAAGGAAAGTTTATGATCAGCTTCTTGAATGGAAGCAAAAAAAGAATGGATCCACTGCCCTGTTGATTGAAGGCGCAAGACGTATCGGCAAGAGTTTCATCGCGGAGCTGTTTGCAAAGAATGAATATGAATCCTATATAATGATAGACTTCACCACGGCCCCACCGATGGTGAAAGCGTGGTTTGACTTATATCTTGAAGACATCGACACCCTGCTTGAAAACATCCAACTGCATTATAAGAAAAGATTATTCCCCCGCAAATCAATCATCATATTCGATGAAGTTCAAGCATGTCCGAGAGCCAGGGAGTCAATCAAAACGCTTGTCGCAGACGGACGTTTCGATTATTTGGAAACCGGATCCCTGATCTCCATCAAGAAGAATGTCAAAGGCATCTTGATTCCTTCGGAAGAAGATTCCGTTGAGATGTTCCCACTGGATTTTGAAGAATTTCTATGGGCAATGGGAGAGGAAATGTTGATGCTGCACATCAAAAAACAGTTCGACACGCTGAAACCCATGGGAGACTTCCATCGCAAAACTATGGATTATTTCAGAAAATATCTGGTTGTCGGTGGCATGCCGCAGGCTGTCAACACCTATGTCGAATCAAGGGACTTCAATAAAGTTGACGATGTAAAACGGCAGATCTTGAAATTATACAGAAATGACATTCGAAAATATGCTGATAATTATGAGACCAAAGTTACCGCAATATTCGATGAGATTCCTGCACAGCTGTCGAAACACGAAAAGAAATTCCGGCTTGCCTCTCTTGATGAGGATGCGAGGATGCGTGGGTATGAAGATGCTTTCTTCTGGCTAGCCGATGCTAAAATAATAAATTGCTGCTACAATGCCACAGAACCGAATATAGGTCTGCGTCTGAATGAGGATAGGACCACCCTCAAGTGTTACATGGCGGATACCGGCCTGCTGTTGAGCCATACTTTCAATGCAAGGGGGCTCATGTCCGGGGAAATCTATCAGAAATTGATGTTCGGAAAACTGGAGATCAACGAGGGGATGCTTGTTGAAAACATTGTAGCACAGATGCTGAAAAGCAGCGGACACAGATTGTTCTTTTACAGCCGCAGTGACGTAAACGCTGAAAACAGGATGGAAATAGATTTTCTGATACAGAAAGAAAACGTTACCAGCCGTCACAATATTTCCCCCATTGAAGTCAAAAGCGGAGAACGGTACACACTTTCTTCCTTGAAAAAATGCATCGACAAATTCGGGGAGTACCTTTCTACACCCTATGTCCTGCACTCTAAAGATTTAAGGCACGAGAACGGAATAGTTTTCCTGCCACTGTATATGACCTCGCTGCTATAAAGAGATGAAATCGGCATGATATCACAGGCGGCTGCGCTCCTCGGTGTTGGATGCACGTGCCGGGCTGTGCCGACCGTTTCTTCTCCGGTACAGAATCGGGCCTTCTGCTGTACGGGAGGCACTTGTTAGTCCGTCCCATGCGCATTCGGTACGGGAAACGGCCTTCTCCCGTACGAAACGGCACACAAAGCAGCTTTGGTACGGGAAAGGCGGGGTCTGCCGTACGGAGTGAGAGTCCTCCCCCTCAAGAAGGTCTCAAACTATCGGTCATGGGCTGTCGCGGAATTTCAGTGTAACAGGTGGATGCGCGTGAGCCATTGAAGCGCATCGCAGGTGGGAGCGGATTCCGGCATTTAGGCTCACACCTGAACGGGGCACATGCCCTGCGAGCCTCTCTGTGGCATATCGCTTCGACAGGTAGGAGCCCTTTTGGGAAAATCCGCTCCCACCTGCTCTCCGGTACAGAATCGGGGCTACTGCTGTACGGGACACGTTTCTGAAGCGGTTCCGTACAGGAAGCGGGGTCTTTTCTGTACGCGGGGTTTGCGATAATCTCAAAAAGGTGAAAATAGCCGTGAAAAGGCAGTGTAAATGCTGTTCGCCCATGAGATTGAGGCATTCCTCATAGTTTTTTGAACTTGACCTTGATTATCGCGGGATTGTCATTTTCGCCGAGAACAAGGCCGAGTCTGGAGATTATGGCTTTCTGCAAAGGATCAGACACCTCATCTTGTGATTCCGCCCCTGTTTCGGCATAGCAGAAATAGAGATAATTTTTGTCTGCGGCGATGGCGTGCATCGGCTGGGCTCCGTCACCGATGGAAGTCCAGCGGATGCCTCGCAGCGAAGATGATCCAAGTACAAAGTTCCATACCGAGGAATCCTTGCCGAAAGCGGAGCAGTAATAGGTTCCGGCAGTACGGCATACGGAGGACGGGCACTTATAATAGTCCGCCATAAAGATATCTCCGATCATGTTCCACGGATTGCCCCCGTCTTTCACCGCTTCCCTTGTCGGAATCCCTTTTGTCCCGAGACTTATGTCGGCAAACGGTGTCTCTGAGCCATTGGAAAATTCGTATGCGAGTCCGCTGCCCGGACGATAAGAGAGCACATATCCGTTATCTGCAAGTTGCACGGACGGGGAAGCGAATCCCATGTTGATATTGAAATCATCACGAGGCAGCATAGCTTCGATTTCGCGGCCGTCAGCGCTGAGCCGCCTCAGGCAGAGAAACTCTTTTTCGAAGTTTGCAAGATCCGCTTCTGACGGGTTGGCAAAAAACAGATAGAACCCTCCATCGGCATCTGGAAATATTGCAGAGGCTGTTATCCCGGCGATACCGGTCGGTGTTTTCCCGACATAACTCCCGTCGGACAACGAGTAACGCAACACTTCATTCATGTGGTTGAGGCAGAGTAACTCTTTGCTGTCCAGACTGATGCAGCAGTCCTGCAGGTGCAGGTATTCTCCCGGGCCGTTGCCGATTCTTCCTATATTGCGGATGAATTGTCCATCATTTCCATAAACGGACACTTTTCCGGCATATAGAAGTATAAGTTCGTCCCCGTGTATGAGCAACTTGTTGGGAGGCATGACAATCTGGGCTTTGGAGTCAAGCCGGATCGCTGTCATGTCTTCAATGTACGAATCCAACGAGGAGACTTCTTCCGTACTGTCGACAATATTCAGGGTTACAGCATCCGAAACAGAATTGCTGTTACCGCCGCACGAGCAGAGCAG
>DJOT01000042.1 GCA_002439095.1 Bacteroidales bacterium UBA6431 | reverse complement strand
GAAAATTTTCAGCCGACATAGCTCACCTATATTATATAAGAAAACTCCGGCTGCGGAAATGACCCAAAGCCATCCCCACAGCCGGAGCTGCTACATTATAAAAGTGTTTTCTACATCATCCCGCCGGCAGGCATCGCAGGGGCGGCCGGAGCCGGTTCCGGAATGTCAACGATGCCGCACTCTGTGGTCAAGAACATGCCTGCTACTGAAGCCGCATTCTCGAGAGCCACACGTGAGACCTTGGTAGGGTCGATGACTCCGGCTTCGTACATATTGACATATTCACCAGTACGTGCGTTGTATCCGAAATCGTCTTTGCCCTCCTTTATCTTCTGGATGATGACCGCACCGTCAACACCGGCATTGCTGGCAATCTGACGGAGAGGCTCCTCGATGGCTTTCGCTACAATGTGGATACCCGTCGTCTCGTCATCGTTGTCTCCCTTAAGGCCTTCGAGAGCGGCTGCCGCACGGATGTATGACACTCCACCGCCTGGAAGATAACCTTCCTCGACTGCAGCGCGGGTCGCATTGAGCGCGTCCTCTACACGGTCCTTCTTTTCTTTCATCTCGACCTCAGTGGTTGCACCCACATAAAGGACGGCCACGCCACCTGAAAGTTTGCCGAGACGCTCCTTGAGTTTCTCCTTGTCATAGTCTGAAGTGCTGGCTTCGATCTGCTTGCGGATGGAATCTACCCTCTCCTGAATGGCGTCTTTGGCACCGGCACCTCCAACGATGGTGGTGTTCTCTTTGGTGATCGTCACCTTCTCGGCCTTGCCGAGCATGTCAGGAGTGGTGTTCTCAAGGGTGAATCCCCTCTCTTCTGAGACTACCACAGCACCTGTAAGAGTGGCTATGTCCTGAAGCATCTCTTTGCGGCGGTCGCCGAAACCAGGAGCCTTGACGGCAGCAATCTTGAGCGTGCCACGGAGTTTGTTGACTACAAGAGTCGTAAGAGCCTCGCCATCAACATCCTCTGCAATGATAAGCAGCTCCCTGCCCTCACGTGCAACCGGCTCAAGGATAGGAAGGAGATCCTTCATTGAAGAAATCTTCTTGTCGCAGATGAGTATGGACGGATTGGTGAGATCAGCCTCCATCTTGTCGGAGTTGGTCATGAAGTAAGGTGAGATGTAACCGCGGTCGAACTGCATACCCTCAACGACCTTGACTTCAGTCTCGGTGCCTTTGGCCTCTTCAACGGTGATGACCCCATCCTTACCTACCTTTGACATGGCATCAGCGATGAGTTTGCCGATGTGCACGTCGTTGTTGGCAGACACTGTACCGACCTGCTCAATCTTGGAGTAGTCAGCTCCCACCATCTGGCTGCGCTTCTTGAGATCATCTACCACGACGGCGACAGCCTTGTCGATACCGCGCTTGAGATCCATCGGGTTGGCCCCGGCGGTGACATTCTTGATACCGACGTTGATGATGGCCTGAGCGAGAACAGTCGCGGTAGTGGTACCATCACCGGCCTGCTCATTTGTCTTGGAAGCGACTTCCTTGACCATCTGCGCGCCCATATTCTCGAAACGATCCTCAAGCTCTACCTCCTTGGCTACAGTCACGCCGTCCTTGGTGATCTGAGGAGCGCCGAATTTCTTATCAATCACAACATTGCGACCTTTAGGCCCAAGAGTGACCTTGACCGCGTTCGCAAGTGAGTCCGCACCGACCTTCATCTTGGAGCGGACATCAACATCAAATTTTATTTCCTTTGCCATAATGATTCAATATTTATATTACAGAACAGCGAGAATATCGGACTGCTTAACGATAAGATACTTCTTGTCCTCGAAAGTCACCTCGGTACCGGCATATTTGCCGTAGATCACCTGATCCCCTGCCTTGACTTCCATCGGCTCGTCCTTTTTGCCCGGGCCGGCTGCTATAACCGTACCCTGCTGTGGTTTCTCCTTGGCTGTATCAGGGATGTAGATACCTGCCGCTGTCTTGGTCTCAGCCTCTTTAGGCTCAATCAGGACCCTGTCTGCTAATGGTTTGATCATGATGTTATCGTTTTAAATATTATTCTTTGTCTATCCGGCAATCAGCCGGACGGCCGATAAGAATCAATGTCCGTGCCAGTGACAAAATGTCAAAGCGGGACAGACTGTTCAGATAAGACGTGAACGGAACTGCCAGAGGACGATGCCGACGGAGACGGACACATTGAGTGAATGCTTGGAGCCAAACTGGGGAATCTCAAGCGAAAAGTCCGATGCGTCCACGACATCCTGACGCACGCCATCCACTTCGTTGCCAAAGACAAAAGCGTAGAGGCCGCCTTTCTCAGGACAGAAGTCCTGCAGAGAGACGGCCTTTTCAGTCTGCTCTATACTTATAATTATATAGCCTTCCTCCTTGAGCCGTCCGATCGCTTGCATGGTGTCATCGAAATGCTCCCACGGGAGGCTGTTCTCCGCTCCGAGGGCTGATTTGTGTATCTCGGCTGATGGAGGACACGCGCAAATGCCACAAAGCATGATCCTGTCCACCTTGAAAGCATCGCTGCTTCGAAAAGCACTCCCCACATTGTGCGCACTGCGGATGTTGTCCAGAACCACCACAGCTCCGGAAGGGGGAAGATTTCTGTATTGCTCCGGCTTGACGCGTCCGAGTTCGATATTCTTGAGTTTCCTGTCTGACACGCGGCAAAGGTACTGAAATAATCATTATATTTCCATCTTTGACAC
>DJOT01000027.1:23253-37386 GCA_002439095.1 Bacteroidales bacterium UBA6431 | reverse complement strand
TCGTTCTTCCCGAAGAAGCCGATGATCAACGTGGAGCGTGTCTCGCCCTGTGAAAATGGACTTATTCAATTGTCTCTCTTTTAGTTATAATTCGCCGAACTCACGTTAGAGTAGGAAGAAAGGCCGTCCCTCGCGGGGCGGCCCTTCCGGAATATCATTGTGGTGGAACGTATATTATCTTGTCCAGCCCGGGTTCTGCTCCAGGTTAGGGTTCTTCATGGTTTCCGTCTGCGGAATCGGGAAGAGGTACATCTTGTCGTCCCACTGACGTGAGACATTCTGACGCTCATAGCTGAAACTGCCGTCATCGCGCTTGGTGATCTTCATCTCCACGATGTTCTTGAAGTACTTGTCGGCCTCTTTCCAGCGGCGGACATCCCAGAAGCGGTGCCCCTCGAAGGCCAGCTCGACCATGCGCTCATTCTTGTACTTCTCCCAGAAAGCCTCGGAAGAGAGCCCGACAGGGAGTTCCGGCATACCCACGCGCACGCGGGTCCGGCTTGCAAGTTCGCGGGCGGATACAGGGAACTCGGAGCTGGTGGCATCAGCGCTCCCGAGAGCCCGGAAGACGGCTTCGGCGTAGTCGAGATAAATCCCTCCCATCCTAAAATGCACATAGGAGTGGAAATTGGATTTCACGCGGCCGTTGTCCGCCAGAGAGATCTCACCATGGCAGAGTTTGCGCAGATAATACCCAGTCGGAGTACCTCCGGAGATAGGCTGCGCATTGGCTCCTCCCACGTATGTCTGGAGCAGAGGTGCTCCTGAGTAAGTAGGCCACTGGGAGCCGTTGTAAGCCACGGTCATAGCGAAGCGAGGGTCGCGTCCGACATAAGGATTTGCCTCGTCATATCCGCTTCCGTCCTCGTCAATGGACTTGCCGTTGAGCATGTCATAAGCGTCCACGAGGTTCTGTGTAGGACAGTTGCCGCCGATTCCTCCCTCGATTCCTACCGGGTAGTTGTAGACTTCCGCAAGTCTGTCGCCACTGCTGCTGCCCCAGTAGCGGCGTGCGAAGATGATCTCTTTCACTATGCCGGCATCCGTGTAGTTGTTGGTGCTCCAGAGATCGTCATACTTGGCGGAAAGTCCCTTTCCACGGGCATCGCACTCCGCGACGAGCTCCTTGTAATAGAGAGCCGCCGTATGCCAGCGCTCCTTGTCCGCTGACGGATTGAAGAGCGGACTGGCCCAGTAGAGGGCCGCCCTGGCCTTGAGGGCGAGGACTGCGAGATTGTCAGCACGTCCTGTCTCGGCTGTAGGCAGGGCCATGTCCCCGAGGTCGCCATAGTCCTTTATGATCAGATCCTGTATGGCCTGGCACTCGTCGATGACATACTTGAAGACCTCGTCCGAAGATGAGCGGGACAGGACATTGATCTCCTGAGGAGTCATCGTCTCCCCCACGATCGGCACTCCGCCGTACTGCCTGGCGAGAAGGAAGTAGAAGAACGCGCGCATGAAGCGGGCCTCATACTGATAGTTCTCATAGCGGTACATCTGCTGCTTGTAGTCATCGTTGAGCACGAGGTCGTCGAACTTGAGTCCCTGCATCTGAGTAAGGAAATCATTGCAGGTGGCGATTCCCGTGTACATGCTGCTCCAGATCGTGGACTTGGCATTGGACGGACTCCATCCGCCGTTGTAGAAATCCTCAATGGCGTTTCCCATGCGGCTGTAGACGCTTTCATCCGTGGCGGAAGCCTGCATCGCCCCGCCGCTGAAGTTGCCGAAGTCAAACGGCACCGTGTTGTAGATGTCCGTCATGAATCCGCCCACATTGCTGAAATTGAGGGTGATGTAGTCCTTGTCGTAGATATTGTACTCGTGGTAGTCCATCTGCTTGGCGCAGGACGAGGCAAGCAGGGCTGAGGCAAATATGATGATTATCTTGTGTTTCATATCGGCAATTGTTAGAATGTGAGACTGAGTCCAAGGACAACGCTGCTGAAGAGCTGGGCCGTGCCGTACGCCTCAGGGTCGCTGACATCCAGATGGTCAAGACAGAAAAGATCATTGCCACGGACGTAGAACTTCGATCCTTTGACGAACCTGGTCTTCGCGAGCAGGGACTCCGGAAGCTTGTAGTAAACTTCGAAATTGCGGAGCTTCAGGAACGAACGGTCAGCAAGGAAGAGCGTGTTGTTGCGGTAGTTGTTGGTATTGCTCTCGCTGCTCAGGCGCGGGAACTTGGCATCCTGCGTGGCCGGTGTCCAGCGGTTGTCGTAGTAATACTGCGAGATGGTCGTGTTGCCCACAAGCGGGAAGTACATGCTCTTGGTGTTGAGCATGGCGCTGTATCTCGCAGCACCCTGGAAGAGGGCATAGAAACCGAGACCTTTCCACTCCGCCCCGAGATGGAAGTTGTAGTAGATCTGAGGTGCCTTTGCGCTGTATCCTATGGCCACCGCATCATTGGAGTCTATGACATTGTCCCCGTTGACATCCTCGTACTTGATGTCTCCAGGACGTACTGTCGAGAAGTTCTGCACAGGGCTTGCGGCGATGTCAGCCTCATCCTTGAAGAAGCCGATGGCTTTCATGCCGTAGAGCTGTCCCACACTGTTCCCGGTCTGGATGAGGTTGTCGTAGAGACGCGGCTCTTCGAGCTGGGAGACGATCTTGTTGCGGTTGTAGTTGAAGTTGCCGCCTATGGTGTACTCCAGATCGGCGACACGTCCCACATAGTCAAGGCCCAGTTCGGCTCCCCAGCTGTCCACGATGCCGCCGTTCTCATACGGAGCATCTTTGCCGACCACTGAAGAATACTTGCCGTCAGCGCTGACCCAGATGTCAGAACGGCGCTGCCAGTATGCATCCGCCGTGATGTTGAGTCCGCCGAGCACACGGGAGTCGATACCCACGTTGTACTTGTACGCTTTCTCATGGCTCGGAGCCGAGGTGGCGAGCTGGCCGAGATAGGTTCTCCCGAAGTCGGAGGTGAAGCTGCTGGAGAACGGATAAACGCCGCCGGCGGTGAGATACTGCTGCGCGTAGTATGTCCATACCTCTTCGCCAGGCAGGAAGTCGGCGTTGATGATGCCGGCTGAAGCCCTGAGCTTCAGGTAGTCAAGCCACTCTGCCCCGGAGAGGAAATCCTCCTTGGAAGCGAGCCATGCGAGTGACAGGGTCGGGGAGAAACTCCACTTGGTCCCGGGAGCGAGGCGGCTTGAGCCGCTCTCCACCAGGGCGAGATCCGCGAAATACTTGCCGGCGTAGCCGTAGTGTGTCCAGAAGCTGAAATTGTGACGGTAGATGGTCTGGTTGATGCCGTTCTTGTCGCTGTAGTCGTAGTCCCACTTCAGCTGCGAAGTGATGGCATGGTCTCCGAACACCGCCTCATAAGTCGCTCCGGCATCGATATGGGCCCGACGGCTGTAAGCATTGGTATTGGCCCCGGATCCCATGGCGGAATCGCTGCCCTGGCTCTTGCTCGTAACGGTCGGTTCCGAAGCGCCTGCCGGCCAGGACGGGGTGTTCACATTGTAGACATAGGTCTTGCTGTGATTCTCATAGATGTTGGCGGTCTGGTCGTAGCCTGCGCGCACGAAAGCGCCGAGACCCGGCAGGAGGGCAGATAGATCCTGATTGATTGTCACATCTGCAAACAGGAGACGGTTGTGGTTCTTGTAGTAGGCGGCCCCGCTGGTCTGGGCCACAGGGTTGAGTTCCCCGCTCCATGTGTCGCTTCCGGCCCACACGCCCTTGTCATCCTTCACAGGGAAGGCGGCTGACGGCACGGTGTACACCATGTTCCAGATGTCCACGTTGGAGCCCGGACGGCTGTTCTCCAGCATCATTCCGAGGAGGTTGACCTTCATCATCGTCGTCGGGGTTATCTCCATGTCCATGTTGAGGCGCATGTTGCCCTTGACATACTTGTCCTGCGTGCTGTAGCCTTCGTTGGCGCCGGCGTTGCGGATGAAGCCCTTGTCGGAGATGAGGTCGATCATGGCATAGTAGCTGAACCGGCCCTCGCCGCCGCTGAACTCCATGTTGAAGTTGTCGGTGGAGGCGGTGTTGCGGAAAGTCTCGTCAACCCAGTCCACACTTGGATAGAGGTAAGGATACTGGCCTGACTTGAGGGCGGCGAGCTCCTGATCGGAGTATCTGGCGGAGAGTCCGTCGTTGGCACGCGCTTCGTTGATGGCAAGGCCGTATGTGTGGCCGTCCACGAACTGAGGCTTGTTGATGAGGGAGTTGAACTGGTGGTCGTAGGTGAACTTGACCGCCCGGTCTCCCTTGGTGCCGCGCTTGGTGTTGATCTGGATCGCCCCGTTGATGCCCCTGTAGCCGTAGAGCGCTACTGCGGCAGCGTCCTTGAGGACAACCACGGATTCCACTTCTTCGGCAGAGACGGCAGTGATGTCACGCTCGATGCCGTCCACCAGCACGAGCGGAGTGTCGTTGCCGTTGAGGGTCTGGAGCCCACGGACATAGAATGTAGGGTTCTGGTTGGCATAGATCCCGGCACCTTGCAGGGAGATAAGCCCAAGGCCCTGTCCCAGAATGCTGTTCCCTATGTTCTTGGAATCCCGGCGCTCTATATCTTCGGAAGATATCACGGAGATGGCCGATGTGGTCTCCTCAAGGCTCAATGGCTTCGAAGCGCCTGTGTCCACCACCCGTTTCTCCGGAGCGGCTTTGTCCTGCCCGGCAAGGCTTATGCTGCAAGCCGCCGACAGAGCAAGGATGAAAATGTATTTTTTCTTCATTGTGTTCTTTGATTAGATTGACTACCAGCCCGGATTCTGCTCAAGGCCATACTTCTTGTTGAGTTCCGTGATAGGGAACGGCTGCAGATACCACTTAGGATCGAATCCGCCCTTCTTCTTGTCCCACCACAGACGGCTGCCCTTGGTGATCGGAAGCTTCTCGTAAGAGAAGTGTGACGGTTCGTAGAAGTCTGGATCCGACGGGTCCGTGACCTTGCCGAAGCTCTTCTTGTACCACTGTCCGTCGCTCACCTCCCACTTGCCGTCCTTTTTGACAAGACGATGGATCACAAGACGGTGGAGAGTCTTCTCGAAATCATCCTTGAGCTTGTAGCGGATCATGTCGAAGTATCGTGAATCCTGGAATGCGAACTCGCAGGCCCTCTCACGGAGAATCTCCTTGATGAGAGCATCCTTGTCGGAGGTGAGGTTCTTGTCCGGATTGCATTCCACCAGGCCTTTAAGACCCACACGGGCACGTACGGCATCCACATATTCAACAGCCTTGGTAAGATCACCCGTCTGCGCGAGAGCCTCCGCATAACCGAGATATATCTCCGGTACGCTGAGCGAAACCCAGTGAGGGAACTTTCCCACATAGGCCTCTCCGGCGTAGTATTTCAGGTAACGGTAACCGGTCCCGTAGTGGCTGTCCTGAGTATTAGGGACATTTCCGGCTGTGGTACCGCCGAGCCAGAGCTCATAGTTGGCTCCGCTGGTCTTGCCGTTGCCCCAGTTGATGGCCTGGAGCGCCCCGTTGACCGCCACAGTCTCGTACAGACGCGGATCGCGGGTATAGATCCTGTTCTGGAGCATCTGCTTGCCCTCGACAGTGTCACCCTTGACAAACATCTCATCGAGCTTTCCGGCAGCGGCCGTCTCCTCCCAGTTGAAAGGAGTACCGTCAGCCCAAGGGAACATCTCCACATACTCCTGGGTCGGGCAATAGCTGTAACGGGCGTTGGTGCGCAGGTTCACCCAGCCGTAGTCGTTGCCCTTGGCGTTCTTGTGCACACGCACGTCCATGATGACCTCCGGGCTGCTCTGAAGCAGATATGAGGAGCGGAACGCATAGCGGTAATCCTCGAAGGTGTCGCCGGCCGGCTCCACGAGGTGATATACCCCAGGGTTGGCCTCCATCCTGGATATGAAGTCCTCGCAGGCCTTGCGGAAGCGCTGCCAGCGTGCAGCATCATAGTTGCCGTACCATGCCGGAGATGAATCCTCCATCGTGTAAACACCATCCCAATATGGCTTGTCGCTGTTGAACAGAGGCGATGCGGCGAACTGGAGAATCTTGCACTTCAGGGCCATGGCTCCGCCTATGGTCCATCTTCCCGTCTCGGAAGCGGCGTCACTCGTGCCCGGATAGCCCCAAGGCAAGTGGTTGCCGGAGATGACCTCATCAAGCAGGCCGACCATGAAATTCACAGTCTCCTCAACGCTTCCGCGGGGATAGTTGTACTCGCTCTCATCTCCCTGGAAAGTGCCCTTCACGATAGGAAGGCCGCCATAGAAACGGAACGGCACGAAATAGGTGTTGACCAGCAGGCAGCGCGCCTCGTCTTTCATGCGCTCCTTCTCGGCAGCGTCAAGCCCCGGAACATCATCGATTTTCTCGAGCAGGATATAGCAGTTGCGTACATTCTGCCAGATGTACTCGTTGAGGTACGGGTATATGTTGCCGTTCTTCTTGCTGTCTATCGAAGACGTAAGTGCGCCCGTGTAGTACATGTTGCCCACTATGGTGTTCTGGAAGAAGAGCTGGAAATTGTCGGAGAGCGCCTCCGGCATGCCTTTCCAGTAATTCAGACACTGGGGAGGATTGTTTGTACTGTTGGTCGGCAGCGCATGGTACTGCTTATTATAGATACCGGCAAGGAACTGCCGGGTGTATTCCGCGTTTGTGAAGACGGTGTCGGCCGTGACAGTGCCGCCCGGGGCCTTCTCAAGGAAAGCGTTGCCGAACTTGAGCGGGTCCGTGCATGAATACGAGGCCAGGCCTGCGGCAAGCACGAGCGCCGCGCCCAATATGTATTTTGAAATCTGTCTCATCGCTGTTAGAAGTTAAGTCTCACACTGACTGTATAGGTCCGCTGGAGCGGATAAGATGGATCCGTGCTGGCCTTCGTCTCAGGATCTCCCCAGATGAACGGGGTGAAAGTAAGAAGATTATAGCCGCTTAGGGCCACCTGCATACGGCTCACACCTATGGACTCGAGGAAACGGCCGCGAAGGTTGTAAGCAAGCATAAGGGTCTTGAGACGCAGGTATCTGGCGTCCTGCTCATAGAGGGCGCAGTCCTGGTAGTTGTTGACCTTGCCGTGATCGAATGAGGCGCGCGGATACTTGGCATCCTGTGAAGGGTGCTCCGGATCCCAGGTGTTGTCAACATGGTACTGAAGAAGCCCACCGGTATTATAGTCTGTTCTGGATACGAACGGTATGCGGAAAGATTCGCCGATCATACGGCTCACGCCCCAGGCTCCCGTCCACTGGGTGTTGACCTCAAAGTCTCTCCAGATAAAACCGGCGTTAAGGCCAAGCAGGTATTGAGGGTCGTCTGTGGCCCCTAGCCCGCGGGTCATGTCATCGGCATTGATGACGCCGTTGCCGTCCAGATCCACGAACACGGCATCTCCATCTTTGAGTTCCACCAGCTGCTCAGGGAAAGGCTGACCGAAAGTCTCCTCGTAGAGACGTGGGGTGTCGGCATCGTAATAGCGGAAGAACTGGTACATGTACCTGGCCCCGATACGGTTGCCTTTCTCGTACTGGAACTCATTGGTATATGGGGTCTCCTTCTTCTCGATGATCTTGTTCTGGTTGTGGGAAAGGTTCATGTTGACCCAGTAGTTGAAGTCCTTGTTGATACGGTCCTTCCACTTGAGGGAGAGTTCCCAGCCCCAGCTGTCCACGATTCCGAGGTTGGCATAAGGTACGTCGAAACCTATGATCCCCGGAGCGGAAAGGTCACGCAGGAGGATGTCGGTACGGTGCTCCTTGTAGTAGTCGAAGGAGGTTGAGAGTCTCTCGTTGAGGAAGTTCATGTCCACACCGTAGTTCTGCTTGAAAGCCTTCTCCCAGGAGACGTTAGGGTTGTTGCGGGAGTTGGCGTAAGCTCCGAGGAACGCGGTGGCGTTGTCCGTACCGAAGTTGTAGGCGTAGCCGCTGCGGGTCGCGTACTTGTCACTGTTGACCGTGTACGGGTCGTCCGTGTACATGAAGCGAGAGCCGCCGATCTTGTCGTTGCCGACAAGTCCCCATGAAGCGCGGAGCTTCAAGAACGACACCACGCCCTTGGCGAAAGAGAAGAAAGGCTCATCGCTCACCACCCAACCCAGAGAGCCGGCCGGGAAGACACCGAAACGGCGCGAAGGGTGGAAGTTCTCGGAACCGTTGTAACCGATGTTGATTTCGGCGAGATAGCGCTTCTTGTAGTCGTAGGTGGCACGCCCGACAAGGCCCACATATCCGCGCGGGATGTCGGAGTAGGTCTTAGGGTAGTATTCCTTGCTCTGGTTGTAGAGCACGAGGCCGCTGACGCTGTGGTCACCGAAACTGCGCGCATAGTTGAGCGACGTCTCGAAGTACCAGTTGCGTGCCTTGCCGAGCTCCTCGTCATAAGTAAGCGGGCTGTTCTCCCCGGACTTGCGGTATTGCATCGAGCCGTCCTCCTGGATTACAGGGTAGTAGGTCGCCACGCCGGCGGTACCGGTCTGGGTGGAGGTGAAAGTGCTGTTGTATGAACCTTTCATCTTGAAAGACAGGCCCTGGGTTATGAACTTCAGGTCCTGGTTGAGGGAAAGGTCCATCTGGAGCTTGTTGACATTGCTGGCTATATATCCTCCGATGGTGTAGTACTCAAGTCCGTTCGTTCCCGTAAACGGGAGGGTGAGGCCATCGGAATAGTCGGTGGTGGTGGCCACGAACCTGCCGCCCACAAGACCCGGACTGGAGAACGGAGTCGAGAAGTAGATGTTGCGAATCATGCCCGTAGAACCCTGACCGGTGCGCGGCTTGTCGGCGTTGTTGACATTGCCGGAGACGTCGAAGGAGACTTTCGTGGTGCTGGTCACGCTGAGGTCGAGATTTGCGCGGTAGTTGAGTCTATTGTATTGGTATCCAAGATGATGCGGCGCATCGAATTCCTTAAAAAGGCCTCCCTGGTTCATGAATCCGGCGGAGACGAAGTACTTGACGCGCTTGGTCCCGCCCGAGATGTTGATGCTGTGGTTGGACTGCGTGGTGACTTTCTTCATCATATAATCCGTCCACTGCACGCTTGGGAAGCGGATAGGATCCGACTGGTCGAGGAACTTCTGGATGACGGCATCGGAGAACACCTCCGGGTTGCCGTCATTGGCCCTCATCTTATTGTAGAAGACTGCATAGTTGTACGAGCCTGCCTGCCGCACAAGATCCGTCGGGGTTAGGAGCGAGAACGAGGTGTTGACCGTGATCTTGGCCTTGCCCTCGGAACCGCGCTTGGTGGTGACGAGGATGACGCCGTTTGCGCCCCTCACACCGAACACCGCCGTTGCGGATGCGTCCTTGAGCACTGTGATGTTCTCGATGTCCTCAGGGTTGATGTCGGACATGGAGCGCTCCACTCCGTCCACCTGTATGAGAGGCGAAGAGTCGGTCCATGTACCCTTGCCGCGGACGAACACCGTAGCGGCATCAGAGCCAGGCTCGCCGGAATACTGGACTGTGGTGACACCGGAGAGCTGACCGGCAAGCACATTGTTGACATTGCTGACCGGGGTTCTCAAAAGGTCCTCGCTCTTGACGCTCGAAAGCGCTCCCGTCACGGAGACTTTCTTCTGCGTGCCATAGGCGACAATCTCAACTCCCTCAAGGGTGGTGCTGTCCTCTTCGAGGGTGATGTCATAGGTTCTTTGGGCCCCTACTGTGAATGTGGCATCCTTGTAGCCGATGCAGGATACTGTGACAACGGCTCCGGACGGAACTGAAAGTGTGAATTTACCATCGACATCGGTGACTGTACCTGTCGTCGAATCTTTCAGGAAGACGCCGGCCCCGATGACGGTTTCCCCGCTGGAGTCCCGGACCGTTCCCGAGATCTGCTGCTGCGCGACAGCTGCCACCCCAAACAGGAGGAAAGCCAAAGCCGTCAATGCGAGCTTTCTTAGATGGATTATCATCTTGAATAAAATTGGTTAATAATATGAGGTTTAATAAATGTATAAAATTTAATTCAATGGTTTGTTTTGTCGTTTTAGTGTAGACTGCAAATATAGATAAAAAAGTGAAGCTTGCAAAATATTCTGCCCCAACCAGCCCTGCCAGAGTCAGCTGACTTGCCCGTCCGTGGCAGTGGCGTCCTGTCCGTGGCTTGCCGCCTTCCAGGAAGGAGCCTTTTCTGGCGATTCCGCTCCCACCTGGCACGGTCTCCCTTGGAACATCGCCGTGCGCACGGTCATGTCCCGCGTACAGCAGAATGCCCCTGTACGGACGGAGGATGACATCGCGTCGAGGTTATAGAGTTTTGAGGCCAATCCGCCATAACCTAAACACCAAAATGCTGTCTGACAGCGATTCCCGAGCCATGTTATAGCATTTTTGCTGATTTTCGCTATAACCCGTAAAGACTGCGTCCTCTACTAGAACTTCCGGAAGGATATGAAAGGTGTAGGATAAGCCACAGTCAATTCAATTAATGTCATTTTCCCTTGGAAAATCTCCGGGAAATCACTAAAATTGCGCTGTTTGGCTATGAACGGCGATCGTGAAAATACTGTTCTGATTCCTTCTTCTGGGGCTCTACTCGGGGGGGGCGATACAATAGTCTCTTAATCAATCAAATACATACTATTATGGAAAAGAAGTTACCTTACGAGGGGCCTCTTGTGGAGGTCGTGTATCTATGCGTGGAGGGTGTGATATGTGGAAGTGGTGAGGACATGATTCCTGGAGGGGGCACTTGGTGATCACCTGTGGGACAAGAAAATTCATTTTTAATTGACCTAATATCATGAGAAAAACATTTTTGATTGCGGCTGCGGCGGTGCTTTCCATCGTGGCCTGCCAGAAAGAGATGCCGGTCGCCCCTGAGGGGAACTACACCGTCCGTGCATCAAGAGAATCAGCCGTGGGCACAAAGTCCACAGTGTCAGACGATGGAGCATTTGCCTGGAGCGCTGGCGATGCCATCGGACTGTGGAACGGCACGAAGTTCTGCGAACTCACAACAAGCACCGGCGGGAGCGCCACTGCTGATTTTACCGGTATAGTTGAGGGTACGGCCCAGAGCTATGCCGTGTTCCCGTTTGCCCTCAATGCCAAAGTTGAATCCGGGACAGTGAAAGTGACTCTTCCAGCAAGCTATGAGTGGAAGGCTGGTGAGACCAACAGCCCTATGCTTGCCGAGTGTGGGGAGAACCCTTCTTTTTTGACCTTCAAACATTTGGGAGGCCTTATCAAGGTGAGTGTGAAGAATGTGCCTGTCGAGGCCGCCAAGTTCGTGCTGACTGCCGACAAGGACATCGCCGGCGAGTACAGCGTGTCAGAAGATGCTGAAGGCAATAAAATCATCAAGAGTGCCAAGAGTGCCGAGACGGCTGAAAACAATTCAGTAGCGTTCACATTCACAGCCGGCACCGCCACGGCGATGGCTTTCTATGTACCTGTTCCGGTGGGAGATTACAAGTTCACCGTGGCCCTTCAGAAAGCAGACGGCGCTCAGCTCTGGAACTACGGCGGAGCTTCTGTCAACAGTGTCACACGCGCCAAGTTCATCATCATGCCGGAGCTGACCCTCACGACTATCCCAGGCATCGGAGAAGATGCCAAGACCAGCGTGACCATCCCTGCCAACTACAGCGGAGGGGGCTTCGCTCTGCCGAACACCACATCTGATGTCGAGGTCAAGGTTGAAGCCAACAGCCTGCCGATCACGGTCGTCTATGGTGGCACGTCTCACCCGGGGAAAGTCAGCATCGACTGTGGAAGCAATGTCATCAAGAGTTTTACCATCGATTTGCCGGACAGCCATGTGGAACTTTCAGGAAAGGAGTACACTACGCTTGTATCCAAGACAAGCCTGAGCACCCTTGTCATCGCCAACGGAACGAAGGTCAACACCCTTACTGTCAATGCGGGAAGTGCTGTGGTAGAGGGGGAGGTTTCTTCCATCAAAGTTGGATCTACGGTCGAGGAAAAGGCCAAAATCGAGGTTCGTGAAGGAGGAAAGGTGTCTAATGTCAAGAACGATTCCCAAGCACCTGTCGTGGCCGAGGAAAGCAACAAGCCGACAGTTTCCGGAAACGGTAATACTTCGGTGATAAGCCCTGCTGCGTATCTTCAGAGTCTCCTGCAAGCTGGGGGCAGCATTCTGCTTGACCGTGACTATGTTGGAGATTTCAGTGTGCCGGCTAATGTCAAGGTGGAACTCAATCTTAACGGG
Source organism: Bacteroidales bacterium UBA6431 (assembly GCA_002439095.1). Lineage (GTDB taxonomy): Bacteria > Bacteroidota > Bacteroidia > Bacteroidales > UBA932 > Cryptobacteroides. The sequence continues at coordinate 25,242 of DJOT01000027.1, read as the reverse complement.
CACAATATCACCAATGTTTCCAGTGATACATTTACTGTTGGCCTCGGGGCTGAACTTACTATAAGTGGTGACGGCACGGTGGATAATGTCTCACATGGAAAAGCCTGTATCTACAACAACGGTACTGTAAACCTCAAGGGAGGCAAGTACACAAGGAGCAAGGAAGCTAGTACAAGTACTTCGACCTCCGGTGGAAACAGTTATTATAATATCTTGAATCATGGTGCGATGTGTATTGATGGAAATGTCGTTGTGTACAGTTCCGGCGCATTCTCATCCCTCATCGCTAACGGGTATTTTAACTATACGGATAGCAATCCTCGCAACGGATATGTGAACGGAACTAACAATGCTGCTCCATCCCTCACAATCAATGGCGGCTCATTCTCTGGAGGTATCAATACCATCAAAAATGATGATGGTGCTACGCTTACGATAAAAGGTGGAGTTTTCAGCAATACAACTCAGACCTGCGTGCAGAATAATAATGTCGCCACCATCTCCGGAGGCACATTCAATCCTGCTGAGAAGCATTCCGTAGAGTCAAGAGCGTACACGGGAGAACACAATAAAGGTGAAACCAGCATAAGCGGTGGAACTTTCAATGGTCCGCTCTACACCGATGGTGGCGGTACTTTCAAAATCTCCGGCGGCACATTTAACGATATGTCCGTTGAGGCTGCTGGGACAAATGCCGGAAACATTGTCTTCTCAAGTGATTACGAGCTGGCAAGCCCGGTTATCCTCAAGTCCGGTGCCCTTACAGTTGACCTCGGTGGCAAAACACTTACTGCTTCAAGTGGCGCTACTATTGAAGACAGCAGTAAGGGTACATGTGTTACCGCATTTGAAGTGAAGAAAGGAACTTCCTTGACCGTGAAAAACGGAAAAGTCGGAGATGCTGAGAAGAGCATCTTCTACGGAGTACATTCAAGCGGTGGGGATGTCACTCTCGAAAACGTGGAATTCGGGGCCAAGGTGACATACGCCTTTAACGGAAGTGGCTCTCTTTCTGCTACCGGATGTACTTTCAAAGGATGGCTCTCCGGTTGGAATAAGAACGGTTCATTCAAGAGCTGTACATTTACGGTAGGAAAAGCCTATTATCCAGCAGCTATCTGCTACGGAAGTACGGTATTCGAGTCTTGCAAATTCTTCAAGAATGGTGTTGATCCGGATACATATGGAGATGGTGGAAAGCGCGATGAGGATGGATACTACCGCTGCAATTATGTGGTTTCCGCATGTCAGCCGACTACGACTCTTGATTTCAAGAGCTGTAAGTTCGTAGGTGCGGATGGTAAAGATGCTGATAATTTGACATCTGAAAATCATCCATATCTTTCCGGATGGGGAGACGGAGAGCCTGCAACTGCGAACATCAAGGTTGACGGGACGGCCATATCAGAGTAATCGTAGGTCTCTTAGCTAGATACTTCTATAATAACTCCGGGCACTGAACCAAGTGCCCGGAGTTTTTGTGTCTGTCCGATGCTGCATCAGATTTGGCGGAGATAAACGCCGGGAAACGGATCTCTTTCATGCGCCGGAGAAAGAGGGTGGCAGGGGCTCAAAACATCTGTACGGAATGTGGTCCTCGACCCCGCAACTGGCGGAGATTTTTCTGTTTCTTATCATTTTTTGAAGTTTCTTTGTTGCGCGGAAGCCGGGAATGCGCTATCATTGCGGGGTAAAAACTAAATGTGATGAAAGACTTCAAGAAGGATTCTGCCGGCGCCGAGGCTGTGGGGCAGAAGTGCGGGGCCGTAGTCCCGGGACGGTATGTGGACCTGACGCTTGACGCCGGATTCAAGGCGGTGTTCGCCGACAGGAGCAACAAGGCCCTGCTCATTGGCCTGCTCAACGTCCTCCTGCCGCCGGAGGCCAGAGTCAAGGACATCATCGAATACCTCGACCGCGAGACCGGGCCTGACTTCCTCGACGGCAAGTCCACGAGAATGGACCTCGTCTGCCGGGGAGAGGACAGCA
>DJOT01000027.1:0-23198 GCA_002439095.1 Bacteroidales bacterium UBA6431 | reverse complement strand
GAGGACAGCAGGACCTTCATAGTGGAGATGCAGCGCAGGCCCGAGAACGCCTTCTTCGAGAGATGCGTGTACTACGGCGCCGGAGTCTACCACACAGGACTTGTACGCGGGAAGACATACGAGGATGACCTGAAAGCGGTCTACATCGTTGGCATCCTCAACTACTCCCTGCCGCACGAGGACGAGGCACTCTGGAGCTCCGACAACATCGTCTCCTGCTACAGCTTCATCGAGAGCCGCACGGGAGAAGTTGCGCCTGACACTATTTTGTGTATATTTGCGGAATTGGAGAGGTTCACAAAGAGTGCCGCCGAGTGCGTGGACGACCGGGATGCGCTCTTCTGGCTATTCCGCCACAGCGGAGTGATGGAAGAGTTGCCGGAGGAGCTGAGGCACAGCAGTTTGGCAGAGGGTGTCACCGATGCCTGCGAGATAGCCGGCTTCTCCGTCGACAAGAGGATTTTATACGAGAAAGATATGGTTACAGAACTTGATTTGGCACTGCAATACGACTATGCGCGTGAACAGGGCGAAGCCATCGGGGAGGCAAGAGGCAGAGCTGAAGGCAAGGCGGAAGAAAAATCCGCCATCGCCAGGCGGATGCTGGAAGATGGTGTCCCAGCGGAGACTGTGGCAAAATACTCCGGACTAAGTGCAGAAGAGGTGAGGGCAATTACTCGATAAGTATTGGCGGTTGTTCACCATTATCAAAAAGCTCCGGACATTTTTATATAAAGTATCCGGAGCGCTTAGAAGTTGTTTTAAATTTATGGCAAATTAATTCAAAACAACTTCTTCGATGTGTAGGGTTTAATCGAGACCCTCAGCGTGTGAGAGGAGGTAGTCTTCTGCCTCGACGCTCCAGAGGCCGTTGTGGGCCTTGCAGATCTTGTCGAGTTCGGCGTAGACAGGGTTGGCCTCACCTTTCTTGCCGAAGTCCGCGATGGCAGTGAGGGGCATCTCTATATGGGTGTAGATCAGCTTCTTTCCGCCAGGGACTGAAGGCAGGTTGAGCGTAGTCTCTATTACCGCGTTGAGACCTCCGATATGGGTGACGAGACCTGCCGGATCCATACCCTTGCCCATCAGGTGCAGGGCTTCCTTCATGTCGTCAGTGTTGCCTCCGCTGGTGCCCACGACATGGGTGGAGGCATAGTGGACATTGTAGAAGTTGAGAGGGGCCTTGAAGTCGGCTCTGCTTGGGCCGGAGAAAAAGTTGAGGCATCCGTCGAATCCGAGGATGGCGTCGGCCTGCTCCACCACGGCGGCCACAGGAGCCATCACGACGACTTCATCATAGCCCTCTCCTCCGGTGATCTCACGCAGCGCAGCCACAGGGTCGGCGACCGCTCCGGTATTGATATAGCGCAGGTCAATGCCTCTGGAGGCTGCAAACTCCTTGGTGTAGAGCGTGGCAGCCCTGTCAAGACGGGTCTGGTCAATGTCGGTCACGACAAAGAGAGACGGATGCCTGTCCTCGCGGTGCAGCACATAGTTGATGCAGGCGAGCCCCATAGGACCGACACCTGCGAGGAGAGCCATCTTTCCCCCGTCCTTTATCTCCATGGAATGGACATAAGAACCTGGAGTAGTGTGGTAGCAGGCGTGCATGGCGCCGACCACGCAGGACAGCGGCTCGCTCAGGGAAGCCGGGTAGAATCCCTCTCCCTTGTACGGAAGGAGGCATCCCTGCTCCATGACTTCTGCAGGGATGACCACATAAGTGGCATCTCCACCGATATATTTATATGAGTATCCCGGTGCTGAAAGCACGCCCACGGGGCCGCCTTCATAGGTAAGGGCCGGCTGGATGGAGAACTTGTCTCCGGCCTTGAATTCGCCCTGCCATTTCTTCCCTACTTCCACGATCTCGCCTGCGAACTCGTGGCCGATGATGGTCGGGTTCTCAGCCACATCATCAGGAACCCTCTTGTGCTCAGGGCCTTGATGTGCGGCCTTGTATGATGACATGCAGATGCTGTCGCTGACCACCTTGGCCAGGATTTCATCTTCTTTGATCTGAGGGAGCTCGAATTCTTCAAGCCTCAGGTCGTCTTTTCCGTAAAGTCTTACTGCTTTTGTCTTCATTGTGGTATGGATAATTGATTGTCAGTTCTTGACAGGGGCTGCCGGGGTTGGCGGCAGGCTCTTGTAGTTCTTGAGTTCTTCCTTGAGCACCTCGACGGCCTTTTCGAGCTGGGCGTCCTTGCCGAGGTAGTCTTCGAACGGGTTGATGTCCACCTCTATGTCCGGATCGACACCATGCCCTTCGATGATCCACTCACCTTCAGTGGAGTATGAGGTGAAGAAAGGCGTGCGCATGTCCTGCCCGTCCACAAACTGCCTTGAGCCGGAGATGCCCACGATGCCGCCCCAGGAGCGCTTGCCGATGAGTTTGCCGAGCCCGAGTTTGCGGAACCCGTACGGGAAGAGGTCCCCGTCGGAAGAGGAGTACTTGTCGATGAGGCAGACTTTTGGCCCGTAGAAGGCTTCGTTAGGCACAGGGAGGTTGCTGCCGTTGCGGTACATGCTCATCCTGTAGACTTCACGCTGCAGGCGTTCCAGAATCATAGGGGAGACGTTGCCGCCGCCGTTCATGCGGTCATCGATGATGAGCGCTTTCTTGTCGAGCTGGGTGTAGAAGAGTTTGGTGAACATGTCAAGGCCTTCCACGCTCATGTCAGGGATGTGGATGTAGCCGATCTCACCGCCGGAGAGACGGTCAACTTTCTCGATATTGCCCTGCACCCACTCGTAGTATGCCAGTTGCGACTCGTCGCCGACCGGTTTCAGGTATACGGTACGCGCATCCTTGCCTGAGGCTGAAGACGCGATCTTGACTTCCACTGTCGAGCCGACCTTGCCGATGAGGGCCTGTCCGATGTCTGTGAGGTCGGATGAAGGAATGCCGTTGACCTCCACGATGTATTCTCCGACCTTGGCGTTGACTCCCGGGGCCCGCAGCGGGCATATCAGCGACTCGTCCCAGTCCGCTCCGCGGAATATCTTCTCGATACGGAATGCCTTGGTCTTGGCATCCCTTGAGTACTGGGCGCCGAGGAGACCGGTCTTGATGCGCGGGATCTCAGGGCTTTCACCGGATGTGATGTAGGCATGGCCCACATTGAGCTCGCCGAGCATCTCGCCGATGAGGTAGGTGAGGTCGTCGCGGTGGTTGACATAAGGGAGCATCTGCCCGTATTTTTCGTGGATGTGGTTCCAGTCGGCACCGTGCATGTTCTCCACATAGAAATTGTCACGAGTTATGCGCCAGCTTTCATCGAAAATCTGCTTCCATTCTGCCTTGTGGTCCACCATCATATCCATCTCGTCGACCGGAACGGCTCCGGCCTTGCCGGCAGGGCTGCCGAATGCCACTACCTTGAAGTCTTTGCCGTCGCGTATGAGGGCTTTCTTGCCGTCAGGGGTTACGGATACCGGCATCTCCGAAGGTCCGTCTGAAGTCTTGAGCGACTTGAGGTCAAGGATTTTCAGGCCGCGTTTGCTCGCTGACATGGCGCTGTAGTAGAGTTTGTCGTCCTTTGAGAGGACCAGACGGTAGCGGCCGGCATCCAGAGGCAGTGCCGTGATCCTGGTGCCTATCCCGTCGATGTCTATTCTCATAGTGGCGGTCTCGGTTTTCTCCGCCTTCTTTCCGCCCTTTTTGTCCGGCTTTGCGGCAGGCTGCTCTGTCTCCGTTTCGTCTGCTCTGAATGCCAAAGGATTAGGAATGTCCTTGCTCAGAGGGACGATGAACACGTAGTCGTAGACTCCGTATCCTGCATTCCATTCCACACTTGAGTACTGGGCTCTGAAGTCACGTGCGGAGGTGAAGAAGAGGTATTTGCCGTCCTGCGAGAACATCGGGGAGGAGGCATCGTACCAGCGGTCAGTCACCTGATAGCTCTTGCGTGCCTTGATGTCATAGAGGAAGACGGCGCTTACCCTGTTTGGGAGGGCGGTTGTGTAGGTCGCCCAGCTGCCGTCTTTGGAGAGTGAGAATGAGCGGTATCCGCCAAGGTCGCTCACAAGGATGCGGTCGAGCTTGCCACTGTTGAGGTCAAGTTCGTAGATGTCCCGTTTCTCTGTGCCGAAATAGAGCTTGGACCCGTCAGGACTCCAGTCCAGCAGGTCAGGGTATCCGTCCTTGAACGAGGTCATGCACTTCGCCTCCTGAGGCTTGTCAGATGGAGCGGTGTAGATTTGATATTCTCCGCTGATGTCTGATATCCATGCGATGCGGCTTCCGTCCGGACTCCAGTCGGCATCCCTTTCGTGGGACTGTGGCGAGCGGGAGAGGTTGAAGACAGGGCCTTTCTCTGCCGGCAGGGAGTAGATGTCACCACGTGCAACGGCGAGGATGCGCTCTCCGTCCGGAGAGAGGCTGACGCTGCTCAACGAACCGCCCACCTTGCGGTATTCTGTGCGGCTGTAGATGTCGTCGTCCGCGAGGCTGATGCTGACTTTCTCGGCCTTGCCGCCCTTGTGTACGTCATATTTGTAGATATATCCGCCGTTTTCGAATACTATCCAGTCCTGTGAGAAGGACGGGAACTTGCAGTCATACTCGGTGAAGTCCGTGACCTTGCTTGTCTGCTTGCTGCGGGTGTCGTAGACGAAAAGGTTCATCGTCCTGTCGCGGTCGGAGAGGTAGTAGATCTTGTCTCCAACCCACATCGGGAAGATGTCCTGGGCGTCGTTGTCCGTGATCTTCTCCAACTTCGTGGTGCCGACGGTGTTGATCCAGATGTCATCGGCCTGACCGCCACGGTAGTATTTCCATGTGCGGAACTCGCGGAACATCCTGTTCATCGCAAGTCTGGTGCCGTCCGGAGAATAGGAACAGAAGCCGCCCTCCGATGTCGGGATGATCTGCGGGGTGCCGCCATCGGCATCCACGAGGCAGAGATTGCCCCTCAGCCCGCTGAAGCAGTACTGCTTGCTGCGGTAGATGATCCGGCTTCCGTCCGGTGTCCAGCCCATTACTATGTTGTTGGGCCCCATCCTTTCGCCGACCTGATCCCGGCCCACTAGGGCGGAATAGGTGACGCGGTGCGGCTCGCCGCCCGTTACGGGCATTGTATATACTTCAGTATTACCGTCGTACTGGCCGGTGAACGCTATTGTCCTGCCGTCCGGGGAAATTCTCGGGAAGCACTCGTATCCCACATCTGATGTGAGTTTTATGGCTGCGCCGCCGTTGATGCCCACCCGGTAGAGGTTGCCCGCGTAGCTGAAGACGATGTTGTCCCCGCCGACGGCGGGAAATCTGAGCAGCCTTGCCTCCTGGGCAGCCGCTCCTGCCGAAAGCGAGATGGTCGCCACGGCCAGTACAAACAGTAATCTTTTCATTGTAAATGGTTTATGCTAACATTACCTGACCTCCGGTCACAGGGATCGCCTGGCCGGTCTCTCCAGTCTGCTCGACGGCGTAGAGGATGGCTTTGGTGACGTCTTCCGGATTGCAGCCCTTGCGCATTGGCACCTGGCTGAGGTAGTAGTCCTTGACATCCTGTACGGTCTTGGCTCCCGGCACCTTGCCTGCCGCGAGGTACTGCACGAAGAGTCCGTTCTCGGGATTGCTCCAGAGCGGTCCGTCGTAGAAGTTGCCTGGGCAGATGGAGTTGACCTTGACGCGGTATGGAGCCAGCTCAAGGGCGAAGCTCTGCGTAAGACCGATGCCGCCGAATTTGCCGCCGGCGTATGCGAAATTGGCCTTGGAGCCGCGCAGGCCGGATTTGGAGTTGACCTGTACGATGTCGGCGAAGTAGTCCGGATCCCAGGCGGTCTCGATCTTCATCAGGTGGCTTGCCACCTTGGCGCAGAAGAAGTAGGCCTTGTAGTTGATGTTGGTGACGAACTCGAAGTTCTCTGGGGTCATCGCCTCAAGGCCTCCGGCCCTGAGCACGCCGGCGTTGGAGACGAACACGTCAAGAGCGCCGAAGTTGAGCACCGTCTGCCTTATGAGGTTGTGCAGGCTGTCCATGTCCGCCACGTTGGTCTTGACGAAGATGGCGCGGTTGTTACCTGCGATGGCGTTGAAACTGTCGGCGGTCTTCTGTCCCACAGCCTCGTTGAGGTCGGCGACCACGATGTTGGCCCCTTCCTTCATAAGGTTGCGCGCGATGCCCTCGCCGAAGCCCTGGGCGGCGCCGGTAACGATGATGGTCTTGCCCTCAACGCGTCCGCGGGAGGCTGATGCGCTCACCTTGCGGCGGTAGTTCTCCACTTCCCAGTTGTCGATGAATTCGATCTGGCGCTTTGTCATCGGATGCTGTCCGCCGAAGCATTCGGCGTACCATGCGATCTTGACCGCATCCATGAATACGTCTGTGATGATCTGCGCGTTCTTTGCGCTGTCACCGGCTGCCAGAAGCCCTATTCCCTTGATGAGGATGATTTTAGGGGTGTGGCCGCGCCTTGCGATGTACTTCTCGATCTTCTTCTCGGCCAGTTTGGCGATGTCCTCGCCTTCAGAGGGCTCGATGAAGATGTATTCAGACTTGCAGTAGACGATGCCGTCCGGGGTGAAAGGGGAGAGGACGCTCTCCGCCTGTTCCATCATCGATTCGAGCAGGGCGGAGTTCGTGACCTTGAGGGTTTTGAGCCCGCGTCCGGAGCGGCTGAGAATCATCCTTATGGCAGGGACGACCTCACTTGCGCAATCGCATATCCCGGCCTCTCCTTCCGGAAGTGGCTTTACCTGCTTTTCGAGAGTTGAGAGCACGGATTCGTAGATCTTCTCTATCTCTTCAGTGCTGTCGGCTCCCACGAAGATGCCATGATTCTGCAGGAATATCACCTTGGGCTCATGTCCGTTGGCCTTTTTATAGGCCTGAATCTTGTCGTAGACTTTCTTGAAGAGGGTGTACCCCGGGTCGGTGTAACCTATGTAGAGGGCCTCCGGGAAGAGTTCTTTGCATTTGTCTTCAGCCTGTGCGGAGCACATGAGGCCTCCTACGAGAGTAGGGTGGAGGTGCACCACATAAGAGAATCCCATGCAGTCGTGCAGGGATGTCTCCACTGAAGGCCTGCGGTCTTTGGTGATGCAGGCGGCAGCCAGATCATTCTTGACCTGATCTTCGCGCTCTGCGGCATCGGAGCTGTATTTCTTTTTGTTCATCGGGTCAAGCAGCGCCCTGTCAAGCACTGCGAACCCGTCTTCCGTGATGGTGGCGAGAGCGTGGCCGCTGGCTTTGACCCAGAGCTTCTCCGCGTTCTTGTAGGAAGTGTTGCCGCCCCCTGCAATCACGAAGCGCGGGTCTGCGCCGTACTTGCGGGAAATGGCTATAAGTGATTCTATCTCTTTCATTCTGTTATCGTTTTAGTGATGAGCGCGTCTCCCTCTTCGATAGACTTAAGCCCGTTCTGGTGGGCAGCTACGAAGCAGGCGCCACGGTAGTTGATGTCACGGAGCTTGTCAGACAGGCTGGAGCAGTCACGGGTGCGGAGTTTTATCGGTTCCAGTGCCGGGGTGTTGTGCTCCGAGCCGAAGGTGACGATGAAGCCCTCGTCTTCCAGATAGTCGGCATAGCTCTCGAGCACTGCCGTGCTGTTGCGTGTGGTTATGAATTCGCAGGAGCGTATTCCCCTCTTCTTGAGGATGTCGGCACATTTTTGCAGGTCTTCCTCGAAGTCGGTGAAACCGCCTTTGGCGTCATCTGCAAGGAAGGGATAGGTCGGTATGCCGCCTGCCGCCTCGATGATGCGCTGCACTGTCTCCATAGGGAGGAATGCTTTCGGGTCTTCCGGCACGAAGGCTGCTCCGCCTGCTTTGAGAAGCTTGCTGCGGATTTCATTCTCCACGGCCGCTGCATCAAGCAGAGAACTCTTCAATTCTTTCCCGGAGAAAAGTTTCCTGTAGAAGTCAAGTCTGTCCGCGTCGGTGGCGAATCTGGAATCGATGGCGAGTCTGAGAGCTTTTGCAAGGTGTCTTTCGCGGATGGAGCCGCGCGTGAGATCCTTCTCGATCTGAGGAAAAGACAAGTTGAAGCCGGCCTTGATGCTGTCAAGCCATGAGTTGAGCTTGGCGCACATCTTGCCGACCTGGGCGTTGGACTCCGCTTTGACATCGGCGAGCATCTTGGCCTCTGTGCCGGAAAGGGTCACTGGATAGTTGAGCCCCTTGCCGCTGAGGTAGGTGCGTCCCGGGTTGTTGGGATCGTTGACCCTGACTCCGGCCGCCTGGTCCTCCACGTTGAGGGAGATGAACTCTATGTTAAAAAGAGGGAAGAGGTGGCGTCTGCCACACTCTTCACTCCATTCCTTATACCCGTCAAGGGAATAAAAATCGTTGATACCCACCACTTTCACCCCCTCCTCAGCAGCCATGTCGAGTGCCTGGCTGACACTGTCGAAGGCGCTGAAGGAGTATGGTGTGTGGAGGTGTGCATTGACGTCGGTCATACTATACACCCTTCTTGGATCTGAGAATCTGTTCTGCCGTGGTCATGTTGCTGACCGGGGTGTAGTCCTTGAGAGGGACGATCTTCTCGTTGATCGCGTCGAGGAACCACTCCGGCTGAGGGAAGAACGCCTCTTCGAGCTCATGGCAAGGGGTGATCCAGTTGCGGGAGCCGAGTACCACAGGGGCTGCGTCGAGGTAGTCGAACGCCATCTCGGAGATGTTGGCGGCGAGATCGTTGAGGTATGATCCGCGGGCGGTGGCGTCTCCGGCGATTATGATGCGTCCGGTCTTCTTGACGGACTCGAGAACCTTCTCGTAGTTGAACGGCACGAGGGAGCGGGCATCGATGACTTCGGCTTCCATCCCGTATTTCTCCTTGAGCATGTCGGCTGCTGTGAGTGCGCGGTAGAGCGTGGCTCCGATGGTGAGGAAGGTCACGTCTTTGCCGGCCCTCTTGATGTCAGGCTCGCCGAGAGGAATCTCGTAGTAGCCTTCCGGTACGCCGCCCTCGTGGAACTTCTCGCCCATGTCGTAGATCCTCTGGCTTTCGAAGAAGATGACAGGATCAGTGCCCTGGAGGGCTGAGTTCATAAGACCCTTGGCATCATACGGAGTGACAGGGAAGACAACCTTGAGTCCCGGGATATGGGTGCAGAGCGAGGTCCAGTCCTGGGAGTGCTGCGCGCCGTATTTTGAGCCTACGGAAACGCGGACAACGACAGGCATCTTGAGGATGTTTCCAGACATGGCCTGCCACTTCGGGAGCTGGTTGAAGATCTCGTCTCCGCAGCACCCGAGGAAGTCGCAGTACATGATCTCCGGGATCACACGGCCTCCGCACATGGCATATCCGATGGCGGTGCCGATGATGGCTGCCTCTGCGATAGGGGAGTTGAACAGGCGGTGATATGGAAGGGCCTCGGTAAGTCCGCGGTATACCGCGAACGCGCCGCCCCACTCACGGTTCTCTTCGCCGTAGGCGATCAGGGAAGCGTCCTTGTAGAAACGGTCCACGACAGCTTCGAAGATACCATCACGGATGTTGAAGGTCTTCATCTTGCTGGCAGGCTTGCCGTCCTTGTCGAGCCAGAACCTCTCTTTGCCGGCGATCTGCTTGACGCGAGGGTTCTCCTCAAGCGGCATCAGCACATCAGGCTTGGCATCGCTGAGCGAGTCGATGCTCTGGTTTGAGAACATCATGTCTCCGAGCAGCTCGTTGTCCTTGACGAGATCCATGCGAGGGGAGAGCTCAGGGTCGATGGCCAGCTTGTAGCAGTCGAAGATGACATCTTTCACTTCCTGCTGGATGGCTTCAAGTGCCTTCTGGTCGGCTACGCCGGCTTCGATGAGCTTGCCGCCGAATGCTGCGATGCAATCCTCATTCTCCCATGCTGCAATCTCCTCCTTGGTACGGTATGAAGACTGGTCGCTCGGGGAGTGTCCGCTGTAGCGGTAGGTCACGACATCCAGAAGTGCCGGGCCGAGTTTCTCTTCAAGCAGAGCCTTCTTGCGGCGGAACGCATCGATGACCGCGAGCGGGTTGTATCCGTCCACACGCTCGGCATGCATCGCATCTGGCTTGAACCCTGCTCCGAGGCGTGCCGGGAAGGTGTATCCCATGGTTTCGCCTCTTGTCTGGCCGCCCATTGCATACTGGTTGTCCATGACGTTGAAGAGGACAGGCAGACCGCCTTTCATGTCCCCTTCCCAAAGGGTGTTGAACTGGTCCATGGATGCGAAGGTCATGCCTTCGAGCACAGGTCCGCGGGCCATGGCACCGTCTCCGAGGTTCGCTACGACGATGCCCTTCTTGCGGTTGACTTTCTTATAGAGGGCAGCGCCGACAGCGATAGAGCCTGAACCGCCCACGATGGCATTGTTGGGATAGATGCCGAATGGTGTGAAGAAGGTGTGCATAGAGCCTCCGAGTCCCTTGTTGAAGCCGGTGGTGCGGGCGAAGATCTCGGCGATGGCTCCATAGATCAGGAAGCGGATTCCGAACTCCTTGGTGCTGCCCTTGAATCCTTTCTGTGCCACTGCGAGAGTGGCGCCTCCCCAGAACTCCTCCATTATCTTCTTGAGTTCGTCTTCCGGGAGAATCTGGATGGAGCGGAGGCCCTTGGCGAGGATTTCGCCATGTGAGCGGTGTGAGCCGAAGATGAAATCATCGGTATCGAGGGCGTATGCCATACCTACTGCGGCGGCCTCCTGGCCGGCGGAGAGGTGGGCGGGGCCCGGGTTGTTGTAAGCCACGCCGTTGTATCCTCCGGTGGTCTTGACGAGGTTGAGCATGGTCTCGAACTCGCGGATCACGGTCATGTCGTGGTATATGCGAAGGAGGTCTTCCTTGGTGAAGTTGCCCTCGTTGAGTTCTTCCTTGACGGTCTTGTTGTACTGCATCACGGGAATCTCCGGGAACACGATCTTGTGTTCGCTCGGACGGAGAGTCTCATTGGGGTCGATGTAAAGTGACTTTGGCATTTTATTGTGGTATTATTGGTTACTTGATGGTGAAAGCCGTCTCCTTGATGATTTCGGATACGGTCGGATGAGGGAACACGACTTCCTGGAGCTGCTCTGCGGTCATCTCCATCTCGATGGCGATGCAGGCGCTGTGGATGATCTCCGAGCATGGGTTGCCGAGCATGTGGACACCGAGCACCTCATGGTACTTCTTGCCTACGATGATCTTGCAGAGTCCCTCTCCGCCTTCGTTTTCGGCGACGAATCGGCCGGAATATGCCATAGGCAGCTTGAGGACAGTGTATTCCTTGCCCGAGGCTTTGGCCTGCTCTTCGGTGAGCCCGACTCCGGCGACTTCAGGGTTGGTGTAAACCACCCCAGGTATGGCCTCGTAGCGCATGTGGTCCTGCTTGCCGAGGATGTTGTTGACGGCGACTTCTCCCTCCCGGCTCGCGGTGTGGGCGAGCATCGAGAATCCGGTCACATCGCCGGCGGCATAGACGTCAGGGATGTTGGTGCGCATGTGGCTGTCAACCTTGATTCCACATGGTTTTCCGCCCCGGTTGAGGAGCATCTCGACTCCGAGATTCTCAAGACCGTAGCCGGTGAGATTGGCCCTGCGGCCCACTGAGACGAGGATCTTGTCCCCGCTGACGCGGCAGACTTTCCCGTCCGGGTCTTCGTATACGACGGTGTTGCCCTCGATGCCTGTCACCTTGCAGCGCAGGCAGAACTCGATGCCCCTCTTGGCGTAGATCTTCTGGAGCATGGCGCTGATCTCGTCATCAAGCGGGCCGAGGATTTTCGGCATCATCTCGACCACGGTCACCTTGGTCCCGAGAGTGCTGAAGAATGCGGCGAACTCCATTCCGATCACACCGCCTCCGATCACTACGAGCTCTTTCGGCTGCTCCTTGAGGGAGAGTATCTCCCTGTTTGTGACAATCACGTCACCGGCTTCCTTGAGTCCCGGGAACGGCGGTACGGCAGCTTCGGAACCGGCACAGATCAACAGGTTTTTTGCTACATACTCCTTGTCCGCGGCGGCCACGGTGACGCCTTCGGCGCTGCGGCCCTTGATCATGGCCTGCTCGGCCACAACTTCGACCTTGCCGGCCTTCATGGCAGCCTTCACTCCGGCCACGAGCTTCCTGACGACCTTGTCCTTGCGGGCTACGATCTCCCCGTAGTTGAAGCTTGGTTCCTTGGCATAGACCCCGTAGTGGTCGCCGGTCACGGCGTAGTTATATACTTTTGCGCTGTAGAGAAGCGTTTTGGTCGGGATGCAGCCCTCGTTGAGGCATACGCCACCGAGAGATTTCTTCTCGAAGAGAACAACCTTGAGTCCGGCTGCGCCGGCCCTCTCTGCGGCTACGTATCCTCCTGGACCGCCGCCTATTATCGCTAAATCGTACATTGTATGGTGTGCTGTTTAAAATTCAACTTCAAGATTCTCGATTTCAACGGCAACCTGCTTGAGGAAGCGTGTGGCTTCTCCTCCGTCGATGGCGCGGTGGTCATAGGTGAGGGAAAGGCCGAGATATGGCACGAAGGCATACACCCCGTTTCCGAGATCTTTCGGGCGCGGTACGATGGTGCCTACCCCGAGGATGGCGCTCTGCGGCACGTTGATAATAGGAGTGAACCACTCCACCCCGTAGCCTCCGAGGTTGGAAACAGTGAATGAAGCCGCCTCGCTTGAGAGGAGATCCGGGTTGATGCTGCCTTTCTTGCAGTCATCGGCCACTTTCTTGAGGGCCTTGCTCAGCCCCGTGATGTTGAGATCTTCAGCCCTCTTGACGGCAGGCACCATAAGCCCGCGTTCAGTGTCCACGGCGAGACCGAGGTTGACTGTGTTGAATATGCGCATCGCGTCCCCGAGGCAGTGTGAGTTCACTGAAGGGAACTTCTTGAGAGCCTTGATGACAGCGAAGCATACGAAGTCGTTGATGGTGATGTTCGCGTCGATGCGGCCTTCCTCCAGGGCTTTCTTTGCTTTCTTGCGGAGAGCCTGTATCCTGCGTGCGTCAGCCCCGAGCATGTGTGTGAGCTGTGCCGAGTTCTGGAGGGAGTTGTACATGGACTTGGCGATGAGCTTGCGCATGTTGGACATCTTCTCCACCTTGAACTCCTCGCCTTCTCCCGCGATCTCGCTGTGGTTGGCCTGCCAAACCTTGAGGTCCGATCCCTTGACCATGCCGGCAAGTCCGCTCCCGCGCGAAGGGGCTTCGAATCCTCCCTGAGCGGCGATGGCCTTGGCAAGTCCGGTCTTCGGGCTGCCTTCAGCGGCCACGATGTCCCTCTCTATGATGCGTCCGTGAGGGCCTGTTCCGGCCACCTGCGCTGTATCCACGCCTTTTTCCGCTGCGAGTTTGCGGGCTCTCGGGGATACCGGTGCTCCCGCTACCACGGCTGCTGCCGGAACTTCCGCCGTTGTGGCCTCCTGCGCCGCCTGAGGTTCGGCAGCCGCTGCGCTGTCCTGCGCTGGGGTGGCTCCGTCAGGTGCGAACTCGGCGAAAGATTCGCCAGGGTTGCCTATGACCATCACATTGGTCAGTACCGGAATTTCATCGTTGTCTTTGAAGAAGCACGCGAGTACTGTGCCTTCGAATTTTGATTCCTCATCAAATGAGGCTTTGTCTGTCTCATAACTGAAAAGGATGTCGCCGACAGCTACTTTGTCTCCCACTTTTTTCTTGAATTCAGTGACGATACAGCTCTCGACTGACTGGCCCTGTTTGGGCATTATTACTACATTTGCCATTGTGTTATGTGATTAGATAATCTCACAAATTTAATAATTTTTTGCCGTTACCACAATTTCTCTGCCAATATGCGTAACTGGGCGATGTCTGGGGATGCCGGATTGACCTCCGGAAATTCCGCCGCCGGAGCCGGCTCTTTGCCGCAGGCCTTGAGTATTTCATCGATCGGGAGATCTTCAGTACAGGAGACGGCCTCATATCTGTCAGGGAATACTATGGCCGTTTCAGAGACTATATCTCCGATGAACTGCTGTACCGGTGTGTCTTCCGGCTTCAGAAGAGTCATTATGCTCTGGCTGATATGCAGGACAGGGGTCACGCTGATGCCGAGTGATGCGGCATGGCTGACGACTCTTGCCAATTCCTCCGTAGTGTAATATCCCCCATACCGGACACCGTTTTCCATCCGGTATCCGCCGGCCTGGCCGAGAAGAGGGTACTTCCTGACTTCCATTCTCCAGCCTCTCTCTCCGGCAAGGTTCCAGCGGAGGCGGTTGAACTTGTACTTGGCCATCTCGTCGAGGCAGAGGATGATCTGGTCGATGCTCCAGAAATTCTCACAGCTATCGATGCTCAGCCCGCGTATGTCGTTGGCGGGGGAGTCTGCAATCTCGCAGCGTGGGAGCATCCATTTCTGCTTTTCGGCGGGTTCTTCCCCGTAGATTTCTTCGGGCAGCATCTGCTTGAGTGTCTGCAGCGCGTTGAGGAATCCCTCCCGGCTTCCGGCCCTGACGATAGCGGCTTTCTGCCCGATGCTGATGTGGTATGACTCTCCTTCAAGGACATTGTCTTTCAGAAACACCATGCCTTTGACCGCGCCGCCTTCCACTGCGGCTTTGAGCCCGAACGGAGCGGACACGCTGCTTGTCTTTCCGCTCACCAGCGAGAGCCTTGCTGCAAAACGGCTGATTGCATCCATCGCGGCCGAGTCTATGGCCGGGTCGCATTTGAATACAGCGCCGCTGATTTTCAGGTTCCCTTTTCCCGGTGTCATGCCGGCCGGTTCCGGGACTATGCCTCCCATGCATACGAGCGCGGGCAGCATGGAGATCAGAATGATCGCAATTCTTTTCATGTCAATATATTAACAAGCCGATGACCCCCGATGCCACGAGAAGCGTGATGGGCCCGGCTTTTTTGGTGTAACACAGTATGAATGAGCCTGCAAACAGCACCCAGGCTTTCCAGTCCGGAAAATTGTCCTGAAGCACGTGCATGGAGAGGTGACCCCCGCCCCACGAGATACCGAGGATAAGCACCAGTGCCGCGGCCCCGATCATCCCGGCCACAGCCGGACGCAGAGCCCCCATCACGGAAGCAAATACCGGGTGCTGGTGGAACTTGTTGAATATCCGTATGATGATGAAAAACACCAGGAACGAGGGCAGCACGATCGCCAGGGTGGTGGAAGCTGAACCCAGGATCGAGACGAGGTTGCTGTACCCCTCATCGTGCAGGACCTGAAAGCCCACGTAGGTGGCACAGTTGATGCCTATCGGCCCCGGAGTTGACTGGGAGATGGCCACTATGTCCGTGAATGCTTTTTCCGTGAGCCAGCCGTGCTCGGTGACCACCTGTGCCTGAATGAGCGAGAGCATCGCCCCGCCACCCCCGAAGTTGAACAGTCCGATGACGAAGAACGTCGCAAACAGTTGCCAGAGCAGTCCGATCATTGTTTTTTCTTATTATAGGTGAACGAAGATATGCCCGCCGCGGCGGCAATCGTCACGAGGATGAACCATATAGGGGAGATCTTGAGGAAAGCCACCCCGAACAGCGTGCCTGCGCAAAGCAGCCAAGTCCACCAATTGTGGCAGCCCTGCTTTGCCATGTTTACTGCCGGGACGAGAATCAGAGCCACGGCTACGGGGCGCACTCCTTGGAAGATGCGTGCCACGATGGGGTTGTCCTTGAAACTGGTGAACACCATGGCTATGAGCAGGATGATGACAAATGACGGCAGCACTGCCCCCAGAGCGCAGACGATGCTTCCCTTGAGGCCGCCCAGCTTGTACCCGGTGTAGATGGCCATGTTGACGGCGAGCAGTCCCGGGGCGCTCTGCGCCAGTACTATCACATCGTCAAGATCCTCCTTGCCGATAAGGTTGCGGCTTGTCAATTCTTTTTCTATAAGGGGGATCATCGCATATCCTCCTCCTATGGTGAAAGCTCCCATCTTGAAGAAGATCAGGAACAGCTGCCATAGCGGTGTCTTGTTTTCCATATTGCAAAGTACTATAAGATCATTCTTCTTCTATTTTCTCCTCGGCAATCCGCTTGACTTCGTTTATCAAGGTCTGAGATTGAGATAAGCAGCTTGTATTGGGACCAATTTAATTGCGAACACAGTGTATTCGCATTTGGGTATATGCGGTAGAATTGTCTGCACATCTCCAATTGGCGGACAGAGAATCCGCTGCCATATTCCGGTTGTAGTCGTTTTGCGAGATTCTTGATGAGGTAAGTTCCATAGTCGGCGCGCTCCTTTCCCTGCTGCTCTTTTTCTGCAATTTGTTGTCCGATAGCCCAATACATACGGACACGGCAGAAATCCACGCTTCGGACTGCATCCCTGCGTGCATCATCGATGATGTTTTTTATTCCGCTGACAAATTCATTTAGCGGCGATTCCAAATCAGTTTCTGTCTTATGTCCCATGCTGCAAAGGTAGTCATTATCGGATATAAATGTTATTTTTGTCGGTGAGCGTGTCTGCGAGGGAAAACGATGGGACGGGCAGCTTGGAAATAACTATAGAAACCGGAATATGATAGAATTGTCAATCGCCAAGTCCTTGAACAAGGCATATCGCAAACTTCCTGTGGACAGGCAGGTCTTTGATGTATTCAAACATCAACTCGGTAACTACTATGAGCAGATTTCTGTAATCAATACAGAGGAGAAACTCAAAGGGGATCTGATGGATTTCTTGAAACTTTCTTTCTATGGACAGGATTATAAGGTTTCTCCGAGCGGAGGATTTTTCTAAGCCGAAAATCGTGTGGGGAGAGATTTCAGATAGAAGCAAATTTGCCTATGACGCCGATAAGAATCTTATACCAGAAGCTACGACGTTTTTGATGTCTGGGGCAGAACTACCCTATCTTCTGTGCGTTCTAAATTCGCCACTCTCCGAATGGTTTTTCTCGAAATTAGGGACAACAACAGGTGTTGGTACCGTAAGATGGAAGAAATATACTATTGAGGAGTTACTTATTCCTGAAGCTGAAGAATCTGTAGTGAAGCAAATTGAATATTCGGTTAATAAGTATCTGCACAACGAATGCTCGGCATCCGAGCTGTCTTCGATAGCCAACTATTTGTTATATAAAGTTATCGGGCTTTCTGAAGAAGAAATCTCTTATATGGAAAACTACTAGGGTCGTTTTATGGCAGCTATTTCTTGAACAATGTGTTCAAGTCCATGGCGAAGAAATCTTCGAGCGGCAGCGCCTGAGGCCCGACAATGAATGCGGAAGTCACGTTGTCGGAATACAGTTCTTTGAATTTTTCAAATCCTGACGTGTTGTCCGTGCTGCCGCTTTTGACTTCGACAGCCACGAGAGATTGCCCTTTCCGGAGGACATAGTCACATTCTTGCTTTTTGTCATTTCGCCAATAATAGACTTCAAAGTCATCGATTACAGATCTGTTTGTCAGATGCGCTCCCACAGCGGATTCGACTTGCCTGCCCCATTCTGCGGCATCGGTCCGGGCCTCCTCGAAACTGAATGTGCCGTAACGGTTGCGGAATGCGCTATTGAAAACCTGCATTTTCGGAACCGACTGCTTTTCCTTTATCGGAGAGGGCGAATATTTCTGCAGAGACTGCACTGTCATGGATTTCCCCAATATGTCCAGATAGTTCTTGATTGTCGGCACACTTCCGCTGTTCATTGTCCCCTGCATCTTCGTCAGCGAAAGCTCTTTTGCGGACTCCGTGCAGGCAAGTTCAAATACTTGACGCAAGAGAGCCGGATTGCGGATCTCTTCTATTTCCAGAATGTCGCGGGTAAGCACCGGAGAAATTATGGAATCTTCCATAAGGTTCCTCCAACGTCCTTCATCATGGATGTCTGCCGCAAGCCCGGGAAAACCTCCGAAATATATGAATTCATCCATCGTAAAGCCGAAAGCGTCCCTCATCTCCGACCACTCCCAATATCCTAACTTGAGGGTCTCGAAGCGCCCGCTCAGCGATTCGTCCAAGCCGCGCTGGATAAGAAGCCGCGATGATCCCAACAGAATCACTTTCATGTTCCTGTGCGTACGGGTATCTTCATCCCATTCTTTCTTTACTTGCTCGCTCCAATCGCGAATTTTCTGAACCTCATCTATGATGAGTATATGTTCTGCGTCGGAATTTATATCCATCCGCATCCGCGCCTGTTGCCAATGCGCCGAAATCCAGGCTGTGTCAAATGGATTGACACCGTCGGCCGCAAAGAGGTCAAAGGGCACGTCCGTAGCCTCGGTGAATTGTCCTACAAGAGTAGATTTCCCGACCTGTCTCGGTCCCATTACAATCTGTATTCGCCTGCGTGGCTCGGCCATACGCTCTTTCAGAATTTGAAGTTGTCTTCTTTTGTACATATGATTTTGTAAAATACGTTTTACAAATTTATGAAATATATTTTATAAAATTGCCAAACAGTGAAAATTTGTAAAACCCGAGGGGTCGTCCTATTTTGCAACAGCTGTAAATTTTACAGCTGTAAAAATACAGGATAATGAAATTCAACAAAGAATCGACCAATCCTTCAAGTTTTTGCCGCTACGTAACACTCGCGCAGGTCGCTTTCGTCCCGTGCGCACGAAGCCGATTCCGTGCGTAAAAAGCCGTCTGGTGCGCACGGAACTTCCATGTTCTGACTGGCAGAGACGTTTCACATTTAATAAAAATGTAACATTGGCGTAACCTTAAGTTTAAACCTGTCGCTTACATTTGCCCCCGTAATGAAGAAACTTAGATCAATTATTGCAGCTGCGGCTGTCCTTGTCTGCGCATCTCCCGCGTCGGGCCAGAGAATCAAGGGCAGCGATACGCTTCTGCCTCTCACCCAGGCCCTTTCGGAGATGTACATGGATAGTGTTCCGCAGGCCACGGTGACGGTGACGGGAGGCGGCAGCGGGGTGGGAATCTCCGCCCTTCTGGAGGGGACGACTGACATCGCGATGGCGTCACGCAGCATCAAGTTTACGGAAAAACTGAAGATGAAGAAAGCCGGGCGAGAACTTGAAGAGGCCATTGTGGCCTGGGACGCCCTTGCCGTGATAGTGAACCCTTCCAATCCGGTCAACGAACTGACCAGAGAGCAGTTGGAGCAGATTTTCCGCGGACGCATCAAGAACTGGAAAGAGGTGGGCGGACCAGATCTGAAGATCATCGTATATTCCAGGGAGACATCATCAGGCACCTACGAGTTTTTCAAGGAAAGTGTCCTGCATGACAAAAATTATGCGGCAGGTGTCCTGTCAATGCCTGCCACCGGGGCGGTGATCCAGTCCGTACGTCAGACGCGCGGGGCCATAGGCTATGTCGGTCTGGCCTATCTCAACAAGTATGTCAAGCCCCTGTCCGTCTCCTATGACGGAGGGGAGCACTTCGCCGCTCCTTCCGTGCAGACAGCCATGGACGGCACATATCCTGTGGTCCGCCCCCTTTATTATTACTATGACAAGGCTTCGGAGGCATCGGTCGCTCCGTTTCTGGAGTTCATAGCCACTCCGCAGGCCCGGGACAAAATGCTTGAAATCGGATTCATTCCAAGATGAAAAGAATAATTGACAAAGTCGCAAGGTGGATTTTCACCGTCGGCGGTTTCACGACGAGTGTCGTGATACTGCTGATAATCATTTTCCTCTTCGGGGAAGCCGCCGGACTTTTCCGCAAGAATGTGGTGGAGGACGGCTACTCGGTCGTTGTCAATCCGTCAAATACCGTGTCCGGACTCAATGCCAGACAGCTTAAGTTGATATTTGACGAAGATGTCACCAACTGGAAAGAGTTCGGAGGACCGGATGAGAAGATAGTTATACTGCGGCTCTCGGATCTTGAGAAACTCTATAGCACAGAGGAACTGGGCTCCCAGTATGAACATGCCGCCGCGTGCATAGCCCGTCAGGTTTCGGCAAATCCCGGCATCGTGGCCTTTCTTCCGTCTTCGCTTCTGGAGGGTGCGGAAGGCATATCGGTGATGTCCGAGGGCACAATCAGTGCCAAGGATGTGTTCCTCGGCGACGAGTGGTACCCTACTGCCACTCCGGCCCCGGTATTCGGCATCCTGCCCCTTGTCGCCGGCACGCTTTGGGTGAGCCTTTTCGCCATCCTGATCGCTCTTCCGTTCGGCTTGGCAGTATCAATATACATGGCCGAATGCGCCCCGGTGGGGATACGCAAACTGCTCAAGCCGGTCATAGAACTTCTGGGCGGCATCCCGTCCGTGGTCTATGGCTTTTTCGGTCTGACGGTGATTGTCCCTCTGCTTCAGCGTGTCTTCAACCTGCCTGTAGGGGAGTCCGGCCTTGCGGGGGCCATCGTGCTTGCCATCATGGCGCTCCCTACCATCATCACCGTATCTGAAGACGCTCTCCGCAGTTGCCCCCGTGCGATGCGGGAGGCAAGTCTGGCACTGGGTGCGACCAGGCTCCAGACCATATTCAAGGTCGTGATTCCATATTCCATCTCCGGTATCACATCTGCCGCCGTTCTCGGGATCGGGCGTGCGGTGGGGGAGACCATGGCGGTGCTGATGGTCACAGGCAACGCCGCCGTGATACCTCACAGCATACTTGACCCCCTCCGTACCATTCCTGCCACCATTGCTGCAGAACTCGGAGAGGCGCCGGCGGGCGGAGCCCACTATGAGTCGCTCTTCCTGCTTGGTGTGATATTGTTCTTCATAACGTTGATAATCAATTCTTGTGTGGAGCTTGTCTCCATCCGCAACAAAAATAGAGGCCGTTAATCATGATTAAATTCGATAAATCCTGCTCTGTCCGGCGCCGCCGTGTGCAGACTTTGGTCTTCGGATGCTTCAAGGGCTTGAGTGTGCTTGTGGTTGCGATTCTTTTCCTGATACTCGGATTCATTCTGTTCAAGGGTGCCGGGGCGATCAGCTGGTCCTTCCTCACTCAGGCGCCGACTGACGGGATGACCGGCGGTGGCATCATGCCTGCGATAGTCGGGACTCTCTGCCTAATGCTCGGAAGTGCCCTGTTCGCTTTTCCGGTGGGGGTCATAAGCGGTATATACATGAACGAGTATGCCCCCAAGGGCGCGCTGGTCAATTTCATAAGGATGATGACCAACAACCTTTCCGGCATCCCGTCAATAGTTTTCGGCCTTTTCGGAATGGCTTTTTTCGTGAACCGTCTCGGTTTCGGGGACAGCATTCTGGCCGGCTCCCTGACCTTGGGGCTGCTCGCCCTGCCGATAGTGATCCGTACTACTGAGGAGGCATTCAAAAGTATACCGGACAGTTTCCGCGAAGGCTCCATGGCTCTCGGGGCCACCAAGTTCCAGACCATCTGGAAAGTTCTCCTCCCGATGTCAATGCCACGGGTGATGACGGGGCTGATCCTCTCTCTGGGGCGTGTTTCCGGGGAGACTGCTCCGATTCTCTTCACCTGCGCCGCGTATTTCCTACCGAAGCTCCCGCACAGCATATTCGACCAGTGCATGGCCCTGCCTTATCATCTGTATGTCGTGGCTACGAGCGGCACGGACATCGATGCGCAACTCCCTATAGCATACGGCACTGCTTTTGTGCTGATAGTGATCGTCCTGCTGATGAACCTTACAGCCGGGGCGATACGCAGACATTTTGAAAAACGTTCTTAAATGGAAAACAAGATAGTAACCCGCGATGTGAACTTTTATTACGGCAAGTTCCACGCATTGAAAAATATCAGCATCGACATCCCGAAAGGGGAGGTGGTGGCTTTCATAGGCCCTTCCGGGTGCGGAAAATCCACCTTCCTCCGCCTGTTCAACAGGATGAACGACCTTATCCCGGACACACATCTCGAGGGTCAGGTGCTCATGGACGGCAACGACATCTATGACAAGAACATAGATGTGGATGCGCTCCGGCGCAACGTGGGCATGGTGTTCCAGAGGCCGAACCCTTTCCCGAAAAGTATATACGAGAACGTGGCCTATGGCCTGAGAGTCAATGGTATACATGACCGCAGGCTGATAGATGACAAAGTTGAAGAGGCGCTGCGGGGTGCAGCCTTGTGGGATGAGGTGAAGGATAAGCTCAAGAAGTCTGCCTACGACCTCTCCGGCGGACAGCAACAACGTCTCTGTATAGCCAGAGCCATGGCTGTCGAGCCTTCGGTACTCCTTATGGACGAACCGGCATCTGCGCTCGATCCTATTTCCACATCCAAGGTCGAGGAGCTCATCTGCGAACTCAGCGGCAAGACCACGGTGGTCATCGTGACCCACAGCATGCAGCAGGCGGCACGTGTCAGCAACCGCACTGCATTCTTCTATCTCGGAGAGATGGTGGAGTACGGCAACACCAAGAAAATCTTCACCAATCCGGAGAAAGAAGCTACGCAGAACTATATCACCGGGCGTTTCGGTTAGCCGTAAACTCATCCGTTCCTGCAACTTGCAGGGTAAAGCCCGTAAACAACCAGATAAAAATTCATGTTGAAATGGTAAAATTTGTAGAAAACGAACTTCAGACTATAAAGCAGGAAGTCAATGATATGTGGGAACTGGTACAGAAACAGTTCGAAAACGCGCGCACGGCGGTGCTCTCGGGGGACAGGAACCTTGCCGCTGTGGTGATCGGCAGGGAGAAGAGGGTCAATTCCTTTGAACTGCGCATAGACAGTGACATAGAGGATTTCATCGCCCTGTATAATCCGGTGGCGATAGACCTGCGCTTCTCTCTTGCGATGCTCAACATAGCCAACAATCTTGAGCGTCTCGGTGACTATGCAGAGGGCATTGCACGTTTCGTGGTGCGCAATGAAGTGGACGCGCAGGCTAAAGAATTGATTGACCAGATGGAACTTCCGAAGATGTATGACATGGTGCTGGATATGTTATCGACAGTTTTCAAGGCATTGAAGAACCATGATATTGAAACCGCCAAGTCGGTCTTCGGCAGAGACGATGCAATCGATGATCTCAACAGGGAATCCCTTGACCGCCTTACTGACTATGCGACGGCTCATCCGCAGAGTGTTCGCCTGTGTCTTGAGGTGTCGGCCTTGTTCCGCAAACTTGAGAGGGCCGGGGATCATATCAACAACCTTGCGGAGCAGACAGTCTACTATATAGACGCGGAGGTGCTCAAGCATACCAACAACAAAGAGCTCTGACAAGGGCAGCATAAAAAAGAAAAGGAGCGGTTGACCATCCGGTCAACCGCTCCTTTTCTTGTGGAGATAAAGAGATTCGAACTCTTGACCCCCTGCTTGCAAAGCAGGTGCTCTACCAACTGAGCTATACCCCCATTACGTAGGCCCGCGCGGAGTTGAACCGCGGACCTCCACATTATCAGTGTGGCGCTCTAACCAACTGAGCTACGAGCCTATAT
>DJOT01000052.1:18570-46736 GCA_002439095.1 Bacteroidales bacterium UBA6431 | reverse complement strand
CCACGGAGACAGCCGCAGGGCATAGGAGCCTGCGTTGGCCGGTGGCGTGCACGCGGGAAACACTCGACGCACACATGTGGGCCGCCGTGCCGGGTGGTGTGCAGCGAAGGGGCAGAGCAAGAAAAGTTTTCAAAAAAATTCGGAAATATATTTGCGCTTTTAAGATTTTGCCGTATATTTGCAATCCCGAAACGCGAGTTAGGGCAAACATTCCTCTTTAGCTCAGTTGGTTAGAGCACCTGACTGTTAATCAGGGGGTCCTAGGTTCAAGTCCTAGAAGGGGAGCCAAAACGGACAAATCATCAGAAATGGCGGTTTGTCCGTTTTTCGTTTGCGCGTGGGGCTGACGGTGGCGGACAAGTGTCAGATAATGAGACACAAAGCAGTATGACCTATGTCCATATCAGGGGAGGCGAAACATTTAGTACGCTGATTGATAGCGGTTTATCCGCCACCGGTTCCGCATCTCTTCCTGACGCATTCACCTGAAAGGCATTGATCTGCGCTCATCCCATAACACCTGCCAGGCCGCCTTCGCCCCGTGCGCACGGGAACGGCAAGAGACCGGGGCAACGGCCACAGAGACAGCCGCAGGGCGGGCGGCAGGGCCAGGTAGGAGCGGAAACGCCAGAAAAGGCTCACACCTGGACGGGGCAACGGCCACGGAGACAGCCGCAGGGCGGGCGGCAGGACCAGGTAGGAGCGGAAACGCCAGAAAAGGCTCACACCTGGACGGGGCAACGGCCACGGAGACAGCCGCAGGGCAGGTAGCAGTACAGGGGCGATGCCGCAGGAAAGTCGGGGAAGAAAGCGCCAGAAACACCCCTACCTTTGGCAACGGGATGCCGTAGAGGGCAGTACAGGGGCGGTGCCGCAGGAAGGTCGGGGAAGAAAGCGCCGAAAATACCCCTACCTCCGGCGCGGGAACGTGGAAACAGGGAAACGAGAGGACACCGCAAAACCGCAAACCCAACCAAACCCCAACCACAAACCCCAACCGCAAAACCCCAGTCCCTGAAATCAGCGTTTCCGGTACTGGGACGGAGAGACCCCGAACATCTCCTTGAAATACTTCGCAAAATACTTCTGCGTCCCGAAGCCCACAGCCTCGGAGACCTCTACGATGCTTATGGACGGATCCTCGGACAGAAGCTGAGCAGCCCGCTTCAGGCGCATGGTCCGGATGAACACCGACGGGTTCATGCCATACAGGGACTGTATCTTGCGGTACAGGCTCATCCTGTGCATGCACACATCCGAAGCCAAGTCCTCGACAGAATAATCCGGATTGCCCATATTGGCCTCCAGCTTCTCCATTATGAGGGTCATCAGCTTCTGGTCCACCGTCGTGACCGTCACATGCATAGGAGACACGTCCGCCTTGCCTGAAAACGAGCGCATGCGCTTCTCCCGCTCCTCAAGGAGATTCGAGATGCGCGCCTCCAGCATCTCCATCCTGAAAGGCTTGGAAAGATACGCATCGGCCCCGCAGTCATACCCCTTGATACGGATGTCCTCCGACATCCTCGCCGTTATCAGGACCACCGGGATATGCGAGGTCTCCAAATCACCTTTCAGACGCCTCGCCAGCTCAAAGCCGTCCATATTCGGCATCATGACATCGCAAACTATGATATCCGGCATGGAGGAAGGCAGTTTTGCAAGACAGTCCTCCCCGTCACAAGCCGTGCAGACACGGTATTTCCGAGAAAGCTCATCACGAAGATAATGCCGGAAGTCAGCATTGTCATCAACCACCATAATGCACTTCCTCCCGTCGGCAGGCACGGCCACCAAGCTGTCCTCGGCATCTTCAGCGACAGGAGGCACTACGGCCAAAGAAGCCGGCAACATTACAGAGAACACCGTTCCCTTGCCCACCTCAGATGTGACCGACACACTCCCGCCATGCATCTCCACATACTGTTTCACAAGGTTAAGACCTATGCCGGACCCTGTCGAAGACCCTGCATTTGAACTGCGGTAGAAACGATCGAACACATGCGGCAGATCAGACGGAGGTATACCTATTCCGCTGTCTTCCACATCAAGGCAGACCGCCCCATCCTCCGTCCTGGAAAGACGCACCTCTATAGACCCTCCTTCCGGAGTGAACTTCATCGCGTTGGAGAGAAGATTGTTGACGACTTTCTGCATCATGTCGCTGTCGAAAGACATCAGGCAGTTGTCCGAAAAATCAGTAAATCTCAACCGTATACGTTTCTTCTCCGCCCCGGCCCGGAAAGATTCCAGCACACCGGCCACGAACTCGGAAAGATTGCCCTGACGCAGCTGGAGCTTCTCCCCTCCCATCTCAAGTTTCCGGAAATCAAGAAGGTGGTTGACCATGTCCAGCAGGGATTTGGCATTGCGGTGCATAGTCTCCAGACGGCTGTATTCATCAGTCCCCTCCTTGTCTTTCATAAGGCTTTCAAGCGGCAGGATTATCAGGGAAAGCGGTGTCCGAAGTTCATGTGAGATATTGGTGAAGAACCTGAATTTCATCTGGTTGAGTTCCTCTTCCTGCCGGCGCTGGTCCTCTGCCCGTTGCAGGGACATCTTGCGCCGCGCCCGATGATAGAACAATGCCACAGCGCCCCAGATGCCTGCCATCATCAGGAAAGCATAGACGAACAGGGCCGGAGTTGACCGCCAGAACGGAGGCCGTATCAGGATCGGCACACTGGTGCAGCCGCTCCAGTCCATACCGTTGTTGGAGGCCTCGACCTCGAAAACATATCTGCCCGGCTCAAGGAAGGTATATTCCGCCACCCCGAGAGGAGACGATGGCGACATGCGCCATCCATCCTCAAAACCGGAAAGCCTGTAACGGTAGCGACTGTGCTCCGGATTCGCATAGTTCAGATTGGTGAAAGTAAAACGCAAAGACGTCTTGTCATACGGCAGTCTGACATCCGAGACGGACATCTCCTCCCCTCCGGCTGTGAAAGACGAAATCCTCGGAGCCACCCCATAGTCAGGTATGCTCAGCAACCCCGGAGCGATGACGCACATCCCGGACGATGCACCGAAATAAATGGTCCCGTCAGAATGCTTCAGCACGGATTTCGGGAAGAAAGAGCCGCAGTCAAGACCATCTTCAACACCGTAGTCTGTCCTCTGGACAGAGCCGTCTTCAGCCACTCTGACACTGGACACACCGCTCGTGGACATTGCCCAGATAACCCCGTCATCATCTTCAGCCATACCCATCATGACTCCGGAAGAAATTATCGGGCGGGACTCTGAAGCACCCTCCCTCATAGAGAGACCCCCGGACTCGGCCAGCCAAAGCCTGCCTGAAGAATCCTCAAGAATCTGGTTGGTAAAGGCAAAAGAATCCTCCTTTCTCATATCCACGACCTCATCCGCGAGCGGATCATAGCGGAAACGCCCGTTGTCCCCCGAAGCGACGATGGTGCCGTCATCCATGATGAATATGTCGCGGATCATCATATAGCGCTCAAGTTCGGGATGCGCATCCCGGAGGAGGGAAACCTGTCCGCTCTCCGGATCGAAGCGGCCCAGACCGCCATAGACAGAAATCCAATACTGCCCGTCAGCATCTCCGGTAAGGGCACGCACGCAGTTGAGATTCGGAGAAGCCTTCTGATATGACACATCGACGGCGAACTGCTGAGGCCAGACATAGTGGCGCACCCGATGCCCATCTATGCAATAAAGTCCATTGTAGAATGTCCCGGCCCATATCTTCCCGGAAGGCTCCACATACAGGCCGATAATGAGTTCATCCCGCAGTTCAGGCCACGGGGACTCCATTGCCCAGGCTGCAGGATCATACCGCAGCAATCCGTGTATGGTGCCGACGAGCACCTTGCCGTCGGGAGACTCGGCCAGACACTTGACACTCTCGTCAGGCATGCTGCCGCTTTTGAGGGTCGAGCCGTTGACGGTGTTTATGCGGACTATGTCCGGATGCCAGAACAGAAGCCCCTCCTGCTGGGTCGCTATCCAGATGCCTCCGCGCGGATCGGCGTATATCCTTGATATGTCAAGATGGGGATATACCGGAGCCGCCCCGATCCTCTCTAGACAAGGGAAGCGGTACACGGTCCCGTCCTTATAAAATATACGCACACCCGAACGGGCCGAGCCGACCCACAGATTGTCCTGCCCGTCCACGGCTATGGACGTAAAAAGATCATCGCTGCCCTCCGGTATATCCTCGATGTTGGAGATCCTGCCGTCATCCGGATCAAAACACATGAGATGCTTGTCCGACATGAACCAGCGCTTGCCCGAGGATGCCTGTGCCGTCTGCGTACGGCTGGAGCTGCCGTCACGGAAAAGATGGCGGAGCGTGTCCCCGGGAGCGGCTGAAGGCTGCGGAATGTCGTAGATGAACTTTTCCGTCTTCCGGTCAAACGCCCATATATGATCACGCGCATGTAGAATCACCCTGTCGCTGCCGGAATCATACACGACATGGTCCTGCCCGTTGTATTCGGTATATGGCACCATCTCCTGATCCCAGCGCCAGTTCTTGAATCCGGCCCCGTCATAGAAGCACAGCCAGGAGGAAGTCTGGATACACATGAGGCCGTCCGGAAGCATCAGCATGTCCCTGACATTGTTCTCCGGCAAGCCCTTGGATGCGTCGAGCATGCGGAACACATACGGCTTTTCCGCTCCGCGGGCACTGAACCCGAGAAGCAGAAAAGACAACGCTATGGCCGCAAGACGCCTCATTTCTTATCAAAAACCGACAGATCCCATTCATCCCTCCAATGCAGGATGAAGCGCCCGTCCTCAAACTCCACAGGCAGCCACACGTAGCGTCCGTCTATGGCGTTGTCCGGAGTCCAGCGGTCACCCATATATATGTAGGCGTCCTTCTTGCCGGCCACCGGAATGAAGAATGTGCTCTGCGAATGGTAGGTGGTCTCGCTGTCGGCGTCCACGCAAGGGTTGCCGAGCTGAGTCCATGGCCCCCAAATGGACGGGGCCACGGCGGAGTGGCCAGGATTCGGCCTCCAGCCCGTGCACTCGGAACCCATGAAATAATACAGCCCGTCCTTCTTGAAGATGGCCGGAGCCTCCATGCGGTCCCCTATGAAAGCGCGCACATATTTGCCGCTGAAATCGAGATAATCATCAGTCAGTTCGGCGATATGGATGACGCTGTTGGATTCTGAAGAGCAGATGTGGTAAGCCTTGCCGTCATCATCGACGAAGAGGGTCATGTCACGGGAATGCTGGCCCTTCTCGAAGTCGCGCCCGAGAGTGTTGACTGAGTCGGGATGCTCCCCTTTCGCAAGATTCGGTCTGTCACTCCAATTGGCCCCCTCCGGACGCACTTTGTGCAGCGGGAGCACATTGACCGGCCATGTACGGACCACTGTCCTGGTGGCACGTATGAACTCATACGGGCCCGTGACCTTGTCGGCCTGCGCTATCCCCACCATGGCTCCGCCGTATCCTGCGCCCTTCGGCTCCAGGTGGAACCACATCACGAACTTGCCGGTCGAGGCATTGTAGATCACCTTGGGACGCTCCAATATACATCCGTCCGCCACCGGGGACTCCGGATCAGGGCTCACCTTGAATGCTATGCCCTCGTCTTTCCAGTTGTACAGGTCCGTGGAGGAATAGCAATGCACCCCGACGTGGGCCTGGTTGCCGGCGCGCCCGGCAGTCTTGTGTTCCCCGAACCACCAGTATACTCCATCGTGCAGAAGAATCCCGCCGCCGTGGGCGTTGATATGCACACCTTTGTCGTCAGGCCAGATTTCCCCCGGTCTGAAAGAGCTGCGCTGGGCAGAGGCCGGCAGCACAAGTGACAGGGCTGCCGCGAGTGTAAGGAAAAGTTTCATTGTAAACAGGTTTTTATCCATATTACGCGCAACTGTGTAAAAATACTCAAATAATTTTTATTTTCGATGGAGTGAGTAAAACACCTGCTCCGTCCGTATATGTAGACATGAAACTGAAAAGATTGCTTTTTTCGCTGCTCATAATGGCTGCGATGCCGGCCACGGGGCAGGATTTTGTGCACCCCGGGATCCTGCACGACACCCAGGATCTCTCACGCATACGCACTTATGTGGATGAGAAGACCAGTCCGGCATACGGCTCCTGGGAGAAACTCATCGCCGATCCGAAATCATCAGCTGACTACAAGGTCCAGGGGCCGTTCCCAATCATCTCAAGAGCCGACGAGTACGGCTGGACCAAGAAGCCATGCGAGGACGACTTCAACGCCGCCTACTACAATGCGCTCATCTGGACAGTCACCGCCGACAAGGCCCATGCCGACAAGGCCATGGAGATCATCCGGAAGTACTCGGCAGTGCTGAGGAAGATCACCCCGAGGGACGATCCCCTGTGCGCAGGACTTCAGGGCTTCATCATCACCAACGCGGCCGAGCTGATGCGATACACCTATCCATCAAGTACTTACAAAAACGGCTGGACAGAAAATGACACCCGCGAGATGGAGACCATGCTCCGCGAGGCGTTCATCCCGGTGTTCACCAAATTCCACAACGACCCCGCCTACACCAACGGCAACTGGGGACTCTCCGTCCTCAAGGGCATGATCGGGATGGGAGTGTTCCTCGATGACCGGGCACTCTACGATGATGCCGTCAGAAGATACCTCGAAGCCGGCTATGACAACGGCTCCCTCCCCAATTATACCGACCCGTCGGGCCAGCTCCAGGAGAGCGGGCGCGACCAGGCGCACTGCATGCTTGCCCTCGGCTGCATGGCGGAGATCTGCGAGGTGGCATGGAAGCAGGGCAGAGACCTCTGGTCGGCCCTCGACAACCGTCTGATGACCTGCTACGAATACCTCTCCCGCTACAACCTCGGCGACGACAACATGCCATTCTTCACCTGGAAGGACAAGACAGGCAAATACTGCCGCTGGGACAAGATAAGCCCTCAGGCACGCGGGCAGTTCAGGGCGGTGTTCGAGATAGCCTACGCCCACTATGTCGCCCGCAAGGGGCTGAAGATGCCGTACACCGCCCGGGTGCTGGAGAAAATCCGTCCGGAAGGCCAGGCATGGACCTGCGACAATCCGGGATTCGGCACCCTGCTCTTCTGGCTCGGAGACGACGGCATATACAGGCGGGGCTGGATCGATTTCAACAAAAACGGGGTCAAGGACATCTACGAAGACCCTTCAGCCCCGGAAGAGGAGAGGGTCAGAGACCTCCTCTCAAAGATGACCCTTGAGGAGAAGACCTGCCAGATGGTGACCCTCTACGGCACAGGCCGCGTGCTCAAGGACGACCTGCCTACCCCGGAATGGAGCAATGAGATATGGAAAGACGGCGTGGGCAACATTGACGAGGAGCACAACGGGGTCAAGAACCCCTCTTCGCCTTATGCAGCCGACTTCAAAAAGCATGTCGAAGCGCTCCAGACCATCCAGAGATGGTTCGTGGAGCAGACCAGGCTCGGCATCCCCGTGGACTTCACCAATGAGGGGATAAGGGGACTTTGCAGCGTCGGCGCCACATACTTCCCGGCCCAGTGCGGGCAGGGAGCCACATGGGACAAGGAGCTCATTTCCGAGATCGGCAAAGTCGAAGCCCGGGAAGCATATCTGCTCGGCTACACCAACATTTACTCCCCTATCCTCGACATCTCGCAGGACCCGCGCTGGGGACGCTGCGTGGAGACCTACGGAGAAGACCCGTACCTCGTGGGCCAGCTCGGCAAAAGGATGATCCTCTCCCTGCAGGAGGGCGGAGTCGTGTCCACTCCGAAGCACTTCGCCGTCTACAGCATCCCTGTCGGAGGACGTGACGGCAAGACCCGTACCGACCCGAAGGTGGCTCCGCGCGAGATGCGCACGCTCTACCTCGACCCGTTCCGCGTGGCCTTCACTGAAGCCGGAGCTCTCGGCGTGATGAGTTCCTACAACGACTACGACGGAGTCCCTGTGAGCGGCAGCAGCTGGTTCCTCACCGACCTGCTCCGCAAGCAGTGGGGATTCAGAGGCTATGTGGTCTCCGACAGCGAAGCTGTGGAATTCCTCTACGACAAGCATAAAGTCGTTGACTCCTACGAAGATGCTGTGGCACAGTGCGTCAACGCCGGCCTAAACATCCGCACCACTTTCCGCACCCCGGAATCCTTCGTGCTTCCGCTCAGGGACGCTGTCCGTCACGGCAAAGTCAGCATGGAGACTCTCGATGAGAGGGTCGCAGACATACTCAGGGTAAAGTTCCGTCTCGGCCTCTTCGACAACCCGTACAGGGGCGACGGCGACCAGGCCCTCAAAGAAGTACACAGCCCTGAGCATCAGGCTCTTTCGCTGCGTGCCGCAAGAGAATCGATGGTGCTGCTCAAGAACGAGGACAGCATGCTCCCTCTGTCCAAGGACATCAGGCACATAGCCGTCATCGGCCCGAACGCCGACGAGAGAGAACAGCTCATCTGCCGCTACGGCCCGGCTGCAGCACCGATAAAGACCGTGCTGGAAGGTGTCCGTGAACTTCTCCCGGGAAGCAAGGTCAGCTATGCGAAAGGCTGCGAGATCATAGACCCGCATTTCCCTGAGAGCGAACTCATGAGCTTCGAGAAGACGGCAGACGAAAAGCGACTTCTCAAAGAAGCTGTAAAAACAGCCAGAAAAGCCGATGCCGTCATACTCGTACTCGGCGGCAACGAACTCACTGTCAGGGAAGACCGTTCCCGCACCAGCCTGGAACTGCCGGGCAGGCAGCAGGAGCTCATGGAAGCGGTCGTGGCGACCGGGAAACCGGTGGTGCTGGTGCTTCTCGACGGAAGGGCATCCAGCATCAACTGGGCGGCACGCAACGTCAAGGCCATCATCCACGGCTGGTTCCCTGGAGAATTCTGCGGGCAGGCCGTAGCCGAGACCATCTTCGGCGACAACAACCCGGGCGGACGCCTTGCGGTCACCTTTCCGAAAAGCGTGGGACAGATACCTTTCGCCTTCCCGTTCAAGCCGGGCTCAGACGAATCATGCGAGACCTCCGTATGGGGCGCACTCTATCCTTTCGGCCATGGGCTGAGTTACACCACTTTCGAGTACTCCGACCTCTCCGTCAGCCCGCGCGAGCAGACCCCCGAGGGCAGCATAGAAGTCCGGTGCACAGTCACCAACAGCGGCAGACGTGCCGGGGACGAAGTCGTCCAGTTATACATCGACGATGTGGTGAGCAGCGTCACCACCTACACCAAGGTGCTCAGAGGCTTCGAGCGCATCAGCCTCGCTCCGGGAGAAAGCCGGGAAGTCTCATTCACCCTCACCCCGCAGGACCTCGGCCTCTGGGACAAGGACATGAAATTCTCAGTCGAACCAGGCCGCTTCGATGTGATGGTCGGAGCATCATCCACTGACATACGTCTCAAAAGTTCATTCAACATAAAATGAAAAGATTATTATATTCCCTTGCCTGTCTCACCCTGGCCCTGCCGGCTTTTGCCGGGAACGGGTATGTGGACAAGGTCAACCCCTTCATCGACAGCCACAAGTCCCGGTGGTTCTTCTTCGACTCGGCCTCGCTCCCGTTCGGGATGGTGAGCCTGAGCCCAGATACCGGCACCGCCCATTCCTGGGGTTCCGGCTACCTGTATGATTCCCTGCACGTGCGCTGCTTCAGCCACATCCACAACTGGCAGATGTCCGGAGTGGCCGTGATGCCGACGACAGGAGAATTCAAGGGCCATCTCGGGATGGGCGCCTACCGCTCCGCCTTCAGCCATGAAGGCGAGATCGCTAAACCCGGCTATCACAAGATACATCTGGACGACTACGGGATCACTGCCGAACTCACCGCCACGACCAGAGTCGGCATGCACCGCTACACCTTCCCGCAGAGCTCGGAAAGCACGATAATATTCGACAGCGGGGCATTCCTCGCCCACGGCCCGACCTCCTACTCGGAGGTATGGCAGGTCAATGATAGCACCATCGCCGGATGGGAGATAATGGAAGCCACCGGACGCAGGCCCAAGGACACTCCGGTCTACTTCTGGGCCGAACTCTCAAAGCCCGTCTCCGAGGTCATCTGTTGGCGTGAGGGCAGCATCATCAGGAACAGCAGCCCCGCACGCGTGTCCGGCAAGGATGCCGGCCTCGCAGTCAGGTTCTCCACTGCAGAAGGAGAGCAGGTGCTGATGAAAGTGGCCATCTCATACACGAGTGTGGAGAACGCCAAGGCCAACATGCGCACCGAGCTCCCGGGCTGGGACTTCGACGGCACACGCCAGGCAGCTTATGACGAATGGAACGAGAAGCTCGGACGCATCGATGTCTCCGGCGGCACTCACGAGCAGCAGGTCAAGATGTACACCGACCTCTGGCACGCCCTGCTCGGCAGGCACATAGTCAGCGATGCCGACGGGCATTACATGGATCTCACAGGAGACGCTCCCGTGGTCAGGAGAATCCCTTGCGGTGAGGACGGAAAGCCATTGTACAACCACCACAACTTCGATGCCTGGTGGGGCAGCCATTGGTCTCTGGACATACTCTGGACACTGGTCTACCCGGAGATCGTGGACGATTTCTGCAACACGATGCTGGACTACTACCGCAACGGAGGCCTCATACCGCGCGGCCCGTCCGGAGGAAACTACACCTATGTAATGATCGGCGACCCGGCAGTGAGTGTCTTCGCCGCCGCCTACAACAAGGGCATCCGCGGATATGACGCCGCCCTCGCCTACGAGGGGCTCCGCAAAAACGCTTTCCGCGGCGGCATCCGTGACCACGCCGGATATGACCACCACAAGGATGCCACGTCCGGAGGGATGGCATACTACGAGGAGCGCGGCTACGTGCCGGACGGCAGGCCGGGAGTGAAAGCCATGCACACCACCGGGGCTTCCATGACCCTGGAATATGCCTACCAGGACTGGTGCCTCGCCCAGCTGGCCAAGGCCCTCGGGAAGACTGAAGATTACGACCTGTTCATGGCACGCTCCCGCAACTACCGCAATGTCTGGGACCCGTCCGTGGGCTTCATGAACGCCCGCGGGGTGAACGGGGAGTTCTTCAAGGACTTCGACCCTCTCGAAATCTCCGAGAAAGACGGGTTCTGCGAGAGCAACGCGGCCATCTATTCCCACTACGTACCTCAAGATGTGCCTGGGCTGATGGAGCTTTTCGGCGGCCGGGACAAATATATAAAGCGGCTTGACGAGCAGTTCAGGCTCAGCGAGCCGGGAGGGTTCTTCCGTTATTCAGATCCCGCCATGAAACAGTACAACTGGACAGACTACGGCAACCAGCCGGGCACCGGGATGGCGCACATGTTCAACCGGGCCGGGGCACCGTGGCTCAGCCAGAAATGGGTGCGCAAGGTCAAGGCCGCCTACGGGGACATCACCCCGTACGGGGGTTACCGCGACGATGAGGACCAGGGGCAGATGGGGGCGCTCGGGGTGCTGATGGCTATCGGCCTGTTCGAGGTGGACGGTGGATGCAGCACCAGCCCCGCATACGAGCTCACCTCCCCAGTGTTTGACCGTGTCACCATCTCCCTCAACCCGGACTACTACCCGGGCGGAAAGTTCGAGATCCTGACCCGCAACAACTCGGAGAAGAACATGTACATCCGCGGTGCCAGGCTCAACGGCGAGAGGTGGGACGACTGCGCGGTGCCGCACTCGCTTCTAGTCAAGGGAGGCACCCTGGTGCTCGATTTGGGCTCAAGGCCAAACAAGAAATGGGGAACAAAAACATTCACGAAATGAGAAAGATACTTTTGACATTGGCCTGCGTGGCAGCGGGTCTTCCGGCATTGGCGGAAACCGTGACGATGACCTCCCCGGACGGGAAAGGAACTCTCACGGTCAAGGATGATTCGGGAAGAATCGAATACAGCATCTCCTGGAACGGGAAGACGATTGTGCAGCCTTCCGTGCTCGGACTGGAAGTCGGCAGGCCGCTTCTTGACGGGCTCACGATAGCCTCTGTCCGCTCCCTGGGAAAAAACGATGACACCTGGCGGCCTGTATACGGTGAGAGGGCGGAGATTCCGGATGTCTACAACAGCTGGGAAATCGACATCAATTCCGGTGACAAACGGGCTTTCACCCTTGTTCTGAGGGCCTACGATGAGGGCATGGCCTTCCGCTACCGCATCTACGGAGGTTATTTCAAGGTGACAGACGAGTATACAGAGTACACCCTCCCGGAGGGGACGCTCGCCTACTTCACCCCGCGCGCCCAGACGGAATATTCCGTGCTGCCGCTGCGTGACTGGCCCGGCGACGGGGAGTCAGACCGTCCTCTTCTGCTCAAACTTCCCGATGGGAGTTTCGCCTGCCTGGGCGAGGCCGGAGTCGTGGACTATGTCCGCACCAAGTTCAAGCTCTCTCCGGACAAGCCCAACACCATAAGGGCCGCGATGTACGGCCCGGTCGAGGACGTGGCGCCTTACGATGCCCCGTGGAGGTTCGTGATGTACGGCAAGAAAGCCGGAGACATACTCGAGCACAACTATATCCTGTACAACCTCAACCCGCCTTGCGCCATCAAGAACCCGACATGGATAAAGCCGGGCAAGGTGATGCGCGAAGTAACCCTTACCACAGAAGGCGGCCGGAACGTCGTGGACTTCGCCGAGAAGCACAATCTCCAATATGTGCTCTTCGACGCCGGCTGGTACGGATTCGAATATGACAAGGCCTCGGACGCCACTACCGTGACGCTCGACCCGCGCCGCAACCCGGATCCTCACGCGCTCGACCTGCAGGCCGTGATCGATTACGCCCGCTCCAAGGGGATCGGTGTCCTCCTGTATGTCAACCAGCGCGCACTTCAGCAGCAGCTCGATGAGATCCTGCCTCTCTTCAAGTCATGGGGAGTCGCCGGAGTGAAGTTCGGCTTCGTACAGGTGGGCTCGCAGGTGTGGACACGCTGGATGCACGAGGCTGTGCGCAAGTGCGCCGAATACGGGCTGATGGTGGACATCCATGACGAGTACCGCCCTACGGGTGTCAGCCGCACATGGCCTAACCTGATGACCCAGGAGGGAGTGAGGGGCAATGAGGAGTTCCCCGACGCGTTCAACAATACCATGCTCCCGTTCACCCGGTACGTGGCCGGCCCGGCCGACTACACCATCTGCTACTACCGCCAGGATTTCGGGAAGCTTGCTGCGGACGAGGATGCCCACGGAGTGCCACGCTCAAAGACCATCAAGACGACCCCTGCACATCAGCTAGCGCTTGCAGCCATCTACTACAGCCCGCTCCAGCTCCTGTACTGGTACGACAAGCCGTCCGACAGCCAGGACGAGCCGGAACTCAAGTTCTTTGACGATGTCTACACCGTATGGGACGAGAGCAAGGTGCTCGAAGGCGAACCGGGCGAATATGTGACCATGGCCCGCAGGCACGGGGACGAGTGGTTCATCGGGAGCATCACCAACGCCGGCAGGAAGGCTGAGGTAAGCCTCGACTTCCTCCCGGAAGGCAAATTCGTGGCGGAGATATACACCGATGGGGACAAGTCCATCCCGACACGCACCAAGGTCCGCGTGTCAAAGTATATGGTCTCTTCCGGCGACACCCTCCGCTTCAACTTGTGCGACAGCGGCGGCGCGGCAGTCAGGATTGTCCCTGTGGCCGGAAGTTCCGAGAACATTAAGAAGTATAAGAACCAAGCATTATGAGAAAATACATAATCGCTTTTATCATCCTCACCTTGTCCTGCCTGGCAGCCTCTGCCCAGGATGGAATATGGCAGTGGAAGACCGACCTGCACAACACATCCAAGGCCCCGAAATACAAACATCCGGTGGCATATCTGTGGATTCCGGAGAACTGCCGTGAGGTGAAGGCCATCATCGTCTCCCAGCACAACATGGAGGAGATCAGCATCCTCGAGGACAAGGACTTCCGCAAGGAGATGGGCCGCCTCGGCGTAGCTGAACTCTGGATCTGCCCCCGCTACAACCTCTTCTTCGACTTCACCGACGGAGCATGGGAGGGACTCGACCAGGCTCTCGGGGATCTGGCGAGAATTTCCGGCTACAAAGAGTTGGAGACCGCCCCGATCATAGGTCTGGGGCACTCCGCAGCGGCAAGCGCACCATATTATATGGCGGCATCCCGCCCGGAGAGGGTTCTCGCCTGCATCTCCACCAGCGGACAATGGCCATACCACCGCGACGGCAACTTCTGTCCGGACATCTGGGGCTCCCGGACCATTGACACAATCCCCTGCCTTGAGACCATGGGCGAATACGAATCCGCGCAGAACTGGGCGTTCAACGGGCTGAAAGAGCGCTCAGAGCATCCTCTGACACCTCTCGGCATGCTCGCCTGTCCTGGAGAAGAACGCCTTCATAGCCCTGTTTATCCGCAAGGCCCTCAAGTACGGACACCAGGATCCGACCAAGACAGGCTGGCTCGTCGAAAGATGGAAAGGAGATGAGGCTCCGTCATTCAGCCCAGCACCAGTCGGCAAATATAAGGGCGACCCTTCAGAGGCTTTCTGGACTTTCGACAAGGAGATGGCACAGGCCACCATGAGGTACGGTGCACGTTTCAGAGGACTCAAAAGACAATTGGTGGGAGTGATGCAGGGAGGTGAACCCGTAAAACAGCAAAACACGCACATGCAGCTCCATCCAGCGCTCCGTACTGAAGAGGACGGGCTTACTTTGAACCTCAAGCCGTTCTTCTACGACAAAGTGGACGGCGGCAGCCCGAGACACAAGATGTGGAGCCGCCAAGAACCTGGAACTCCGATCGGACATGCATCCGGAGAGCCGTATCTTGAAATAATAGCTGCTCCGGCCGTGGTGTCCAACGACACGACCTTGACCATCTCGTGGAACAGGATGGCCACCTGGGAAGAAAAAGAAGTGTTCATCGACTTCTGCATCAAGCACGACGGCGACAGCGAATATCGTCCTGCCGTGCAGCAGGCACGCATAACCCTGCCGATACGGCTTACGGAGGGGAAAGAGCAGCATATCAATTTCGCTCCTCTCGCCGATGTCAAGAAAGGGGCCAAATCCATTCCTTTGGCCGCTTCCTCGGACAGCGGGCTGAAAGTCGGTTTCTATGCCGAGAGCGGCCCTGTACGCGTGGAGGGAGACAGGCTCGTGTTCGAGAAGATGCCGCCGAAGGCTAAATATCCTGTGGAAGTCTCAGTCGTGGCCTGGCAGTACGGACGTACCGGAGAGAACCCTGTCAAGACGGCTGAACCTGTAAGAAGAACATTCTTGATTTATGAATAGGACATTGATTATGGCCTGCCTCGCCTGCCTGTGCACCGGGGCAGCCGCACAACAGCTCAGTTCTCCCGACGGGAAGGTCGAGATAGGTTTTTCCCTGCTGCGTCAGGCCCCTTCAGGAGGCCCTATATACCCCGGAGACTCCCCTTTCTACGAGATCAGGTACGACGGAAAGCCATTCCTGCTCCCCTCCCACCTCGGCTTCGACCTCGGGGGAACAGCCGAACTGAAGCATTATCTTGCCGTGGAGGATGTCAAATACTCCGAACACCGCAGTGAATGGACTCCTGTATACGGAGAACAGTCCACTTACCCGGACAACTACAACGAGATGCGGGTCTCCCTCAAGGAGACTCTCTACCCGGGACAGCGCATGGACATAGTTTTCCGGGCCTACAATGAGGGGGCCGCCTTCCGCTACGAGATCCCTTCCCAGCCGGGGCTTGAGAAAATCGTGCTGACGGGCGAGAACACGGAATTCTCATTCCCCAAGTTTTCTTCAGTTTGGGAATCCCACGGACATGAGGGCAAATACTACAAGGTCTACCCGTCCGAAATCGCCCCGGGATGCGAACTTCCGCTCACATGCAAGACTGCGGACGGAATCTACGGAGCCATCATGGAAGCCGGCTGCAACCACTATCCCCGGGCTTATGTGGACGCAGCTTACGGACGCGCCAACATATTAAAGATCAGACTGCGCGGTGAGGCCAAGGGGGATGACGGGCTGACGAGCGGCTGGCGGGTCATCAGTCTGTCCGACAAACCCGGCGACCTGATGATCAACAATTACCTGACCTACAATCTCAGCGAGCCGTGCGCCATAGAAGACACGGAGTGGATAAAGCCCGGCACCGCCATGCGCGAGACCACAATCTCCACCCCGGAAGCCTACAAGATGATAGACTACTGCGAGTCCATGGGCATAGACTATATGATCTTCGACTGGGGATGGTATGGCAAGGCATTCTCCCAGGAATCCTATCCGGGCAAGGTGAACGTCACCAACCCGTCCACCGGAGAGCCACGCCCGGGCCACCCGGGACTCGACCTGCAGGCCATCATAAAGTACGGCCAGGAGCACAATGTCGGCATCTTCCTGTATGTCAACCATGAGGGCTGTGAGAGATATGCAGACGAGATTTTCCCTCTCTATGAGAAATGGGGAATCAAGGGCATCAAACCGGGTTTTGTCAACGTGGGCACGCAGGAGTGGCAGGAATGGACGGAGGAGCTCGTGGCAAAAGCGGCAAAATACCACCTTCTTGTGGACATCCACGACGCCTACCGCCCTGACGGGCTCAGCCGCAAGTGGCCTAACCTTCTCACCCAGGAGGGAATCCACGGCACGGAGCAGGAGCCGAACGCCGACCATTCCACTATGCTTCCGTACACCAGATACACCATCGGTGCCGGAGACTTCACCCCCGGATTCGCACGCAAGACTCTGCAGACGAGCTTCGCGCACCGGCTTGCGCTCGCCGTCATCTACTACAGCCCGGCCCAGTTCCTCTTCTGGAACGAGCGCCTGACTGAAGACCACTACCGTCCGGAGCTTGAGTTCTGGAAAGATCTCCCTACCGTATGGGATCAGACGGAGTTCCTCTGCGGAGAGATCGGAGAATCCGCCGTTGTGGCCCGTCGCAAAGGCGATGTCTGGTATGTCGGCGGCATCACCAACACCAACCCGAGAGCGCTCACTTTTGACTGCTCGTTTCTCGGAAAAGGCAAGTTCGAGGCCTGCATATATCAGGACGGGGAGGACGGAAGTGTGGAAATAAGCCGCAAGAAAGTCTCGTCGAAGTCCACCTTGGATTTCGATCTGATCCCTTCTGGAGGATTCACTATGAAAATCCGGAAGATCTGACGGGGCCGGCAGTCTGACTTTTCAGAGCCGCTAGCCGACCCACGGAATAATCTGACGGGGCTGGCAGCAGGCATCTGATCCACCAGTCTGCCATCCCGACAGCCCGTGGAACAATATGGCGGCGTGGAACATCGCCGTGCGCACGAAGCTGATACGGTGCGCACCAGACCCCTTGGTGCGCACGGCAAAAGTTCTCCGCCATTCCCGTGCGCACGAGAGCCCTTTCCACGCACGGTATTGACTTCGTGCGCACGGGACAGAGGGTAAGAGAGATAAAGCGCAGGAGGTAGTCGTATAGACAGACGGCAGGTGCTGCAGGGCACAGGGGGGGGGCTGGGGCTCGAAACAAAAGCCTCGCCACTGTCACCTTCGTCCATGCGAGGACACCAGCCATAGGTTGGGGTATTTATGGCTATTTTTACCCCTACCTTCTGGAGGCACCGCCAATGCACGGCGCTCTGCGGCATCCAGTCGGCAAAGGTTGGGGTGTTTTTCCCTCTTTTCTCCCCTACCTCAGACTAGCTTCAAGCACCTGCACCGCTCCGTACGCACCTAAGTCCTCTCCCGTGCGCACAGGATGTGACGGAAGGGCTCGGAATGTGACGAGAGGCACACGGGACAAGGTACTCGCTGGACGGAAGGTTTGCGCAGGAATCGGGAAACATTGAGTTTGCCGGGCAAAAATCAAGGCAGGCCGGAAGCCCGGCCTGCCTTAAGCAATCGTTAAGTAATCTTTAAAAAAGTTGCCGCTTACTGAAATCAGCAGTTTCAACAACTATTCCCAGCCTGGATTGTTGTGGAGTTCCTTGCCGTTTGACAGGGAGTTCAGCCAGGAGAGCGGGATAGGACGGAGGCTGAACTTGACGTTGGTCGCCGCGCTCAGGTCGGTCTTCATGATGCCGCCGTAGATATTGTTGACATCCCAGTTGTACTCGAGAACCCTCTCGGCGAGCTTGCCGGTACGGGTAAGGTCGTTCCAGCGGGACACCTCCCCGAAGAGTTCAAGAGCCCTTTCCTGAAGCACGTCATCGATGGTGACTGTCCCCTCATAAAGCTTGAGGCCAGGCTCCGGAGCATCGAAGGCAGCCCTTTCACGCACCTTGTTGATGTACCTGAGGGCCTTGTCGTTGTCTTCGAGATTGACAGCGGCCTCGGCGGCAATCAGGTAAGTCTCGGCCAGACGGGCGAGGTATATATCCCTGCTGCCATAGGAAACGGTTCCGGAAGCATTGAACTGGGTGTAGCAGTCTTTGAACTTCCATACCGGGTTCCAGGCCCTTGAAGAAGCATTGCCGCTCTGGTAGCCGGTGATGTAGTAATCATCGTTGCCGGCATTACGATAGGACTTCTCTGCAAGCGAGCCGGTCGGGTAGTTGTAGATATAACGGCCCTCGGTCTGCGCAGCGCTCTTCTCGGAAGCGGTGTAGAAGTGATTGTTGTCGAAGCTGACGCTTGACCCCTCTTTCTTGGAGAATGTCTTGCCGTCCTGCGGCACAGGGAAGAGGAGAACCGGGTCGCCCTCCGGCACGGTGCCGTTCTTGTTGGTGCTCTGGAAATAGTTCACACCATACTGGCGACCGTCGATCGAAGTGGCCGCATCCCCGTTGTACGGAGACATGAATGTCACCTCGGCCCTGTGGTCTTTCTTCCAGTCGAAGAGCAGATAGGCATACTTCGTAGGCATCACGGAAGCCCAGTCGTTGCAATAGATGGAAGAGAATGCTATGTCCTGCCATCCCTCACGGTAGACGAAGAGGTAGAACTCGCTCCAGATGTTAGTGTAAGCGCCAGGAGCATTGTTGAAGTTGAGGCAGAAGATGATTTCGTCATTGACCTCATTGCTCTGGCGATGTACCATTGCATAGTCGTCAAGAAGGGCGTGGCCGGACTTCTCTATCACCATCTCGGCATCATCAAGGGCGAGATCGAAGTCGCTCTTGCCTTTGCCATAAGACTGATAGCCACGTGTCAGGTACACCAGAGAGCGCAGATGCAGGGCGGCGGCCTTCGATACCCTTCCATGCTCGGAAGCAGGCTGTCTCATCGGAAGGTCTGAATCCAGAACATCCTGAAGATCAGAGAGTATCTGGTCGTAGAACTTCTCCGGCCCGTCAAGTTCCGCAGTGGTAGAAGGAGACATAGTCTCTTCGAGGATAAGAGGCCCCTGGCCGAAATTGCGCACGATCTCGAAAAGGAAAAGCGCACGCAGGTACTTCGCCTCAGCCACTCTCTTGGCAAGGAGCGACGCATCCATACCGTCACGCGGATCCGTCTCTTTGGTGATTACGGAAGAAGCACGGCCGATGGCAGCGTTTGCATTCTTGAGTGCGGCATACAGGGCATCCCAATAGGCGCTCACTGTCGCATTGTCGCTATAGTAGGTGACATACTGGTTGAGCTGGTTCGTGGAATTTCCGTTGTTCTGTGTCGAAATGTCCGTCCCGAGCTGGCTCAAAGAGTACCAGGTGGTTGTGTTGTATATGCTGGCGAGACTGTTGTAGGCACCGCGCACAAGGCTCTCATATCCGGCAGGCGTAGCGAAGTATGCCTCAGC
Organism: Bacteroidales bacterium UBA6431; assembly: GCA_002439095.1. GTDB lineage: Bacteria > Bacteroidota > Bacteroidia > Bacteroidales > UBA932 > Cryptobacteroides. The sequence continues at coordinate 27,115 of DJOT01000052.1, read as the reverse complement.
CGACTGGTTGGAGATGTTTTCCTCATCAAGGAAAGACGAGCAGGATGACAAGGCGGAAGCCATGGCGACAAGCGCGCCGATAAGAATGTATTTTGTTTTCATCTCATTCTGAAATTAAAATCCGACATTGACTCCGAAGATGAGGTTGCAGGTCATGAAATCCGAAGAGTTGATCGATACTGTCATCTGCTCCGGATTGAAGCAGTACCTGTCACACCAGATATACGGATTCTGGACTGTCGCATACACGCGGAGGTTGCTGAGTTTCAGCTTGTCAAGTAGCTTCTTGTCAAAAGTATATCCGAGAGAAGCGTAGTTGAACTTCACGAAATCGGTCTTTGAGAGACGATGCGAAGATGTGGCCATATTCTCATTGTTGCCCCATGTGGCGCTGCGGTAATTGGCATAGATACCGGCATTGCTCGGCTGATGCCGCTCATTGGACGGATTCTCCGGTGTCCAGTAATTTCCTTTCAAGTTGTTGAAGTTCTGGGTATTGCCCTCAAGAGCGTAAGAAACATAGAACTGATTCCTCATCTTTGCCCCGCTCTGGAAAGACATCTGGAAAGAGAGGTCGAAATTCTTGTAGCGGAAGGTGTTGGTCATACCTCCGGTCCAGTCAGGAGTGCGCTTGCCGTTTATCACACGGTCAGCATCGGTGATCTTGCCGTCCTTGTTGAGATCGAGCGGCTTGTACTGTCCAGGGGTGCAGCCGTACTTGGCAGCTTCCTCGGCCTCGTCAAGCTGCCAGATACCAACGGTCATGAGACTGTAGTTGATATCGATAGGCTGGCCGATGATCCAGAGGTTCTTGTAGTCACCCTCCATGCCCTGGAGAGACTCGCCATAAGTGGAAAGGTCCTCCTTGAACTGGAGATCAACGATCTCGTTGCGGTTGTAGGCGAAGTTCAGCTGGGTCACCCAGGAGAAGTCGCTCGTGCGGATGTTCTCTGTATTGAGAAGAACTTCGACACCGGAGTTGCGTACCGAGCCCACATTTGCCTTGACGGACTTGTAGCCCGAGGTGGACGGGATGGTCTTGTTCATGATGAGGTCGGAGGTGAGACGGTTGTAATAGTCCACAGAACCAGAGATCCTGTCTTTCAGGAAGCCGAAGTCAACACCGACATTGATTTCGCTCGTACGCTCCCATCCAAGATCGAGATTGCGCAGGTTGTTAGGGACGTATGCCGTGCTGGTGGAATTTCCGAAAGTGTAGTACAGCACGCTGCTGATCGAGCCTTGGGTCTGGTACGGGGAGACGTTGTCGTTTCCGGTCTGACCGTAGCTCAGACGGAGCTTGAGATTGTTGACCCATGAGAGGTCTTTCATGAAATCCTCCTGCGTCACCCTCCATGCAAGGGCCACGGAAGGGAAGGCGCCCCACTTGTGTCCGGAAGCCAATTTGGATGAGCCATCGTAGCGGACGCTGGCAGAAAGATAATACTTGTCAGCATAGACGTAATTGGCCCTGAACATATAAGACATCAGGCTGTACTTCGAATAACCTGAAGTAGCGGAATTTTCCTTGGCACCGCCCTTGAGATTGTACCACAAAGAATTGTAGCTCAACCCGTTTCCAACGCCGCGAAGAGCCTCGTACTCGTTCTGTGCCATCGAGAAGATGCCGGACACGTCAAATCTGTGCACCCCGATCTCCTTGCGGTATGTGATCTGGTTGTCCCACACCCAGTCGGTGGTGGAGTTCTTGGCGTAGTTGCTGGTGGCATCATTGGTGCCCTTGTTGGCCTTGGTATAACGGCCCCTGTACTGCCCAATCTCGGCTATACGGATATTCGGGGAGAATGTGGTCTTGAGAGACATCCCCTCAAACGGGAGGATTTCCAGGAACGCATTTCCGAACATGTTGTAGGTCTTTGTCCTGTTGGTCTCGTTCTGCTGGGTGACAAGGGCATTGTACTGCCCGTTGGAGTATGCCCACTCTTCTTCACCGGTGATGAGGTTGGTCGGATGATAAGTCGGGCGGAGACGGACAGCATCCTGAAGAAGATCGGAATTGCCCGTGTTCCTCAATGAGTACGTCCCGTACATGTTCACGCCGAACTTGAGATAATCCACAGGCTTCACGTCGATGGCTGCCCTGACATTGTATCTGGAATATTCCTGAGGGTCAATCATTCCATCCTCGAAATAATAGCCGGTCGAGAGGGAGTATGTTGCCTTGTCGCTTCCGCCCGAGGCTGAAAGGGTGTGGTTCGTCATTGCAGCCGGGTGGGATATTGCGTCCACCCAGTCATAGTAGTTGTGGTCCTGGATGGCCTTGAGTTCGGACGCGGTGAAGATCTCGCTGTCCGGAGCGTACTCATAAGTCGTCTTGTTGCGTTTCGCCTCGCGGGCGATCTGCACATACTCGTCGCCGGACATCATCTCCGGCATGTTCGTATACTGGCGTACTCCGACATAGCCGCTGTAGTCGATCTTGACACCGCCGGCCTTGCCGCGCTTGGTGGTGACAAGCACTACACCGTTGGTGGCACGTGAACCGTATATGGCTGTGGATGAGGCATCTTTCAGAATATCGATGCGCTCGATGTCGTCAGGGTTGATGCTCGAAAGGGATGCGCCCTGCACACCGTCCACCACAACGAGCGGAGACGTGCTGCCGCTGATGGTGTTGAGGCCTCGGATGAGGATGTTGTATTCTCCGCCCGGTTTGCTGTTGGAGCGCTGGATCTGTACTCCCGGGAGGGTTCCCTGCATGGCGCCGACAGCATCGGCCATTCCTCCCTTGACAAGGGCGTCATTGGACACGGAACTTACTGAACCTGTAAGGTCTATCTTTTTCACGGAACCATACCCAACCACGACGGTCTCTTCGAGGAGGGTGGAGTCTTCGGTGAGCCTGACGGTCATGGCGTCCTTGAGTTTGGCATGCGCTTCCTGGTAGCCCAGGATGCTGACAATAATAGGAGTGCCCTCGGCTGCGCGGATGGTGAACTTGCCGTCAAGGTCGGTGGAGACTCCGTTGGACGTCCCCTCGACGATCACGGCCGCACCGGCCACGGGATTGCCTCCCGCGTCGACGACCTTGCCCGAGAGCGGACTCTGCGCAAACGCCTCCATGCACGGCAGCATCAGCGCCGCGGAAAGTATCGCGATCAGAGCTTTCTTGATTGAGATCTTCATACTCTTTGGTTTTTGAAGTGTTAATTTGATATGGTCTTGAGCCTCATCAAGGCTTCAATATAATAGTAATCGGCATAACTGATCGATGCATCGATCTCATACCCGTTCGGCTTGTGGCCGGTGGCATGGAGAAGGAAGGCTGAGCACTGGTCTCCTGCCCTGTACGGAGCTGCGGAGAGGGTCTTGAGCGTGCGCTTCGCCTCCTTAAGGTAGCGTTTCGCCTGATCTTTCGGGAGATAGCTCTGGAGTTCGAGGAGAGCGGAAGCCACGATGGCCGCCGCCGAGCAGTCCCTCGGCTGGTCCTTGAGCTGCTCCCCGGCCTCGAAGTCCCAATACGGGATCCCGTCCTCCGGCAGGCGTGCCAGATAGGTTTCAGTGGCATGCACGGCAGTGTCAAGGAAACGTTTGTCCTTGGTGAAACGGTAGGCCATGGTGAACCCGTACACGGCCCAGGCCTGCCCACGCGCCCACATTGTCTCATCCTTCCACCCCTGGTGCGTGTGGCCGGCGAGAAATTCTCCCGTGTCAGGATCGAAAACGGTCACGTGGTATGTGGACCAGTCCTCACGGAACTGGTATTTCATCGTCGTCTCGGCGTGGCGGAAAGCTATCTCGTACAGATCCGGGCGGTCGCAGTTCTGTGCCACCCAGAACAGGAGTTCGAGGTTGAGCATGTTGTCTATGATGGTGTTGTGCCTCCATCCCATCTTCTTGACCATGTTGGGCCATGAGAGGATGGATCCGACCTTGGGGTTGTAGAGCGTGGCGAGAGAGTCCGCGGCGCTCACCAGGGCATCGAGGTACTTCTTCTCGCCCGTGATGCGGTAGGCGCTGCCGATGCTCGGCATCACCATGAATCCCACATCGTGGCTGTGCGGCGTGCGGTATGCGACCGGCATGATGGCATCGGTGACCTTCAGCGCGTTGTCCCGGAACAGGGTGTCGCCCGTACCCTCGTAGAGGTACCAGAGCTCCCCGGGCCAGAACCCGCATGTCCAGCCGCCCGGACGCGTAAATTTCCAGGTGGACGAACCCGCGTCCACGGAATTCGGGATCATATCCGGAGATGAAACAACTTCCAATGTCCGGGCGGCCTGCTTCGCACAGTAATCTATCGCCGACTGCACAGGGGAAGAGCACCCCTGCGCGGCAGCGAACCAACCAATAATATTAACCAAAATCAGAATCCTTTTCATATTCTCTTTAACTATATTGCATCTTTACGGTCTGGCGGACATCGCGGCGGGCGCGGAAGATATGGTTCTCCACTGTCCGGCGGCTGATCTCAAGGCTGTCCGATATGTCCGGCACGGACCAGCCGCGATGGACATACAGCACGAACACCTCGGCCATCTTGGAAGGCATCTTCCTGATGCAGTCCGCCTCTATGCGCTCCAGCTCGTCCGCAGCCACCTGCTCGTCCGTCACACGGCTTGAACGCTGGGCATGCCCGGCAAAATACTCCTGCGCCTTGCGTATGCTGGCATGATGCCTGAGAAAATCGATGACCTGGTTGCGCGCGATCGTATACACCAGACGCGGGGCCTGCTCCCTGTCGATCTCAGTATCCGAAGTCAGCAGCCTGACGAAAGTGTCTTGTGCGAGATCCTCTGCATCCGCCTGACGACCATCGCCTATACGACGGAGAATGTAACGTCTAACGGCATCATACATCTCAGTGTAGATGTCGGAAACAAGCTTATCCCTGTATGTGAGGAGACAGTCCATCGTGCCATTAATCGTGTGGTGCAAAGATGGGGAGATGGAGCCGGACGGACGGCCACAATATCGCACAAAAAACGGGACATTCTGTAACATGCCCCGTCCACAGCGCCGTAGAACAGCGTTTTTTCAATAATGGCCTACTGCATGGCCATGACATCCTTTATGAAGCCAAGCAGGACAGCACTGTATTCCGGGTCATCCTCCGGGATGCCGAACGAAGCGGTGATGAAGTGCTCGTCACCGTCCACCACATAAGTCCTCAATTTCGAAGTGGCCGATTCGGCACGGGCAAACAGTTTCTCGAAGCACATGAACGGCACCTGTGAGTCTCCCCTGCTGTGCATCAGCAATGCCGGACGCCCGTCAAGATGCCCGATCGCCTCATAGGGTGTGGCACGGAAAGCGTTGACCCCGAACTTGGAGCTCGCAGCAAGAGCGGATGTGAGTTTCAACGGCTCCGCCAGAAACGGAGAAATGAACCTCCCGGCATGCCAGGAGATAAAATCCTGCAGGGACGAAAACGCAGACAGGGAAATCAGGGCATCTATATCCTCATTCTCCGCCGTGGCCCGTATTGCAACCGCAGCCCCCATGGAAAGCCCCATGACTATTACGGGCAAACCTGGATAACGGCTATTCACGTAATCCGTAACAGCCTTGACATCAGCAGTCTCCTGATAGGCAAGGCATATCCGCTCCCCGTCGCTAGCCCCATGTCCACGGACTTCCGTCAGAAGACTGACAAGTCCCAGCTCTCTGAAAGAGCGCACATGACCATAATACGCCGTGACAGACGGGTTCTCTATGCCTGTAAGGCAGATGATGACCCCATTCGGGGCCGACTCCGGAGCGATTTCAAGGGTCTGTATACGATAGCCGTCAGATGTCAGCAGAGACAGAGTATCTGGAGCCGGGAGACCGGCCTCAGCCGCATCATAGACACGGTGATACTCGACATGCTTTTCACATAACACATGCAGAATCACGACCGTGCCGAACGTGATGATAAACAGGTAGGCAGCAACCACCCCGACCAATGTCCATTTCATAACTTTCGATTTCATGGCCGCAAAGTTACTTAAGCATTCCCCCACGACAATGGAAGGAATATGGACAATATCAGAATGTAATCACCTATCTATAAATATATTACGACATACGCCCATGGACAAGCCTCTCCATAGGCACCCTGCTCCTTCCAAGGGACAAGCCCCTCCTCGTCCCGCAGGCAGTGGTATCTTTCGCATTCTCCACCCCTACCCCTGCAAGCGCCAAGCCCGGACGCGCTCTAGAGCCAGCAACCCGGCCCTGTGCCATGTAGCGACAAATATCCCCGGTGACGGCTAACACACTGACTATCAACGCAATAAACGATAAGCCTCCTCCGATTTCGGTATAGGCAAACAAGCTTTATCATTGATAGTCAAATTGTTACCCGCCACCTGCCAAAGCAAGAAAACACTCTCCTTCCGCGCAGATCTGATACGTCAAGAGCAGGCAAGCGACTCCAGACAGGCGCAGGCGCAAGGTCGGGGTAAAAAGTGCGAAATACACCCCAACCTTACGCAAATCCTATTTTCATCTTGAGAATCTCGGCATAACATTATAAATAAAAATTGAGATTTTCGGCAATTCTACTGAAAATAATTTCGGGACACCGAAAATTAATACTACTTTTATCACACAAAACAAAAATGATATGAGTGAAAGAATATTCAAACGCAAACTTTACGACACAATGCTGAAATGGAAAACCGAGAGAAACGGCTCCACCGCCTTGCTTATCAAGGGCGCACGGCGCGTCGGAAAATCCACACTTGCGGAAGAATTCGCCAAAAATGAATACGAAAGCTACATCCTCATAGACTTCGTCGAATGTAAGCCTGAAGTCAAAGACCTATTCAGCGACATATCAGATCTGAACAAACTCTTCTTCCGTCTGCAATTTCTATATGATGTCCAGCTGAAAGAAAGGAAATCCGTCATCATCTTCGACGAAGTCCAGAACTGCCCGCTCGCAAGACAGGCCATCAAGAAGCTCGTAAAAGACGGCAGGTACGACTACATCGAGACAGGAAGCCTCCTGAGCATAAAGAAAAACACAAAAGGCATAAGGATTCCAAGCGAAGAGACAAGGTTCACGCTCTACCCGATGGACTTCGAGGAATTCTATTGGGCAAGAGGAAACGAAATCACGATCCCTATGCTACGCAATGCTTGGGAAAACAAAACGCCTTTAGGAGATGCAGTCAATCGTAAGATAATGGATGACCTCCGGCTATATATGCTCGTCGGAGGGATGCCTCAGGCCGTGGACACCTATCTCGAAACGAACAATCTGAGTATGGTCGATGCCGTGAAAAGAGAAATCATCGAACTCTACGCTGACGACTTCCGCAAGATTGACACCTCCGGCAAAGCCACCAGCCTGTTCTACGCGATTCCGGCACAGCTCACCGGCAATGCTTCCAGATACCAGGTCAGCAGTGTCGTGGAAGACGGCAAAGTCGATCGGCTCAGCGAAACGCTTCAGGATATGGAAGACTCGATGGTCGTTCTCATCTCCCGTCACGCCAACGACCCTTCCGTAGGGCTTTCACTGCACAGGGACATCGAGCAGTTCAAGATGTATGTGGCTGACACTGGGCTGATGATTACTATGGCCTTCTGGGACAAGTCCGTGACCGAAAACGAGATATATCAGAAACTCCTCACAGACAAACTTCCCGTCAATCTCGGCTATGTCTATGAGAATCTCGTGGCCCAGATGCTTAAAGCAAGCGGCAACGAACTGTTCTACCACACCTGGCCCACAGAGAACCGCAAGCACAACTACGAAATAGATTTCCTCCTTACACGCGGCACGAAATTATGCCCAATCGAGGTGAAAAGCTCCGGCTACAACACCCACAAATCGCTGGACGCATTCTGCGAAAAGTTCTCATCAAGAATCGGCTACCGCTACCTGCTCTACACCAAAGATTTGCGAAAAGACGGACAGACCACCTGCGTGCCGGTCTATATGACTGAACTGATTTAATGTAGAGAACTGAATATATAAAAAACCGGACTCATCACCAGCACTTATGTCTAGGAGCCCAGCACCCCGACCCCGGTGGCACTGTCCGATGACGGCGCTGTCCGGGTTGCGCTTCTCGGTGGTACTCCCCTGTGGCACTCCCGATGACACTCCTGGCGGATGCAAGTCATAACCTTTCACCAAGAAAAATGAAAGGACGGGATGCGCTGGCGGGGACGGGGGCAACGACGCCGGACAGGAACAAGGGAAAGTTTTTCGGAGGGATGCTGGGGCAAGCTAGGGGTGAAAAGCGCGAAAAACGCCCCAACTTTCAGGGCATCGGCAAGAGGAAAGTTGGGAGATGCAGCACCGCCGGCGCACTCGGGTGTCTCAGCTTCTGTCGGCTTTCCAGCCGTCGATGGTGCGGGACTCGGAGGAGAAGTTGATGCCGAGCTTTATTATTTCCTTGCCGCTTGAGAGGAACGGCTTGTCGTAGCCCTTCGCCTCTATCTGTTTCAGTGCTTCTTCCGGCGAGAGGTCGCGCTTCAACTCGATGATATATACATATTTATCGGTATCGAAGACTATGTCAATCCGCCCGTTGGAGGTGCGGTACTCCGTCTTGACGTACAGCCCCATCATCTTGAGCATCAC
>DJOT01000052.1:16588-18523 GCA_002439095.1 Bacteroidales bacterium UBA6431 | reverse complement strand
GCCCCATCATCTTGAGCATCACAGACATGGTGTTCTGGAAATACAGTTCAAGGTCGCCCTGGAGCTCATAGCTGTTGTCCGAGAGGAACGAGGTGAAGCGGTCCATGAAGCCCTGCACATCGCCGCGCTCGATGTCGCGGACAAACTGGTACACCGAGAATTCCCCCTGGATCAGGGCAGGAGCATACAACTGGCTCAGTGAGTTCAGAAAACCGGCCTTGACCTCCTCGTTGGGGTAATCGAGATTGTAAGTTTTGAAGCGTTCATCGTAGCCCGCAATGGTCAGGTAGCCGGTCTGGTACATCAGAGTTATCGGGGCCGGGGCCATGTAGTTCGCTCCCGTCAGGGTCTCTACCGGAACATCATCTTTGGAGATGTTGTCCAGATTACATTTGATCTGCTTGAGATAGCGGACAAGGAAAGTCGGGGTGCCGGTCTCGAACCAGTACATGCGGAATCTGTTAGCTTTGAATGTGTTGAGCAGGCTGAACGGATTATAGATACCTGCAGCGCCTTCGCTGAAATGATAACCGTCGTACATCGTCTTGAGCTTGGCGTAGCATTCCTCCCGGCTCATCCGGCAGGCTTCGGCCAGCTCCGTCACGCTCCCGTCGAAATACTCTTTCAGCTCCGCCTCCGACACGCCGCAGATGTCCGAAAAAACAAGATCCATCGAGATGTCGTTGAGATTGTTGAGCCCGCTGAAGATGCTCATCTTCCCGAGCTTGGTGACTCCCGTGAGGAAGGCGAAACGGATGAACTCATCCTTTCCCTTGATGACGCTGTAGAAGCCCTGAAGCTCGCGGCGGAACGCATCCATGAGAGCGGGGTCATCGATGTTGTCCACTATCGGCTTGTCGTACTCGTCGATGAGGATCACCACCTTGCGCCCTGTCTTGCGGTACGCCGCGTCGATGACAGACTTGAATCTGGCTGCCGGCTCAGTGAATTCATCGTCCTTTCCGTACGTCCTTTCCCATCCCGACAGGTGAAAGGACAGATTCTCCCGCAAATCATCCACCGAAGTATACCTGCTCCCAGTCAGATCCAAATGCAGCACCGGATACTCGAGCCACTCTTTCTCCAGACCCTCCATCGCCAGTCCCTTGAAAAGATCCTTCCTGCCACGGAAATATGTCTCCATCGTCGAGACGAGAAGGCTCTTCCCGAAACGCCGCGGCCGACTCAGGAAATAGTACTTGCCTGTCGATGTGAGATTGTAGATCAACGAAGTCTTGTCCACATAGACATATCCGCCATTGCGAATCTCAGAAAAACTCTGTATTCCGATAGGGTACAACATAATTCACAAATATAATCTTTCGCCAAGAGAAATGAAAGAGTAAGGGGAGAGATTGCACAAGCGCGGATTCCGTGACCATGTCCCTGTGACGGCGGCCCGCCCCCAGTGGCACTGCCCGATGACGGCGCCGTCCGGGTTGCGCCGGCGGGGACGGGGGCAACGACGCCGGACAGGAACAAGGGAAAGCTTTTCGGAGGGATGCTGGGGCAAGGTTGGGGTAAAAAGTGCGAAATACACCCCAACCTTCAGGGCATCGGCAAGAGGAAAGTTGGGAGATGCAGCTCTGCCGGCGCACTCGAGTGTCTCAGCTTCTGTCGGCTTTCCAGCCGTCGATGGTGCGGGTCTGAGATGAGAAGTTGATGCCGAGCTTTATTATTTCCTTGCCGCTTGAGAGGAACGGCTTGTCGTAGCCCTTCTCCTCTATCTGTTTCAGCGCCTCTTCCGGCGAGAGGTCGCGCTTCAGTTCGATGATGTAGACGTATTTGTCGGTGTCGAAGACTATGTCTATCCGCCCGTTGGAGGTGCGGTATTCGGTCTTGACGTACAGCCCCATCATCTTGAGCATCACCGACATCGTGTTCTGAAAATAAAGTTCAAGATCGCCCTGTATCTCATAGCTGTTGTCCGAGAGG
>DJOT01000052.1:13163-16526 GCA_002439095.1 Bacteroidales bacterium UBA6431 | reverse complement strand
TCCGAGAGGAACGAGGTGAACCGGTCCATGAAGCCCTGCACATCGCCGCGCTCCACATCTTCGACAAAGTTGTAGACTGAAAATTCTCCTTGAATCAGGGCTGGGGCGTAGAGTTGACTTAGGGAGTTCAGAAACCCGGCCTTGACTTCCTCGTTTGGATAGTCAAGGGTGTAGGCGTTGAAGCGTTCGTTGTAGCTCGTGATGGTCAGGTAGCCGGTCTGGTACATCAGAGTTATCGGGGCCGGGGCCACGTAGTTCGCTCCTGTCAGTGTCTCCACGGAGACTTTGTCTTTGGAAATGTTGTCCAGATTACACTTGATCTGCTTCAGGTAACGGACAAGGAAAGTCGGGGTGCCGGTCTCGAACCAGTACATGCGGAATTCATTTGCCTTGAATGTATTAAGAAGACTGAACGGATTGTATACCCCCGCCGCTCTATAGTGGAAATGATAGCCGTCATACATCGTCTTGAGCTTGGCGTAGCACTCCTCCCGGCTCATCCGGCAGGCTTCGGCCAGCTCTGTCACGCTCCCGTCGAAATACTCTTTCAGCTCCGCCTCCGACACGCCGCAGATGTCCGAAAGACCAAGATCCATCGAGATGTCGTTGAGGTTGTTGAGCCCGCTGAAGATGCTCATCTTCCCGAGTTTGGTGACCCCCGTGAGGAATGCGAAGCGGATGAACTCGTCCTTTCCCTTGATGACGCTGTAGAAACCCTGAAGCTCGCGGCGGAACGCATCCATTAGAACTTGGTCGTCGATATTGTCCACTATCGGCTTGTCGTATTCGTCGATGAGGATCACCACCTTGCGCCCAGTCTTGCGGTATGCCGCGTCGATGACATGCTCAAAACGTACACTCGCCACTTTTTCGGAAGTCCGGATTCCGTAGATTTCTTCCTGGGCGGACAAGAAAGAGTTGAGTTTCGAATGAAGCTCCTCCACTTTGGAGTAAGCGGCTCCAGTCAGATCCAAATGCAGCACCGGATACTCGAGCCACTCTTTCTCCAGACCCTCCATCGCCAGTCCCTTGAAAAGATCCTTACGACCACGGAAATATGCCTCCATTGTCGAGACAAGAAGGCTCTTCCCGAAACGCCGCGGCCGGCTCAGGAAATAGTACTTGCCTGTCGATGTGAGGCTGTAGATCAACGAAGTCTTGTCCACATAGACATATCCGCCATTGCGAATCTCAGAAAAACTCTGTATTCCGATAGGGTACAACATAATTCACAAATATAATCTTTCGCCAAGAGAAATGAAAGAGTAAGGGGAGAGATTGCACAAGCGCGGATTCCGTGACCATGTCCAGGCGACGGCACTTCAGGTGACGACCCAGTGGCGAATAACTGTCTGACTATCAAGCAAAAGAGAACTTTGCCTCCCCGCAAATCAGCATAGGCAAATGAGCTTTATCGCTGACAATCAGCTCGTTATCCGCCACCGGCAGATGCAAGTCATAACCTTTCACCAAGAAAAAATGAAAGGACGGGATGCGCCGGCGGGGACGGGAGCAGCGGTGCCAGTCTTCGCATCAGGCCAAGGCAGGCGCGCATCAGGGAAAGGAGGCGGTAGATCGACATGGTCTTGTCCACGTAGAATATCCACTCCACCATGCAAGGCCTCCAACTGATGACTTATCCAGGCAATGCATCATCCTCCAGATTCTGTAGACCACTTCCAGTGAATCTGTCAAAATCCGACCGGAACAATCTGTCCTGAATGACACGGTACTTCTCAAACTCCGATTCCGCAAAACTTTTCGCAAACTCAGCAGTCACAGTTCCGGCGTTATCCAAAATTCTGTCGCCGCCAGCTTCTATAATGATGTCTATCCTCTTTGCCCAGTCCTCCATTGTCATCGGGATATGACGGTCAGCCATACGTTCCGCCATGTCCAGGACCGAATTCACGAGTTTGCCCATATCCTCCAATTCCAATCCATTCAAATAATTTTTGGCGATGCTCACATCTGATTTGACAATTTTCCCATCTGGAGCGTTCTCCCACGTGATCAACCCCATGTGCTCTTTATCAGAATCAGCTCGCTCCACTATCAATTCAGCAGCAGTATGACCATGAACGGCATAGTGAATCTTATTCTGGACTTTCTTGTAGAAACGTCTGGTGGTCGGAGCATCACGGTTGTAATCTATGGACGTAGCATATATATCCGTGAGCTTTTGGTAAAAGCGTCGTTCGCTCATCCGGATTTCCCTGATTTCAGCAAGCAGGTGTCCGAAATAGTCTTCTCCTATAAAGCTGCCGTTCTCCATCCTCTTCTTGTCCACCACATAGCCTCTTATGGCAAACTGCCTCAACACGCTCGTACACCACTGCCTGAACTGCGTCGCACGGATTGAGTTGACGCGATAACCGACAGAGATGACAGCATCCAGATTATAAAACTTTGTCATATAAGACTTCCCGTCAGCCGCAGTTGCCGAGATTTTCTCGGTAACTGAACTTTCGTCAAGTTCGCCGCTTTTGAATATGTTCTTAAGATGAAGACCGATGTTGTCGGAAGTGCAGTCAAAAAGCATAGACATAGCTTTCTGTGTCGCCCAAATGCTTTCATCCTTATACAACACCTGAATTCCGTCCTCCTTTCCCTCCGCGATGAAGGTAAGGAATTCCACCGTACTGTTTCTAATAATCCTATTCATTCTCTCTGCAACAATCAGGAACTCTCATTCGCACATTGTTGCAAATATAACCTTTCACCAAGAAAAATGAAAGGACGGGATGCGCCGGCGGGGACGGGGGCAACGACGCCGGACAGGAACAAGGGAAAGTTTTTCGGAGGGATGCTGAGGCAAGCTAGGGGTGAAAAGCGCGAAAAATACCCCAACCTGCGGAGAGGGAATGCCACAGGACGTTGTGTGCAGGCTGACCCAGTGAAAGGTAGGGGTGAAAACAGCCGAAAATACCCCAACCTTACGCAAATCCTAATAGAAAGAACGTGTTGAGATCACACAAGCGCAGACGGGACAGGAGGTGGCAGGGGCGAGGCTTTTGTGTTGAGCCCCTGCCACCTCCTGACCAGCGCGCGCCGTAGATGCCAACCTGTCTGCATCGGCTTCACCGTCAACCCGATGGCATGGTTGGCGGCATGCTCGTTCTTCCCGAAGAAGCCGACGAGCGGGGCTGTCAGCACTAGTGCGTCTTGCCGCCGCAGGTCACAGACTTGAACGTATAGCCGAGGAATTTATGTTTCAGATGGTCTGAACAATTCTTATAAGCCTGCTCACCAGCAGTCCAGACATCTTTCTCCTCGACCTGGCTGAAGGACATCTGATTCTGTTCGCCTGACAAAACCAGATCAGTATACACCGAAGTTTCTACTCCTTCAAAAACACCCCCC
>DJOT01000052.1:5594-13090 GCA_002439095.1 Bacteroidales bacterium UBA6431 | reverse complement strand
CCATACACTTTTGTAAGAGGAGTGCCGAAGACAACTTTCTCAAGCCGACTGCAAGCTGCAAAAGCAGATTCACATATTTCTGTCACATCCGGAAGGGTCACAGATTTCAGTTGTTTGCAATTCTTAAATCCTTGAAAGGCTATCTTCTTACATCCTATCAGCGTAAGATTGACACTGCCAGGATCAAGTCCATCCAATCCACCTAAAATGCCATCCGCCTCTTCCTTACCAAGATCATACGGCAGCATGAGCCTGATGTCTTTATTGCCCCTTTTCACTTCCGCCTCAATAGCCTCCATAATCTTCGTGGAATCACCACTCATCCCCTCCATCGAGACGACAGTCGCATCCAGAACGTAGCTCTTGCCACCCTCGGAAGCCTTTCCAAAAGTATAGCTGGCCAAAACAGCATTGCCATACGCCACGGACACGGTCGAATTTTTGACAAAACTGCCATAAAGGTAGGCATTGCCCTTGGCATCAGAATGCAGGGTGTACGTAGTCGAAACCTGTGACGCAGGGCCAGCCGGGGTAAAGTATTGAACCGAGACAGCGACATCCACGTTCGGAAGGGTCGCGATACGCAAACGGGAATAGTCGCGCTTCGCATTGGAAAAAGAGACAGTTATCGCCTCGCCATTGGGGGTGATTTGGGCAATTCCCTCAATGAATTCATCCGTCCCAGCAACCTTGTCTTCTTTCAAAACTAATTTGCCGGCTTCCCATTTGTAATTAGGGGCATAATATACATGAGGAAAGGTTGGATATTCGTCTTCTTTATAAGACAGCTCTCCACTTGCCAATTCCCAGTTACTGCCATTATATGTAAAAGCAGCATACTTAGTCCCTAAAGTATTACTAGTCATCTCAAGAAGCAGCTCATCCCCCTCGGCCCACTCCGTCTTGCCGCGATCATCAGTGCCCACGGCGCGGGTCTCTGAACCTCCGAATGCGGGAAAATCCCCCACCACAAAACGTATCTCATCGCCGCCAATGACGGCAGGCTCATCCAAACCACGTGTGCAGGAAGCCGCCGCAAGTGCGGCAAACGCCAACAATATCATCTTACGCATCTTCATTTATTCCAATTATTTAAGTTCCTCCTCCGTTGTCCAGCCATCAGGAAAGTCATCGACTTTGATCTGGGTAAGCTCCACCTTGTTCTTCCCTACCTTGAGACTGTAGGTATAACATGTACCTCCCTCAAAGTCAGTTGACAACTTTAATTTTGACACATATTTCTTTTTTCCAACAGAGAAAGACAAAAACTCGCTGTCAACATTAATCTTCCCCGGCACTATTATCGCCGAAAATTTGTTTTCACCCTCGTGTACATAAGCTTTCACCTCGACAACACCGCTGCTGCCAGTCACCCCGATCACTTTACCATCCGTACCACTCGAGAACTTATCGTATGGGCTCTTCACCACAGGATTCTCGAGAGTCGTCCCCTCGGCAAAGTCAGCAGTGCCGATCTCATACGTCACGGTGACCATAGCCAGGCGGTGCGCAGCCTGTATTTGAACATAATTGGATGGATCACCTTCATACTTTCCATCAATAAAATCCGCACCCTTCAGCCCACCCAGCGTATTTTGCTCCAGAGGCAGAGTCCATCTTCCATTCTCATATGGATAATCAGAAGGATACGAGACATGGATAGTATGTTCCCCGTTATCTTGCCATACGAAGTTCTTGTGATGCGACCAACTCACCATACCATTCTCGGAAACCGTAGCCGTGAGTACACTTTCGGTTGTCTTCCCTCCGCCCGTGACTTTGGCCTTTATCTTGTCCCCGTCTTCCCACGTGTTGGCCTGCTCATCCAAAGTGTTGACACGGGTCTGCGCACCTCCGACACTGAAAGTGGCGTTAATCGCCTGCCCGACCAGCGGCGAGGTGATGTCCTCCTTCTGAGAGCAGGCGGAGAACGCAATGGCAGCAAGAGCCAAACCTATATAATAATTCTTCATACTCAATTCTTTTCTTCTACTTCGAGAGGATCATCACTATTTCCCTTTGCCCACCCCACAATGCTGATATCCTCCAACACAATCTTGTGCTTCCCGACCTGAGCAGACATCGAGTAGGCGTTGCCCCCGTAATATTTGTCAGACTCTCCGTCCTTTTCAAACGGGAAATCTGCAGAAAGTTTAAGATGATAGTCCCTGCCATTGGCGAGGATCACCGTCAGCATCTTCCCGTCTTTCTTCTGCCCAGTGGAAGGGTAGAATATCGCCTCATAGCTATTGCCATCTGTCTTATGCATCTTGATGTCCAAAGACTTCGAAGCAGGATGACTCAAGAGGCCTCTCTGGTCATAGTCCAGAGAACAATAGACACTGGCCATCGTCCCGTTGAGCCAGACCTCCTTGATTTCAGGATTCGTATTCCCGAACTCGTTGCCAAAAGTCAGATTTACAGTCAGTTTGAGCAGGGCATGCTTCAACTCGATGTCGAGCTTGCCGCCCGTAAGGTCCTTTGGCGTCACCTTATCCGAATACCAAAGAAAATCAGCACCGTCAAGTCCTGCAGACTGGTCCGAAGGGATGCTCCAATAGACAGAACGGCTAATACTATTAAAACCTTCTTGAGAATATGGCGCAAAAGCATAGACCTCGGCCTCAGCTTCCGCATTCTTCCAGAGCACCGGGGTGTCGGAGTTCCACTTGCCGGACTCGTCTTTCGTCCAGAGGGAATTATCCCTGTTGTACTTGTCATTCGCCCCATAGAACAGGCCGAGACCGAGGTCTGAACCATTGAACTCAGTGCTCCCCTCCGCCCTTGTCACAAGCTCCGCCACAGCGGGAGAAATCCTCACCACCCCGTCCGCAGGATAGCCGGACACAGGAGTGTCAGACTTCGAGCAGGAAACAAGAGCTACGGTGACAACGACCGCAATTGAATATATTATGTTCTTCATCATCAATCGAATGTTGTAATTTTCAAACCAGAATCATCCGCACCTTCGGCTTTCGCTCCGTAAACCGGAAGGCCACCTACCTTGGAACTATAATACTTACAAGAAGACGCTGTCACTTCGGCACCCAACATGCCGATGAACGCACCGGCATTAAGGGTTCCATTGGCAGGAGTACTAGCTTCTATGCTTCCCAAAAAGTTTCCACTTATCGAGGCATTGTCCACATAACCGAAGTAGCCCCCAAGGTTGACTACACCTTCATAAATATCCAGACCATCCGGCAAGGAGACCTTTCCTAACACATTAACACCCGTGATGGAAACAGTGGCAGCAGAAGAAGAACGGCCACACCAGCCCACAAGACCTCCGACATAATACTTTTCTTTATAGCCTGAGGTTGATGCGCACTCCGCATATAGACTCACATCAGCATAGCAATAGAGAGGAGCATCATATTGAGTCCTCTTTATCGCTCCACCCTCCTCCATGTCTCCGACAAAGCCTCCAGCCATATAGGTGCCCTTTACCTCTCCTCGCACCGTGCAATCACTAATAATGGCGGATTCAGAGAGTCCGGCAATGCCACCACTCGCTGAGTAAGAGCCACTTTCCGCTATGCAGGAGACCTCTGCTGTGCAATCGCTGATACTACCATTCTGAATCCAACCGACAATTCCGCCCACATAACAGTCCCCGGCAACGGTCCCTTCAACCGAAGACCCGGAAATTAAACCGCCACCGCACCATCCAGCCACTATTCCCGCGCCGCCAGTATCCCCGTCACCTATAACTTTTGATATGACCGAAGCATTGCGGATGTTAAGGTTCTTGATCACAGCCGTCCCAGAAGCCACGCCGAATAGGCCCACATACTGTCCTTTCGAAACATTGAGATTCAGGATCGTTTTGCCATTGCCATCGAATATCCCTGCAAACGGATAGCTGCCATTACATCCTATCGGAGCCCACTCATGACCCATAAGGTCAATGTTGCCAGTCAATTGGAAGTATGTAGACGCATAAGAATTGCCCTTGACGACTTCCTGCGCCAGATAGGCCAGCTGCGCGCCAGTGGCGATCTGATATGGGTCTTCCGAGGTACCGGAGCCCCCGGCGTAAGCCGTGGCTATTTCTGTCCCGTCCCATTCGCTGTACTCAGCGGCATCGGTGTAGAAATCTCCAGCGCTGCTCTTGTCGTTCCACGGAGCCACTTTGATGGTCCCCATCTGAACCTTGTTCTTCCCGACCTGGGCAGACATCGAGTAGGCGTTGCCGCCGAGGTAATTGCCGTCAGACGACTTTTCAATCTTCAAATCCTCCGCAAGCGTAAGAGTGTATTCCCGCCCGTCAGCGAGGATCACAGTCAGCATCTTCTCTCCAGCCTTCTGTCCTGTGGAAGGGTAGAAAATCGCCTCGTAGCGATTGTCCGCAGCCTTGTGCATCTTGATGTCCATGGGCAGCTGAGTAGTAGGAATTGCGAATTGCCCTCTGTTCTCATACTTATAATAGACAGAAACCTTCTGCATCGTCCCGTTGAGCCAGACCTCCTTGATTTCAGGTGCCGTGTCCCCGAACTCATCGCCAAAGCTCAGATTGACAGTAAGTTTAAGCAGGGCATGGTTCATCTGAACTTTGAGTTTGCCGTCAGTGCCCAGAGCCTTCCCGGGCTTGATTTTCTCCGAATACCAGAGCCAGTCGGCATCCTCCAGCCCGGCAGACTGGTCGGAAGGGATTCCCCCACTCGGGGCAATCCAACCGTCTTTATTATAACCTTCACTGCTGCCATCCGGCACGTAAGCATAGACCACCACCTCATCCTCAGCATTCTTCCAGAGCAGCTGAGAGCTGGAGTTCCACTTGCCTTCAGCATCCTTCTTCCACAGGGCTGACTTGTTGTACTTGTCATTCTCACCATAGTACAGTCCCAGCCCGAGCCGCGAGCCGCTGAAGTCAGTGCCCTCCCCAGCCTTCGTCACAGGCGCTGCCACAGAGGGACTTATCCGGACAACCCCGTCCGCAGGGTATCCCCCGCCCGCAGGTTGCTCAGACTTCGAGCAGGCCGCAGCCGTGCAGGCAAGCGCAACAATATATAATAACTTTTTCATATCCATTACTCTATAGCTTCGATGTAAATCTCCGAGTCATCAACCCCATCTTTTTTGTACCCATACACAGGCAAGCCAGCCGCCCCGTCAATCATATAGCTGTTGTTGTTGGTTGCCTTGACCCCGGACATCAGTTCCCCGATGAAAAAACCGGCATGGAGCCCGCCATTGACAGGCGTTCCAGCCGCAATGCTACCACGATAATGGCAACCGGCCAACTCCACATTCTGCGCCGTGCCGACGATGCCACCGATATAGAACGAGTAGACATTATCAAGCGCAAGCCCATCAGCACAGTTGACTTTGCCTTTCATATAGCAGTCTGATATCTTGCTGCCGGAACTGGCCGAACCCACCAACCCGCCGATGGAAGGCGAGAGATTAGTGAGTTCCACCTTGGAAATGCCGACTTCGGCATAGACATAGCTGAAATGATACACGAGACTTCCACCTGTGCCAAGCCAGCCCACCAGCCCGCCGACATCACAAGGGCCGTCAATCTTGCCACGGACTGTGCAGCCGTACATCTTGACGCACGAATGCCCGGCAATACCGCCGCAATAGGAAGCCTCAGTGCTTCCGGCGACAGAACAGATGACATCGGCGGTGCATAATGTTATGGATCCGTCATAAGTACTGGAACTGTTGTCCGTATATCCCACGATGCCGCCGGCGCAGTAGTCGCTGGTCACAGTCCCGTCCACCTTGCAGTTGGAGATGGTGCAACCGGCTGAGCAGTAGGCAGCCACAATTCCGGAATACGCCTCTGGATTGTGAGGCTTGACGCTTTCACTATCCTGCGATACCGATGAGATGTTGGCGTTGCGGATGACAAGGTTCTTGACGGTGGCCCCGTTCTGTATCCAGCCGAAAAGCCCGGCATGCCACCCATCCTTGACACTGAGATTCACGATCGTATGACCGTCCCCGTCAAACGAGCCTACGAACCTCTTATATACCGTCCCTATAGGAGTCCATTCATGGCCCTGAAGATTGATATTCGCTGTAAGTTTGAAATACTTAGGGTTTTCCGGCCATGTATATTCGTCTTTACTGTTTGCCTCCTGTGCCAGGAAGGCCAGCTGCGCGGCAGTGGCGATCTCGTACGGGCTACCTTCCGAGCCGTCGCCCCCGGCGTAAGCCGTGGCGACATCTTCCGCCCCTCCCCACTCGCTATATTCAGTAGCATCAGTGCCGAAATCATCGCCAAGGCTGCCCTTGTCGGTCCACGGAGAGACGGTGATTACCCCCCCCTCCAGCTTGTTTTTGCCGACAGTTACCGCCATCTCGTAGGCAACGCCTGTGACATAGGCACCGCTCTCATATTTCTGTAACTTAAGGTCTTCGCCAAGAGTCAAGATATAGTCCCGGCCATCGGAAAGGGTGACGGCAAGCAACTTGGAACCTTTGGTCAAACTGTGGGGAAAGAACAGAATCTCACAAGAGAGTTGACCTTCCGTTGAGCAGTTGTGCATCTTGATGCTGGTAGCGTTGCTCGCTGTCTGGGTTGACATCCCGACATAAGGAATGCTATTATTATCGGAGCCTGTAAAATCGATCTTGACCTTATCCATAGACCGGTGGAACCACGCCTCCTTGATGGAGATGTTCTGCCCCTCGAACTGGGAAGCTAGCGTGAAGTTCACCGTAAGCTTGATAAGGGCATGGCGGAACGCGATGTCGATCCTGCCGTCTTTGAAATCTTTGGCCGCGACATCCGCCTTCTTGCCTTCTTCTATTCCCTTGTACCACCACAGCAGGTCAGCCGCTCCAAGGCCCTCCGACTGGTCGGTCGGGATGGTAAACACCACGCCGGAAGCATCCTCCTGTCCATCAAGGTAAGGGGCATAAGCATATACCCCGACCTTGTCGGAAGACTTGCCCCAAAGCATCTGGCCCTTCGTGGTCCAGTTGTTTGAGCCGTCATTGCTCCAAAGATAATTGAGCTTCGTGTCCGGGTGTTTCCCTTCGATAGGATCAATCCCGTAATCCAAAAACAATCCGAGGGTGCTCCCTGAATATGGGGTCGAGCCTTCTGCCCGTGTGGCTGGAAGCCCTGTCCCTGTCGCCTCAACGCCTGAAGCCCCGCCCTCCGGCGAATCAACGCCGACGCTGATGCTCACAGCCCTCCCCTCCGGGGAAACACCGCCCTCCGGCCCTTCGACCTTGGTGCAGGACGCTACGGCCGCCACCAGCACCGGGATAATGTATAATTTGTAATATCTCATATTCATCAGATTCCTGTAATTTTCGAAATATCAACCCCTTCCGGGTAAGTACCGACAGGTGGGAATGTGCCGGTGCCGGATTTCTTGTAGGTGCATTCAGAGGAAACCGTGAGAGAGTTTTCCACAACTCCGATGACAGCACCGACTCCTTTTTCCTCCTTTATGCTCTTGACATTCATCGTGCCTTCAAACTTAAGGTTGGATATTGTAACTTCTCCAGCGCGGCCGATTGCCCCCCCC
>DJOT01000052.1:2429-5460 GCA_002439095.1 Bacteroidales bacterium UBA6431 | reverse complement strand
GAATTTGCACTTATAATAAGCTCCTCCCGCAATCCCGCCAGCCGTTGTATAATTCTTTTTATCAAACTGGCTCAATGTCGCATAGGATTTGCATCCGGAAATCACATCTGAGCCTTGCAACATTCCTGCAATCCCTCCCACAATTTTACCACAAATTCGTCCGCGCACAATGCAGTTTTCAACAACGACAGCCCAACTATAATTTGTTTTAGAGCCCAATACTCCACCGACATTGTTACCGCCATAACACTCGACATTTACTTCACAATCCGAGATCTTAACTTCCATACTCGCTCCTACAATTCCCGCAGCGTCATACCCAGAGCGTACTGTCCCGTCAACCTTGCAGGATTTTATCACACCTCCTTCTGATTCTCCGACAAGTAAAGCCGCCGTCGAGGAAGAAATGACACTCGCATTTCTCAAGACAATGTTCTGGATTGTACCGTCAGCAATTCCAAACAAGCCGGCGCAGTCTGTCGCATTTGATATGGTCAAGTTCGTGATGACCTTGCCGGCCCCATCAAAATTCCCATAAAAATATTTTTCTCTCGTGCCTATCGGGGTCCATTCGTGGCCCATGAGGTCGATGTTCGTTTCAAGCCTGAAATACTTGCCCTGATAATTGGTGCCGGAATTGACATTGGCAGCAAGGCCAGCGAGGTCGGCTGCGGACTTGATGAGGTACGGGTTCTCCGAGATGCCGCTGCCCGAGAATGTGTAGCCGGAAGTGACTTTCTTCCCGTCCCACTCGCTGTAGTCATCGACTTCCGCCTCGAACTTGCCGTCAAGCTTGCCTGCGGTCCAGTTCTCCACCGTGACCCCACCGATCTTGACGGTCTTCTTGCCCACTATGAGTTTGTAGGTGTAGTGCTTGCCGACCACCATGTCCGCAGGGTTCGCTACAGTAAGACTCTTGCCGGCCACCGTCATCGTGATGAAAGACTTACCGCTATATTTGCAATCGTTCCGCCCGATTGCCGTATAAGAATACCCTACCAAGCCCGCCGTGCCAGCCGGTTGTGCGACACCCTGCGCATCCCGGATAAATGGGGTCACAGTGATGATTTCATCTCCCTGACCGCCATCCCACAGATGCAGTTTCAAGTCCGTGACCTTGGCATCCTCGGAGCTGAGCTCATCACCAAACCCGGCAATCACCACGGTGACAAGAGAGCGCTTGCGCTTGAGCGCGGCCGAAAGAATCTTGTTCCCAGGAATCTTGGTGTATTCAACTTTTTCCGCCTCCATCAGATCCGACCTGGTCATCTTCTCCACGGTTGACTGATCCTTGAAAAATTCGCCGAAGTCACTTTCATGGCCGATATGCGGATACTGGAGACGGAAGGTGTTCGTGCCCCCGGTCTGCCATGTAAGGTAGTCCTCCCCCACCGGAGCCCACGAGGTGCCGTCGAACACATAGTTGACATACTTGTTGGCTGAGACATGGATGACCGAGATCTTGTCGCCTTTATTGAACTTGGTCTGCTCATCACCAGTGCCGAGCGGGTTCGTCTTGGTTACTGTCCCCACCGAGGCCTCGATGCGCACCGCGTCCGGGTCAGCCTCCCAGCCCGTGGCCGGCCTCCCCTCCTTGGTGCACCCCGCCGCAAGCAGCGCAGTCACCCACGCCGCCCCGGCCATCAACAATATTTGTCTTACTCTATTCATATTCCTGTTGTCATCTTATGTTAACATTCACGGCTAATTGCTCTGGCGCACCTTCTTTGGCAGCCCACCATCCACAACCTCTCCCCACCGGCACTGCCATAATCCACACCCCCCTCTCGCGCGCCCGGCCATCGACCAACTCCTCGCTCTGAGCCCAGCCCGCTCGTACAGCAGAGGGCTGTTTTCTGTACCGCAGTACCCCACGGACTCGTTGCGTACAGAAAGGGGCCGGTTTTTCGCACGGAACGGGGTTGCTGACAGGTCCGGTACAGCCAGAGAGGGCCGTTTTCTGTACGGGAAGCCACATAAGGCACGCGCGGAGCAGAAAAGGTGGTCGATTCTGTACGGGAAAAGGCCGTTTGCCGAACCAAATGGCCTCGCGAGCAGGTTTCGTACGGCAAAGGCAGGGTTTCCCGTACCGAACCGCTCCCAGCTCTCAAGCACACTCTTCCCGTCCGCATAGGAGCCACAGCAATCCGCTGTTCGCAAAGGCTTGCAATTCCGGAATAAATAAGTATCTTTGTGGTGGATTTTAATGAACTGAAGTTATTGGACGCTCTCCAAAGCTGATGATTAAGGAGCGTCTGCCCGACTAAAGGCAGATGCTCCATTTTATTTTGAGATAATGCGGATGATGTACTCTTGACAAGCCGCTCCCAGCTCTCAAGCATATTACAACTAATTTCAAAATGTTCTTTAGAATCCAATTCAATTTTAGCTTCGGAGAGCGCCTTTGCACAGAGTGCAAGGAAGCAGCTCGCAAACCTGTCTTTGTCAGAGGCCATTTCAGAATGGTCGGAAGACGGAAGGTTTACGTGAGGGCCCACTACCGCAAGCGGTAGACGGAGGCTCTGTCCAGCAGCCCCATCCGCATAGGAGCCGCTCCGCACCCTTGGGGCGGCTTCTTTACCGAATATGAGCGCACAGCCTTTCATAAAACCATTCCATTAAGCAGCAGCCACTTCCAGACCGGCACCACCTCTATCGCATGGCCGTCCACCTCAATCCGCCTTTCCGTATCGCGTGTGATGATAAGCCCCCGGTATTCCGGGAAAGCCTTCAGGAACTTAAGCAGACTGCCGACCTCCCGTTCATAAGTGGTGTCATCATCCAGACTGTATGCCACCTGGATGGCGATGCGCGCCGAAGGGACGCAGAAGTCAACCTCAACGTTCTTGTTGTAATAGTACAGCAGCGTCTCCTCCGCCGTGTTCCGGAAACGCCGGTTCAGCTCCACGGCCACCATGTTCTCCAGCAGTTTCGCCTCACCCTGGAAGAGGAAAAGGTTGAGTATGCCGTTGTCCGCCATATACCTTTTCTGGAGAGTCATCTGCTCGCTCATCGGCGAGGCGAGGTTCGG
>DJOT01000052.1:0-2357 GCA_002439095.1 Bacteroidales bacterium UBA6431 | reverse complement strand
AAAACAGGTACGCATCCTGCATATACTCCAGGTAATCCTTTACTGTCGAGAGACTTATCGTCTCCCCAGTTGACCTGACCATATTCTGGAGCCTGGATAGCGAGCACGGCTGCATCACGCTGTCCGCCAGCTTCTTGGCCAGGAAACGGAACACCCTCGAATTGCGGATGCTGTTCCTCTCCACGATGTCGCCGAGCAGTATTTTCTGGTACAGGGCATTGAGATATTCCCGTTTGTCAGGCTGGTCAAACGACTCGGCAATGCCGCCCTCGTGGAAATAGGCCTCGAACTGGTTGACAATGACAGACTTGGCATGCTGGTCATATTCCCAGTTGTCAGCCGGTTTCACCCCGTGCCAACTGAGATATTCTCCGAATGAGAACGGGAACACCTCCCTCGGGATGTATCTTCCCCCAAGGGTGGAATACATCTCCCGGCTCAGCATCTTGTCGTTGCTGCCGGTGATCATCACCCTGTATTGTGAGTCGGCAAGGCGGCGCGCAAATTTCTCCCACCCGTCAACGTTCTGGATTTCATCAAGATAGACAAGCGGCTGTCTGCCAGGATACAGCTCCATATAGGCATCCATAATCACGCCGAGCTCCTCCGATTTGACAGAGGCCAGCCTCTCATCCTCGAAATTGACATAGAGAACATCCTGGGCCGAAATCTCGCCTGCCTTTATCCTGTCCTGTATATCCTGATACAACAAGCAGGACTTCCCCGCCCTCCGGAGTCCGACCAGCACGTAGTTGGTCTTCTCTCCGAAGACGAAGTCCCTGTGTATCAGCTGGTAGTTCTGAACGGCCGCCTGCTTTTCCAGTATGATGCTCTTTATGCTCTGCTTATCCATGCGATGATTATTTTAAAGTATACTTTGCAAAAATACTAAATTATTTTAAGGTATACATTGAAATAATTTTCGGATACTGGTTTGGCACAGTCCGCCGCCAGTCGTTGAGCCCTGTTTCGCACAGTCCGTCTCCTCCCGTTGAACCCTGTTTTGCGCAGTCCACCGCCAGTCGTTGAGCCCACTCCGCGCTGAGCCCCCACCCCTCGTGCAGAAATGGGCCGGTTTTTCGCACGGGACAGGGTTGCTGACAGGTCCGGTACAGCCAGAGGGGTGTTTTCTGTACCAAAGGCCGTCGAAGGCACCTCCCGTACAGAAAAGGGGGTGTTTTCTGTACCGAAGGTCTCCGAAAGCACCTCCCGTACAGAAAAGGTGGTCGATTCTGTACGGGAAAAGGCCGTCTGCCGAACCAAATGGCCCCACGAGCGGGTTTTGTTCGGGAAAGGCAGGGTTTGCCGTACGGATCTCTCCGCGCACCACCGGACTTGCAATTCCGGAAGAAATAGTTATCTTTGCTGATGGATTGTAATCAGTATGAATTGGGGCGCTCTCCAAGCTGATATTTATGGAGCGTCTGCCCACAGAAAGGCAGATGCTCCTTTTATTTTGAGATAATGCGGATGACGTACTCTTGACAAGCCGCTCCCAGCTCTCAAGTTTGCAGTTATTATTCTTACTTTTATTATGATTACAATCCAATTTAATTTTAGCTTCGGAGAGCGCCTTTGCACAGAGTGCAAGGAAGCAGCTCGCAAACCGGTTCTCGTCAGAGGCCACTTCAGAGTGGTCGGAAGACGGAAGGTTTACGTGAGGGCCCACTACCGCAAGCGGTAGACGGACACCCTGTCCAGCAATTCCATCCGCATAGGAGCCGCTCCGCAGCTTTGGAGCGGCTTCTTTACAGGCTACGATGGCAAACTTCCTCATGATTTCCTTGACCATTAAATATTACTCAGCTCCCACCCAGCCATAATTTCGTACGGGAAATGGCTGTTTGCCGAACCAAATGGCCTTGAGAGCGGGTTTGGTACGGGAAAGACAGGGTTTGCCGTACGGATTGGCTCCCGAATCACTGTCTGTACTGAAGAAGAGTGGAACTTGCAATTCCGGAAGGAATAAGTATCTTTGTGACGGATTATTATTTTCATATAGTTTTGGGCGCTCTCCAAGGCTGAAGTAACGGAGCGTCTGTCCGTAGAAAGGCAGATGCTCCATTTTTTGAGATAATGCGGATTCAGAATATTTTGTTGATTCTGAAATATGTCTTATCTTTGCGAGTGGAAATACTAAGACTTTTAGAGTTTGCTCTTCAAGACTTACATGAGGGAGCATTTGTCTTGTGGCAGATGCTCTTTTCTTTGGAAGCAATGCGGATGATGTACTCTTGACAAGCCGCTCCAGACTCTCAAGCACAACTAAAAGTTTTCTATTATGAGAATAAGTATTTCCAAAATCACAATAAGTCTTGATGAGCGCCTTTGCACAGAGTGCAAGGAAGCAGCTCGCA
>DJOT01000036.1 GCA_002439095.1 Bacteroidales bacterium UBA6431 | reverse complement strand
CTTCGCGGGGTTAGCCCCAGCGGTCGGGGCAGCGGGCCCCGATGAGCGTTCCCCATGAGCTTTGAAAAAGCTCTCTCCAATTTTTTTTGGATATCAAACATAGGTACTAGCGCTATCAGCAAAAATCTGGTGCTACCGAGTAAAGGCAATCAGAAAAATCATTATAACATATATGTCAGAACGTAAGACAATTTATCTCTGCCTCGCGCACATGAGCGAGGCAGGGCTGGAACAGAAGTATGTCAAGGAGGCCTTCGACACCAATTGGGTGGTGCCTATGGGTCCGAATGTCAATGCTTTCGAGAAGGATCTGGAGAACTTCGTCAACTCCCGCGCTCCGCTACGGCAAGTCCCGGGCGCGTACCCTGAAACCACGGCAGCATCTTCAAAACAGGCCGCCGAGCCACTCGACCGCAAGGTGGTCTGCCTTTCCGCCGGGACAGCCGCCGTGCATCTGGCCCTCATCGGATGCGGGGTCAAGGCCGGGGACGAGGTGCTGGTGCAGAGTTACACCTTCTGCGCCTCGTCGCACCCTATCACTTACCTGGGGGCACATCCCGTGTTCGTAGGTTCGGAAGGGGAGACGTGGAACATGGACCCGGCCCTGCTGGAGAAAGCAATCCTCGACCGCAAAGCCAAGACGGGCCGTTATCCCAAGGCCATAGTGCCGGTGGCCCTCTACGGCATGCCTTACCGGATCGACGAGATACTCTCGATTGCCGACCGCTACGGCATCCCTGTGGTTGAGGATGCCGCCGAGGGGATGGGTTCCCGTTTCAACGGGCAGGTGCTCGGGACTTTCGGAAAATACGGGGTGCTTTCGTTCAACGGAAACAAGATGATCACCACCTCCGGAGGCGGGGCCCTTATATGCCGCAACGCCGAGGATGCCAACGAGATAATGTGGTACGCCACCCAGGCCCGTGACGCCTACCCGTACTACCAGCACACCGCCATCGGCTACAACTACCGCATGTCCAACGTCTGCGCCGGTATCGGGCGCGGGCAGATGACGGTTCTGGACGAACACATCGCCCACCATAAGCATGTGCAGGCCCTTTACGAGGAGCTTCTCGCCGATGTGCATGGAGTCCATATCCACAGGCAGCCAGCGGACCCTAGGTTCGATGCGAACTTCTGGCTCTGTGCCGCGACCCTTGACCCGGATGTCCGCATAAAGGGGCAGGAGAACGCTTACAAGGAGGTCATCAAGACGGCAGTGGGCGGTGCCGCGGGCGTGATACATCAGGTGGAAAGCGCTACCACCGACTGCCAGCCCAATGAGAACGTGGAGGCGCTACGTGTCTTCATGCTCGGCAAGAAGATCGAGGCCCGTCCTACCTGGAAGCCTATGCACAAGCAGCCTGTCTACGCCGGCGCTCCGGTCTACACCAACGGGGTTGAGGAAGAGCTCTTCAAGGTCGGCTTCTGCCTGCCGGCAGGGCCGTATGTCTCCGACGAGGACGTCCACTACATCGTGGACAGCATCAAGGAAGCGATAGTGCGCTAAAAAAGAACGGG
The DNA here is from genome assembly GCA_002439095.1 of Bacteroidales bacterium UBA6431. GTDB lineage: Bacteria > Bacteroidota > Bacteroidia > Bacteroidales > UBA932 > Cryptobacteroides. The sequence goes on along the minus strand of DJOT01000036.1, from coordinate 16,737 downwards.
ACCCGAAGCGGTCCCGTTCTTTTTAGCTATATGTGTATTAGTGTAGTATGTCAGTATTTACCGTCCATCGCAGAGGGCGCGGAGCTCATCGAGGGAGAGGCTGTGGGCCTGTGAGGTGCCTTCGAGGAAGTTGTCCGCGAGGCGGCGCTTGGCGTCGTGCAGGCGGAGGATCTTCTCCTCTATGGTGTGGGCGCTGATTAGGTGGTAGACGGTTACGTTCTGCTTCTGTCCGATCCTGTAGGCCCTGTCAGTGGCCTGGCTCTCGATGGCCGGGTTCCACCACGGGTCGAGGTGGATCACGTAGTTGGCGCCGGTGAGGTTGAGCCCGAGCCCGCCCGCCTTGAGGCTGACCACGAACGCCTCCTTCTCTCCCTTCTGGAAGTCGGCGACCATATTGCTGCGGGTGCGGATAGGGGTGGAGCCGTTGAGGTAGAAATAGCTCACCCCGTCCTTGTCGAGCTGGGCGTTGACCATGTCGAGGAAACTGGTGAACTGGCTGAATATGAGCACTCTGTTGCCTCCGGAGATTATCTCGCGCACAAGGTCGGAGAGTTCGGCGAGCTTGCTGGTCCCGCCTTTCCAGTCTTTGTTGACAAGGGCCATCGAGCAGGCTGCCTGACGGAGGCGGGTGATCTCGGCGAGGACGTTGACCGTGACCTTGCTCTCGTCTTCGAGGTCCTGCTCCACCTTTTCGCGTATGGTCTCGTAGGCGAGCATCTCGGCGTCGGAGAGCTGCACCGTGCGTACGATGTCTGTCTTGTCAGGGAGCTCGTCCAGCACTTCGGCCTTGGTGCGGCGGAGGATGAACGGCTGCACGATGCGTTTGAGGCTTTCAAGATCCGGGTCGGAAGCGTCGATGAATTTGGATGAAAACCTCTCGAAAGAGCCCATAAGGCCCGGGTTGAGGAACTGGAGGAGGTTCCAGAGTTCCCCGAGGTAGTTCTGCACAGGGGTGCCGGTGAGGATGAGCCGGGATGAGGCCTTGAGCTGCATGGCCGAACCGGAGGTCTTGGTCTGGCGGTTCTTGATGGTGTGGGCTTCATCGAGGCAGACCACGTTCCAGTCTTTTGCGAGGATGTGCTCCTGTCCGTGAGCAAGCAGACCGTAGGTGGAGATGATCACGTCGCCGGGGCCGGCGGAGTCGATGGTGGAGTCGCGGTCGCCCTCGTTGTTGAGCACGGTTATGCGCAGCGTCGGGGCGAAGCGGGCGAATTCTTTCTGCCAGTTCATGACCACCGAGGCAGGGGACACGACAAGGGATGCGCCTTCAGAGGCCTTGTAGAGGATGAAGGCTATGGCCTGGACTGTCTTTCCGAGTCCCATGTCGTCGGCAAGGCAGGCCCCGGCACCCCAGTGCGCGAGGCGGACCATCCAGCGGAAGCCTTCCACCTGGTAGTCGCGCAGGGTGGCGTTGAGGTTTGCAGGCACTTCCGGTTCGAGCCGGGAGGCTTCGGTGATGCGTTTCTCCAGATCAGCGACGCCCTTGTCGGCTTCGATGTGCATCTGGCGGGAGTGTACCAGTTCCGCGAGCGCCCCGATGTTGAACCGGGAGATCTGCACCCCGTCCTTGCCAGAGGAGCTTATGGCTTCGAGGCGACGTACCTGCTTTCGGAGGGTGTCGGTGAGGGAGATGTAGTTTTCGTCGTCGAGACGGATGTAGTTGCCCGTGAGGTTGCCGGAGTTGATGAGCGAGAGGATTTTCTCCAGGGATACCGAGTCAGAGTCGGAGTAGTCTATCTGCCCCTCGGCCTTGAACCACTGTTCTCCAGCTACGCTATGGATGCTGATGCTGCTGTCCTTGGCGCGGTAGACCTTGATCTTCTTGTCGGACGGCCATTCAAGGACGTACTTGTCCTCCTGCGGGCTGGCCCATTCCACCATGCCGAGCAGCTGCTCGGGGGTGGCTTTGTCGTTGTATTCGATGTCGAACTCGTCCAACTCATCGAAGCAGTAGTCGCCCAGCTCCTTGAGGGCCTTCTTCTCCTTGGACAGGGTCCTGGTCACCTGGTAGCGTGTGCCGTCGGCTTCATCGTAGACCGTGCGGTCGCCTTCTCCTGGGTAGAGTTCGAGTTTGCCGCCCTCCAGCGGGCGGACGCAGAGTCGGGTCAGGTATCCGTCGCCGGACGGCTGTATCTTGATGTGTATGAGGGTCGAGCCCTTTATGTTCTCCAGGGATGAGCCGCCTTCGAGCAGTTCGGAGTGGATCTCGATGTGGGGCGCGAGTTTGGAGAGCAGTTCCTTGAGGCGGCCTTCAGACTGGAGCGGGAAACTCGGGAGGGAGAGCATCGAGGAGAGGATCTTGGCCTGCATCTGGTTGATGCTGATGACTTTGATGCGGTCCTTGGAGGAGGTGTCGCAGGCGGTGGTCTCGTTGGCGAGGAGGGCTGTCTTCGGGAAGTTTGAGACTATCTGGTAGGACTGGCCCTTTTTCTGGATGGCGAGGAAAGGCTTTTCTTCGACTATCTCCAGCTCTTTGTAAGGTGCATAGATTCCCCCGAACACGCGGTCGCTGCCGATGAGCAGAGGCAGGGCCCTGTTGAGTCTGACGCAGGGGCCGTCGTAGCCCCGGAGCGCCATCTGCGCGATCTTGCGGTCCGTGTCATCCATGTAGTCGGGGCTGGCGCTGTAGTCGCTGTAGGAGATCCGCTTGCCGGCGCTCCATTTCCCGCTCTTGAGCCGTGTCTGGCTCTTGATCTGGAGTGTGCGGTTGTATTCATCGTAGAAATAGGCCACTCTCGTGGACTTGCCCTCGTCCTGGTTTGCTCCTTCTTCGGCGGCTGGGGCCGATACGAGGCGGTCGATGTCCGAGATGACGCTTTCCCAGAGCTCAAGCCGCTTGAAGCGGCTGATCAGCGGGGTGCCGCCGAAGGTCTTTTCAAGCTGCTGTTTCTCCGAATCGGATATTTTTATGTACGGGCTGAGCTCGTGCTTGACTATGGCATAGTTGGGGGCTGTCTTCGCGACCTCGAATCCGAAGTGGCCCTGGAGCGCTGCGATGAGTTCGACGTTGAGCGGAAGCCACTGGTATTGCCGTGATGCGCTTTCGAGGAAGTCTTTCAGATGCGGGCTTTCCGGCTTGTTGAGGTAGTCGGCCGCGAGGACGGCGGGGTAGAGCTGGGCGGATTCCCTGACCGCCTTTTTGCCGAGGAACTGGGTGACCTTGGTGCGGTCCTTGTCCGTGTCGGAGAGCTTGTAGCTGAGTATCAGGAAGAAGGACAGCAGCGGGTCGTAGTAGAAATTCTTGTCGGCGAACATCAGATTGCGTCTCTTCAGGGATTCGGCGAAGAGTTTGGACGCGTCTGAGTAGTCCCCCTTGTATAGCGACAGGATGGCTTCGATGGCCGGGGCGGAGTAGAGTTGTGATGCCTGGACGGGCATGTCGGCCACTTTGCCGGTGCACAGGAAATATGTCGCCTGCAGACGGGCGAAAGGATAAGTGTAGTTGAAATGATTTTTCCAGAGCCCTTTCCCGGTGTACTCTGAAACAAGGTTCAAGAGATTCTCCAATACGGCCGGGTTGCTGTTGTTGTATAGGGTGTGTGCTCTGGTGCGCTCGAGAATGTACTGCGAGAATTCGTCATTGCCGAGTTTCAGGGCGTAGCCGTTGAGGGCCCCGTTGTCATTGGCCATGCTGATGTAGTCCACCCCGCTGTCTTTCGGGAATGAACCGGCAACCTTGGAGGCTACGTCCTTTTCCCCTTTGAACAGGGCTTCAGCCACGGCCCAGAGGAACTCTGCGTTGCCGCTGCGGTACGGGAAGAGCTTGGCGTATTGTTTTAGCTGATCCGCTTTGTTCTTCAGGAAAAAGGTGGCGGCCATGAAAAAGAATTCCGGGTCTATCTGGTAACTTCTGTCCATGTAGTTCAGCCACTTCGTCTTGATGAGCATCGCGTATGAGAAGAAGGTGGCGATGTCGTCCAGCTTCTTGTTGTTCCAGCCGAACTTCTGGGACAAGTCTTTGAGTTCTTTTGTGGTGACAGGGTCGGCCAAGTATGTGAGGAGACAGACGATTTCGCTGTATTTGCCTTCGAGGCAGTCTTGAATGTCGTATTTCATCAGTCGTGTGCAAAAAACACTCAAAGTTAATCAGTTCTGCCTGTAAATGCAAGCGGCGGCGGGCGGTTCGTGGCCGGTTCGTGGCTGGTTCGGGGTATGCAAGCCGTGAGAGGGTAATAAAAAACACGGGCCCCGTGTCAGGAGTCCGTGTCTTGTCCGCTGTGCCGCAAAAATTATTTCTTGCGGGCCTTGTATCTCTGATAGAACATATCAACTCGGCCGGCGCTGTCGACGATCTTCATCTTGCCGGTGTAGAACGGGTGAGATGTGTTTGAAATCTCAAGCTTCACAAGAGGGTACTCAACTCCGTCGATGGTGATGTTCTCCTTGCTGGTGGCGCAGGAGCGGGTGATGAAAACCTCCTCGTTTGACATATCCTTGAAAGCTACAAGTCGGTAGTTTTCGGGATGTATTCCTTTCTTCATAATGCACTAGTGTTTTTGAACGGGCGCAAAGATACGGATAATTTTCTTAATTTTGCAAATGTTATGACACTGATTAAATCTATTTCCGGAATACGCGGGACTGTCGGCGGTCCTTGCGGCGAGGGCCTGACCCCCGTTGACATAGTAAAGTTCACTTATGCCTACTGCGCCTGCCTGAGAAAGCGCAAACTTTCTCCTGAAGGAGGACGCTACAAGGTGGTCGTCGGACGTGACGCCAGGTTGAGCGGCGAGATGGTGGAACAGCTCGTGTGCGGCACGCTGGTGGCCTGCGGGGTTGATGTGGTCAAGTGCGGGCTCGCATCTACCCCGACTACCGAGCTGGCGGTGCGGTTCGCTTCTGCCGATGGCGGCATCATCATCACGGCCAGCCACAATCCGCGGCAGTGGAATGCCCTGAAGCTCCTCAACGAGCACGGGGAGTTCCTCACAGCCTCCGAAGGGCAGGCCATAATCGACCTTGCCGACAGCGGAGATTTTGATTTTGCCCATGTCGATGAACTTGGGCGCATCACTGAGCACGATTTCACCGATGAGCACATCAACTCTGTCCTGGCGCTGGAAGCAGTTGATGCTGAAGCGATAAGCAAGGCCGGGTTCAAGGTTGTCCTTGACTCGATCAACTCTGTCGGCGGCATCATCATGCCTCGTCTGCTCGCCCGGCTAGGGGTGGAGTGCGTAGTGCTCAACGGCGAGCCGACCGGCAATTTCGCCCATAACCCGGAGCCGCTTCCGGCCAACCTTACCGAGCTGAGCTCCACCGTGGTGAGCGAGAAGGCCGATTTGGGCATCAGCGTGGATCCGGACGTGGACAGGCTTGCATTCATCTGTGAGAACGGGGAGCCTTTCGTGGAGGAATACACCCTCGTGTCGGTGGCTGACTACCTGCTGGGCCTTGCCGAGAAAAAGGGCATCACCCCACGCAGAACCGTGTCCAACTTGAGCTCGTCCCGTGCGCTGCGCGATGTGACGGAGGCTCACGGGGGAGAGTATTTCGCTGCAGCTGTAGGCGAGGTCAATGTGACCACCAAGATGCATGAGGTCGGGGCTCTGATCGGTGGAGAGGGCAACGGGGGCGTGATCTATCCTGCGAGCCATTACGGGCGCGATGCAATGGTGGGAGTGGCCCTGTTCTTGAGCAACCTTGCGCATCTTGGGATGAGTGTAAGCGCCTACAAGGCCACTCTGCCGCAGTACTTCATCGCGAAGAACAAGATAGAACTCAGTGACAAGTCGCTGATAGACAAAATTCTCGCCGCCGTCAAGGAGCACTTTGCTTCCGAGAAGGTCAACACGATCGACGGGGTGAAAGTGGATTTCGAGGCCGAGAGGAAGTGGGTGCATCTGCGCCGCTCCAACACCGAGCCGATCATCCGCATCTATTCCGAGGCTCCTACCGAGGCTGAGGCGCAGAAACTGGGAGAGGAAGTGATCGCGCTTGCCAAGAATCTGATAGGCTGATGTTCTCTTTCAGGACAACTCCTATAGGGGAGCAGCTGGACCGCAGCCTGCAGGAGGGACGTGTGGCCTGCTTCTGCACACAGAACTGCTGGGATCCTTCTTCCGGACGTTATCTTTATGACATATTCAGGGAGCGGGGCAACCTTGTACGGCTTCTGCAGCCGTCCGGGAGCGAGCTCTCCCCGGAGACCAAGCATATAGATTTCAGTGCCGAAGATCTGGAGGGGGCGGATGCCGTGGTGGTGGAGATACAGGATGTCGGGTCGAGGTATTTCAATTATACCCGTGATGTGATGCGGCTTCTCACCATGTGCGCGCGCCGTGAGGAGGGCCCTGCGGTGTATGTGGTGGATCATATCAACCCGGCCGGTCGCGTGGTGGAGGGGACGATACCGGCGGTGGATTCGGATATCTGGACACCGAAGGTGGCTCATCGCCATGGGCTTACGCTCGGGGAACTCTGCAATCTCTACTGCAATGAGATAGGGGCGCGTTTTCCTCTGCATGTGATTTCCGCCTTGAGTTCTTCGTCGCGTGAGATCCTGCCGTGGGTGATAGCTCCGGCATCTGACATTCCGGGGATGTTTACCTGTGAGATGTATTCCGGAGGCGGTCTGTGGAACAACACTTCCATCACTCCTGCCATCGGTACGGCCCGCCCGTATGAGTATTTCGGGGCGCCGTTCATCCGATGCGAGGATGTGCGTTTCCTGCCCGTGCCGGAGGGGGTGCTGATGCGTCCGTGCACGTTCATGCCTGCCGCCGGGCGTTATGCCGGGCAGGAGTGCCGTGGATATCAGATAATGCTGCTTCCCGGGGCAAAGTATCATTCGCTTCTGCATACGCTTCAGCTGATGCGGTATTTTGCGGATCATTATTCTGAATTTGAGATGTATGATTCGCTTTTTGTGAAGGTTGCAGATCCTGTCATCGCCGAGTACCTGCACGGTCGCTTGACTTTCGATGTGGTGCAGGAACACGTCAAGGCTGAGGAGCAGAAGTGGGTCCGCAAGGCGAAGCGCTTCGTCTTGTATGATGATGTCCCGTACAGGATGAAATAATTTGAGATTTTCGTCTCGGGGGCTTGCGGAATCAAAATTTATGCTTACCTTTGCATTCCCGAAACGAGAAACGGTGGGTTCGTATAACGGTTAGTACTCGAGATTCTCAATCTCGCAATAGGAGTTCGATTCTCCTACCCACTACCAGTGAGAGGCTGACGATTGATCGTCAGCCTTTTTTGTCGGCTGTCGGCTGTCGGTTTTCGTTGTTGGCGGAGTGCGCCGTGGACGGCCAGGCTAGCGGCATCTGTGGTTCTAGATCAGGTTCTGGTTCAGGTTCTGGTTTCTGACCGGGTTCTGGATCAGCTTCTGCATCAGCTTCTGCATAGAGGTTGGGGTATTTTCAGCGTTTTTTACCCCTACCTTCAAGGGGGACTGCCCGTATACGGCGCTTGGAGGCATTCGCCCGCTAAAGGTTGGGGTGTTTTTCGGGATATTTGCCCCTACCTTGAACCTTGGGATTCTGTGGTGAGGGGGGTGCGGACCTGTATTGGGTTGTGGTGTTGCCCCGGGTCACTGCGGGTCCACGTCGGCGTAGCAGTCGTCGGGGAGGGAGGCGAAGATTTCAGCTTTGCGGGAGGCGAGGCTGGCGTCGCGCTGGAGGAATATGCGCTCGGCGAGTTCGCCGCTGCCGTACCGGTGTATGTCCACGATGCGCGTGTATGGCGGGAAACCGAACTGGCGGCGCTCGGAGAGCAAGGCATCGAGTGAGGTGCTGAACCTCTGCGTAACTTCAGTCTGGATGATGACCTCCGGCGAGAACTCCCTGAGCATCGCCATGAGCTGCAGAGCCCGTTCGTCGCTTCTGAAGTCATCTTTGGACAGCAGGGCATCTGCCTGGAGCACAGCGATCAGGACAGCTCCGCCGGAGCCTTTGCGCTTGAGCTCCGCAAGTGTGCTTACGCTGACATCTGCGCCCTGGAGGTTGGTGCTGATGCATCCTGCGAGTTCTTCCTGTTTTTCCCAGCCGCGTATCAGAAGCACCGGGCCTCCGGCGGCTTGGGCTGCGGCGATAAGTTTACGGGACAGAGGGCCTTTCATCCCGTTTTTGCGGCGTTCGGCCGCGATGTCTATCACGGTGAGCCTGCCTGTCTCTGGCCCGGACTGAGATGTTTTTTTGCTTGCCCCGTCATTTGCAGCCGGGCATTTCCGGGCTGCGGCATATTTGCCGCTGCGCAGATTGAGCAGGGTTTCCAGAGAAGGGCAGGCAGTGCCCAGAAGCACTTCTGCGGAGTGGAGTCCTGCCAGATAGATGGCGCAGTCCCTGCCGTTGTAGCGCGGCGCGGGTTCGCTCTGTTTGTAGAATGGATCCTGCTCCTCGTCTATTATCACAAGGCTTAGTCTGCGGAACGGAAGGAATATGGAGGATCTTGTGCCGAGTACGAGGAGCGGCTGGCCGCTTCGCAGCCTGACGGCAGTCCGTTGTCTGGAGGACGGGCTCTTTCCTGAGTGGACGACGGCAAGGCGCGAACCGAACACTTCTGTGAGAGTTCTTTCTAATTTGTCTGCGAACGCGACTTCAGGGGTGAGGAGGAGCACCTGATGGCCGCTGTCCAGCTGCTCGCGGGCTGCTTCTATATATGTTGGCAGCCGATTGTTGTTTATCAGGAGTCGCGGTCTGCGGTCTTCCGGTGCTGCTGCCGGGCAGGCAGTCTCCGGCTCTGTCCGGGATCCGGCGTCCGGTACGGTGATCTCCGCTGGGGAGAGTTCTGCGATTTTTGCGAGAATCTCAGCCTTTTTCTCTTCAAGCCTGCGGCGGACCCGCTCACAGTGTCTCCCCGTGAGCTGCTCTTCTATGGCGCTCACTCTTGCGCGCAGGCGTGCTATGGCCGCTGAATTATTCTGTTCGCTTCGGAGTCTCATCCCCGGGAGGGCCATGGCGAAGACTTCCCCAAGGGTGCATAGGTAGTAGCCTGCGATAAATGCCCACAGATCCATCTCCTTGCCGTCGAGCGGCGGCAAGGCTTCGTCGCGCTCGAGCACTTTGAGCATACGTTTCGCTCCGGACGGGGCATCCGCGTCCACTACCCAGACGATGCCTGTATATTTGCGTCCGGAGAATACGACTTTGACTGCTTCGCCACGAAGCAGGGGAGCATCGGAGATATAAGTAGGAATCCACCTCAGTTTGAGAGGCAGCAGAACTTGGACATACATCAGTCTGCGGAAGGCTCGGATGCCGTCTTGGCGTATTCCATCAGCGACTCCGGGATGTGGCAATAGCCGTCCGGGTTTTTGTCAAGATAATTCTGATGGTAGTCTTCAGCCCTGTAAAAATTCTTGAGAGGCTTCACTTCTACGGCAAGCGGTGCCTTGAGGTCTCCGGAAATCCTGTCGCAGATGTTCTCTATCGCGGTCAGGTCCTGTGGATCCGTGTAATAGATGCCTGTGCGGTAACGGGTGCCCTTGTCTTCTCCCTGTTTGTTCACGCTTGTCGGGTCAATGGCTCTGAAGTAGATCTGGAGAATCCTTTCAAGCCCTATGAAGTCAGTGTCATAAGTCACATGTACCGTCTCGGCATATCCGGTGGCGTCGGTGCTGACCTCACGATAGGTGGGATGGAAGATGTTGCCGTTGGCATATCCGGTCTCGGTGGCTACAACTCCGTGGATCTGATTGAAATAGCGTTGTGCGCCCCAGAAGCATCCTGCAGCAAGATAGATGTCTTTTTTCATAGAGAAAAGTTTATTTGGAATCGGCTTTCGCCTGGAATTTCGCGTTGTCGATGATGAAGCGCTCGTGCATTCCCTCTCCGATGAGTCCGCGCTCGTCGTATGCCGCAACCTTGAATACCAGTCTGCGCCGGTCTATTTCGATGAGTTCAGTGTCTGCCCAGACTTTCATGCCGAGCGGAGTGGCTGAGACGTGGGAGACGTTGACAAGAGTGCCGACAGAACCTTGACCCTCATCGAGATATGGCTGTACTGAAAGTACTGCAGCCTTTTCTATAAGGGCGATCATCATCGCTGTAGCGTAGACCCTGACAAGACCGCTGCCGACATTCTGTGCCAGCATCTTCTCCGTAACTGTGGTCTCCTGATGACCTTTGATACCTGTCTTAAGCATTTGTTGAGCAAAGGAGAATTGAACTCCTTGAATTAATTGTCGGCTATTCATCATCCTATTATCAAGCTCCCATCAACAGCCAAAATGGGCACTCAAGAATGCAAATTTAACTAAATTTGGTGATATTCAAAATGGCCGGCACTGACGAAAGGCGGCAGATGCTCGCCAGTGGTGTCATTCGTCTGGCTGCGTCAGCAATGGTGGACGGCTTTTGCACTTCTGATCAGAATAATTTGTAAATTGCGGATTGGAAAGAGACATCAATAATTGCCAGTGAACATGCTTAAGACAGGTGACAAGATGCCGTCCTTTGAGGTCATGGACCAGGACGGGAATATGGTGAAATCTGAGGATTTCATCGGTAAGGGGAAGAAGACAATCATCTATTTCTATCCCAAGGACAACACTTCCGGATGTACGGCTGAGGCCTGCTCGTTACGGGATAACTATGCGGAATTGACAGCCGCCGGGTACAATGTGGTAGGCGTGAGCAAGGACAGCCAGAAGTCACACGCGGCTTTTAGGGCCAAATATGAACTGCCGTTCCGGCTGCTTGCGGACACCTCTACGGAGATGCTCCAGTCCTTCGGCGCCTGGGGAGAGAAGAAGATGTACGGGAAGACAATATTGGGGACGCTCCGGCGCACATTCATCTTCGACGAGAACGGCATTCTTGAGCGCGTTATCGAGAAAGTGGACACCAAGAACGCCGCAGGGCAGATACTGGAGGGTTGAGCGTTTGCTCCATGGCTTGGCAAGGGAGAGGCGTGGTGATATGTATGCGGAGGAGCCGACGTGGATGGGATGGGGTGGGTGCATGTTTGAGGTGGCGGATAACTTTTTGGTATTGAACTAATTAGTGATATTGCCTGTTGCGAATCGCCGGCAGGCAATGTCGTTTTATGCCTGTCTGTCAATGCTTTACCTGCCACCGCGGCTGTGTCGTCACATATCGCTATACCTCCGCACGAAGCCCCACATGGAGTCAGCCTCCGCCAGGTGTGAGCCGTTTTCGGTGTTTCTGCTACTACCTGGGGCGTCCACATGCCCGGCATGGCTCTCTGCGGCACCTGTCGCTTCCAGGTGTGAGCCGTTTTCGCCGAATCGGCTCACACCTGCATCGCGTGACCGGCCCGGCGCTATGGCAGTGGGTGACCGGGAACAGGTAGCCTCCTGCGGTGCTTTTGTGTTGATCATGAGGCGGCCCGCTTCCGATGCGCCCTTGAAACGGGGAATCTGCTTTTCGAAAATTCGGGGATTCAAAGTTGCTGATTACAAACTCAATCGTATCCTCCGTCCGTTGAAAGTTTTCCATCGAAATCCCGCCGAAAATAGTTATATTTGAAACTTAATCAGAACGGTCATGATAGACGAAAAGAAAGCACTCGAATTGATGCGGAAGAAACCTTTCATCACCACTGAAGAAATTGCAAACGTCCTCGAAATCAACCGTAGTGCGGTAATGGGTCGCGCTGCAACGATATGACAACATATAAATTGCAACAAAAAGACGGTCAGTATTTTACCGAGCCAATCCTCAATGAGGAGGAGTGGTATCAGGTTCTGTTGGCCGCTGACAATGGCAAATATCGAAGACAACTGGATACTCTACGGATGTTCCTCAGCCAGCCTGGCCATAAATCAACCTGCGCCCGGCTGAGCAAGGTATATTCGACGAGCGACAGCGGCATCAATATGCTTGTGCAGCATTTTGGACGGTTTGCTCAGAAAGCGAGTGGGAAGGACTTCCGTATCGAGGCCAATGAGAACACGGAAGATACTTTCTGGCCAATTACTATGCTTGGCCGTAAGGTTAGGGACGGACACTTTGAATGGGAACTTCGTCCGGAACTTGTTGCGGCCATGCAGCGTCTTCTCCTTGAAAAGTTGCTCAAGAAATATAGGGGACCTGTTATCGCTGAAGGTCTGAACAGCTCACGTAGCGATGAAATCTACAAGTGGAAGCTTATCGACTCAGCACGAGGTAAAACCACCGAGGAGATTGTTCGTATGTTGGTTTCCGAGGAGTGCAACTTCGTAGAAAAGCCACATGTTGGAGCGACCATTATTTCTCTGCTGGAATCGATACCTGACAAGGTCTTCCAATCTTTTGACCTGCTCCTTCAGGACAAGTCTCTGAATGAGCGATTGCAAAATTTCAAATCAGCGGCGAAGGCGATAACACCTGCCGGCAAGTCATCCTATGGAGATGAAAGGACGGCTGCTGCTTTTCTGGGTTGTTGCGATCCTCAATCCTATACGCCCTATACCAGTACCATCTATGAGGATTACTGCAAGTATATGGGGTTCGCCATCAAGCCGGCCGGACAAAAATATGCTCACTTTCTGTATCTTTTGAAGGACATTATTCCTTTTGAGCAGCGGGATGTCGAGCTTCAGGAAGTTCTTCATCATGAGACCGGAGGCCTGTTCTGGAGTGATCTTGTAAATGCACAGGATGTGCTTTGGCAGATGCAGCACTTCATGGAGAGTGGCCAACCGAAGAACTGGCTACAGCAAATATATGACGAGGCGATCAAAACGGAGAATTGGGTGTATAAGGGATGGTATCCCGAGTATAAGAAGAGTGTCGGGCGTTTCCTTGCGATGTTCGAGGACGGCAAGACTGCAGGAGATATTGATGATGACATGAAAGACTACTTCATGAGGGTTAGCAATAACTATATATCCTCCAACTCTCAAGGCAAATACTCTAGCGCAGAGTATGAGCAGATGCTTCCTCTCTGGCCGAAGATGTATGAAATCTTCAAGCGTAATTTGGAGGCTGGCTCTATTTCTCGGGAGGACTACGATGAGATGAAGCAGTTGATACAGCCGGCCCTGTCCAAACAGCACCCTGCGGCATTCCACCGCATGTGGGCTGGCCTCTTCCCGTATCAATTGACTACCATCATTACAGACGGCAAATTCCGAAATGTTTACGACAAGGTTCTGGCGATTGATTCTGCCTTGCCGGCCTCCTCTGGTCATTGGTTGGAGGATAACGTTACCATTATGAAGTACTTCAAGGATAACGTAACGTTCCGCGAACCGCTTCATCAAGCCCTGTTTGCCTGGTATCTTTTTGAAAACCTCAACGATAATAACGACAAAATGGACAAATATATTGAACTTCTTCGCGCCAATCACAATCTCGTTCTGACTGGAGCGCCAGGTACCGGGAAAACATATCTCGCCAAAAAGATAGCTGAGGCAATGGGGGATGACAACCCCGGTTTTGTACAGTTCCATCCGTCATATGACTACACTGATTTTGTGGAAGGCCTGCGTCCCACGGATGACTGCTCATTCGAGCGTGTAAACGGTGTATTCAAACAGTTCTGCGCCGAGGCGCTGTCAAGTGTTATGACTAGAGATTTTGATAAGGCTTACGACCTTCTTCTGGCTGACCTCTCGGAGATGGAAGAGCCTTTGAAACTCACTACACCGAATAGTGGGGCCACATTCGCCATTTCCGTGAATACCAGAGGGAGCCTGAACCTGCATACTGGTAAGGAGTTGGTCAAGCAAGGTACTCTTACACGGGAGAACATCCGGAACCAAATTGGAGGGAACACAGTCTACATTTATTGGAAGGGTTACTTTGAGGGCGTGATCAAGCTCCTAAGGGAAAAGTACGGGCTTGTTGAAACTGCACCGACCCTGAGACAGCCGGACCACATCTTCATCATTGATGAGATCAACCGTGGTGAACTCTCCAAGATCTTTGGCGAATTGTTCTTCGCAGTAGATCCTGGTTATAGGGGCGAGAAGGGAAGAGTCAAAACCCAGTACCAGAATATGGTGGAACCTGGAGATCCATTTGAAAAGGGCTTTTATGTGCCCGACAATGTCTACATAATTGGCACGATGAATGACATCGACCGCAGTGTGGAAAGTATGGACTTCGCGGTTCGCCGTCGTTTTGCTTGGGCTGAAGTGAAGGTTGAAGACCGCATCGAAATGCTTGACGCCCAGATTCCTGATTGGAGCGATGCTGCCAAGCGTTGTCTGTCTTCCTTGAATGAAACACTGAAGAAGGAAATAGGCCTCACAGACGCATACGACATTGGCCCTGCTTATTTTTTGAAACTGGGGCAGTATGACGGCGACTTCGAGAAACTCTGGGAATACCATATTAAGGGTATTTTGAAAGAGTACCTTAGGGGCTCTCGCGGCATAGAGGAGAAGATGGCTTCTCTGAAGGAGGCCTTCGATCAATACAAAGAGGCTGAGCAGTAGATGGCCGATTCAGTCGTTATAAAGGATAATGCCAGAGAAAGGAATCTGAAGCTGTCACAACAGCAGTGGTCAGACCTCTCCTTGATTGCCGGACGAACGGTAAAAAAACTGTGCGACCGGGATAACAATGGCATGTCCCTGCTCGTGTTTCCAAACAGTCTGGATGTCTATGGAGATAAAATCGGCGATAGCACAATCCTTGACATTCAAGACAATGTTGTTACCACAGGGAACCTCATGGGTTTTGTCGGTTGCAGAGGAACAAACATCCGGATCAAGTCCCGGTTTGACAATGGGGAGGATGACTATTTTATGCATTACCTGTTGGAAAAAGTGTTCTCCGTGAATTTATTCGACCTTCCGCACAGCACGGATGCCGAATCGGTTTTTGATTTTGTCCTGTTCCTGTTCCCGTTTTTCCTCAAAAGGGCACTGGCGCAAGGGCTTTGCAAAGAGTATGTGACCAGGAATCACAATGATGACAAAGTCAGGGGTGTCCTTGATGTCTCGCGACATATCCGGCTGAATATACCATTTACTGGGAACATTGCGTATAAGACCAGAGAGCACACAGCTGACAATGCCCTTATGGAATTGGTCCGACACACAATCGAATATATCCGCACTAAAGAATACGGCACCGGTATTCTCTCACGAGATGAAGAAACCAAGACTGATGTGTCTATGGTGATAGATGCTACGCCATCTTACGAGGAAAGAGAGCGCGAGAGAATAATCAGCAAGAACATTCGTGCGAGGGTTCATCCATACTATTCGGAGTATGAACCATTAAGGAAGCTCTGTGTTCAGATTCTGCGGCAGGAAGAGATCAAATACGGTAAATGCGATGATACTGTCTATGGCGTGCTTTTCGATGGAGCTTGGCTCTGGGAAGAGTACCTGAATACGATACTGCGAGAATTGGGTTTCACGCATCCGGAAAACAAGTTGGGGCTCGGCGCCATTCATCTCTTCAAGCCCAAACTTGGACGTCGCTTCCCGGACTTCTACAACGGCCAGATGGTCTTGGATGCCAAGTATAAACGCTACGAAGAGGGCGGCGTTTCCGGCGTCAGTCGAGAAGATCTCGCTCAGGTTATTTCATATATGTACATACGCAAGCTTATGGTTGGCGGATTTATTGTGCCAGGTGAGACTGCTGTTATACAAGAATCGGAAACCCTTCACGGATATGGGGGCCAGATGGTCCTCATAACACTCCCTGTTCCCCAAGATGCCGATACATACGACAACTTCCGTGGGCTAATTGCAGCGAATGAGAGGCGATTCTCTGAAGTGGTATTATCTCTGATGAATCAAGCTTCTACGCAAGAATAATTATTCTGTCATTACTATCCGTTTCGGACGGCATACTTGATGATGTCGTTCCGACTCCCCATATCGTAATCCTCAAAGTGATACCTATAAATCATGCCGTAAAGGAGGACGGATGGTTCACTAGTGCTACTTGGGTACTCCTCGCAGATGGAGAGGATCCGCTTGATTCGGCAAAGAAGTTCACTGGCAAGCCCGGTCACCAGTCTGGTTTCACAGGTCGTCCGGAAAATCCTGTCTACGCACACCTTGAGGGGTTGGCTTGGATTATCCTTTGATGACGGCTACCGGGACAAGTTCCGTGACGATTTTCACGAGGTCGGACTGGTCTGCCATGACCTTGTCGATGTCCTTGTAGGCTCCGGCTGCCTCCTCCAGATCACTCTGCCCGCGGATGGCGTGGATGATGCCCTGCGCTTCCAGTCTGGCCACCTCGTCCTTAAGGGACAGGCTGCGTACCGCCTCCGTGCGTGACATCAGGCGTCCCGCGCCAGTGGGTGTGAAGTTTATCCCAATGGATAGATACAACCCGGAAACATGGTTTGATGATGCCGTCGGTGTCACCAAGGACAGGACAATGAAACCGAAGTCAGTACGTATCTGGGCAAACGCCAAAGAGGCGCCGTACATACGCACTAAACCTTTTCACAAGAGCCAGATGGTGGTGGAGGCGGATCAGGACGGCAATACCGTTTTCCAGATTAATGTGATTCTCAACCCGGAACTGGAACGCGAGATCTTGAGTTTCGGTGAAGGGATCAAGGTTCTCGCGCCCAAGGA
Organism: Bacteroidales bacterium UBA6431; assembly: GCA_002439095.1. GTDB lineage: Bacteria > Bacteroidota > Bacteroidia > Bacteroidales > UBA932 > Cryptobacteroides. The sequence continues at coordinate 293 of DJOT01000036.1, read as the reverse complement.
ACTGGTAGAATCCATCGGCAAGAGAATCAAGGCTGCCGCGAAGCTTTATGAATGAACTGCCGGACTTTGACGGGATTTTGCAGACTAACCCTCAGATGCTTCGACTTTCCAGGCATCGAGGGTGCGTGTCCGGGATGAGATGTTGACACCGACCTTGACGCAGGTGCCGTCCGCCTTATACGGGATGAGGTAGCCCTTGTCATCGATCTGGCGTAGGGCCTGGTCAGCGGAGCCGTCGAGCTTGAACTCGAAGACGTAGGTCCTGTCCTTGGTCCAGCAGACGGCGTCGGCCC
>DJOT01000017.1 GCA_002439095.1 Bacteroidales bacterium UBA6431 | reverse complement strand
AAATCAGGTGTCAAACTTCCGGCACCCTCGAAAGCCTGACGCTCCGTACATTGTCCAACGACGTGGTCATCGGACTTATGGGAGTAACATTGGAGAAATAATGAAAAAAACGTATATTTGCGCGCGAAATTTGCAGTGTAAGAAACAAGTTAATACTCCAAATACCAAAACATATTATGTCAAAAATTGATTTAAGCAAGTACGGTATTAAAGGAACCACAGAAATCCTTTACAATCCGACCTACGAGGTTCTCTACAATGAAGAGACCAAACCGGGGCTCGAAGGTTACGAGAAGGGTCAGGTGACTGAACTCGGCGCAATCAACGTGATGACCGGCATCTACACCGGTCGCTCCCCTAAGGACAAGTACATCGTCATGGACAAGAACTCCAAGGACACCGTATGGTGGAACACCCCGGAGTATCCTAACGACAACCACGAGCTTTCAGAGAAAGTATGGAAAGAGCTCAAGGCTCTCGCCGTGAAGGAGCTTTCAGGCAAGAGGCTCTTCGTGGTGGACGGTTTCTGTGGCACCCACAAGGATACCAGGATGAAGGTGCGCTTCGTGATGGAAGTCGCATGGCAGGCACACTTCGTCACCAATATGTTCATCCGTCCGCAGAATCAGGCAGAGTTCGACCAGGAGCCTGATTTCGTAGTTTACTGCGCATCCAAGGCAAGGGTCGAGAACTATCAGGAGCTCGGTCTCCGCTCCGACACCGCTGTAGCGTTCAACGTCACAAGCAAGGAGCAGGTCATCCTCAACACCTGGTACGGCGGCGAGATGAAGAAGGGAATGTTCTCCATGATGAACTACTACCTTCCTCTCAAGGGCATCGCTTCAATGCACTGCTCCGCCAACACCGACCTCAACGGGGAGAACACAGCCATCTTCTTCGGCCTCTCCGGAACCGGCAAGACCACCCTTTCAACCGACCCTAAGCGTCTTCTCATCGGTGACGACGAGCACGGCTGGGACGACGAGGGCGTATTCAACTTCGAGGGCGGCTGCTACGCCAAGGTGATCAACCTCGACAAGGATTCTGAACCGGACATCTACAACGCCATCCGCCGCGACGCCCTCCTCGAGAACGTCACAGTGGACAAGGACGGCAAGATCGACTTCGCCGACAAGAGCGTGACCGAGAACACCCGAGTATCTTACCCGATCTATCACATCAACAAGATCGTGCGTCCTTACTCTCAGGGCCCGGCAGCAAAGCAGGTGATCTTCCTCTCAGCCGACGCATTCGGTGTGCTTCCTCCGGTATCCATCCTCACCCCTGAGCAGACCAAGTACTACTTCCTCTCAGGATTCACCGCAAAACTCGCCGGTACAGAGCGCGGAATCACCGAGCCTACCCCGACATTCTCAGCCTGCTTCGGCCAGGCGTTCCTCGAACTTCCTCCTACCAAGTACGCTGAGGAACTCGTGAAAAGGATGCAGAAGAGCGGTGCCAAGGCATATCTTGTCAACACCGGCTGGAACGGCACAGGCAAGCGCATCTCCATCCGCGACACCCGCGGCATCATCGATGCCATCCTCGACGGTTCCATCGACAAGGCTCCTACCAAGAAGATCCCTTACTTCGACTTCGAGGTTCCTACCGTACTCGAGGGTGTAGACACCCACATCCTCGATCCTCGTGACACCTATGCCGACGCTTCCGTATGGGACGAGAAGGCAAAGGATCTTGCAGGACGTTTCATCAAGAACTTCCACAAGTACGAGAACACCGAAGCCGGCAAGGCTCTCGTCGAGGCCGGTCCGAAGCTCTAGTCTTCACTGAAGACTGCACCATATAAGGGGCGGAATCCTTCCAAAGGGTCCCGTCCCTTTCCGTTTTGGAGAAAATTACCTATATTTACCGGAAATAAATGAACAACTTATGACCTTAATCATCATTGTCGCCATTGTGGCCGTTCTGGTCCTTTGGTTCATTTCCATCCAGAGAAATCTCGTGAGCAAAGACGAGTTGTGCCAGAACTCCATGAGCCAGATCGGCGTACAGCAGCAGAGCCGCTGGGACGCGATCACATCGCTCGTACAGCTCACCAAATCTTACAACGAGCACGAGTACAACACCCTCAAGGACGTGATTGCACAGCGCAGGGAGGTCGTCGGCACAAGTTCGGCAGCTGAAGCAGCCGGTCAGGAAGAACTCCTCACGGCAGCTGCATCCCGCATCCGCCTTGTCGCCGAGCAGTACCCGGAACTCAAGGCCAGCGAGACATACGCCAAGACGATGGAGAGCGTCAACACCTACGAAAACCAGGTGCGCGTCAGCCGCATGGTCTACAACGACAGCGTGACCAAGTACAACAGGCTCGTGCGCCAGTTCCCCGATTCCGTGGTGGCCGGAATGCTGCACTTCTCCGTAAAGGACTACCTCAAGGATCCGGGCGAGAAAGCCGAAATGCCGAAAATCAATATCTGACACCCATGCGCAGGTTCTTTTTCTCTATTGCCGCGATGCTTATCGGTGCCGCGAGCCTGTCTGCATACAGCCCGGAGATCCGCGACATAGACATATCCATGACCCTGCACAGAGACGGGTCGGCATCAGTGACGGAACGCTGGGATGTCTGCGCCGCCGACGGGACAGAATGGTATCTTGTACGCAAGAACCTCGGAGACATCGACATACGGGACTTTTCTGTCACCGATGAGAGCGGACGGCGCTACGTCAACGAGGGAGAGTGGGACGTGGACCGCAGCATCGAAGACAAGGCCGGCCGCTGCGGGATTGTCCACAAGGGCGACGGGATGGAGTTATGCTGGGGCATAGGAAAGCTCGGGGACCATGTCTTCACCGTCTCATACACCATGACCAATGCAGTCAAGTCCTTGAATGACTATGACATGCTGCATCTTCAGATTGTCTCCCCCGGGCTCTCCTCACGCCCGGAACACGTAAAGGCGGAAATCGGGATCGAGGACACGCAGATTGACTCCACAGACACCAGACTCTGGGGCTTCGGATTCATCGGAGACGCGAGGATAGAAGGCGGCAAAGCTGTCTACGAAAGCAGCGAAAGGTTCAAGAGCAACAGTTCAGTGATAGTGCTGCTGCGTTTTGACAAAGGAACTTTCAATTCTCCAAGCCGTCAGGCCCGCAACTTCTCAGATGTGCTGGACATGGCTCTGGAAGGTTCTGACTATGCTGAAGATGACGACGAAGGAGGATGGTTCGGATTCGCGCTCGTCATCCTCGCAGGTATAGGAATGACCATCATCGCTTTTGTCGCAAGCGCTGCAAACAAGCGGAAGATCCTCGGAATGAAACCGAAAGATGTCGCATGGAGCAGGGAAATCCCCTTCGGCGGCGACACAAACGAATCATACTACACTCTTCAGAAACTTGGAGAGGACCGGTCCGGTGGCAGCGGACTGGCTTCAGCCCTCATACTGAAGATGATATACAAGGGCTATCTTACAGTGGCGAAGAACGGCGACAAGGTGGAGCTCTCGTTCAACGGGACAGCGCCGGACGATAGCGACACGACAATGAGAGGGCTGTACAACATGATGCTCAAAGCGAGCGGTTCCGACAGGATTCTCCAGAGCAAAGAGTTCTCAAGGTGGTCATCGGGACACAGTTCAGAAGTAAACAACTGGATAAAATCAAGCACTTCCTGCGGACGCAAGTCTCTGGTCCGCGACGGCTTCATCCAGGGTTCCGCCTACACGGAGAAGGGTCAGGGCGAAGCGCGCAAATTACTGGGACTCAAGAAATTCCTCCTCGACTTCACCCTGATCCAAGAAAAGGAGGCCGTGGAAGCCGTCCTCTGGAAAGAATATCTGGCATTCGGCGCCTTGTACGGCATAGCCGAGACTGTAGCAAAACAACTCAAGGACATCAACCCTCAACTCCTCGAGCAGGAGGACGGAGGATTTGACTACGCCACTCTCTATCTGATACTGAGGCTCAATGACAGCCTGTCACGCTCCATCACAAATGCCTCCATGGATGCTGAGGCAAGGACGGGCGGTTTCGGCGGAGGCACTTCATTCGGTGGAGGCGGAGGATTCAGCGGGGGCGGCGTCGGAGGAGGTTCAAGATAAGATGAGAGAACTGGATACAAGCATACAATATCTGAGCGGAGTCGGCCCCAAAAGGGCCGAACTGCTCTCAAGGGAGCTCGGCATCGAGACTCTCTCGGATCTTATACACCTGTATCCGTTCCGTTACATCGACAGGCGTGGAATAACGCGGATCTGCGATATACGCCCGGACTTGGCCTTCGTCCAGATACGGGCCCGGGTGGTCTCCAGAACCCTGTATGGTCAGGGTTCATCTGTGATTCAGCCTGAAGGCCAGATTAATTTCAACTCCTGCAGACGCTTGTCAGTAATCGTAGAAGACGGGAGCGGCAGAATCGAGATGGTGTTCTTCAAGGGGATAAAATGGAACTGGGGCAGGCTCGTCCCGGGCAGCGAGTTCGTCTTTTTCGGCAAACCCCAGAGTTTCGGTGACAGGATCAACATAGTCCATCCGGAAGTTGACGCTCCGCAGGCCGGAGCCCCGTCCCAGTCAGCCCTGACAGGAGTATACCCAAGTACGGAGAAACTCAAGAACGGAAGGGTCACAGGCAAGGTGATGTGCCGTCTTCAGGCTGCGGCACTCGCGCTCTGCCTCCCCGAGATAGAGGAGACGCTCCCTGACTACATACTGGGCAACAAGAACCTTGCATCGCTGAAATTCGCTCTCTACAACATCCACTTCCCAAAGGACAGCGAGGCTCTGGAACGCGCGACACGCCGGCTCAAGTACGAAGAGTTGTTTCTGCTGCAACTGTCACTGCTCAAGCAGAAATACGTCCGCTCCAAAGGGGCGGTGGGGCTTATGATGCCAAAAGTGGGCGATGGCTTCAATTCATGCTATAAATCCCTCCCATACAGCCTGACAGGAGCGCAGCAGAGAGTGATACGCGAGATTCGCGCAGACCTCACCGGCGGGCGGCAGATGAACCGCCTCCTGCAGGGGGATGTAGGTTCAGGAAAGACACTTGTAGCCGTCTTCAGCTGCCTGCTGGCTGTGGACAACGGCTATCAGGCCTGCATAATGGCTCCGACCGAAGTCCTCGCGCAGCAGCACGCCGCCAACATAACGAAGTATCTCGCCCCTACCGGGGTGAAATCGGCAATGCTCACCGGCAACAGCACGACGAAGGAGCGGAGGGAGATTCATACCGGGCTTGAAGACGGGAGTATAGGCATCATCGTGGGCACCCACGCCCTGCTTGAAGACAATGTGACATTCAAGAACCTTGGACTTGCAGTGATTGACGAGCAGCACCGCTTCGGGGTAGACCAGAGAGCAAAACTCTGGGCCAAGAACACCCCTTCGCCGCACATACTGGTGATGACAGCCACCCCTATCCCACGCACTCTGGCCATGACCCTGTATGGCGATCTGGATGTCTCGGTCATAGACGAGCTGCCGCCCGGCCGCAAACCGGTGCAGACCATCTGCATAGGGCAAAACAGGCTCGGAGCGATGTACAAGTTCATAAAGGAGGAGATTGCGGCCGGGCGGCAGGCCTTCATCGTCTACCCGCTCATATTCGAAAGCGAGAAGCTCGATCTCCAGAACCTCCAGAACGGGTACGAGGATATCGTCCGCGCGTTTCCGCTCCCGGACTATAAGGTCGCCATCGTCCATGGACAGCAGAGCGCCGAGGAGAAAAACTTCAACATGGATGCATTCGCCGCAGGCAGGGCGGACATACTGGTGTCCACCACGGTGATAGAAGTCGGTGTCGATGTGCCTAACGCATCAGTGATGGTCATCATGAGCGCGCAGCGTTTCGGTCTGAGCCAGCTCCACCAGCTTCGCGGCAGGGTGGGACGCGGTGCCGAGAAGTCATACTGCATACTCGTAAAGGACAACAAGACATCAAAAGAGGCGCAGCAGAGACTGGAACTCATGTGCTCGACCGAGGACGGGTTCGAAATCGCCGAACAGGACATGAAGATGAGAGGCCCGGGAGACCTTGAAGGCACACAGCAGAGCGGGCTTCCGATAAACCTGTCCATAGCCTCGCTGGCAAAAGACGGCACGATACTCGCAGAAGCACGGTCCGATGCGGAGAAACTGCTTGAAGCAGACCCGACACTTGAAAGCCCGCTGAACGCCCGGCTGGTAAAGGAATTAAAAAAGGGCAGATACGAAATCAAAGATTACAGTAAAATATCATGAAAAAAGCACTTATCGGTTTATTCGTTTTGACTATGGCAATGAGTTGTGCTAAGACGGTCGAAAGCGGCTACATAGGCCCCTCCGACATCAAGGTTGAAGACGGGGTGATGACCCCCGAGACCCTGCTCGCGCTCGGAAGGCTCTCCGACCCGCAGATTTCCCCTGACGGGACCAGGATACTCTACGGCGTGTCCTACACCTCCGTCCCTGACAACCGCAGTTGCCGCAATCTCTTCATCTGCAACGCTGACGGCTCCGGCAAGGTGCAGCTCACCCGCTATGCCTCATCAGTAAGCAACGCAAGATGGTCCAAGGACGGCTCCAGGATCTACTTCATCTTCAAGGGCCAGATATGGCAGGCGCCGCTCAAGGGCACAAAGCTTGGCAAGATGCAGAAACTCAGCGACATTCCTGCAGGGGTCAGCGGATTCAGCGTATCCCCTGACGAGGCCAATGTAATATATGTCAGCAGCATAAAGAACACGGCCCTCCAGCAGCCGTCCGACAACAACCCGGATCTTGACAAGGCGCAGGCCTACGCGACAGAAGACCTGATGTACCGCCACTGGGATCACTGGGTGACAGAAGTGCCGAGAAGCTATGTGGCCCCTTTCGGCGGAGCCCTCATCACGCCGGACAATTCTTTCGACATCCTCGGCACGGAGAAGCTATATGAACTTCCAACGGAGCCTTTCGGAGGCATCGAGCAGCTCGCATGGGCTCCTGACAGCAGACATATCGCCTACTCCTGCCGCAAGAAGACGGGCAAAGAATACGCTTTCAGTACCAACAGCTGCATCTACATCACAGACATCCAGTCCGGCCGGACAATCGATGTCACCACATCCGGAGGATACGACACGGATCCCGCATGGAGCGAAGACGGGAAGCACCTCGCATGGATCTCCATGGCACGCGACGGATACGAAGCTGACCGCCAGAGACTTATGGTATGCGATGTAGAACTCGGGGACAGCGTCGCCCTCGGGGCTGCCGTGGAACTCAGCTCCACTTTCGACCATGATGTCGCAGGCCCGATATGGCACGGAGACGAGATTTTCTTCAACGCCCTCGTATCCGAAGGCATCCAGGGAATCTTCTGCATCGACCTCAGCGGAGATGTGCAGAGGGTGACAGGAGAGGACTGGTGGTTCGACTTCGACTCACCGTTCGCAGTGCTCGAGAGCGACAAGGGCGTGACCCTGCTCGCCTCTTACGCCAGTCTCAAGTTCCCTACCGAACTTGTGGCGGTGGACATCACATCCGCCGGAACTTCATATAGGCAGCTCAGCGATGAGAACGGCCACATAATCAGCCAACTCGATGACATACGTTCAGAAAGCGTGCTCGTGGAGACCGTGGACCACAAGCAGATGCAGTGCTGGATCACATATCCTCCTCACTTCGACAGCACCAAGGTCTACCCGGCCATCGAAATCGTTCTCGGCGGGCCTCAGGGCACCAATTCCCAGGACTGGAGCTACCGCTGGTGCTATCGTCTGATGGCCCAGCAGGGCTATATCGTCATCAGGCCAAACCGCCGCGGCACCACCGCTTTCGGCCAGGCATGGAAAGAGCAGATATCCGGCGACTACCCTGGTCTCAACATGCAGGACTACCTCAGTGCAGGCCGCTATATCAAGAGCAAGCCTTATGTAGGCAAACTCGCATGCGTCGGAGCATCCTACGGCGGATATTCAGCCTACATGCTCGAAGGCATGCATGGTGACCTCTACGACTGCTTCATAGCGCACGCTGGAATCTTCGACGAGAAGGCCCTCTGGTTCACCACCGAAGAGATGTGGTTCGCCAACTGGGACAACGGCGGCCTTACTGAATACGCCTACACCCCTGGGCAGGTCGGTCCGAAAGGCGACGGAATCACCTTCGGCGGCATGCAGCAGGCCGGAGCCCCGTACGCGAGCACAGCCAAAGCACGCAAGCACTACGCCAACGATCCGTCATCCATGGTCACCAAGTGGCACACACCTATCTTGTGCATACATGGGATGATGGATTTCCGCATACCGTACACGCAGGGCATGGCGGCATTCAATGCCGCACAGATGATGGGCGTACCGTCAAAGCTTGTCGTGTTCCCGGAAGAGAACCACTGGATACTTCAGCCACAGAATTCTCTCTATTGGCACAGGGAGTTCTATGGATGGCTTGACAGATGGATGAAATAGCATGAAACTCAAAGAAATAACAGGCGCCATCGAGAAGGTGGCGCCGCTTTCGATACAAGACAGCTTCGACAACTCGGGGCTGCAGGTCGGGGTTCCCGAGCAGGAAATAAAATCTGTCCTGATATGCCTTGACGTGACGGAGGAAGTGGTCGCAGAGGCGGAAAGACTCGGATGCCAGCTTATACTCTCCCACCATCCGCTGCTTTTCCATCCGCTCAAAACGGTAAGCAACTCCACGTACCAGCAACGCTGCACTGTCAGGGCAATAAAGGCCGGGATCGCCATATACTCGGCACACACCAGTCTGGACAATGCGCGAGGAGGAGTCAACTACAAGATTGCAGATGTCATAGGGATGGACGGGCTCTCATGGCTCTCGGCGAAAGAGGGCTGTGATGCCGGCTCCGGAGTGATCGGAGATCTGCGGAGTCCTATGACAGACAACGACTTCCTGCTGATGCTCAAGGACAGATTCGGTGTGGCCGCACTCCGCCACTCGGGCACTTCAGGCAAGGAAATAAGTAAAGTGGCCGTCTGCGGCGGGGCCGGGGCATTCCTGCTTTCTGAAGCCATCAGCAAAGGAGCGGACTGCTTCGTCTGCGGAGAATTTCACTATCATGATTATTTCGAAAACTCAGGCGTACTCCTGGCGGAACTCGGCCATTACGAAAGCGAACAGTTTACCCAATCACTCCTGCTTGACATCATGACGGACGCATTCCCGGAGATTCAGGCAAGGATCACAATGACCTGTACAAACCCTATAAATTGCCTTATATGAACAGCAAATACTCCCAAGACAGCATCGTAAGCTGCTACATGTCCGACTGCCACCATCTTCTAAGGCCCGAGTCTTTCCTCGACCTCGCACAGCAGATGGCGGTCAAGGCTGCCCAGGTCCAGAGCTTCAGCGATGATGCGCTCAAGGCACACGACTGCGCATGGATTCTCGCGAGGATGCAGACACGGTTCGAGAGTAAGGTCCGCTTCGATGAGAAAATACATCTTGACACATGGCATCGTGGACTGGACGGACTCTACTTCATCCGCGATTATCAGCTGAAGGATTCCGAAGGCCGGGTAGCAGTCAACTCCACCAGTTCATGGATTGTAATGAACCTTGAAAGCCGCAGGATATGCCGGGGAGAAGAGGTGATGTCTCTTATCCCGTCTGAATCACAGAGCAGTGACAAGGCCATCGAATCTCCATGTCCCAAGATCGCGTTCCCCAAAGGGGCAGAACTAAAGGAAATCGGCACCCATCGTGTAAACTGGTCAGATGTGGACTATAACGGGCATGCCAACAACGTCAAATACACCGTATGGGCACTTGACAACCTACCGCAGGATCTTGTCTTCGGACATTTCCTGAAGGAAGTGAGCATCAATTTCAACAAGGAGGCCCGTCAAGGCGACACTGTGACGCTTTTCCACACAGAAAGCGAAGGCAGCCACATAGTCGAGGGCCGGTGCGGAGACCATCAGGTCTTCATCGAAAAACTCGTCTTCGAGCCTTAGGCTTTAAGGGGTCTTATCTTGGCATACTTGAGCAGCAGAAGTTTCTCTCCGTGAAGGTCGAATTTGATATGAGCTTTCATATCAGGGGCCGTCCCGGAGAGATTCAGTATTGTACCGGCACCGAAACGGTTGTGCTCTATTCTCTCTCCTACACGCAGTTGCGTCATGTCAACTCCCTTGAAATCCGGATCAGGCTCAGGCAGGGACGGACGGGACGGGCCTGCCTGGCGGGCAGGGAAAGCCGCTGCTTTCCCGACTGGACGCTCCCGGCGCTCATACATGACACGGGAGGATTTACCATAATCTCCGGGAGAGCTGCTCTGGATGCGGTCCAGCCTGCCACCGGTGAAGCGTGAACCGAAGCCGCCCCACTCATGTCTTACTCCACTGTCATCAAAGTCAGCCTCATCAAGAGGATTCTCGATGTACGAAGGGTCTATCTCCTTGATAAAGCGTGACGGGGAATTGGACTCGTGCTTTCCGTTGCGCATCCTCGTGCCGGCAAATGAAAGGGACAGAGCTTTCCCGGCCCTTGTGACCGCGACATAGAACAACCTGCGCTCTTCCTCCAGATTCTGTTTGGTCGCGAGCATCGAGAGACTTGGGAAAAGGTTCTCCTCCATGCCGGCCACAAACACATAAGGGAACTCCAAGCCCTTGGCTGAATGCACCGTCATCAGGGCCACTTTATTGTCTTCATCCCCCTCAGAGACATCGACATTGCTCAGAAGTGACACATTCTCAAGAAAATCATCGAGCGTCACGGTGCCGAGCGGCTCGTCAGCCCCTTCCGCCTCCATCTCCCGCTCCTCAATAAAAGAAGACACAGAGTTGAGAAGTTCATCAAGGTTAGACACCCTTGAAAGCCCCTCGATGCTGGTATCCGCCTTATATGAGGCGTACAATCCGCTCTTCTCGGCGATCATGACAGCCAATTCATGTGCATCCGTCGTGCTGACCATTTCCGAGAGACCTTTTATCATGGTGCAGAACGGCACCACCTTGGCAACTTTGAGCGCAGCTTCAAACAGCGGAACACCGGCTGCTGCAGCCGCTGACTCGACAAGGCGGAAAGTCGTGTCACCTATGCCTCTTGCCGGCTTGTTGACCACCCTCCTGAAAGACTCGTCATCGGACGGGTTCACCACAAGTTTGAAATATGCCATCATATCCTTGACCTCAGCCCTGTCAAAAAAGGAATTACCGGAATATATCATATAAGGGATATTCCTGCGGCGAAGCTGCTCCTCGAGGACCCTTGACTGAGAGTTGGTTCTGTAAAGGATGGCGAAGTCCTTGTAGCGGCACTGCTCCTGCCGCATTCTGGAGATGATTTCCGACACTATAGACACTGCCTCATCCTGCTCCGTGTAGGCCTTGAGCAGCTTTATCTTGTCTCCCGCTCCCCCGACAGCATAGCATTTCTTCGGGATGCGTCCGTCATTATGCTCAATAAGTGAGTTGGCCGCGTCAACGATGGTCGTAGTTGAACGGTAATTGCGTTCCAACCGGAATATATGGCACTCCGGGTAATCTTTCTTGAAATTGAGGATGTTCTCGATCTTGGCACCGCGGAACGCGTATATGGACTGGCTGTCATCACCGACCACGCAGATGTTGTGATGGAACTGCGCGAGCTTCTTCAAGATCAGGTACTGGGCATAGTTAGTGTCCTGATACTCGTCAACCATGATATAAGAGAACCTATCGGAGATGGCGGCGAGCGCATCTTTGTTGTCTCGCAGAAGATAGTTCATATTCAGCAGGATATCATCAAAGTCCATGACCCCCGCCGTCTTCAGTTTTTTCTGGTAGAGCTCATAGAGATCGCACATGCGCGGCTTGCGGCTATGGGAGTCGGAGACCATCAGTTCCGCGTTGTTGCGGTAGCCCTGAACTGTCACAAGGTTGTTTTTGGCCATCGAAATGCGGGAGAGGACATCCTTGGGCTTGTAGATCTTGTCATCCAGCCCGAGTTCCTTTATGCAGGCCTTGACCGCACTGGTGGAATCAGACGTATCGTAGATCGTAAAACGCTCAGGATAGCCCAACGAAGCGGCATACTCCCTGAGAAAACGGACAAAGACGGAATGGAAAGTCCCCATGACGAGCCGCCGTGCAGTATGGAAGCCCACCATGTCGGCAATCCTCGACTTCATCTCCCCGGCCGCCTTCTTGGTAAAGGTCAGCGCGAGGATACGCGAGGCTTCGACACCTGAAGCCAATATGTATGCTATTCTGCTTGTAAGAACCCTTGTCTTGCCGGATCCGGCGCCCGCAACTATGAGCACGGGGCCGTCAACACACTCCACGGCCCTTCTCTGCTCTTCATTCAGTCCCTCCAGGACCGCTTTCACTTTATCCTCCATAACGCCGCGAAATTACGAAAAAAATGAGTAAATTCGCAGCGCATTTGCAAATCATATTAACGTCATACTTAAATGTCACAAACCATCGTTTTGAAAAAGGGTCTGAACATCCCTATTGAGGGTGAAGCGGAACTTCGTGTCTCCAAGGCGATTGCTCCGGGCATTGTGGCGGTCTGCCCGACCGACTTCAAGGGTCTTCTTCCACGGCTTCTGGTCAAGGAGGGGGATCCGGTGCTCTGTGGTTCTCCGGTCATCGCTGACAAGAAGAACCCTGACATCCTCCTCACCTCTCCGGTAAGCGGAAAGGTCAAGGAACTCGTCCGGGGAGACAAGCGCAAACTGCTCGCAGTCCTCATCGAGGCTGACAGCGAGACCCGGTGCGTCGACTTCGGAGTGAAGGACGTCGCGTCTCTGGACGCCGCCGCCACTCGCGAAGCCATCCTGAAGAGCGGCCTCTGGCCGTGGCTCGTCCAGCGTCCTTACGGTATCATAGCCGACCCGGCCTCCAAGCCTAAGGCTATCTTCGTCTCCGCGTTCAACACCGCTCCGCTGGCTGCTGACGCGGAATTCTGTCACGCCGGTGACCTCAAGGCCATCCAGGCCGGAGTAGACGCCCTCGGCAAACTGACCGAGGGAGGAGTACATGTCTCCATTGACGCATCGAAGGAGCACAGCGAATTCTCCAGGCTCAACGGAGTCAAGCTGCACAGTTTCAAGGGGAAGCACCCTGCAGGCAATGTCGGGGTGCAGATAAGCCACATCTCTCCTATACAGAAAGGAGAGACCGTATGGACAATTTCACTTGCGGGTCTCGCCGCCATCGGCAGGCTCTTCACCAAGGGCATCTATGATGTGCATCGCAAGGTGGCCGTCTGCGGCCCTATGGCCATCGAGCCGTCCTACATCGAGACCGTGCCGGGAATGCCTCTCAAGGAACTCGCCCCTTACTACGGCGGCACCCCTGAAGGCATCCGTTTCATCAGCGGCGATGTCCTCTCCGGAGAGAACAAGGGAGAGGGCGGATATCTGAGATTCGCCGACGAGCAGGTGACCCTCATACGCGAGGGATACGAAAAGGAACTCCTCGGCTGGGCCCGCCCTATAAGGCACAAGGAGTTCAGCACCGACCACTGCTATTTCTCATGGCTCACCCCTTGGAGAAAGTACGACATGGACACCAACCTCCACGGAGGCGCGCGCGCGTTCCTCATGAATGATGGATACTACGCCAAAGTGCTGCCGATGGATATCTATCCTATCTACCTCACCAAGGCTTGCCTTGCCGGCGACATCGACAAGATGGAGCAGTTCGGCATCTATGAAGTGCTCCCGGAAGACCTCGCCACATGCGAGTTCATCGACCCGAGCAAGAACAATATCCAGGACATCATATCAAAGGGCATAGACCTTATGCTCAAGGAAATGGCTTAAAGATATGAACAAGATTTTTGAAAAAGGCGGCAAACTCTATTGGCTGCACTCGACAGTTGACGCTTTTGAGACATTCCTCCATGTGCCGGGGACAGTCACCCTCAAGGGGTCACATGTCCGCGACGCCATCGATCTCAAACGTATACTCATAGTAGTGCTCGTGGCAGCAGCGCCGGCAGCCCTCTTCGGCATGTGGAACGTGGGCTACCAGCACAGTCTCGCCATCGGCAATACGGGGATAGACATCCTCGGCAACTTCTGGTACGGATTCCTCAAGGTTCTGCCTCTCTACCTCGTCTCCTACATAGTCGGTCTCGGGATCGAATTCGCATCCAGCCAGATACGCGGAGAGGAAGTCAGTGAAGGTTACCTTGTATCAGGATTTTTCATTCCGCTCATCGTGCCTGTGGACATTCCTCTGTGGATGCTTGCGATAGCCGTGGCTTTCGCTGTCATCTTCGGCAAGGAAGTGTTCGGTGGCACAGGAATGAACATCTGGAACCCGGCTCTTCTCACCCGTGCATTCCTTTTCTTCTCCTATCCTAACTATATGTCCGGCTCCAACTGCTGGATTTCATACAGGCCGGGAGAAAAGCTCGTGGACGGTTTCACCGGAGCGACCCCGCTCGCCCTTGACGGGGCCAGCGCACAGTACGGCACCGGCTTCTGGGATCTGTTCATCGGTACAGTGCCAGGCTCGGTGGGAGAGACTTCAGTGATAGCCATCCTGCTCGGTGCGGCAGTACTGATATGGACAGGTGTTGCAAGCTGGAAGATCATGGCAGGCAGCATCGCAGGTGCCCTGCTCGTTGGCCTAATCGGCGACCTTGCAGGAGTAACCAGCATCCCTTGCTACATGCAGCTGCTCTATGGCGGATTCGCTTTCGGAACAGTATTCATGGCCACGGATCCTGTGACATCAGCACAGACGGAGTGCGGCAAATGGATATACGGACTGCTTGTGGGCGCCCTTTGCGTGATGGTACGCCTGTTCAACCCGGGATATGTGGAGGGCATGATGCTCGCCATCCTGCTCTGCAACACATTTGCACCGCTCATTGATTACATAGTAGTGAACCTGCACACTTCACGCAAGGCTAAAAAACTTAAAGTCGCATAGATATGAATACCAACAGTAATGTCTATACTATAATCTACACGACAGTTATCGTTGTAGTAGTCGCGGCGGTACTCGCGTTTGCGGCGATGACGCTCAAGCCTATGCAGACTGCAAACGTGAAGGCTGACACCATCTCTCAGATCCTGACAGCCGCACAGGTCGGCACCAAGGCCGAATTGTCGGCGATGGGCAACGACGCCGTCCTCACCAAGTATTCTGAGCAGATTGCAGAAGCTTTTGCAGTGAATGCAGCGGGAGACAAGGTCAAGGATCTCGGCATAAACAAAGAGAACATCGAGCTTATCGACAACTTCAAGCCGCAGGATCTTGCCATCAAGGCCGGTTCTGACGCGGAACTCCCTGTATATGTCTTCAAGTCCGGGGTGACAGTCATTCCTGTCTACGGAGCCGGCCTTTGGGGCCCTATCTGGGGATACATAGCGCTTCAGCCTGATCATCAGACCATTGCCGGCGCATATTTCGACCACGCGAGCGAAACTCCGGGACTGGGTGCCAAGATCAAGGATGACCCTGAGTTCCAGGCCGAATTCATCGGGAAGAAACTCAACCTTGAAGATCCGGCCAACCCGTTCGACATCGTCAAGGGAGGAGCTCCTGAAGGCGATGACAACGCCGTGGATGCCATCACCGGAGCGACAATGACCTGCAACGGACTCAACAAGGCCATCGATGTATGGGCCGGAGCTTACTCCGGATATCTCAAAAAAGCTACAACAAGTACGGAGGAATAAGCTATGAGCAATCTTAAAGAAACAATCCTCAACCCGATACTCAAGGGGAACCCGATCACCGTCCTGGTGCTCGGAATATGCTCCTCGCTTGCAGTTACGGTGCAGCTCAAGGGAGCCCTCGTGATGGGACTCTCCGTGATGATAGTCACCGGCCTGTCAAGTTTCGTGGTGTCACTCATGCGCAATACCATCCCTAACCGGGTCCGCATCATCGTGCAGCTCGTTGTGGTGGCGCTCATGGTGATCCTCGTGGACCAGTTCCTCAAGGCGTACGCCTACTCTATCGAGAAACAACTGTCCGTCTACTTCGGACTCATCATCACAAACTGTATCGTGATGGGACGCATCGAGGCGTTCGCCCTCGGCAACAAGCCGATCCCATCCCTGCTTGACGGTCTGGCCAATGGATTCGGCTACGCGCTGATTCTTGTCATCGTGGCTTTCTTCCGCGAACTTCTCGGAAGCGGCACCGTACTCGGATTCCAGGTTCTGCCTGCCGGATATATCGCCAACAATCTCGTAATCCTGCCACCGTTCGCACTCATCCTCCTCGGATGTATCATCTGGATCCAGAGGGCCTGCGACAAGGATCTTCAGGAAAAATAACAGCGACGCTCTATGGAATATATAAGTTTATTCGTCAAGTCAATCTTCATTGACAACATGATATTCTCATACTTCTTGGGTATGTGCTCATACCTGGCGGTATCGAAGAATGTCAAGACAGCCAACGGACTCGGTCTCGCTGTGATCTTCGTACTTCTCTGCACCCTGCCTCTCAACTACCTTCTCAACAGGTATGTCCTGCAGCCGGGGGCACTCAGCTGGCTCGGCCCGCAGTTCGCTGACGTCGATCTGAGTTTCCTGAGCTTCATCCTGTTCATCGCCGTCATCGCGGCGTTCACGCAGCTCGTGGAGATGATCGTGGAGAAGTTCCTTCCGTCACTCTATTCTTCACTCGGTATCTACCTCCCGCTCATCGCCGTGAACTGCGCCATCCTCGGAGGCGCGCTCTTCATGCAGCAGAAGGATTTCGCCAATGTCGGAGAATCGGCGGTATATGCTCTCGGATCCGGTATCGGCTGGTATCTTGCGATCGTCTGCCTCGCCGCAATCCGCGAGAAGATGGCTTATTGCAATGTGCCGAAGCCTCTCAAGGGCATAGGCATCACGTTCATCACCGTGGGCCTCATGGGTATCGCGTTCATGACCTTTATGGGTATTCAGCTTTAGGAGGACAGAGATATGAGTTCAACAATCATAGCTGCAGTAGCAGTAATCACAATAGTGACCCTCATTCTCGTGGTCGTACTCCTGGTCGTCAAAGACAGGATCACACCTAAGGGCACCGTAAAGATAGACATCAACAACGGCAAGAAGGAACTCAACGTGACCCCGGGCTCATCGCTGATGAGCACTCTGGCCGGAGAGAAGATCCTCCTCCCGTCAGCCTGCGGCGGCAAGGCCAACTGCGGCCAGTGCAAGGTGCAGGTGCTTGAAGGCGGCGGAGAGATCCTCCCTACCGAAGTCGGGTTCTTCAACCGCAAGCAGATCAAGGACGGATGGAGGCTCGGCTGTCAGGTCAAGGTAAAGGAGGACATGAAAATCCAGGTTTCCGAATCCGCACTTTCAGTCAAGAAGCTCGAATGCGAGGTCATCTCCAACAAGAACGTGGCAACCTTCATCAAGGAGTTCACGGTCAAGCTTCCGGAAGGCGAGCACCTGGACTTCAAGAGCGGCGAGTACATCCAGATCGACATCCCTGCCTATCATGTGTATTTCAAGGACATAGATGTGGATCCGATCTACCGCAAGGACTGGGAGAGATTCGGATTCTTCAATCTGGAGTCTGTAAACCCTACCCCTACCGTCAGGGCCTACTCAATGGCCTCCTACCCTGGAGAAAAGGGCATCATAAAGCTCAATGTCCGTATCGCCACCCCACCGTTTGACCGCAGCGTGCCTAAGGAGCAGGGGCCTAAGCTTCTCCCTGTCAACCCGGGAATCGCTTCATCCTATGTCTTCACCCGCAAGCCTGGCGACAAAGTGATGATAAGCGGTCCTTACGGAGAGTTCCTGCTTCCGGACAACGATCCTGACAACATCGAGTACATCTTCGTCGGCGGAGGTGCGGGCATGGCCCCTCTCCGCAGTCACATCATGGAGCTCTTCAAGACCCGCAAGACCAAGCGCAAGGTCAGCTTCTTCTATGGAGCACGTGCACTTGTCGAAGCTTTCTATCTTGAGGATTTCGCCGAACTTGAGAAGGAGTTCCCTAACTTCAAGTTCCATCTGGCACTTGACCGTCCGGATCCGGCAGCCGATGCTGCAGGTGTTCCTTACACGGCAGGCTTTGTGCACAATGTGATGTATGAGACATACCTGAAAGATCACGAGACTCCTGAAGACATCAAGTACTTCATGTGCGGTCCTCCTATGATGGTAGCCTCTGTCAACAAGCTGCTGGACTCTCTCGGAGTACCTCCGGAGAACATCCTCTACGACAACTTCGGCGCGTAAGCCGCGTCACATACACTCTACGGCACCCCGGGGCTTTTCTGCTCCGGGGTGTTTTTTTCTGCCTGGACGTGCAAAGATTTTTTCTTTGCAAAGAAACAGCAAAACATAGAAAATGTTTTTTATGAATCGATTGGAATGCGGATGAGTCGGCATAGATTTGCAGCGTTATGAAAAACTTCTCGCACCAGAAAAGCCGGCAGTCCTTTCCTGACCGGTTTCAGAGACAAGGCAGTCTGCCGGACCGCCGGTCATTCATGATCATCGTTTATAGCTTGCTTGTACTCCTGCCGGCTTTTTTGGTATTATCCTGTGACAAGACAGGGCCCGCTGACCCATCCGGAGGGACAGACCCAGTGCAGGTCAAAGACTCAGCTGTATTTGTCCTGAACTTCGGGGATGTGGAGAAAACCGTAAAAAATCTCGACATATTCATATATGACGCGGAGGGAGTGCAGCCCCTTGAAAAGCACATCAACCGTAAGGACATGCCGCCGACGCTGGAGATCAAGCTCAGCACGGGGGACAAGATTGTGGCCGCCGTGGCCAACAGTCCGAAAAAGTTCAAGACTTCCTCCATGTCAAGGCAGTCCGCCCTGACGCAGGTCAGTTTCGAGTTCAAGGAAGACAGCGGTGACGCACCCATAATGAGCGCGTCCGCAAGGACTTCAGGAGAGGATGTCTCGCTGGATCTGAAGCCGATGCTGTGCAAAGTAGTCCTCAAATCCATCAGCAATACAATGGAAGACTATGAGCTGCTGGAATCACCGAGAATCAGGTTGAGAGGCATCAATGCCAGGGCGGCATTCTTCTCGGAGGAGGAATATCTCCCGACTGAGACCATAGACAAAGGAGAATGGACATCTCTGCCCTATGATGTCGGCTACTATCCGCAGGAAACATCCATCCGGCTCCTGTGCTACCCCAACCAGACCCCCGAAAGCAACATCGGACAGGACAGGACAAGCCTCGAACTTGAATGTACTATAAAGGGCAAAAAATGCAGTTTTCTAGTTGATCTCCCTCCATTCGGAAGGGCATCCGAGACCGTGGTCAGCATAAGCGTCGACGGGCCAGGAAGTTTCAGTTATGACATCAACGCGCCTTCTTCCTCCGACATTTCCGCAGAGAATACAAGACCAGTCTCCAGAAGGACTGCATACGCGAAGAAGAGAGGAGAGCATCAACATATCCGCGGCCATACAGCCGGACAGCATCTTCCTTGATCACGGAGCGTACCTGCGGACTGACAGAATCGAGAATCCGCCCGAGCTGCCACCCGGCAGCTCCGTTATGCCTCGTGAAAGCGGCCTTCTTGACAAAAGGCACTCCTTTATGGTAGACGGACAACACACGGTCATATATGCCCTTCCCTCCCACGCTGTAAAGGCCCCTGTAAAGTATTTCCTTAGAGCGAAGCAACTCACAGAAGCCGGTCTCGTATAGCAGGCATACATCCTCTTTGCGGGCCTGCCTGCCGACCGAGCGGATAAAAGAAGCGAACCATGAGGAAAGAAAGACCCTGCCGGACATGCCGACAAACCACGACTGAAGATGAGGCAGGCGCACATCGGGGTGTATCACCATGGAAAAAGCCGGCACAGAAAGCGATTCCATAGCCTCAATGACAGGCATGATGTCTTTCAGAGGGCCGTAGACGGAATCATTGACCATATAGCAGAAGTCATAGGAGTCCAGTGCCAGATTCGTCTCCGCCCAGATATAGCAGCGTTTGTAGGAGCCGAAATCATACTCTTCATGCCTTTTCGCCTCACAATGCAGGACGAGCCCCGACAACTTGGAAAGTTCAACCTCCGGACAGTCCGAATCCATGACAAGCACGACATCTCCGCAGGCTGAGAGTTTACGGACATACCACACGAGTGCATCCGAGACCGCACCCCGCGGGTCATAAGCGGCAAAAAAGAAAAGTCTCTTAGAAGTTGTTTTGAATTTATTTGTCATAAATTTTATGCGGATTTTTCTGCCAGAGTTTTTTCTGGATTTTGAGAAAGATAGTAGAACTATCTGACCGAAAAAGCCAGGGAAAACCATGGCGAAAAAGCAAGTAAAAGAATTTTCAACATAAACCAAAACAACTTCTAAGGCCCTGTCATCGATACATCTCCATCATTACGTCCGCGAAACTCCCCGGAACAGGGTGCTGTGCGGACACCGACTTATATTCTGTCTTCTGGAACAGGGCGCCGGAAGCCAATCTGTCAAACACCTCTCGGTCGAAAGGCTTGTCCCGGTTGTCAAACCACAGCAGATGCGTGGCATCCTGACTTATCTTAGGCATGGCCGAGAAAAGCTCCGTCGCTCTTGGGTTGCGGCTTATCACCCTCCAGAAGAGCAGCTGGTGCACAAAATAGTCCACAGCGCTGTCCTCATGCTTCCAGTACTCCAATATGGCCTCCCTCCACGCCCCGAGGATGTAATTGCCCCTGCGCGAGCGGAAGAAGCAGTTCTGCACGAAAGCGTATGAACCGCTCACATAGTTCCCGCCCATATAGATGAAGAAATCCTCATCCAGCAGCCACTTCGGGAAATCCCGCGTGACGAAATCCGTCGCGTCAAGCCATATCCCGCCGTATCTGTAGAGAAGTTCCACCCGGCAGATGTCCGAGAAATGGGCGCGGTTGATACGGCCCGCCTTGTATTTCCGGACAATATATTCCGGCAAGCCAAGTCCGCTGAGCAATTGCGCCTCGTCAAGTATGACAAGTTCCTGACTGCAATTGGCACGCACGCTCCTCCAGCACGCCCTGACAATCTCCGGAGCCTTTTCTTCCCCCTGAAGCCATATACTGTAGATCTTCTCATGCAGCCCCGAAGCAGAAGCCGGCAACGGCAGGTTGACAGGAGAATCAGGGACATATCGGTCAAGATAGCGTCCCGCTGCCTGACGTGTCACTTCCCCGCGGATCTGCCGCCGGAGCATGCGCGGACGCCACATCCAATTGAGGACATGCCCCCGGAGGATAACCTCCGCCTGCACAAATATGCGTTCAAGACTGATCATACCACTGCGCTGAAACGTTCCGGAATCTTCACTATCACGACAGCCTCGAACATCGAAGGCTTGTTCCACGCAAAAGGAGGACGGAAAAAGTTCTGGATCTTCCTGGCCAATGCCACGCTGCGCTCCCAATCATGCGGACGCATGCCGCTGACCTGATATATGGTGCGGGCACGCTTGTGCAGATGCCTGGTCCAGCCTGCTTCCGCAAGCGAACGATCCCCCATCTTGGCTTCAATGCGCTTAAGATCCACGCAGCCGAAGTGGAAGAGGTAGAGATCCTTTCTTATATGGAAATTTCCTTTGCGGGTACGATGAAATCCGGATCCCCAGCAGACAGGACGCAGGAGCACGCTGGCCTTGCTGTACCTTGTGGAGAGGCGGGCATAATGCCGCTGGGCAAGGAAAGGCCGGGATGGGTCGATCTCGCTCTCCTCGCCAAGTTTCTGCCCCACATCCACCCCCAAACCTGAAATGGACGGGCAGTTGCCGTAAGGTTTGAGAGACGAGAGAAATTCCGGGAGAGTGATGCCGAGACGTGGATCCACCACTAGGAACTCGTCCACATCTGTTCCGATCACCATGTCATATTTTCCGAACAGTTCCGCCGCCCTCTGCGAGAGGAAATCAATCCTGCCCCTGTCCGCCTCCCGGACATTGCCTTCTATATGGTTTACAGCCATAGTATTGACCCCGTCACAAAAATCGGGAATCCTCTGGTCCAGCCCGTCAAAAAAGACATACAAGTTACTCTTTCCGAGCTGTGAGCCATAGTATTCCACCCATTTGCGCAGGAAGAACTCATCGTTCCTCACCATGGTCAGTGCCGCAATCCTTTTCATATATATCTGGCTGTAAAGGTATCCGCATTCTTCAAATCTTCAGGCGTGCCCTCGAAGACAACCTGTCCACCCCTGTCCCCGGCATCCGGCCCGAGGTCGATCACCCAGTCCGCTGCGCGGATCACGTCAGGGTTATGCTCCACCACGACAAGCGAATGTCCTGCTTCAAGCAGTGCATCGAAAGCCTTTAGAAGTATCTCGACATCGTAGAAATGCAGGCCCGTGGTGGGTTCATCGAAGATGAACATGATCTTGTCTTTGCGCGGACCGCCCTTGGCAAGGGACAGGAAGTAGGCCAGTTTGATACGCTGGCTCTCTCCGCCGGAGAGAGTGGAGCTGCTCTGGCCAAGCTTGATGTACCCCAGACCGACATCCTGCAAAGGCTTCAGTTTGGCCGCCGCAGTTCGGGCGGAATCCTCAGTCCCTGCGGCGAAGAACTCTACAGCCTCGTCGACGCTCATGTTGAGAATGTCATCGACATTCTTGCCCCTGTAGCGCACCTCAAGCACCTCCGGCTTGAACCGCTTGCCGCCGCAGGATTCGCATACCATCTCCACATCCGCCATGAACTGCATCTCTATCCTCACCACTCCCTCGCCCTGGCACTCCGGGCAGCGCCCGCCGTCCGTGTTGAACGAGAAGTAATTCGGTCCGAAACCGTTGATCTTGGCATACTGCTGTTCGGAGAGGAGTTTACGGATGTCGTCGTAGGCCTTCAGGTATGTCACGGCATTTGAGCGAGAACTGCGCCCGATGGGGTTCTGGTCCACATACTCTACCCTGGATATCCTGTCCAGATTGCCTCCGAGGCTGCGGAACGCTCCCGGGCGCTCTCCCCCGTTGTCGAAATGACGGCACAGGGCCGGATAGAGGATGTCCCCCACAAGGGATGATTTGCCGGAACCGGAAACCCCGGTGACAACCGTAAGCGTCCCCAAGGGGAAGCGGACATTTATGTCTTTGAGGTTGTGCTCCATCGCCCCGTTGACACTCACATAATACTGCCACGGGCGTCTTTCACGCATGTAGCGCCCCCTCTTGCCGCACAGATACTGCAAGGTCAAGGACTTGCCGATGTCGGGAGCAGAAGGTTTCTTTTTAAGGTCACCCATAAAGACCACCTCTCCGCCTGCACTGCCCGCCATCGGCCCCATATCGATCAGCAGGTCGGCTGAACGCATGATCTCCTCATCGTGCTCCACCACAATCACCGTGTTGCCTATGTCACGGAGCCGCTTCAGGACATTGATGAGCATGTCCGTATCACGCGGATGAAGTCCGATGCTCGGCTCGTCAAGGATATACATGGAACCCACAAGGCTCGACCCGAGCGCGGTCACAAGATTGACCCTCTGGCTCTCACCGCCCGAGAGGGTGTTGCACGCGCGATCCAGAGTCAGATATGAAAGTCCCACATCACGTACACACTTAAGCCGTGAGACTATCTCCGAAAGCGGCTCGCTCACGACAGCCCTTTCAGAATCACTCAACTTGAGACCATCAAAAAAGGCAAGAGCCTCGTCTATATTGAGAGACAGAACCTCGGCGATGTTCTTCCCGCCGACCTTGACCCATAGGGCCTCCTTGCGCAGACGGGTACCCCCGCACGCCTGACAGGTAGCCCTGCCGCTGAAGCGGCTGAGCATGTACTTGTACTGTATCTTGTATTTCTGGGTCTCCACCCATTCGAAAAATTCGTTTATGCCGACGAGAGAATTGTCATCCCCGGGAACGGAACGGGAATTCCATATCGTGTCCCTGACTTTCTTGGAAAGGTTGCAGTAAGGCTCGAAGACCGGTATGCCGTAACGGTCCGCAAGCTTTATCATGTGATCCTTGAACCAGCCCATCTTCTCGCCTCGCCAGCAGGCTATGGCTCCGTCATAGATGCTCAAAGACTTGTCCGGCACCACGAGATCTTCGCTTATGCCTATTATCTTCCCGAGCCCGCCACAGACGGGACATGCCCCGAGGGGAGAGTTGAAACTGAACAGGTAATCATCAGGCTCACGGAACACGATACCGTCAAGTTCAAGGCGGTTGCAGAACTCACGTGTCACCCCACCCTCAACGGCCACGCTCATCCTGCCTGAACCGCGCTCAAAAGCATCTGATACGGAAGCAAGCAGCCGCGTGCGAAGATCAGCATCATCGCCTGAGGTGACTCTGGCCCTGTCCACAAGAAGAAATGCATTTTGCGGATATGCCCCGTCAGATTTGAGGACATCATCGATCTTCTGCGGCTTGCCGTCGGCATACAGCCTGCTGTAGCCGTCTTCCTTGAGCTGGAGCATCAGTTCAACTTTATCCTCCCTGCCACGCCAGCCTATGTCCGAAAGAATATAGCAGGTGCTCCCGGGCTGCGAGAATATGAAATCAAGCACATCGGAGACGGAGTCCCTGCGGACTTCCCTGCCGGAAACCGGGGAGAACGTGTGGCCCGCCCGGGCGAATACCAGCCTGAGATAGTCATAGATCTCCGTAGTGGTGGCCACGGTCGAGCGCGGATTGCGCGTAGCGACTTTCTGCTCTATGCATATCGCCGGCGGGATCCCGTCTATCAGATCCACATCCGGCTTGCTCATCCTCCCGAGGAACTGCCGCGCGTATGACGAAAGGCTCTCGGAGAAACGCCTCTGCCCCTCGGCAAACAGCGTGTCGAAGACAAGGGAAGACTTGCCGGAACCGGAAACCCCGGTGACCACTACAAGTCTTCCCCTTGGAATCTCAAGGGTCAGGTCTTTCAGATTGTTCTCCCTGGCCCCTTTGATGATTATATTACTTTCCACTTGATTTTTCCTCGCTCTCTTCTATCTCTTTCTCTTCCTTTTTGAAACGGGCGATCCAATCACGACCCCAGAGCACCCATACGGCAGCGCAGGCCGCTCCCAGGAAGATGCAGGCCACAAGGGTCATCATCTTGGACGGTTTGCTTGCCTTGAGCGGCAGGGTCGGGGGGTTGAGAACGGCGAACACCGGGGTCTCCATCTGGACCTTGGCCCTCGCCACCTGAAGCTGCTGGGCGGCGGAGTTGTAGATCTGATAAGAGAGGTCCATTTCGTTCTTGAGGCGCTCCTGCTCGGTCTTCACGCTCTGGCGGACAAGCATCTGGTTGGAGTCCACATAGCGGGCATATTTCTGCTGTGCGCTGAAATAGTCCGACTTGGCTTCGGCGTATATCTTCTCGTAATACTCCACATCCTTACGGGACTTGCTGGTACGGTACTCCGTGATATAAGACTGGAGCCTGTCAATGATGACTTCGGAGAGTTTCAGAGCGACACGCGGATTCTGGGCCGTCTCGGTGATCGTGATGACCTGGGTCTTCTTGTCCACGACCACGGAGAAATTCTCCTTGATGGCCTTGGCTATTCCTGCCTGCTCAGGGGTAAGGGCCAGAGGATTGATGGACTCGTACCCTTCTATCTTCTCCGGTTTCTCGCGGAAAAGCCCCATCCCCCAGCTGATGGCTTTCATCGGAGCTTTGGCGACATAACCCCACCACGGGGCACGGGTGTACTCCTTGTAGAATCCGTAGACATCCGTGCGGATGGTGTCCTTCTTGTGCATGAACTCCACCGGCACGGAGAAAAGGTCTATCACGAAAGGGGTCGATGACACGATTTCCGGATAGAGGTCCGGGGAAACGGCATCGGAGGTGGACATGCTGCCCAGGTTGATCCCGGCCATGCTGGCAAGCGAAGAGAGTCCCCCACTGCGCTTGTCAACTACCTCAGGAGCAAGTTTTGATGTCACCGTGTACTCTTTCGGTATGCTGAATCCGATGACCAGCCCCGCAACGGCGGCGACACCGCACCACTTAAGTATGAATTTCCACTCCTTGAGGAGCTTATGGAGCAGTTCCATGATGTCAATCTCATCGTACTGCTCTTCTGTCTGATATTTCTGCTCTTCCATTGCTTATTGTGCTTAAAGGACTCTGAACAGGATGGAAACGAGTGAAGCGAGCGATGTGGCTGCGCTGCTCATGGCGATTATGTCAGCAGACGAAGTGGCTTTCCTCTCGTCCTTGGCCGGAACGATGATGGTGCAGCCCGGCTCTATCTTGAGATGGTTGAGTTTCGACTGCGCCGCCATGCCGTTCATATAGACCACATAGACCTTGGACTTCTTGGCTTTGGTGCTGTATCCGCCGGCGGCGTTGATATAATGGCGCAGAGTCCTGTTCTTCTCATAGAGGACAGCATTAGGGTACATGACCTCTCCGACTATGCGCACGGTGTTGACGAATTCCGGGATGACGATCCTGTCTCCCGCCTGAAGCTGGATATCGTATTCGGATCCCGGGTGCTGCATGGCCTTGTCGAGGCTGATTGCCACATTGTAGTCGGAGACGATGTCAAGCTTTTCAGCGTTGATGGAATCACGCTTGGTGGAGTTCTTCTCCGCGAGGCTGCGGAGCGCCTCCCTGTTCTCTCCGGCGGTAATGCTGTTGTTGCGGCGGATGAGCATGGCTCCCTTGAGGTATGCGCTTGTTGTGAATCCGCCCGCGCGTGAGATCACTTCAGAGAGACGATCTTTACGGTTGAGCAGCACGTATTGCCCCGGGAATGTGACCTCTCCCTCAACAGTCACGAACTGCTGGCTGCGGTAGCCCGGACTGCGGCGGACAGACACGATGTCGTAAGGCTCAAGGATGAACTTGTCACCCCCGTCCATGGCAAGCCCGTCCACAATCCCGAATGAGAATGTCTGGCCCAGAGTGTCCGAAGCCTCGGTGCTGCTCGGGTTCACGATGCGCCTTGCCACATCAACTCTCGCCGTCGAAGCTCCCTCAAGAAGGCCTCCGGCCCTCAGGATGAGATCCTCCACGGTGGTGTTGTCAGAGAACGGGAACACTCCCGGGCGGGCCACCATTCCGTTGATGGTCAAGGTGCCGCGATCCTCAAGTTCGTTGATGCTGGAGACGATGAGCACGTCGTTCTTTTTCAAGAGCACATCCTCGCCTCCCGTGAGAACGGCCCCGAGGTTGACGGAAACGGTCTCAAGGTTGAGATCCTCCTTCTCGCGCAGGAGCACTGCCCTGCCGAGGAACGCGTCTTCCATCGGGCCGCCGGCCTTCTCCACGAGCTGGCGCACTGTGGCGATCTCCCCGCCGAGCTGGTACATACCCGGACGGAAAACATAACCGCGCACTTCAACCCTGTTGGAGAAACGGTCAAGGCTTGAGCTGACCGTCACGACATCCCCGTCAGCCATCTTGTATGAAGAATAGTCTTTTGAGGATACTGTATAGATTTCCTTCTCCTCGCCGGTCACCCTTACCACACGGACATCCTCCCTGTAGGCATCACCGGCAAAGCCGCCGGCATATCCGAGGATCGTCTCAAGGGTCTCGCCGTCCTTCATCTCATATCGCATAGGGCGTTTGACATCTCCCTTGACATCGATGAGGCCCACATAAGGAGGCACTATCACTATATCGTCCTCCTCGAGCCTTATGTCAGAGTCGGACTTGCCGTCGAAAAGATAGCCGTAGACATCGACCGTGGCCACCTGCTTCCCTGCACGCACAACCTTGATCGCACGCATGGAGCCTGTACCTGCCACACCGCCTGCACGGTAGAGTGCGGTGAACACCGTGGAGAATGAGGACAGCCTGTAGGTGCCCGGAACGGCGACCTCACCCATCACATTGACCTTGATAGTACGGATCTGACCGAGGGTGATGCTGACAGATGAGTTCGGGTTGTCACCGCCGATGCCGCCGTACTTGGATGCGAGCATCTTGCGTATCTTCTCGCCGGCCTCCTTGATGGTCAGTCCGTTGAGATAGACCGGGCCTATCTGGCTGATATATATGCGTCCTTCCGGGGAGACAGTCTTGGTTATGGAATCTTCGTTGTCACCCCAGATCTCGATGAGAAGCTGGTCTCCAGGGCCGAGCTTGTAGTTTTCCGGAGTGGCGGCGTTCTCGTTAGGTTCGAATGTGAGACGGCGCGAATTGAAGATGTCATGTCCGAAAATCTTCGCCTCCGCAGACTGGGAGGAAGCGCCGAATGTGTCATCCACCACATCCTCAAGCTCATCGTCAGCTCCGTTCAGCATGTCGCTGCTGACGTTCCTCCCGACCGCCTTGCCGTCAAGGGCCTTGCTGGTCACGGAAGTGCTGCCGGATGTGGATTCGTACTTGGCCTTGATGCGCTCGGCCTGTTCTTTTGTGACGCCCTTGGCCAGCAGCTCCTTCCCTATCTGGGATTCGCTCTTGCCGGCCGCGACACCGTTTTTGACATAATCAACCACCTGACTGTCAGTCATCTGGGCATTGAGCCCCATAGAGAACAGACATAGCAGAGCAGTCGTCAGAAGTAAAAGTCTTTTCATTGCACTGTATAGCTAAAGTATGCAAAATTACGTCTTTTATATGTATTGAGCAAGATTCCGGCTGCAAATGAACCTTTTTTGACCGGGAAACGGTGTCGCGGCCAACTTTTTTTGATTTTTTTTCGCTTGGGTGCTTGCAGATTCAGAAATTGTCCCTATCTTTGCATCCGCTTTCAGGAATAAGCAACCAGCCTGGTGCGGTAGTTCAGCTGGTTAGAATGCCGGCCTGTCACGCCGGAGGTCGAGGGTTCGAGTCCCTTCCGCACCGCTCAAGCAGCCTCTCACGATTGTGAGGGGCTGCTTTTGTTTTCGGTCATCGGGGGCCACCTTGTTTCCTCGGGGCTGCTTTGTTTTCGGTCTTCGTGGACTGCGGCGGGGTGGATCTTGTTTTCTGCTTGCCGCGCGGCTTCTTTCTCGCAGGCAGGGGTGTTTTTCGCACTTTTCTCCCCTACCTTCCACGGGCACAGCACCCATATTGCGTTCTGCGGCATCCCGTTCCATCTGCGGCATCCACGCTCCATAGGTTGGGGTGTTTACGGCTGTTTTTACCCCTACCTTCCGGAAGCACCTCTCATATACCGCGTTCTACGGCATCCCCTCCCCACAGGTTGGGGTATTTTTCGCCATTTTCTCCCCTACTTTGGCTCGGCGACAAGCCCTGCACATCAGAGTGCGGCGCTTCGGCTAATGTGCATCCGGTACGGCAAAGCCGGGGTTTCCCGTACGGAACGGCTATGTATATAGCGCATAGGATGAACTTTATATGGCATTCATTTTGTGGCCTATACACATCCTCATTATGCAAAAAAGATTAAATTTGCAAAATAGTAACTATCCGGACATGTCTGCAACCGATGTCGAATGATGTGAGTATGCGGAGCGTCAGGAGAATCAAAAACTGAAGAATATTATCAATGAAAAAGTACATCAGAGTCATGCTAGGCCATGGCAATATGTATGCAAAAAAGTGCCGCAAAGAAGGGTTCATTGGTGCTAGTTTCGAAATCAACATGGATCTTTCTGATTCCCTGTATGAAAATTGGAGGGATTTCAACAAGAAATTCATCCCAATATGGATGAAGAATGTCCCCGGCAAATCCACGACATCCGCTGGGCTGGCATGTGGTGCTCTATGGACAATTATTAAAGGCTTAAAAATTGGAGACGTCGTCCTATGCCCATCTGGAGAGGGATATTATTATGTCGGAATAATTGACAGCGGCTATTATTATCTGCCCAATGAGGTATTGCCTCACCGCCGGAAAGTTGTATGGATGGACAAAGTCATAGACCGCAAGGGCATGTCTAAGGAACTAAGGAACTCATCAGGCTCTATCGGCACATGTTGCGACTTGACAAAATATGCTCCAGAAATTGAGAAGTTATTGAACGAAGCCGCACAAATCGCTCCAGTTTCTCCTAAAAGCAACAAGCAAACAGAATCAGCCAAATCCTTTGATGAGCGTTCGCTGCACAAACTGTTTTGCAGCTCCCTTCGCAACAGAAACATTTATGCCAAAACTATCTACCACGAGAAATCGTCAAACAAAGCCGACAGCGCACAAAAATGGATTCATCCGGATATAGTGGGTGCTCATTTTGAGGATTTCAAGAACGATGCAACGTTAGCACTATTAAAAGCCACGGAGCCAAAACAGTCGATACATATCTACTCTTATGAACTTAAACGCAGGATAGAAACAGACTCACAACTCAAACAGTACTATTTTCAGGCTCTGTCAAATAGCAGTTGGGCGAACTTCGGATATCTTGTCGCATTTGAAATCAACGAGGATCTGGAAGAAGAAATGGCGCGCTTGAATAATGCTTTCGGTATAGGGATCATCTTGATGCAGACCACTGATTCAAAGATCCTTTATCCAGCAAGAGAGAACGCACTGGATTACAACACCATCGAGAAACTCAATAATTTGAATCCCGATTTCTGCGAGTTCATAAAGAAGCTTTCAAAAGTAATGAACGCATCCAAGGACTATACGGCGGATGCAAGGAATTCCTTTGAAAAGATCTGCGATAAGGTATTTGAGTCAGACGAGGATCTGGAGTCCTATTGCAAAGCGCACAATATTCCATTCTGACAGAGCAAGCAAAGGGCTCTACCTAATCGTATACTGCTTTGTTGCTCTCTGACTCAAATATGGCATTATTAGTTTCCAGAGCTGTAGATTTAGTCCCCTAAGAATATTTTCGTTAAATTTGCGTATCAATATTGGAAGTGAATATGAAGTTCAGTACTGAAAATAAAAACATTGAGTACAAGGCTATTCAAAAGATACATGAAGGGGATAAAGGATTCAAGGAATTGGCGCGAGAATGCGTTGCATTTGCCAATGCTCAAGGAGGTCAGATCTACATCGGCATAGAGAACAAGACATTGACGGTCGGCCCGAATCAGGTCATAACAACTCAGGAACAGAATGATGCCGTCAGTCGGATTCGCAGCCTGTGTTTCAGTGTTGCAATCACATCATCAGACATTCTTTCAGACGAAAGCGGCAGTCAGTATTTCATAATAACCGTGTTTCCAAGTACAAAAACCATCGCGTCCACATCGGACGGGAAACTTTTTGTCCGCATTGTTGACAAGTGCGAACCTGTAAGGACTGAGGACATACAGCGCCTTGCCGAGGAAAAAGGTGCTTATCAATGGGAGATCAACAGCACCAAATATTTGTGGCGTGACGGCACTGTCCCTTCAAATATGCGGAGATTCGCTGACGAGATACGCAAGTCACCCCGTGTAAAAGAGCACATCAAACAGCTAGACGACATCGAAATAGCAGAGAATTACCATTTGATTGACGGTGAGAAGTTGACAAATCTCGGCGTTCTGTGGATCGGAACACCCAAACAGAGAGCCGGCATATGTTATCCTCTCACTGTTCAATATATCGTTTACAATGCCCTAGAAGAAAAAGTCCGTAAGGAAGAGTGGCACGACTTGACATTGAATCCCAAAGAACTTCTCCTTGACATCGAACAGAAGGCCGTTGAACTCACATACTGTTACGAATTCCCCAACGGATTGTTTAGAAAACAGATCCGACACTACAACCCGAAACTCCTGCGCGAACTACTAGTGAACGCCTTCGCCCACAAGAGTTTTACAATCTCAAATGACATACTGATTCAGGCTTATCCAGACAGATTGGAGATATCAAATCCCGGCGGTCTACCTTTGGGAATATCCAAGGATAATATCCTTCATACCAAGCACCGCCGCAATCCCAATATGATTGAGATCATGAATGCCCTTGAGTTGATGGAAGGAGAAGGCTCCGGCTACGATCTGATATATGAGTTAAACGCAAAAGAGGCAAAGCTTCCTCCCGAGATTGATTCATCTTACAACGAATTCAAAGTTGTCCAGAGAGCTGAAATCATTGACGTTGACCTGCTCCCGCTTCTCGACTACGTTATGCAGAATTACCAGTTGTCACAGAAGTCCTTCATAGCATTCGGAATCATCGCCAGAGAAAGAAAGATTCTTTCGACCCAGCTCACCAAGCAGCTCCAGCTTACTGGTGACGACAGATTAAGAAGTTATGTCGACAAGATTCTTGAAAGCTGTCTGATTTTAAAAAATGGCACTAAGAAATCCACGCAGTTTCAGGTCAATCCGCAACTGATCAGCAACGCCAAAGCCAATATAAAGACTTCTTTGAAAACAATAGAGCCCCACGTACTCAAAGCACTTGTCAAGGAAGATCTGAGGAAACATTCAGGATCAAAAATATCGGAAATATCTTCACGCATTCCAGATGTCGGAGTACAGGAAATACGAAAATTGGTCTATTCCATGGTAGATGTTGAGCTTCGGACAGAGGGAGCACGAACTAATAGACGCTATTTTCTTAAAGATGGCATAAAATAAAAGATTCGGAAAAGAACATAAAGAAAGGGAAAGAAGCAATTGATTATTTATCAATCATTTGTTCCTTTCCCTTTCCTTTTTTCAACTTAATGTCTGAGAAAAAGAAGAATCCTCAATTGTAGGCAACTAGATATTCCGGCGGATAGTCGGCCACCGATTCCGGTGATACTCGGCCACCCGGGTTTGAGTTGCTGACCGACCATGGGCCGGAATATGTATCAAGAAAAGCCGAAACTGAAGAAAACACCTATGAAACATGAAGGGTTAAGTTCCGACTTGGATGATTAGTCGTGTTCGCAGAGTTTTCTTTTTTCATTTGCATTTAAGAAATTTTGCTTACATTTGTACAAGAAAAAGTCCTACTCCTATGCGAAGGCTCTAGTTCCACTTGAGCGGTTCATGTAGCATAAGCGGGGCTTTTTTCTATTTTACGAATTCGCTGGCAAGGAACGACCAATGACGGTACGGATGTTTCCAGAAGTCCACAGGACCCGTCGCCGGAGTGTCACAGTATATCTGGAAATTCTCGTAGCCTTTCAGCGCACGGATGTGGCCAAGTATATGGAAAAACAGTTTCTCCTTTGCTATGGTTCTTTTCCCACGCTCCGTCTGTCCTTTAGGGAGTTCTTCGTTATGCTTGTTGAGTTTAAATGCCATTGAACCTAGAATAATGTCCATACACTGCTGGATTGAATGTTTTCCTGATACGATTTCGGCGATGTCGTCCATTCTGATTTTGATGCCGGCTTTGCGGAATTGCCAGAATTTCTGAAGAGAATGAATGTGGGATTTGAAGGCGTCACGCTGTTCCAGAGGGTAAGGAATTTCATCGAAATATATCCTCAAGAATACCTTATCTCCGTCTTCCTTATCTCGGTGGCAAAGGCCGAATGCATTTTTCACGAACTGATAGTAAAGCAGCGAGTATCGGTTGTCTATCTTGTCTCTGGAAAGGTCTGAGGGGCTCTTCTCGGTGTCACGGAACATTATGCGGACTTTCACCTTGCCCTGCTCGATGAATGAGAAGAACAGGTCAATCATCTCCATATACTTCTGGAGATAGTTTTCGGTCACTTTCACCCACTTTATCTCATTCTTCAGGTTCAGTTCGGCCTTCTTCTCTTCAAGCGCTGCCTTTACTTCCTCGAAATGAGCACTCTTCACCAAAGCTCCACCGAAGAAATCCGAGTAGTATTTTCCTTTACCAAGCGACTCGTCGCAATAAATGAAGTATTCCATAGCATTTTTATATACCATTCAAATGTACACATAATTTTTCGATGAACGGCCAGGCGGAAAATCCTATTTGGTACGGAAAAAGGGCATCTGCCGTACGAAACCACCCCGAACAACAAAACGGTACGGCAAAGCCGGGGTTTCCCGTACGGAACGGCCTCGCAGTGGCCTCGCGTACAGCAGAAGTCCGTTTTCTGCACGAAACAACTCCGAAGAGGCCTCGCGTACAGCAGAAGGCCGTTTTCTGCACGGAATCGACTTCGTGCGCACAGGATCAGCAGCGTGCGCACGGGACAGAGAGGACAGGAACGGGAGGGCGCGGGGACACCGCCACACTACCGCTCGTATACTGCCTTGTTGTTCTCGGACTCCCAGATCTCGACCTTGTAGCAGTTGGGGGTCTGGTCGCACATCCACTTGGCGAGATTCTCGGCGGTGGGTGAGAAAGGCAGGACCTCGTTGAGGTTCTTGTGGTCTATCTTCTCCATTATGTTGCGCTTGATCAGGGTGAAGTCGGTGACCATCCCGTCCTCATCCAGAGTCTCGGACTTGCAGTGGACTATCACTATCCAGTTGTGCCCGTGGAGAGCCTCGCACTTGCTTCCCCTGTCCGTCGTCACATAATGTGCAGCGGACACTTCAAATCTTTTGCTCACGTAATACATGGAGGCAAATTTAAGCCTTTTTTACTCGTCAGCAAGTATCTCAAGTCCGAGGTCATCTATGAGGTTCTCTATCTCAGCGGAACTCTCTATCCAGTTTTTGATTTCTTTTGACATAACTTCTTTCGTTTTGTTGATGCAAAGTTACGCCCCCGTTTTGTCAACTTTTGACAATGATCAAAAAGTCACAAAAAATATTCAGACAACTCCTTACGCACGTACTCTCGCATATACTCCACCAGCTCCGGTGACTCGAAAGGCTGCACCTCGCCGCCAAGCCCCGCACAGAAGCGGCATACCCCGGCATAGTTGTAGACCTCCACATCCAGCAGCCACGTCTCCCCTCCTTTCCATGCCGGCGGCAGAGCCGGAGCATCGCCCGTGAAAGGCGAGAGGAACTTCTCCGCGAGCGGATACTCCTCCACAAGCAGGTTCTTGGCCAGCACGCTGAGCAGCAGACGCACGCGCTTCCCGCTCTCCCCGCTCATCCTGAAGATGTCCACTTTCTGCATGCGGTGCTCCTCTCCGCAGGTCCACGCCTCATCGAGGATCTCCACTTCGGCTATACGGGAGATCCTGAAAACCTTGTTGCGCCCGTCCTCAAGATCATAGGCCCAGACATCGGAAAAATCAGTGGTGAAGGCGAAAGGCTCCACAAGCCTGTCTCTCACTGTATGCGAATGCCCGGACTCGTAACTCTTGAGCACTGCCTTGCGCTCAAGCTTCACCGCCTCGGAAAGGGCCTCCACATTGGCCGACATGAAGCGGCGATCGACAAAGTCCGCAATCGAAGTGCTCTGATAGATGACCGCAAGTTTGGATTTAAGATTGGCTTTCAAAGCATTGCCACGGTCGAGCCTGTCCAACAGACTGTTCACTAGATACGCCTCTTCTTCGGAAAAATATATGAGCCTCTCGAAATCAGGTGCTTTGGCCGGGAGCTTCCCGAGCTTGAACACACCGCCAGGCAGGCGAGACACCGCGAACCCGGCATCCTTGAAAGTGTCTATGTAGCGGTATATGGTGCGCCACGACATCCCCAGTCTGGCCGCCAGCTCATCGACACTGTAGTCCACGCTCCCGGACATCAGTTTCATGAGCCGCAGCATCCTTTCTATCTTCGGCTGGTCCATAAACTATTCCTCCGGAAGTATCTTGACCGGATGCCGGTCGCTGTTGCGGGCTCCAAGCTTCATGAGTTTGCCCGACGTATTGATTATGCTCTGGCCTTGAGGGGAGAGCTTCAGAAGCCCGCGGTCATACTCGGCCTGCGCCTTCTCCAACGACTTCCCTACCGCCTCATAGCGCTCCATGAACTGCCCCACCCTGTCTATCATCTCTTCCGCGAGGGCATAGACCTTCTCATGGTCGCGCGCCTGGGCGACCTGCGTCCATGTCAGTTCAACCATCTTCAGAGCCCCATAGAGAGACTGCTCATCGGCGATATAGACATTCTGGTCAGCGGCCTTGCGCCACAGGTCAGGCTCGGCATTGAGCGCAGTCCAGAGCGCCCCGGTATTAGGCACGAACATTATCACATACCCTGCCGAGACTTTCGGCGGCTTCACGCAAGAAGAGTAGTCCTTGACGGCGAGTTCCTTGACATGCTTCTTGATGCTCTCCAGATGGCTCTTGAGCGCCGCACGGCGCGAGGGCTCGTCCTCGGCATTGACATAATCAATATACGCCGTCAGGGAGACCTTGGAGTCTATTATCACCTCACGCCGCTCGTCAAGATGAAGAATCACGTCCGGGCGCAGGTTTCCGCTCACAACAACCTGGGTATCATAATGTACCCCGCGCGTAAGTCCCTGTGCAGAGAGAAGTTCCTCCAGGATGGTCTCTCCCCAGTCGCCCTGCACCTTGCTGCCGTGCTTGAACGCTGCGGCAAGTTCATCAGCACTCCGGCGCGCCGCATCGCTGTGCTCCATGAGACTCTTGAGCCTCTCGCGCATCTCCCCGTTACGTTCAGCCTGCTCCTTGCTGCTGTCCGCCATCGCCTTGCGCAGTTCAGAAATGTTCTCACGCAGCGGATCCACTATCCGTCCGAGGCTCTCCCCGCTCGACTCGGAAAACTCCTTCTGCCTGGCCTTGAGCATCTCCCCGGTATCGGCCTTGAGCTGGGCGCTCATCTTTTCCACCGTCTCGTCAAACCGCCTCTGGAGCAAATCCACTGCTTCAACCTTCTCGGCAGCAAGACGCCGCTCATATTCGTCCCGAACAGCAGCCAGACGCTCATCGCAGTCCTTGCGGACAGCAGACTCGGCGCTGCGCACGGCACGCCTCACCAAAAGCAGGGCCACAAATGCACTTACAGCAAGCCCCGAGAAAAAAGCCAAAATAATCTCCATAGCCGACAAAATTACAAAACAACTTCTTAAATTTGCCATCCGATATGAAAAGAACCGCAATCCTCTTCACCACCATCATGCTCACTCTGGCCGGATGCACCTCCGGCAAACAGGACAGTCCGCGCAGCGGGGACCTTGTATTCGTGGGCATCCCGATGAATTACAGCCTCCAGCAAGGCTCGATGTCCGAAGCCATCAGCGCTGCCACATCAGACAGCACCGGGCTGAACCTTATCCATGTAGCCATACTCGAAGTCAAAGGAGACTCGACCTGGATCATCGACGCCACAATCAAGCACGGAGTGGACAGGCATCCCCTCGACACTTTCTTCCGGGACTTCACCCTCCGCGACGGAAGCCTCCCCACATTCAAGATAATGCGCCCCGAAGCAAGCGCAGCCGAAGCGGAACAGTTCGTGCAGAACGCCAAGAAGTACCTCGGGCAGCCGTACGATGTCTCTTTCCTCCCGGACAACGGAGCCATGTACTGCAGCGAGCTCGTCTACAACAGCTACATCACCCCTGACGGGGAGCACCTGTTCAGCGAAGCCCCGATGAATTTCCTTGACAAGGACGGAAACATGCCCATCTACTGGACCCAACTTTTCGAGCGCATCGGGCAGCAGGTACCGCAAGGAATCCCGGGGACCAACCCGCAAAAAATGGCGGCAGAGAAAACCCTGTCGCCAATAGAAACCAAACTGAAGTAAGTCCTACTTCAGCACTCCGCCGATCTCTATCTTGCAGTCGGCAGGAGCCTTGATGTTGCCGTCGATGATGACATCATCGCAGCTGTCGGCCTTGATGTATCCGGTACGCGGATTCTTTATTGACGGGACATTACCCTTGACAGTGGCCTTGATGTCAGAATACTCAAACGCCAAGTCAGCATCAGGCTCGAAAGTGCAGTCCTCCAGAACGAGATCGTCAGCATAGCAGAGAGGCTGTGTGCCGCCGATGCGGCATCTCACAAGACGCAGATTCTTCGAGTGCCAGCCGAGGTATTCTCCGTTGATGAACGAGTCATAGACTGTCACATTCTCAGTCTCCCACAGGGCATCCTTGCTCTGGAGGTCGCTGTTGCGGATCTCGACATTGCGCGTGTGCTGGAACGAATAGTTGCCCTCAAGACGGAGATTGTTCACCTTTATATTGCTGCAGTGCATGAATATATAGTCAGCCTTGGTGGCGAAGACATTGTCCAGTTCGATGTCGCTGCATGACCAGAATGTCTCCTGCGCGCAGTTCATGTTGACATTACGGAGTTTGATACCCTCCATCTCACGGAACATCTTCGGCGCATCGACTATGCAGTCGGTCATCTCGCAGTCCGTGCTGTGCCAGAGTGAAGAACGCGCACTCTCGGCGAAATAGCAGTCCCGCACCTTGAAGCGGTCGCAGCACCAGAAGACATATTTGCCCTCAAAACGGCACTTGTAAGCCTCTATGTCCGAAGTCTCTTTGAGCGATGACTCGCCCAGATGGATGGTCACCCCCTCGAGAAAGAGGTCGTGCGAGCAGTAAAGCGGGCGCTCGCCCCCAAATTCTTGATTGATTATCTCTTGCATGGTATGATGGTTCAATGTTGTCCGGTGCGAATATACTCATTTTCGCCGCCATAAGCAAATTCAGGCAACACACGTCCGGTTTGCTTTATTGCCTTTAATCACTTACCTTTGCCCGGACTAAAACCCTAATATTATGTCACTGAACATTTCTGACAAGGCGCGACTGATGCCCGCCTCCGCAATCAGGAAACTGGTTCCTCTCGCTGACGCCGCCAAAGCACGCGGCATCAAGGTGTACCACCTCAACGTCGGAGCGCCTGACATCAAATCTCCGGACTGCGCCCTCAATGCCGTGATAGACAGGTGCAAAGGCCTGCACCATCTCTCATACACCAACTCCGCCGGGCTCATGGAGCTCCGCGAAGGCCTTGTCAACAGATACTACAAGAAAATAGGAATAGACATCGAGGTGAGCGAGCTGCTCGTCGAGGTGGCCGGAAGCGAAGCATTCTCCTGCGCCATGCAGATAGCCGCAGGTGAAGGGGACGAGATCATCGTGGCAGAACCTTACTACACCAACTACCAGACATTCGCCTACCTCAACGGCATCACCCTCAAGGCGGTCCATACCGACATCCGCCAGGGTTTCGCCATCCCGGACATCTCCGAGTTCGAGAAAGTGCTCACAGACCGCACCCGGGCCGTACTCATCAGCAACCCGTGCAACCCGTCAGGCAAACTCTTCACCAAGGAAGAGATGCTCGCCCTCGGGGAGTTCTGCCGCAGGCACGACCTCTTCCTCATCAGCGACGAGGTCTACAGGGAGTTCTGCTACACCGACGAGCCGCACTTCTCCGCCCTCAACATCCCTGGCTGCGAACAGAATGTCATAATGGTCGATTCCGTGTCCAAGAGATACAACCTCTGCGGCGCGCGCATCGGCTGCATCGTCTCGCACAACAAGGACGTGATGGCAGCCGCGATGAAGTTCGCCCAGTCCAGACTCTGCCCGCCTGTCCTCGGCCAGTACGCCGCCATCGGGGCTTTGGACACTCCGCAGAGCTACTTTGATGAAGTCAAGGCTGAATACATCAGGCGCCGTGACTGCGCAGTGAAGATGCTTAACGATATCCCGGGTGTCTACGCCCCGAACCCTATGGGAGCCTTCTATACGGTGGCCGAGTTGCCGGTGGAAGATGCCGAAGACTTTGTGAAGTGGATGCTGACAGACTTCAGCGTGGACGGGCAGACTACCATGGTCACCCCGGCCGCATCATTCTACAAAACACCTAATGCCGGCAAGAATCACATACGCCTCGCATACGTGCTTGAAGTTCCAGAACTGCAGAAAGCTCTGGAGATCCTTGCCGCAGGACTTGAAAAATACCGCCGATGAAGCCACAGTTCAGCACTCTTGCTGAGCTCTACGAACACTCCGTCACCTCCTTCCCGAAAAGGACGGCGGCGGAGTTTGTCGGCGGAGCCCAGAGCTATACGTACGCACAGTTCAGAGACTGCTGCGACAACATCTCGAAGCGCCTGTCCAACTTCGGCATAGGCGCAGGTGACAAGGTGGCCATACTCTCGGAAAACTCTCCAAACTGGACTGCCGCATTCTTCGCCATCACGGCATACGGCCGCATAGCTATCCCGATGCTTCCCGAACTCTCCGCCGGAGAAGTCGAGAACATCCTCACACACTCGGAGGCCAAGGCCATCTTCATCTCCAAGAAGCAGCTGCCGAAACTGAGCGAAGAGGCCGTGAAGCGCCTCACGCTCGTCATAGCCATAGGCGACCTGAGTTTCATCAAGGCTGAAGGCAGTTCCTACACCTGCGACGGCAAGGTATGCCGCCCCACTGCCCTCGACACGGCTGCCATCCTCTATACTTCCGGCACCACAGGCAAGGCCAAAGGAGTGATGCTCTGCCACCGCAACTTCTGCACAAATGTCCTCAACTCCTGGTACAGCTACAAGATCGGGCCGAAAGACGTCTTTCTCTCCATACTTCCGATGGCCCACACCTACGAGATGAGCATCGGGATGCTTTACCCGTTCTCGATGGGCGCCAAGGTGGAATATATCCAGAAAGTTCCCACCCCGTCCATACTCATCGCCACGCTTGCCAAGATAAGGCCGACAGCAATGCTCTCCGTACCGCTCATCATAGAGAAAATCTACCGAAGCAGCATCGTCCCTACCATCGCCAAGAGCAAGTTCCTCTCATACCTTGACAAGCATGCCAAGTGGCTGCTCTACTCCCTCGTGGGGATGAAACTCAAAAAGACCTTCGGCGGCAGGATGGGCTTCTTCGGCATCGGCGGAGCCAAGCTCGACCCGGAAGTCGAAGCCTTCCTCAAGAAAACAGGATTCCCTTACGCCATAGGATACGGCCTCACGGAAACGGCCCCGCTCATCTGCACGGCAGCCCCACACAAGACATGGCCGGGAACCACGGGAAAACCGGTCAGGGGAGTGGAAGTCAAGCTTGAGGATGTCAACCCGCAGACCGGAGAGGGTGAGATATGCGTCAAAGGCCCCAATGTGATGCTCGGCTACTACAAAGACTACGAACGCACAGAATCCGTCCTCACCCAGGACGGGTGGTTCCGCACCGGAGACCTTGCAAGCATCGACAAGAAGGGCCGCTACTCCATCAAGGGCCGGCTCGGGAGCGTAATCATCGGAGCATCAGGAGAGAACATCTACCCGGAAGAGATCGAGAACGTCATCAACAGCATGGAGGGCATAGGCGAATCGCTCGTCGTCCAGAGGGACGGCAAACTCGTGGCTCTGGTACAGTTCAACGACAACATCATAGACTGGGATCTCGAGGGGCAGGACAAGTTCATCGAGGACATCGAGGCCCGCAAGAAAGCCATCCTCGACTTCGTGAACTCGAAAGTAAGCCGTTTCATGAACATCAAGTCCGTGGAGATCCAGAAAGAGCCGTTCATCCGCACGGCCACCCACAAGATCAAGCGCTTCCTCTACGAGAAGAAGAAAAACTAACGGAGATCCGCCAGATCGAGCACCAGCTCACGGGTCTTCTCCCAGCCGAGACAAGGGTCGGTGATAGAGCGTCCATACACGCCGTCACCGGCCTTCTGGTTTCCGTCCTCTATATAAGATTCTATCATGAGCCCCTTGACGAGACGGAAAATGTCGGGGTTGTGTCTGGTGCTGTGCAGCACCTCCTTGGAGATGCGGATCTGTTCAAGATACTTCTTGCCCGAGTTGGAGTGGTTGGTATCCACTATCACCGCCGGGTTGGCAAGTCCGCTCTGCGCATACAGGTCACAAAGCTGCTCCAGATCTTCATAGTGATAGTTGGGATGTGTGTTGC
Organism: Bacteroidales bacterium UBA6431; assembly: GCA_002439095.1. Taxonomy (GTDB): domain Bacteria; phylum Bacteroidota; class Bacteroidia; order Bacteroidales; family UBA932; genus Cryptobacteroides. The sequence goes on along the minus strand of DJOT01000017.1, from coordinate 5,014 downwards.
CCCGAGAATCCACATACCCCCGGAGTATGGCATGCGCAAGAGGGTTGCCCTTGCTCTCCACCTCCCAGTTGCGGTAGATGAACGTATGTGGGCTGTGTGCCGCCCGGAGGGCATTCATCATCACGGAGAGGTTGCCCCCGGTCGGGTTCTTCATCCCCACGGGGATGTCCAGGCCGCTCGCGGTGAGACGATGCTGCTGATTCTCCACTGACCGCGCCCCGACGGCAACGTAGGACAACAGGTCGGAGAGGTACTTGTGATTCTCCGGGTAGAGCATCTCGTCAGCGCAGGAGAAGCCTGTCTCGTTGATGGCGCGCATGTGCAGTTTGCGGATGGATATCAAGCCCTTGAGCATGTCCGAATGGGCATTGGGATCCGGCTGGTGGAGCATCCCCTTGTAGCCCTCGCCTGTGGTGCGAGGCTTGTTGGTATAGATGCGCGGCACCATCACTATCTTGTCCTTGACCTGTTCCTGGAGTTCGCGCAGGCGGGTGATATAGTCGATGACAGCATCCTCCCGGTCGGCGGAGCACGGTCCGATCACGAGCAGCAGTTTGTCGCTCCGGCCTGTGAATATGTCTGCTATCTGTGCATCATTGGCTGCCTTGGCAAGCGCTCCCGACTCGGAGATCGGGTACATTTCCTTTATCTCCTGGGGGATGATGAGCTTGCGCTTGAAATTCATGTTCATGCTACTTCTCCTTTTTCTTGTCAAACCACGAGCGTCTCAAGGTCGAGAGGCGCATCATCTCTTTCATGGTCTGCTCGTCCGAGTCGCGGACGGCGTCACGCAGGGCACCGAACCTGTCCATGAAAAGGTCCATCTGGCGGAGCAGTTCGTCCTTGTTTTCCAGAAAGAGCTCCGTCCACATGTCTTCGTTGATCCTGGCGATACGCGTGAGGTCACGGAAAGAGTCGCCTGTGTAGTCCACCAGATGCCTCGATTCCTTGCAGGTCATCAGGGCCACGGCGATGCAGTGCGTCAGCTGCGATAGGAAGCCCACCATCTCATCGTGCCTCTCGAGGCTGAGGGAAGAGATCTTCCCGAATCCCATCTCACGTGCCATGTCCTCCACCACGGCTATGCCTTCCGGGGTGTTGCGCTCTGTCGGGGTGATGATGAAATTTGCCCCCTTGAATATGCCCGGGTCGCTGTATTCTATCCCGGAAAACTCCCTTCCGGCCATGGGATGGGCAGGCACGAACTCGACCCTGCCGGCAAGCATGCCCTGTATCCGCGGCACCAAGCAGCCCTTGACACCGGAAATGTCGGTAAGTATTGAACCGCGCCTGAGATGCCTCCCGTTGTCCCGCACCCAATCTATGAAGACACGTGGATAGAGCGCGGAGACGACGATGTCGAAACCCTCAATATATTTCGGGTCCGGGCTGGTCATCCCGTGCCTTATCCAGTTCCTGCGTCTGGCATAATCCAGGGCATCCTGACGGTCGGAGAGGCCGCCAACCTCATATCCGGCAGAGCTCAACGCGGCAGCATAAGAGCCGCCCATAAGCCCCAATCCGACTATGAGAACCTTTTTGTTTTTCATTTTTCCCCTCCCAAGAAGTCCGTTCCAAAGCGCAGTGCGAGGGCATCACAGAGCACCACGGCCACCATGCTTGTCACCACTATGCAGATACGGCGTATTATCGCCGGATCGTGCCTCCCCTTGAGGCTGAGCTCGACCTCCTTTGCGCGGCGGAAATCCACCGTCTCCTGCGCCTTGAAGATGGAAGGAGTGGGACGCACCGCCATATTGAAGACAAGCGGCATGCCGTTGCTGATCCCGCCGTTGATGCCACCGCTGCGGTTTGTCGCGGTGACTATGCGCCCGTCCTTGATCCGGAACGGGTCGTTGGCCACTGAGCCGCGCATGGCGGAGAGGCCGAAGCCATCACCGAATTCTATCCCCTTGATGCCGCCTATGGCGAAGGCGGCACGGGAAATCATCCCTTCGAGGGAGTCGAACCACGGCTCCCCCACTCCGGCCGGGAGTCCGCAGACTGCGCTCTGGATCACGCCCCCGACGGAATCTCCGTCCTCTTTGGCCTTGAGGATTGCATCCCCCATCGCCTCAGAGACATCATCAAGCACCGGGAAATGCTTGGTCTTCAATGATTCGATTTCTTCATGTGGGTCAAGGGAAAACGGCCTGTCCTTCACCCCGGCACAACTGAGGATATGCGTGCCGATTGTAATCCCCCTTGACTTCAGGGCACTTAGACATATCGCCCCGGCAGCCACAACCCCAGCGGTCACTCTCCCCGAGAAATGGCCGCCTCCGCGAAGATCCTCGAAACCGTGGTACTTCATCTCCGCCGCGAAGTCACTGTGGGACGGACGCGCTATGCCTTCCTGATAATCCGAACTGCGGACATTCTCATTGGGTATGATTATGGCGAGCGGTGCACCAGTAGTATATCCGTTATGGACACCGCTGATTATCTGATAATTGTCCTTCTCCACACGGGCCGTATCGAGAGGTCCCGAAGGACGGCGGCGAGAGAGCTGCGAGGCGATGAACGCATCATCGACGGGGATGCCTGGTGCAAGCCCGTCGAGCACCGCCCCCACTGCGGGGCCGTGGCTCTCGCCGAATACGGTCATGATGACGCTTGTACCGATGGAATTTTTCATCTTCCTCAGAATGAGCCGACTACCTTGAGACGATCGCACAAGGTGCCGAGTTCGTTGAGCATGCTGTGCCCGTCACGGGTGTCGATATTGCCGTCGAGCTCCACATAGAAGTAGTAGTTCCACATCAGCCCTTTCATCGGACGGCTGCGGAGGCAGCTCATGTTGTATCCGTGCGCGCCGATGATATTCAGAGTCTTGGCCAGAGACCCGGCCTCGTTCTTGACAGTGAACATGAGGATGAAGTGGCTGTCGCGGGTACGGCTGAAAGACTGCGCACGGGAGAAAGCGGCGAAGCGCGTGGTATTGACACTGGATCCGTTGATACGCGCTTCCAACACTTTAAGTCCGTAAATTTCAGCACATTCGGCACTCCCGATAGCGGCTACGCTTTTGTCTGCAGTCTCAGCGACCATCTTGGCGGCCGATGCAGTGTTGGGATATTCGTGCTGGCTGAATCCATGATTGCGGATATACTCGGCACACTGGGACAGGGCCTGAGGATGGCTTACCACCTGTGTGACGGTCTCAAGGCTCGCGCCCTCGACGCCAAGCAGGTTCTGCACCGCCTCTATGGCCTCCACTTTGTTGATGAACAGCGGGCCGGAGAACATCAGGTCAGTGACGGCTGACACCTCCCCTGCCGAACTGTTCTCAAAAGGCAGTACCGCAGAATCACAATCCCCGCTTGCACAGGCGCCGTATGCAGTCTCAAAATCCCTGCACGGGACAAGTTCGGCACCGGGGAACATCCTCTCTGCGGCAATACCGGCAAAAGCGCCGGGCACTCCGCTGTAGGCAATCTTCATCCCTGACAGCAGGCGCTGCTGATATTTGCGGGAAAGCGCCATGAGCTCCTGCTCGAAATTGATGTAATATTCCCTGATGGTGTCGTCCCCGACCAGCGCCGAGTTGCGCCTGATCACTTCCGCTTCCCTCGCAGGGTCGCAGACGGGAAGAGCCTCACGCCGCTTCAGCTCGGCCACCCGGCCGGATTCAACCATGCGCTGCTCGAAAAGATCTGCCAGTTTGGAGTCTATCTCATTGATTCTCCCTCTGATGTCATCAAGACTGTCCATAAAAACAACTTGTACCCCCTAGGCGAATCGAACGCCTATCGTAGGAACCGGAATCCTAAATTTTATCCATTAAACTAAGGGGGCGGTTACCGAAATGCAAATATACTGATTTTTCTGTAATTTTGCAGCGAAATAAAATTGCACACAATGAAGACTGCTTATGTATTCCCAGGACAGGGAGCCCAGTTCTCAGGAATGGGCAAGGACCTGTACGACAACAGCCCCAAGGCCCGCGAGATGATGGAGAGGGCCAACGACATCCTCGGCTTCAGAATCACAGATATAATGTTTGGCGGCAGCGATGAAGACCTGCGCGCGACCAGGGTCACCCAACCGGCCATCTTCCTGCACTCTGTATGTTTGGCTCTCTGCAGCGAAGGTCTTCCCGCACCGGACATGGTGGGAGGCCACTCCCTGGGGGAATTTTCAGCCCTTGTGGCCTGCGGAGCCGTGGATTTCGAATCCGCACTCAGGCTTGTGGCAGTGCGTGCGAGCGAGATGCAGAAATGCTGCGAAGCCAACCCTGGCGGAATGGCAGCCATAATAGGTCTTCCCAACGAAAAAGTTGAAGAAATCTGCGCAGGCATTGAGGGGGTCGTAATCCCGGCCAACTACAACTGCAACGGCCAGGTGGTGATCTCCGGTGAAAAACAGGCTGTGGAAGCAGCCTGCGAGGCGATGAAAGCCGCCGGTGCCAAGAGAGCCCTTCCGCTGAGCGTCAGCGGCGCCTTCCACTCCCCTCTCATGGAGGCTGCCCGGGTAGAACTTGGCAAGGCCATAGAGAAGACCAAGGTCAAGACCCCTTCCTGCCCTATCTACCAGAACGTTACAGCAAAGCCGGAGACCGACCCGGCTCGGATCAAGGACAATCTGCTCAAGCAGCTCACCTCACCTGTGAAATGGACGCAGACAGTGGAGAACATGCTCGCGGACGGGGCAACATCTTTCAAAGAACTTGGCCCCGGAGCGGTACTCCAGGGCCTGATCAAGCGCATCGCCTCTTCGGCCGGTGCCGAAGTCAGCATCGGCTAGACTCCCCCGGCACAAAATCACAACGCCGCATATAGAACAGCGCTCGGCAGGTAGGGGTATTTATGCCAGAATCTTCCCCTACCTTCTGAGCCGGGAGCGCACAGGGACGCGCCTGAGCGAGGCAGCGCTCAAAGGTTGGGGTAAAAACAGCCCCAAATGCCCCAACCTTTAAAGCATGATGGGCACATGTTCTTCTAAGTCTGTGAACAATTGTAGCTGAATCATTTGCAGATGCACAAAATTCACTATCTTTCCATCTTTGACACTT
>DJOT01000016.1 GCA_002439095.1 Bacteroidales bacterium UBA6431 | reverse complement strand
ATAGCTACAAAGATAAGGAATTTATTTGACAAAAAAAAGAGGCCTCAGGCCTCTCCAGTGAAAATATCGGGAAAATCAGGTGTCAAACTTCCGGGCGCAGAAGTATGATGTTGAGATACAAGTATTCATTTTATTATCGTGAACTTTCTTGGAAACTTCAGAAAAGTTTTGCTACCTTTGCATCACGAAAAAAAATTCAACCGTGAGAGATAAGCGCCTCGCAAACGTTGAGCAAACAAAAACAGAGTATTTATTCTATCACGAATGGGTACTCTGTATTTTTTGACCTACCGGATGACTAATAATTCAGCCCGAAAGCCCAGAGCGGTATGGTGTTGCCTTGAGCGAACTCGATATCGTCCTTCACCACGTACGCGTTTTCGAGGTTCTCTATCTGACGCTTACCCTTATTCCTGCCTCCGATCTCGAATGTCCGTCCATCTACGACAAAATCAGACTGGCGAGAAGAGATGACCTCGTTCTCCACCCTCATCTGGTTGTAGAAAAAGGTTTCCCTCATATTGCCTATATCCGCCTTGCCGCCCGACAGGACTGTCATGAGGTTCGGATTGTCAATGTATACCTTTTCGACCTTACCAAGCCCACGCATCCCCCCGGTATCGTCCCTGAGTTGGCCGATCAACTGGGCCTTTTCAAGCAGAGCCAGATATTCGGGGACGCTGTTGCGGCTGACACCGATCTCCGACGCCAGTCTGTCCGCATTAGGTTTATACGGGGCAAGAGTCGACACAACGGCCAGCATCTTTTTAAGTTTTTTCGCCGTAGCAGCTTTGATCTCAGCGTATTGAGCAATATCCGACTCTATCGTCTTCGTTATGACATTCTGCATCCGCATCGGAAAGTCCCCCTCTATGGCAAATGGGTAATAGCCTTCCGAAAGGTATTGGCGGAAAAGCGGAAGAGGATGCAGAAGCCCTTCTATCTGAGCCTTTCCAGCAAGTATCTCATCCAGCGTGTATTTCGCAGCTTTGATATTGTGGAACAGTTCGAGGAACTCCCGGAACGACAACCCATATAATGTGTATTGCAGCACCCTTCGACTCAAGTCGGCCACACCGTCCATGATATCCAGAACGGAAGAACCGGTGAAAATGACGCGCATGTCAGGATGAGTATCATAAATCTGCTTGAGTTGTCTGGACCAGTCGGAGTATTTGTGGACCTCATCTATGACGAGAAGCCCGCCTGATTCTTTAGAAAACTCATCAGCCACCTCGACAAGAGAATGGGTGCTGAAATACGTATGGTCAGCTGAAACATACAGATATTTGCAGTCGGCTGGCTGCTCCTTGAGATGCTGAAGCACCATTGTGGATTTACCCACTCCCCTAGCGCCAGTGATAGCTACCATCCGCGCAGACCAGTTCACCCTGTCATAAAGGTATCTGTGAAATCTGCTGGACGTCAGCACCAGCTGCAGCCGCATATAAGCATATAAAGACTCATCAACCATACTGAACTCCTTTGTGTCCGGACACAAAGATAGCATTTTTCACTCAATGAGTGCAAATTTTTCACAATTCATGCACTCATACAGTGCATCGGAGCCGCTACTGCTTCAAATCATAAGAGAACGGGCTCACGAAGTCCCTCAGCAACAGGTGCTCCGTATCCTTCTCGCTCAAGACGATGTGATCCGCAGGGATGTGCCAGTCGATGCCGAGACTGCTGTCCAGAATACTGATGCCACCTTCCGACTCCGGATGATAGTACTCGTCGCACTTGTACTGGAACACCGCCTCCTCGCTCAAAACGGCAAAGCCATGCGCGAAGCCGCGCGGGATGAAGAACTGGCAGTGATTATCTTCGCTCAACTCAACTGCCACGTGTTGCCCGTAAGTGGGGCTGCCGCGCCGGATATCCAACGCAACATCCAGCACCCTGCCGCGCACGCAGCGCACGAGCTTGCTCTGGGCGAACGGCGGCGCCTGAAAATGCAGGCCGCGCATCACCCCATAACTGGACATCGACTCGTTGTCTTGCACGAAGCGCACCGGCCCGACCTTGGCATCGAACTCCCGTTGCGAGAAGCTCTCAAAAAAATATCCCCTCGCGTCCTCGAACACCATCGGCTCGATGATAAGCGCACCCTCTATGTTTGTCTTTATTACTTCCATGATAAACTCTCGTCTCAAACAGCCAGAACGTCTTCCGGAAGGAATACCTTTGCCGAAGACCGGTTCAATGGCTCATTTTTCATAAACAGAACAACCTGCACGGACTGCCCCTTCTTGATAAAAGGCAGATACGGCACAGCAGAACTTATTTCCTTAACTATTGCCTCGGCATTTTCAGAACGAGTCCACTTGCACTCGCCTATCAGGATGTGCTTCTTGTCAAAAGACTCTGCCACGACATCAAACTCCATCATCCTGCCCTCCCTTTCACCTTCCGGGAAAGCCTTCCCCCACCACCGGGATGCCCGGTTGTACAGCACCCCGTCAATAGACCGCCCGCTCACGAAACGCCGGCACAGATGCTCCCAGCACACTCCCGTATAAGATGCCTGTTGATTACGGAACAGTGCCATCACTGCATCCGAATCACCCAGCTCAAGCAGAGAGATATATGGAGAAACGAACTTGTAGTAAAACCTGAACAAAGAATCACTTATGTGATAGAGCCCCTTCTTGCTGTTCTTCTCATCTTCACCAAAAGGCACTTCCCGGGCAACAAAACCGAGATCCCGGAGCTTTTTCAATGTCTCGGTGATTTCACTTGCCGGTTTTCCGGCCCGCGAAGCTATCTCCGATATTTTGCTCGAACCTTCTCCGATTATAGAAAGGAGCGTCGCCGACTGTATCGTCTCACGCATATCGTCACGAAGAAGCCTCTGCGGTTCGTCTGACAGGATACCCTGCGTATCCAGAAGCAGATTCCGTATGGCGGACTCCATATCGGGATAATCGTTCCGCAGCTCCCAATACCTTGGGACACCTCCCCATATAGAATATTCCTCCACAGCCTGCGATGCACTGCAATCCAGTGCCTTGCTGATATACCCGGCAGGAATGGGTGAAAGTTTTATTATCTCATCAGCCAGCCCATAAAGCGGAGACTTCTTGTCCATCACGCAACTGTACATCAGCTGCTGCGATGAGCCGCACAACACCAGATCGAACTTGAATATTTTGAAATTCAGCAGCTTCTGGATGACGGACGGAAGCGATGGACAACTTTTTACAAGGTACGGAAACTCATCAAGACAAATAGTTATCCTACACGGCAACTGGTTGTTCAACGCACGGAAAACAGTTTCCCAGTCCGGATATACAACTTTGTCAAATCCTTCTATCAGTTCCGCCACAGAGCGGGAAAACAGCATGCGCTGGTTCTGCTCTGAAGTCTGGTCGCTCAGAAAGTAGATATCCTTAGCTTGAGCTATGACATGCTTTATCAAGGAGGACTTGCCGATACGCCGTCTTCCGTATATCACTATAAATTGAGGATCAGGACGATCCAGAGCTGCGCGAAGCCGTCTGACATCTTTTTCCCTGTCCAAAAATTCTTTCAGAACCATAAACTCGTGAAATATCTTTCTCAAAGATAATCTTTCTCAAAGATATTTCCAAAGCAGCACCTCAAAAACTTCTGTCGAACTCCTCGTCGGCCTGCCGGGAGAGCTGCCAGCAGCAGTGGCGCACAGAAACCGCCAGTGCTTGAGCCTGACCTGCCGACGGGGCGAAAGCAGGGATGCCAGTGCCAGCCGTATCAGAGCCTGATACCCCAGCAAGCGCGGCATCGCGAGACTGGGCCGGAGCGAGGCTGCCCAGAACAAATTCATCACAAAAGCCTGCCACGGCATCCATCAGTGCCAGATCCGGCATCAGCCCGTCCGTCCCGTCGAGGGCCGCATCATACAGGGCTGACAAATAGCCGAAGTCCGTTCCGCCGCTAGAAAGCGAACCGCCACCCGATGAAGGCAACTCCGCGCCGCAGACAAGTTCCGCATAGCTCCGCTCCAGAAGCCCGGAATAGCGGCTGTCACCCAACATATAAGCCTCCTCCAGCATCGCCGTGTGCCGCCTCAAGCGCTGTTCCCCACTGAGACCGGGCCACAGCGGAGAACCCATCGACTCAGCCGACCACCGCTCCAGAAGCGAATCCAGAAACGACCTCCAATCAGCATGCACTTTCCCGTCAGGACCGCCCACCCCATATAGATTGAGTACAATCAAGCGGAAAACAGAACGCTCCGCATCCTCATCGCCGGCATAGCGTCGCTCCTCGAGAAAACGCTCTATCACCCTCTCCGACAAAGCCCGGCACTGCTCCACATAACGCTCCCCCAGCCGCTCCGAGTTGAACGAGGCATCCATCGCCGCATAAAGCAGGCGCGCAGCCTCTCCGGCATCGCAGATTTCTCCTGCTCTCTCAAGGGCAGCACTGACGAGAGACTCCAAACTCTCCTCAATCCATGGTGCCAAGCCGCATCCGCTCTCCTCAAGCCCCTCAAGCGCGAGACAGGTTCGAAGCTGACACGTCAACATAAGACTGTCCGCACCGGCACGGCCAAGCCACGGCCGCAACAGCGGCAACATCTTCTCCAACTCTTCCCTTTTCATATCTTCTCCACGTCACATTTCAGCACGACCGCCGTCGCCACGGCAGCCACACCCTCGATCCGCACCACCACCCTGTTCTCGTGGCGGTCAGGCATACGCATATATATTCCCTCGATCCCCTTGAACGGGCCGGCCAACACGCGGACCTTGTCGCCCTTGCTGATGTCTATCCCAGCCTCAAGAAGCTTAGAACCCCTCGTACGCACGCAGGCCATGAAGTCCTGCATCTGCTTCTCCGGCACAGTCTGGCATGTGTCCAGACCGCTAGGGCCGCCGGCCGCAAGGAAATATCTCAGATGGGGGATGTCGCGCTTCACGCGGCGGATGTTGTTGAGGCTGTCGCGGATGAAGATGTAGTTGTGCACCAGAGCCCTGGTCTCCCAGCCCACAGCGTAGCCCGCAGCATTGCGCTTCCGAACACGCTCCGTCGGCAGGTACG
>DJOT01000014.1 GCA_002439095.1 Bacteroidales bacterium UBA6431 | reverse complement strand
TTCTGTTGTACGCGAGCCGCTTGCGGATACATGCGGTACAGAAAACCGGCATCTTTCTGTACGCGAGGCACTCGCGAGACCGTTCCGTACAGAAAACGGCGCTGTGGTGTACGGCAGGCCTGCTTGATGGCCGAAGGGTGAACTTTTGAAGGCGGAAAGAGAGTGGCGAAGGTGCCTGGCGTTTGCCAAAGGTAGGGGAGAAAATCGCGAAAAATACCCATACCTTTGACGAAGGGATACCGTAGAACGTTGTACACGGGCGATGCCTCCAGAAGGTAGGGGGAAAAACAGACAAAAATGCCCCAACCTTTGCTGACGGGGTGCCGCAGAGCACTGCAGACGGCTAGTGAGCCCATGCGGGAAAGGGGCGTTGGCTGACGGCGCAGAGGCAGAGGTGGCTGGGGCTCAACACAATGCCTCGCCTCTGACACCAACCGTCCCTTGCGCGCAGAACTCCGTCCCGCGAGTAGATCTTGTCTCGCGCGAATGCTCAGACTCAGACATTGACCTGTCTTCCCCGTGCGCACGAAGTCAATCCCGTGCGTGAAAAGGCCTCCGGTGCGCACGGGACAGAGGTGGACTATGGTTCGCAGGGGCGAAAAAATCCCACCTCTATTCTCCCAAAAACCGCCTCAAAACCGTCAAAAACCTAAAACAGTCCATTCTGAAAAAAGCGGACACTAGTCACACATATAATTAATGGTAGCTTTGGCGCAGAATAACACCAACAAACTACAACCAATGAACAAAAAGTTCCTATTATTAAGCGTCCTTTCGCTGCTTACGGCTGCAAACTCCGTGAACGCGCAGGACAAAGTCACCATCAAGGAGACCACCGAGACCATCCCGACCTATCTCGTGGGCAATCCTGATTTGTACCCGTACTTCTTCAACGGAAGGACATATCAAGGTGCCGCAGGCCATGTCTACCCCTACCCGATTTATGACAAGCTCACCGACGAGCGCGTAGACAGGGATTACAAATACCTCACCCTCGAGAATGAGTACACCAAGATAGGCGTACTTCCCGAAATCGGTGGCAGAATCTTCCAGGCCGAAGACAAGCAGACCGGCTACAACTTCTTCTATCGCCAGCACGTGATCCGCCCGGCCCTCATCGGCATGATCGGCTCCTGGATTTCAGGCGGCGTGGAGTGGAACATCCCTCATCACCATCGCGCATCATCTACCCTCAACGCGGGTTATGAGATCACGGAAAACGAGGATGGCAGCAAGACCATCTGGATCGGCGAGACCGAACTCCGCCAGAGGCTCAAGTGGACCATCGGGCTGACCATGTTCCCTGGCAAATCTTATGTGGAGGCCACTTTTAAGATGCAGAACCGAACCCCTCTGATGCAGAGCTTCCTCTATTGGGCCAACGTCTCCGTGCACTGCGATGAGAACTATCAAGTGCAGTTCCCTCCACAGACCATCTACGGCACCGCCCACAGCAAGGTGTCATACACCGACTGGCCGAACAACACCATTTGGGGAGAATCAGGGCCTGTTGACAACAGCTGGTGGAAGAATTTCAAAAACGCAAATTCCACATTTGCCGTCAACTACTCTCAGGACTATCTCGTAGGCTACGACTTCGGCAAAAACGCAGGCACAGCCCACTGGGCCAATCACCACCTCGTCCCGGGCAAGAAATTCTTCCTCTGGGGTACGGAGAGCGTGTGGAACGAAATGCTCACCGAAGAAGATGGCGCCTACCTCGAACTCATGGTCGGCACATTCTCCGACAACCAGCCTGACTACAGCTGGATAGGCCCCAATGAAGTGAGGGTGACGAAGCAGTACTGGTATCCGATCAAGGGCATAGGCGGAGCCAAGAACGTCACCCTCGAAGGGGCCGTCAACATCGAGCGCACGTCCCCTGAGAGCTTCGCGGTCGGATTTAACTCCACGGCCCTTTACAAAAACGCGAAGGTCATCATCAAGGCGGCCGGCAAGACTCTCTCGGAAGAGACCGTCACCATCGATCCGGACACTCCTTACATCAAGAACGTCAAGGTTCCTTCAAGCCTCAAGGACAGCGAGTTCTTCGCCGGTCTGTATGACAGCGACGGCGTGGAACTGGTCAGCTGGTCCCCTCAGGAGAAGGAAGAGTACACCCGCCCTCATCCGGCGGACCGCCCGAAAAATCCGTCGGAATACAGTTCCGTGGAGGAATTGCTCCTTGCAGGACAGAGGCTTGAGGAGTTCCACAATGCCCGTCTCGACCCTCTCCCATACTACGAGGAGGCACTACGCCGCGACTCCCTAGACTCTCGCGTAAATGTCAACCTCGGCATCTACTATGCGAAACGCGCCGAATGGACCGTGGCTGAGAAATACCTCAACCGCGCCTACAAGAGACTCACCGGCCTGCACTATATGCCGGAGATCGACAAGACCGGAGTAATCTACCATACCAACCCTAAGGACGGGGAGATGTTCTACTACTCCGGAGTCGTGGCACGGGCACTCGGCAAGACCTCCGAGGCCGAAAGCTACTTCTGGAAATCCACCTGGTATCCTGGATTCCAGTCAGCATCCTACCTTTATATAGCAGAGATGTATTGGAAGCAGGGCAAGGTTAAGGACGCCCTCGAAGCCATTGACGAATCCATCGCCCTGAGCGGCAAGAGCACCCAGAGCAAATTCGTCAAGGCCCACTTCCTCAGCGCCATGGGCAAGAAGGCCGAAGCTTTGGCATTGCTTGATGAGAACATCGCCTCCGACCCTGTGGACTTCCTCAGCATCATCGAGAAAGCCAGGATCCAGGGGGACAAGGCCGCTGCAAGCCGTGCCATCGCCCACATGGGCATCCCTCTTCAGGAAGTGCTCGAGGCGACCACTTTCTACAACTCCATCGGCGCATGGAAGGATGCGGTTGACTTCCTCGATTTCGCCATGGCAAACGGCACGCCGTACTCATCCACCCCTATGCAGCAGAATGCTGTGGAGCCGTTTACGGTGTCACCTCTTCTCAATTACATGGCCGGATGGTACAGCTCGCAGGCGGGCGATGAGGCAAAAGCCCTCGACTACTACGGCAAGGCTGCCGCCATGTCTCCGGACTACTGCTTCCCGTTCCGCACCGAGGAACTTGAGATGCTCCAGGACGTGGTCAAGAAGAACCCTACCGACTGGAAGGCATATTACTATCTCGGCAACCTGCTCTACTACTACGACCGCAAGGACGAGGCCATCGCCGCCTGGCAGTCATCCGCAGAGCTCAACAGCAGCTACGGCATGGTATTCCGCAACCTCGGCCATTCAGCCGACAAGTACCTCAAGGACAAGGCGCTCGCGGCCGACTACTATGCCATGGCCATCAAGGCCGACAGCTCGGACCCTATCTTCTTTCAGGAGCTCGAGGATGTGGAAGCTGCGCTCAAAGTGTCTTCAGAGAAGAGGCTCGCCCGCATGGAGAAATACCGCAAGACCATCGAGAAGTCTGATGATGCAACTTCACGCTACGTCCGCCTCCTGCTCGACAACGGCAAATACCGCAAGGCTCTGGACATTCTTGAGACCCGACACTTCCGCGTATGGGAGGGAGGTTCCACCGTCTACACCCAGTTCGTGGATGCCAATCTTCTCTATGGCCTGTCTCAACTTTCGAAACATCGCAACCGCAAGGCACTCGAAAGCTTCCTCGCAGCAGGCACTTTCCCGCGCAATCTTGAGACCAACGAACTTTCGACCGGACCTCTCGTAGCCAAGGTCGCCTATCATCAGGGACTCGCATACAAGGCGCTCGGAGAAAGCGACAAAGCCCGTGAAGCATTCGAAAAGTGCATCAAGACAGCTGGAACGAGCAGAAGAGAATACATCGATGAAAGGTACTTCTTCGTGGCGATGTCACAGAAAGAGCTCGGTCAGAACACGGAGGCTCAAGCAACCGCCAAGAAGATACAGGACTACGTAGACAAGCAGAAAGAAGCGACCACTACTGTCGTTGATATCTACTCCAAGTTCGGTGAGGACGGTTCAAGCAACACCATCAAGGCACGCAACCTCTATCTGCAGGGACTTGTCAACATCGTCAATGGCGACAAAGCAAGCGCCCACAGGCTCTTCACAGAATCGCTGGAAATCGATCCTTCGAACATCTGGGCGAAATATTTCAATAGCACCACCAGATAACACTAATCTGTGCAGCATCGGTAATGGCGGAGGACAACTCCGCCATTGCTGAAATGCAGCAGAACTCACATCAATTTCAGCACATCTTCTTCCTTGAGCCCGGAGTATTTTGCCACAGTCTCCGCCGGGACACCGTCCTCCAGCATCCGCCGGGCGATGGCGGATTTTTCTTCTGCCTTGCCTTCTGCTCTGCCTCTTGCTTCGCCCTGTTCACGCGCATAGTCGTATTGCAGTGCCAAATCAAGTTCTGTAATCATATCTTTCTCGTATAAAATCCTCTTGTCGGCAGAGAAGCCAGCTATCTCGCAGGCATCGGTGACGCCCTCTGCCAAACTGCTGTGACTCAGTTCCTCCGGCAGGGCTTCCATCACCCCGCTGTGGCGGAAAAGCCAGAAGAGCGCATCGCGGTCGTCCACGCACTCGGCGGCGCTCTTGTTGAACCTCTCCAGCTCCGCATCTGGTTTGGGGAGATTGTCGGTTCTTTTCGACTTTCAGCCCTCGGAGATCAGGACTGAGGACTCTGTGCCAGTTCTCGCACTTCGTCCTCCGACAGGCCTGAGCACTCTACGATGACATCCAGCGGAAGTCCAGCCTCCAGCATCCGCCGGGCAATGGCGG
>DJOT01000022.1:67722-85886 GCA_002439095.1 Bacteroidales bacterium UBA6431 | reverse complement strand
AGAAAATGTGGTAGTTTTCAACGAGTATAAGGATAAACCGACAGCACCGTTCATCTGTATTCGCTTGCGTGTATTCGACACTCAACGATACAGGTGTGGGGATTGTTTCCGTTTATTCATACTCAGGTTCTACCACAACCTTCTTGAAAATAGACGTTGAAGCAGGCTCCACACTTTCTTTTTGTTTAATAAGCATAAATCATTGTTGGCGCCGCAATGTTGTAAATCGAAATGGGCATGACTAGGCTAGAACTATTGGTGGCGCAAGTAAATGACGATAGTTATAAAAAAGAGTGGAAAGACAAACTCGAAGAAAAACTTAAAGGGGCTGGTTATAATCAAGACGATGATCGTCCTGGTATAGAATCGTTTATCAATTTTGGAGTTGATATCCTGTTCAAGTATAAAAAACGCAATAGCGATCATTGTTGTATCCCCTCAGAAGAGGAGATTTCCTACATAACGGAAATAGTACTTGCGCTTGTTTCCGAATGGCAGGTAGAGGAGTTCTTGTCGGGGAAATTATATGCTGAGCAGGAAAAAGAGATAAAAAGACTCTTAAAAGTTAAAATGCGTAAACGAATCATTGAGTCAACAAGTCAAGATAACAACTGATGGTATGAAACTCTCAAGTTCTTCATTTATCCACTACACCTCCAAGATAGAAGCTGTGGAATCAATCTTGGAGCGGGGATTTAATGTCTATTACTGTTTGGAGGAGGTTTACTGTTCTGGGGATATAAAGCATATAGGAATACCTATGGTAAGTTTCTGTGATATTCCATTGGTTCACGTTGCAGCAAACAATTATGGTCATTATGCCTTTGGAATGAGTAGAAGTTGGGGGATACGCCAGCACCTGCTGCCTGTAAGTTACTATCCGAATAATAAAGGGTGTCTGTCAACATTGGTAGTAAAGAGGGCATCTGCGGCATATATTGATAATAAGGGTGATTTTGAGATATTGGGCTATTCTAAGCCTATGTATAAACTGCAAAACCAATCAAAAAGGAAGAATAATAATTACAAGGAGAGGGAATGGCGGAAAGTATATGCGCCGAATTCTTCATACAAGTGGAAGTCAGAGAGCGAATATAGGGAATATCGTGGAGATGAAGATACAGATAAGAAGAAAGTTGGTAAACCGTTGAAGTTTAATGTGAAGGATATTGATTTTATCTTAGTGCCGAATATCGATGTCTCCAGTATTGTTTCTTGCATAAAGAAACTGAAACATGTAGGAGGAAATTCCGGAAAACAACTCAGTGAGGGTGATAAAGATCTATTGCTTGCAAAGATTCTTTCCTATGACAACTTAATCAAAAATTTATAACATAATTATGAACCGGTTAAAGAACGTATTCGGGATCAGCAGCCTGAAGCATTGGTTGGCGAAAGCTAAAAATGTGGCTGCAATGTTTGTTTTAATGTCCATGGTAGTGGCTTGTGGTCCAGTAGCAAGATCGCTTATGGGAGAGTCATGGGGTGTCAAGTATGCTGTTAATGTAGATGGCTATTGGAGCAGCTGGTGGCAAGAACCTTTCGATCGTTATGGGATTTATCGGAGCGCCGGTGATATGCATACCTATGGTGTTTCAGATTATATCATTTTCTCAAGCTACGACCTGCCATCAGACTATTTTCTGAGAATACACATTAACAACTATTCTAAGGACATGTCTAATTTTGATGGTTATGTTGAATACTATGTGTCCGAGACTTACCCGACAGTAGAGTCATTCTTTAGGAAAGCATATAAATCTAGTTTAGGCTTGTTTTATTTTCCTAAGAAAAAGGGCTTTGAGAACACGGTAAAGAGAAAAGCGAAGGCAAGAATAAACGTTGTAAAAGAGTACAGGGGTGAGCCTCAGGTGCTTAACTGCTGGTTCGATAATGTCGGTCTTGCAATTGACTTGACCATGGTATATTGGAAAAAGTAGCGAGACGAAAACGATGAAATCATACAAAATATGGATAAAGTATCACGCAGAATTTTCCTGAAAGAGGCACTTGTGAAAATCTTGCCTATTATTGGGGTATTGTCATTTCCTATTGCGACTATTGGCGCCAATAGAAATAACGAACAAGAGTCTCCAGATTATTGCCCTGGCAGTTGTACGGGGCTATGTACAACATCGTGTATGGGGAACTGTAAAGGAGAATGCAAAGGGGGCTGTACCGGTGACTGCACATCATCTTGTATAGTGCAATGTGCCAGTTCTTGTGGCCGAGGATGTGATGGTACTTGTGCTAAACTCTGCGCCGGTGAATGCTATGCAACCTGCGGGAATGAGTGTGATAATAATTGCCAGATTACCTGTAAAGGTGCGTGCCGGTATGCTTGTCAAGAGTCGTGCAGCTCAGGCTGTTCAGGTTCGTGCCAACAGTACTGTACAGGCTCTTGCACCAACGCGTGTGGCTCCAGCTGTGGCTATGCGTGTGGTTCCAGCTGTGGCTATAGCTGTGCGGGGACAGCCGCATTGTTCTAAATCAGTAATAATAGATGAAACGTTCAATCCAATGGCAAGCCGGACAAGCCAAGACAATTACATTCATTGTTACTAAGGACTGTCAGCTTGCTTGTAAGTATTGTTACCTCGTTGGGAAGAATAGCAATGAGCGGATGGGGTGGAATGTGGCGAAAAGAGCAATTGACTATGTTCTTGATTGTGAGGATGGAATGGAGGAGGAAAGCGTCATATGGGACTTCATAGGCGGAGAGCCATTCCTCGAAATAGATTTGATAGATCGGATATGCGATTATCTCAAAAGAGAGATGTATCGCAAGAACCATCATTGGTTCAATTCATACAGATTCTCTTTCTCGACAAATGGAATCAATTATGACACTGAAAAAGTCCAGCAGTTTATCAATAAGAATTACAGTCATTTGAGTATAGGAATAACAATCGACGGGACTAAACGCAAACACGACCTTAACCGTATATGGAAGGGGGATGGGGCAGGATCATACGATGATGTGGTCAAGAATATTCCTCTGTGGCTGAAACAATTTCCTAATGGTGGCACCAAGGTGACAATCAGCAGCGCTGATATTCCTTATATTCAAGAAAGCGTCCTTCATCTCTATTCTCTAGGCATACATGAAGTGAACATCAATTGTGTGTTCGAGGATGTGTGGAAAGATGGAGATGATATACTTTTTGAAGATCAGTTATTAAAACTGGCGGATTCGATTATCGACGGAGAGTACTATGAGGACTATGCCTGCTCATTTTTCAACGAGGATATAGGCCGGCCGATGGACTGCAGATTGCAGAATCAGAATTGGTGTGGTGCCGGGAAGATGTTGGCCATTGATGCCGAGGGGAACTTCTATCCGTGTACCCGTTTTGCACAGTATTCATTAAGGAACAAAGAAGCAATAATTATCGGCAATGTGGACGAGGGCATCGACAATAATAGGCTTCGTCCATTCTTGACACTTGACCGTTGTACCCAATCAACACAAGAATGCATTGATTGCGATGTAGCGGAGGGTTGTGCGTGGTGTCAAGGGGAAAATTATGATGCTGCAGAAACTCCGACAATATTCCAACGCTCAACCGCAATATGCAAAATGCACAAGGCAAGAGTCAGGGCTAACAACTACTATTGGAGAAAACTTAATAAGAAATTGGTAGAAGACCTATCGAGGAGCAAGGATAAGTAAAATGCTACAGTATTTAGTTATTCAGTTGGACGATACGTCAACATCATATTGCCACTATGGTAATCCTAAAGGAGAAAAGTGTTTGATTCCGTTGGAGACACTCCAGCGTGGAATTCTATTTGGAATGAAGGAAAATCTTAGTATACAAATGGTTTATCCATCATATGCCATACCTGAGGAATATAGTCGGATTGTAGACAGTATTGATTGTGTGAAAATTAAGCCTGCTAAAGAAAACGTAGGAGCCAATGTGATTGTATTCAATGATTTGGACGCGGTTGACGCTTCTGCCCATAAAGAGAGTGTCTGTTACATTCTGAGGATTGACAAAGAGACTCTGTTCAACGAATACGATAAAACGCTGTCGCTACTTGAAAGAGCGGAGCGGTTGAACGTTGTCTTGACCGATAGTTGCTCCTTTAACAAGGATGATTTCGCAAGATATGAGAATGTGTTAAGACACTTTGTCGAAATGGTTCGTGAATTATATTCGCAGGGGAAGACTCCGCAATGTAATATTCTGACAGATCGCATTATGCTATCGGAAATGAACAACTGCGGTGCTGGGGAGACCTCAATAACCCTGGCTCCTGATGGGCGGTTCTATCCCTGCCCGGCATTTTATCTGTGTGATTGCTGCTATGCTCTTGGTGACATTGAAAATGGATTAAGTATCAGGAATCCCCAACTTTACAGGTTGGATCATGCTCCTGTCTGCAGGAACTGTGATGCGTATCAATGTCACCGTTGTATTTGGCTTAACAGAAAGACGACGTTAGAAGTCAATACTCCAAGCCACGAACAATGTGTGATCGCTCATCTTGAAAGAAACGCAAGCAGAAAGTTGCAACGTGATTTAGCAAAAAGCACTAATGTATTCTCTTCCTATGAGGATATTAAAGAAATAAATTATCTGGACCCTTTTGAAATCAGGAAAGAATGGAAAGAAAAGTAACAGGGCAAGTTATGCCAGAAGAAAGAGATGAGATCAAACGCCTGTTTGAGCGTAGAAACGGTCTCGAGGAATTGGCAAGAATTGTCACGATTGACAATGACGAACTTTATGAGAAAGTTGTCAAGGACATGGGCGAGACCAAAGTGAACTTCCAGTCTTGGTGGGATCGAATGAGCTCTAAGTATCACTGGGAGAGTTCTGCCGAAGGACACTGGGAAATTGAGTTTGAAAGTTGTGAGGTATTCTTGGTCGATTGACTCAAGTTCAGCAAGTAGCCCGGAGGACGTGTTCGCGGCCGATGTCTGACCGTAAGGGATTGGATGTATTTGGTGCGGCTGAGTTCTCTTGGTAAACCCGGGCATCCGGAGGTATGGGCGTTCGGGGCTATCTGAATTTCCCGTTCTCTTCGAGCATGCCGAGGTAGGAGTTGTACCTCTCGGGGCTGATGAGACCCTCGTCTACGGCCTGTTTGACGGCGCAGGCTGGCTCGTGGGTGTGCGTGCAGGGGACGAAGCGGCAGTCGTCGGAGTAGCGTAGCATTTCCGGGAAGTATTTGTAGATTTCTTCTTTTTCAAGGTTCACAAGGCCGAAGCCCCGGATGCCGGGGGTGTCGATGACGTACCCGCCACCGCTCAGGCGGTACATCTCGGAGAGCGAGGTGGTGTGGCGGCCCTGGAGGTGTGCGGCGGAGATGCTGCCGGTCTTGGGGTTGAGACTCGGGTCGATGGCCTTGATGAGGCTCGATTTGCCGACTCCGGATTCGCCTGAGAACAGGCTGAGCCTCTCCCGGCACTCTTCCCGGAGTTCTTCTATGCCTTCTCCGGTGAGGCTTGAGGTCTGGATGACACGGTATCCCGCGCCCTCGTAGACTTCTTTAAAGGATTCGACCAGCTCCGGGGCCTCGTCGCGGTAGAGGTCCACTTTGTTGAGGGCTATGACTGCCGGGATCCCGTAGACCCCGCAGGTGACGAGGATCCTGTCGAGAAACGGCCATTTCAGCTCTGGGAAGAGCAGGCTGACGACGATGACGGCTCGGTCGAGGTTGGCTGCTATGGTCTGGGAACGCTTGGAGAGGTTTACCGATTTGCGTACAAGGTGGTTGCGGCGGGGGAGTATCTCCTTTATGACTGCCGGGTTCTGCTCCGTGGTTTCCCCGTCAGTTTCGTAGATCACTCTGTCTCCGATCGCTACCGGGTTGGTGGAGCCGCTGTTTTCCAGTCTGACCTTGCCCCTGAGTACTGCGGGGAAAAGGTCCCACTCGGGCAGGCGGCTCAGCATGTAGTGGCTGCCCGCGTTCTTGACGACTGTGGCTTCTCCCGTCATTTCGCCCTGCCTACGAGGCTCTCTGCGAAGCGGTGCAGGACTTCTCTCTCTTGCACCCCGAACTCGGCTTCGGCTGCTGCCTGGAGTGCCATGTCGGTGAAGCGCACGACTTCATCTTTGGCGTCCTGGCCAACACCTACGGAGTCGTATATCTCTTTGACTGCGGCTATCTTGTGTGCCTTCTCCTCGGGGGTGTCGGCTTGGGCTGAGAATGCGTCGAGGAAGGCCTTCTTGTCCTGGATCTTCTCAAGGGTCCGGACCGTGAGCCAGCTCTTCTTACTGTTGACGATATCGCCGCCGATCGGTTTGCCGAAGAGTTTCTCGTCGCCGAAAGCATCAAGGTAGTCGTCAGCAACCTGGAAGGCCATGCCGAGCTGGTAGCCATATTTATAGAGGGCTTCGCACTGTTTGTCGCCGGCACTGCCGATGATGGCGCCCATCTGTGCCGAGCAGGCGAGCAGGACGGCTGTCTTGAGACCTATCATGGAATTGTATTCGTCCATGCTCACTTCTTCGCGGCTTTCGAAGTCCATGTCGTACTGCTGCCCGTCGCAGACCTGCGCTGCTGTGCGGGAGAAGAGTTCCATGACTCTGCCGAGCACTTCCCTTGGCGCTTTGGAGATGCGTCTGTAGGCGTCGATGAGCATCACGTCTCCGGAGAGGATGGCCGTGTCCTCGCTCCACTTCTTCCATACTGTCGGCATGCCGCGGCGCAGCGGTGAGCGGTCCATGATGTCATCGTGCATGAGGGTGAAGGAGTGGAAAACTTCCAGGGCGGCGGCAGGGGAGAGTATCCCATCGTTGAAATTGTCTGCGAAGAACGAATATGCTGTCAGGCAGAGCCGCGGGCGGACTCTTTTGCCTCCGATTTCTATCATGTAGCGGAGCGGGTCATACAGGCCGGACGGCTCCCGGGTGAATGTGATGCCGTCGAACATCTCCTTGATGACGGCGTCGATACGGTTTTCTGTTATCATGGCGGCAAATATAATAAAAAAGTTCTTGCATATTCCAGATAAACTCCCTACCTTGGCATCCGGAAACAAAACAACAAAGAAATGTATTTGTCAAATAACAACTCTTGGTGGTGGCGCTCTTACTTCTTCCTTAAGTCGTAGGAGGCTTTCGCCGTAGTGTTATCCAGACAACAAAGAGATATCCCAAGGCCCCGCCGCGACTGCGACGGGGCCTCTTTTTATGAATCAATGTTTAACTGCTAATATCAAAAGATTATGGAACAGAAAGTACCTTACAAGATTTACCTCGCCGAAAACGAAATCCCGCAGGCATGGTATAACGTCCGTGCGGACATGAAGAACAAGCCGGCTCCGCTTCTCAACCCGGGCACCCTCCAGCCGATGACACTGGACGAGCTCAAGGGCGTGTTCTGCGAGGAACTCTGCCGTCAGGAACTGGACAACGACACCGCCCTATTCCCTATCCCGCAGGAAATCCGCGACTTCTACAAGATGTACCGTCCCTCTCCGCTCGTGAGGGCCTATTTCCTGGAGAAGGCGCTCGGGACTCCAGCCAAGATCTACTACAAGTTCGAGGGCAACAACACCTCCGGCAGCCACAAACTCAACTCCGCCATCGCTCAGGCCTACTACGCCAAGAAGCAGGGGCTCAAGGGAGTAACCACCGAGACCGGAGCCGGCCAGTGGGGGACGGCACTCAGCATGGCCTGCGCCTACTTCGGGCTTGACTGCAAGGTGTACATGGTGAAGTGCTCATACGAGCAGAAGCCGTTCCGCCGTGAGGTGATGCGCACCTACGGAGCCTCCGTCACCCCGTCCCCGAGCAACACCACCGAAATCGGCCGCAAGATCCTCGCGGAGCATCCTAATACCACCGGAAGCCTCGGATGCGCGATCTCAGAAGCCGTAGAGACGGCAGTGACCCATCCGGGCTACAGGTATGTGCTCGGCTCCGTGCTCAACCAGGTACTTCTTCACCAGTCCATCATCGGACTTGAGGCCAAAGCAGCACTTGACAAATACGGTATCACCCCGGACATCATCATAGGCTGCGCCGGCGGCGGATCCAACTTGGGCGGACTCATCAGCCCGTTCATGGGAGAGAAACTGCGCGGAGAGAAGGACTACCGCATCATCGCGGTGGAGCCGGCCTCCTGCCCGAGCTTCACACGAGGGAAATACGCCTACGACTTCTGCGACACCGGAGAAATCTGCCCGCTTGCGAAGATGTATACCCTTGGTAGCCAGTTCATTCCGTCTGCCAACCACGCCGGTGGACTTCGCTACCACGGCATGAGCAGCATCCTCTCCCAGCTTTATGCTGACGGGCTGATGGAGGCGCGCTCAGTGGAGCAGACAGCCGTATTCGAGGCCGCAGAGTTCTTTGCCCGCACCGAAGGCACCCTTCCGGCTCCGGAGAGCAGCCATGCCATCCGCGCCGCCATCGACGAGGCACTCAAGTGCAAGGAGACAGGTGAGGAAAAGACGATACTCTTCGGGCTTACAGGTACCGGTTACTTCGACCTCAAGGCTTATGAACAGTACAACGACGGCAAGATGAGCGATGTCATCCCTACCGACGCCCAGATCGCCGAGAGCCTCAGTCACCTGCCGAAGGTGGACAAATAGCAGCGGCTTCGTTCAAGAATTCCGCCATGGCCCTGATGGCTTTGCCACGATGGGACATGGCGTTTTTCTGTTCATCGGACAGCTGGGCGAGAGTTTTGTCCGGGTATGCGTCAGGGATGAAGACAGGGTCATATCCGAAACCGTTCGTCCCCGCAGGAGCAAGTGCTATGCTTCCGCACATTTCCCCTTCGAAGACATGTTCCCTTCCGTCCAGAATCAGGGTGACGACAGTGCGGAATCTTGCGCGGCGGGAAACTCCAGGGCCGAGCCGGGAGAGTTCCGCGAGCAGTTTGGCCATGTTGGCCTTGTCATCATGTCCCTCACCGGCATAGCGGGCGGAGTATACTCCGGGCGCGCCGCCGAGCGCTTCGACTTCAAGTCCCGTGTCATCTGCGAAGCAGTTCTGCCCGCTGAGCAGATAAAGGTGGCGTGCCTTGATGAGGGAATTCGCTTCAAGCGTTTCCCCGTTTTCCTCCACCTCGGCATCCAGACCGAGCGAAGATGGTGACACTACCTCGAACTCTCCGCCGAGTATCTCTCCGGCCTCGCGGAGCTTGCCCTTGTTGGCCGTAGCAAAAATCAATCTTTTCATTTCTCCTGCCAGATGTATATCTTGTCGCCGCGTCGCAGACGGCCGTCCGGACAGATGCCCGGGTCAACGGCCACGGAGCAGCGCACGCCCTTGCTGGCCTGCTGAGCCGGATTGAGGTTGACTCTCATGTCCTCGACCTTGAACTCGACCACCCCTGTCGTGGCTCCTATGGCCATGGCCCTGTCTCCAAGGTGCAGAGGTGCGGACTCTACAGAGATTTCCGCCACGCCGATGCGGTCAAACCAATTGGTGACCTTGCCGCAGTAGACTTTCTTGAGTGTGGCCTGTGAGCCGTAGACATCGCTCCACTGCCCGAGATACGCGCCCTGATAGTATCCGTCCCAGAAGCCGCGGTTGAATACTTCGGCGAGTTCGGCCTTCAGAGATGCGGCCAGCTCCGGAGTGTATGTCCCGTCGCATACAGCCTGCGCGGCCCGGCTGTAGCAGGAAGCGCAGCGCTTGACATATTCCGCCGAGCGGGCGCGGCCTTCTATCTTGAAGACCTTGACGCCGCTCTCTATGATGCGGTCCATGAACTCTATGGTGCACAGGTCCTTAGGGGACATGATGTATTTGTTGTCTATATTGAG
The DNA here is from genome assembly GCA_002439095.1 of Bacteroidales bacterium UBA6431. Classification (GTDB taxonomy): domain Bacteria; phylum Bacteroidota; class Bacteroidia; order Bacteroidales; family UBA932; genus Cryptobacteroides. The sequence continues at coordinate 76,147 of DJOT01000022.1, read as the reverse complement.
TTTGTTGCCTGTCTCCAGGTCGGTGACCTCATATCCTCTACGGCAGACCTGATAGCAGGCTCCGCGGTTGGCGGAAGCGCCGTAGCTGTGCAGGGACAGATAGCATTTGCCGCTGATGGCCATGCAGAGGGCCCCGTGGGCGAACATCTCTATTCTTACGGGCTTGCCGGCAGGGCCGCAGATGTTCTCACTTATGATGGTGTCGTAGATCTCCCTGACCTGATCGAGATTGAGTTCGCGGGCCAGCACGACGACATCGGCAAACTGGGAGTAGAAACGCAGGGCTTCGACATTGGAGATTGACAGCTGTGTGGAGATATGGACTTCCAGTCCTACATGTCGGCAGTACATTATCGCTGCCATGTCGGAAGCGATGATCGCATCCACTCCTGCGGCTGCTGCCGCGTCCAAAGCCTCGCGCATCGGCTGGAGATCCTCCTGATAGAGGACTATGTTGAGGGTCATGTAGCTCTTGACCCCGGCCTCGCGGCAGATGCGCACGATCTCGGGAAGGTCTTCCGGGCTGAAATTGTTTGCCGAGTGGCTGCGCATGTTGAGATGTCCCACCCCGAAGTAGACGGAGTCCGCTCCGCCCTGTATGGCCGCGTGCAGGCACTCGAAGTTGCCGGCCGGAGCCATTATTTCCAATTCATTACGTTTCACGGACGCAAAATTACTCTTTTCAGCGGAATACGCCAACAGCAGCGACCCCGTGCGCACGGGGGATGCCTTGCCAGAGATGCGGCAGCGCCCGACGTGGGCCGCCGATAAAATGAACTTAAATGAACCGGACAACGTATGAATATTTTTCATAATTTTGCCGTGCAAGCAACTCCTGATTAAGAGTTTGGTTAAACAATGAATGTAAGTCGCTTATTATCAGACAATAAACGGGGGGGGGCGAGATACGGGCTCATAACTGTCTTGACATTGCTCATATTGAGCATGTCTCTTCAGGCTCAAAACTATTCCGACACCCTTTCTGTTTACTTCCGCCAAGGGAAGTCCACATTTGACCGTGCCTACGAAGGCAACGGACAGAGAGCGGATGCATTTGTTGCAAACCTTCGCAGCATCATCGATAACCGCACGCAGTCCAGCGTCACCGGAATCCAGTTCATAATAAGTTGTTCCCCGGAGGGGAGCCGTGAATTCAACAATCGCCTTGTCAAGGCGAGAACCGCCAACCTGCTTTCGTGGATGCGCCGGCAGCTGCCGCTTGACGGCATCCCTGCTGAAGTGAGCCTTGAGACCGAGCCGTGGGGAGAACTCCTGGAGCTTGTGGAGGCTGACGCGGCCGTGCCGATGCGGGAGGAGGTTATTTCCATTCTCAGCCGTGCTTCAGACGTATACGATCCGAAGGCAATGCTCATGGAGCTCGGAGGCGGCGAGCCGTGGCGGTATCTGCTTGAGCATCAATTCGTGGAGCTTCGCCGTTTCGAGATGATTGTCTGCCTGCAGGTCCGGCTTCCGGATGCCTCTGTCAGCGAAGAAGAACTTCAGGAGTTCTACGGCCGCACACAGTTGCCGCTTCAGGTTCCGGTACAAGATTTTTCAGCGCTTGACAGCAGTGCCCCGGCAGTGCGGCCGCTTCAGTATATCCCGGCACGAAAGTTTTACATCAAGACCAATGTTCTGGCCCTGGGGATGCTGGTCCCGAATGTCTGCGCGGAGATGGAGATTCCCGGTACACGGCTGAGTGTCAATATTCCTGTATATTATTCTGGCCTTGACTGGTTTCACCGTACATCCAAGTTCAGGATTCTTGGAGTTCTGCCGGAGTTGAGGTACAATTTCGACAATGGCCTCTACCTCGGGGCGCATGCCGGTCTGGCATGGTACAATTTTGCCTTCGGCGGAGACTGGAGGTATCAGGATGCCGGAGGGGATAGCCCGGCCTGGGGAGGCGGGTTGAGTGTGGGCTACAAGTTTGCACCGTTCAAGAGCGTGCCGAGGCTCGGACTGGAGTTCAACGCCGGGGTCGGGGTGTATTCGCTCCGATATGACAAGTTCTACAATGAGATCAACGGCCCTCTCGCACAGGGCGGCATCCAGGAGGTGAAGTTGATTCCCGACACGTTTGGGGTTTCCATATATTATAAATTCGGGGCGGAGGGAGGCCGTGTGAGATGAGGCTGAACCTGGCACACACACTGCTCGCCGCAGCGCTGCTCGCGTTGTCCGGCTGCGTGCACGAGTGGCCGGATGAGGCGACCCCGGCAGAGGTGGACGTGAACCTGCACTTCGACACTGAGTTCCTGCCGTTCCGGGATGTGGAGTACACCAAGAAAGGCAAGGCCGACCCATCTGAGTTCAACATCCGCTACCGGATCAATGCCTACCGTTCCCTCAAGACAGGGGGCTACGATGGCACTCCTGTGCGTGAATTCACCTTCTCAAAGGTGGATGTGGGAGAACCGGACCACAGCGTCAGGATCGATCTGCCCGAGGGGGAATATATGCTGCGTGCATGGACGGACTATGTCGACGACGGCAGCCTGGACGACAAATACTACCTCACATCCGACTTCAGCAGTATCAAGGTTGCCGAGCCTTATGAGGGAGACACGGATTTCAAGGATGCGTTCGTCGGGGCCGCCCCGGTGAGTGCTGTCAGGGTGGGAGGCAGTGCCCCGAAATCTTCTGCCACCGTGGAAATGTCCAGGCCTCTGGCGAAGTTCCAGTTCGTGGCGGAGGATCTCTACGACCTTGTCACCAAGGCGATGGAGAATTATCTGGGCAAGAACGAGTATCAGGCATATCTTGAGGGGCGCAGGGGAGCATCCGCCGCTCCGTCTTCTACTGATTATAAGTGCGATGTCGGGGTGACTGACCGTCTCGACGGCGGTACAAAGTCCCCTTGGGATCCGACCAAAGCCCCGGGATTCAAGCCGGAAGACTATAAGGTGGTGTTCTACTACACCTCATTCCTGCCTGTTGAATACAATGTCCTGACGCAGAAGCCGACTGATGCCAAGACCGGGATGAAATTCACATCGAGCCTCAAGCCGCTTAACGAGGACGAGGCACTGATCGGCTTTGACTATGTGCTGGTCAACGGGACGGAGTCCAGCGTGAGTGTGCAGGTGGCATTATATGACCCCGAGGGCAAGATGCTGTCGCTGAGCAATCCTGTCACTGTGCCGATAGTGCGGGGCAAGGTCACCACGGTGCGGGGACGTTTCCTCACGCTCGCGACCGGAAGCGGAATCGGGGTTGATCCAGGATTCGAGGGAGAATACAATTTGATATTTTAGCAATAAACAATTAATATTCAATTACTTTTACAATGAAACACTATTTTAAGACTATCGCGGCTGCGATGCTTTCAGTCCTCGCAGTGGCAGCCTGTCAGAAAGAGAACCTTGGCGGTGCTCAGGACGGGCAAGAGGTGGATGTCAACCTGACGCTGACTTCCCCTGAAATCGGAACCAAAGCCTATGGCGACGGCCAGACCGTCAACACTGTGCATGTGTATGTTTATCAGGTCGCTGCTGGTGGCACGATGACTTATATCGCTCCGGCGGCTTCCGGTGCTGCCGCTACTCCGACACAGGAAATCGAGATGAAGAACGGAACTGCTAAGTACAGCACCCGTCTTGTGACAGGGCAGAAGTATACTTTCGTCTTCTGGGCGGATTATCATAAGGATGGTTATACTTCTCCTTATTCTTATGCTTCTGCTTCACAGACCATCACCGTTGATTATACTAATGCTGCCGGCAACGACGAGAAGCGCGATGCTTTCTACAATGTCCTCGAGAATGTGGAGATCACCGGTGCGTACTCTACTGATGTGAAGCTTTACCGACCGTTCGCGCAGATTAACTTCGGCGCTTCTGACCTCGCTGCGGCCAAGAATGGAAAACTTGATGTTCAAAAGGCTGCTGTCAAGCTTACCAAGGCTGCGACTTCTCTCAATCTTCTTTCTGGTACTGTCGCTGGTGAGGCTGAGGTGACCTTCGCTGAGACTGACCTTGCAGGTGGTAAACTTTCCGTTGGCGGCGTTGACTATGATTATCTGACCATGGACTATGTTCTTGTCGGCAAAGATTCCAAGACCCTTTCAGATGTGACACTCTCTGCCAATAATGGCGCTTGGAACTACACTTACACCAACGTCCCTCTCCAGGGCAACTACCGCACCAACATCGTCGGCAACCTCTTCACCAATCCTACAACCGTCAGCATCACCGTGGCTCCGGGCTTCAATGAGCCAGGCAATAATGTTGAGGTCAAGGATGTCACTTCAGTGAGCGAGGCTAATGCAGCATTCGCCAATGGTGCTACTTATGTAAATGTTAAAGAAGTTTCCGATAGTGATTCGGAGCTGGTTATAGTACTCCCTAAGACAAATGTTGGTGTCGGCCTTGCTCTTCCGACTATCCCTTCTGGGAAGAATCTGACGATTAAATATGCAGATGATGCAGCAGAAGGCGAGAAACCGGCATCTCTCAAAGTGAACGTTGCGAACGCCGAGAATGTTACTATCATTGCCCCGAATACACATGTCGAACTTAATGGTGTAACCCTTACAAATGTTACAGCTACAACAAGTGGGAACACCCTCGTGGTCGGCAAGGATGTTACTATTAACACTCTCAAGATTGAACAAGGTACTGCCGAAATTTACGGCAAGGTCAGCTCTGTTGTGAAGGGCGAGAATGCTGGAGCTATATTCTGCTATGTTGATGCAAAAGAAAATGCACCGGCCAATGTTGATGCTATCTGCGTCAAAACTGCAGAAGGACTTACGGCATATGTCAATAACCAGATTGCGTTTGAATCTGCTTTGAACCGTGCGGACAAGGTTGTCCTTGATGCGGATCTTGAATTGAAAGCCGGCGTGGCCGTATGTAATAATACAGCATTGGATCTTAATAAACACTCGATTACCAATGTTGTTGATATTTGGAATGTGCAAGAGGGGGAGAAAGTAGTTGCTCTTATTGATGTTGACAATTGCACTCTTGCCATTACTGCTGATGGCAAAGGATCAATTAAAGCTAAAGAAAATGATTGTTATACATTTAATGTGAGAGGAAGCGGCAAGTTAGTTATTGGTGGTGGCACGTATGTCGGGAATGTTTCTGTCGTTCAGGTACAAGCAGGTGAGGTTGAAGTTAAGGGCGGTAATTTTTCTTTGGCACAGAAGTGGCCGGAAGTGGGTAATGGATCTGAATACTTGATTAACCTTATTGATGATGCTCATAAAGACGGTACGGCTAAGGCTATTGTCTCTGGTGGAACTTTTGTTGATTTTGATCCGGAAAATAACTTGGCTGAAGGTAAGGGCACAAATTTTTGCGCTTCGGGATATGGTACAACACGCGTTGTGACCACATCTTATAGAAATTACAAAGAGTATAGTGTCTCAAAAGTAAAAGAAGTGTCAGATGCAGAATCTTTTATTTCTGCTATTAATGAGGGGGATATAGTCAGACTGACAGATGATATAAAGTTAAAAGAGACTGCGGTACTTAACAGTTGGTATCCTGTTACAATTGACATGAATGGGCATAAGATAACTAATGACTCTGATTTGTGGAATGTAGAAAAAGGCAATTGGTCTTTGATTTCAGTCAGAAAAGCGGTGACTCTCTATATTAAAGGAAATGGGCAATTCGAATCGAAAGTAATTGACGGCAGTTCTTCTGAAAAGGGCGCGTATGCGATTGATACACAGAATAAAGGTGCTAAAGTCGTTATTGCGGATGGCACATTTGTTGGCGTAAGTCATAGTATATATTCGGAAAAGGGTGTCTTTTTTATTGAGGGCGGCAAATATTCAATATCAAATGAGAATGACCCACTTGGATATGTGATTAATTGTGAAAATGAAAACTATTCATCCGAGAATGCCAAAATGTTTGTAACAGGTGGGGAATTCAAGAACTTCAATCCTGCGAATAATAAGGCTGAAGGAGAGGGTACGAATTTTACGATGGATGGCTATTCGGTTGTAAAAGACAGTGATTGGTATAAGGTTGTTAAGGCTGAGTAGACTTCAGTTTTGAATTTTTCGGCCGGCGGCGCTTGACCGTGCCGCCGGTTGCCAATTAAAAACAAACAGATGAGAAAATATTTTACTTTGCTTGGAGCGGCCATGCTTGCGCTGCTCGCTGCAGGTTGCGGCAAGAACGTGACCCCGGAAGAGTCTGAGGCGGCGGTGAAATTCACCCTTGAGGCCCCGCAAATCGGTACCAAGGCCGTGGCAGACGGCAAGAGCGTCGATCAGGTACGTTGTATCGTATACCGTGACGGCCGTCTGATCGAGCACGGTGATGTCACCAAGGTGATCCCTATGGCTGAAGGCAAGGCCACTTATGAGACTCGCCTCATCATCGGGCAGAGTTACAAGCTTGTCTTCTGGGCAGAAGTGGCGGGGAATGCCCATTACAGCTTTGACTATCAGAATGCTGCTCTGACTGTCTCTTATGCCGGAACAAGCAACGATGAGTTCCGCGATGCTTTCTATAAGGTGGTGGATATCACGGTGACTGACGGGGCTGAACCTCAGAATGTGGTTCTCAAGCGTCCGTTCGCCCAGCTCAACTATGGCCTGAGTGCTGCTGACAAAGCCCTTGCGGATGCTGTCAGCCCGATCGCCAAGGCATCGGTCAAGATTGATGACGCTGCCTATACCAAGATGAACCTTCTTACTGGAGAAATCTCCGCGCCGCAGTCCGTGACTTTCTCCGCTGCGGCCATTCTCGGTGAGCCTCTCAACGTCCAGCCGGACGGTGCTTCCGCTCCGACGGCGTATACATATCTGGCGATGAATTACATCCTTGTGGACAGGGAGGTCAGCCCGAACACCACGCTGACTCTATATGATGCTTCTGATGCCGTTGTCGCCACAGTCCCTGTGAGTCAGGTGCCGCTTCAGCGCAACTGGCGCACCAATGTCGTAGGCAACCTCATCTCCGCCCCTGCCACTCTCAACATCATCGTTGACCCGGCCTTCGAAAACGACAAGAACATCAGCAGGTAGCCAACAATCATTGCGGCATTGATGAGACGCCACATTTTACGGATATTTTTGGTAGATCTCCCCAACTTCCGTCGCGGAGTCGGGGAGATTTTTTACGCATATTTAGCCGAAAAATGTCAAGACTGGGCAGTCCGTTCCAGTTCTCGCACCTCGTCCTCCGACAGGCCGGAACACTCTACGATGACATCCATCGGAAGTCCAGCTTTCAGCATCCGTCTGGCGATGGCGGATTTTTCTTCCGCCTTGCCTTCTGCTCTGCCTCTTGCTTCCCCCTGTTCACGCGCATAATCGTATTGCAGTACCAAATCAAGTTCTGTTACCATATCCTCTTCGTATAATATTCTCTTTTCCGCTGAGAAGCCCGCCACCTCGCAGGCCTCGGTGACATCCTCGGCCAAGCTGCTGTGCTTCAGCTCCTCCGGCAGCGCTTCCATCACCCCGCTGTGCCGGAAAAGCCAGAACAGCGCGTCCCTGTCGTTCCTGCACTCCGCGGCGCTCTTTGTGAACCTCCCCAGCTCCGCAAATATACACAAAATTGTGTCCGGCGCAATCTCCCCCGTGCGGTCCTCCGTGAAGCGGTAGCAGGAGACCATGTTGTCCGTGTCCCAGAGGGACTCGTCCTCGTGAGGCAGGGAGTAGTTGAGTATGCCCACGATGTAGACAGGCCGCAGTTCATCCTCGTATGTCTCCTTGCGCAGGAGCCTTGTGTGGTAGACACCGGCGCCGTAGTAGACGCATCTCTCGAAGAAGGCGTTCTCGGGCCTGCGCTGCATCTCCACGATGAAAGTCCTGCTGTCCTCTCCCCGGCAGACTAGGTCCATCCTTGTGGACTTGCCGTTGAAGAAGTCCGGTCCCGTCTCCCGGTCAAGATATTCGAGGATGTCCTCGACCCTGGCCTCCGGCGGCAGGAGGACGTTGAGCAGCCCTATGAGCAGGGCCTTGTTTCCCCTGTCGGCGAACACCGCTTTGAAGCCCGCGTCCATCGTTAGGTCCACATACCGTCCCGGGACTACGGTGGACTTGGCGGTGGTCCTCCTCCTTCCGCCGGCATTCGCGCGTCTGCCTCTGCTGCCGTCTCCGCCCCGGCTCTGGCCCATGTTCCTACCGCCGCTTGCGCTGCCTCTCATGTCTCCGCTTCCGGCCTCGGTTCCGCTTCCTTTTCCCTTGCACTTCTGCCCCGCAGCCTCGCCGCCGGCAGAATCTTTCTTGAAGTTCTTCATTGTTTTTTGTCTAAATTGTTACGCTACAATGATAGTGCATTCCCGGCTGACGCGCAATAAAGAAACTTCAAAAGGCGAAAGAAACAGAAAAATCTGCGCCGGGCGTGAAAAGTGGTCTAGTGTCCACCGCACCGATTCACTATGGCGTCTGGAAAAGGTTATAGAGAAAGATTGCAGAAACGCTATAACCTTGCGCGGAAATTGCTTTCTA
>DJOT01000022.1:414-67585 GCA_002439095.1 Bacteroidales bacterium UBA6431 | reverse complement strand
ATTCTCCGTCCGGTACAGAAAAAGGCCCCCTGCTGTACGGCAGGCACTTGCAAGACTGTTCCGTACAGAAAACGGCGCTGTGGTGTACGGCAGGCCAGTTTGATGTTCAGCGGCTGAACTTTTGAAGGCGGAAAGAGAGTGGCGCAGGTGCCTGGCGTTTGCCAAAGGTGTAGGGGTAAAAATCGCGAAAAATACCCATACCTTTGCTGGTGGGGTGCCGCAGAGGGCCGTATAAGGGCAGCGCTTCCGGAAGGTAGGGGAGGAAATTGCCATAGATACCCCAACCTTTGACGGTGGGATACCGTAGAACGTTGTACACGGGCGATGCCTCCAGAAGGTAGGGGGAAAAACAGACAAAAATGCCCCAACCTTTGCTGACGTGGGGGGCGCAGAGCGCTGCAGAATGGCGGTGAGCCCATGTGGGAAAGGGGCGTTCTCCCCGTTTCCATCGCTAGAGGTATCTTCTGACTCTCCGGCAGTACTCTTCGTATTCGGGGCCGAAAGCATTTCTGCAAAACACTTCCTCCTGCCTTATCTGCAAGTGCAGCATCACGACGGGGAAGAGTGCGAATATCAGGTGGATGATGTTCGGGAACGCCATCAGCAGTCCGATGTACATCAGGTCGAAGCCCACGAAGGCCGGATTGCGGCTTATGCGGTATATCCCTCTCTGCACGAACGCAGTCTTGTCGTTTTCCGGTATGCCCGCCCTCCAGCTGTCGGCCATGGTCAGCATGGCTGTGATAAAAAAGCAGACTCCGGCTGCCGAAATCGCAAGTCCGGCCCACTGGAGTGTGGGGCAGTTTCTCAGGCATTCCAGAAGTGTCAGCTTCGGATAGAGGATGATGCTGGCTATCTCGACCGGGACGACTATGATGGTTGCCAATCCCATGAGTTTTTCGATGGTCAGAACTCTCTTGGGCTTCGTCCCTCTCCCTATCTGGTTGGTCGTGATGCCCTGCTTGCGTTGGGCGAGCTTCTTGCTGAAGTACGCTGCGTAGAATATTGCCATGATGGCCAGTGCTGTTATCTGTGCTGTCATACTACTTGTTTGAGCTTAGCCAGTTTTTAGGTTTGTAGTCGCGCAGGCGGTCGCACTGCGATGCGACGACCTGCCCGGCGCGAGTGCCGGGGTAGTTGCTCTGCCGCAGTCTTGAACTGGAATACAGAGGCGTGGGCCCGTGCGGCGGTCTCTTCGTCCCTGATGGTTTCGAGGCCGCGCCGGATGTAGAGTTCGCTGTCCAGGAGGGCCAACCTGCGCTCTTCTGAAGTAAGCCATTTGTCTTCCGCTCCCTGATGATATTGTGTCAGAGCCCAGCAGAAGTCGAAAGATGAGCGCAGCCCTATGCCGAACCGTACCATGGCCTCTCCGCTGACATTCGGGTCGGAGGACTTCATCTTCTGCCGGAGCGAAGCCATCTCCCGGGCGAATGCGAGCTTGTACCCTTTGGCCGGGGCCTTGGCCCGTATGAAACCGTATTCGAATGGCAGTCTGTCAAAGAAAGGATGCACGTTGGTGCGGAGTTCATACTTGGATGGAACTTTGGCGAGGAACAGGGCCGCCTGCCTGTAATCCCGCAGCCTGAGATACCGTGTGCCGATTATCTCCCGGAGATAGTCATGGTCAATCCATCCTCTGTCATCGAGAAACCTTTCCAGCTCGGAAGCGCCTCTGCCGGCGCGCTGCTCATATTCCACGACGCTGCTGATGTCGAGGGTGTCGAGACAGAGAAAGAAGTCGTTGGACCAGTCGAAATCGTTGTGGATATCCGGAGAATGCCGGTATTGCTTGAGGGACAGGTTTTTATCTCCGACGATGCGGCGACCGGCGAGGGAGAGGAGGCGGTTGTCCGCCATATTGCGGAGCCGTAGCGCGAATACGGGGTCGGAATTGTCCATCTTCGGCGCCACATAGCCGAGCAGGATTTTGCGGAGCATGTCGTTCCACCAGTAATAACTGAAATTTTGTTGCAGCATCCAGCTTGAAGCGGTGAGGTCTTTGATCTTGTCATCGAGGTTGGTACATATCTTCCCGTCGAGCCAGCGCAGCTGGGACAAAAGCCTGGAATTGTATGCTGCCCCTGGAGTGAAAGTCTTGGCGTCCAGGTAGATGCGCATTACCCTGACCGCATCGGCGATGAAGTCGCTTTTCGCGGCTTTTTCGGCTTTTGAGAGCAGTGCGTCCGCGTCGGCGCCTTTAAGGTCGGTGAGGTATGCTGCCGTGTAGTACCATATTCCCGGGGCCTTCGAGTTGGCTGCGGCTTTCATGCTTGATGCAAGGTAACGGTCCGCCGTTCCGCTGTCCAGTTCCCCGTATTCCCAGCCCTTTGCCTCGTGCTCCAGACGGATTATCGATTCCTGCAGTATTGAGGGGATCTGCGGGCTGTCGGGGCAATGTGACGCTGCGAAAGCGAGCAGGTCTGCTGTGTTGGAGTATTCGGGGTAGAGGTCCCTTATGGACAGCAGGTCGTTGCTGGCGAGGTACTGCTTCAGCGCCTGGTCTTTGCGCCCCGTGTTGTACAATGCCCCCGCCACGTAGCCCGTGGTCATGTCACGGATGATGCCGGGTTTGATGCTGCTGCCGCGCTCCTGCCAGAGCGAGTCGATGCTGGAGAACATCCCGAGGGAGAACATGGCCCGTACCGTCTGGAGAATGTACCTGTCTTCCAGGCGTTTCCCCTTGTATGACGCGGCAGCGGTGATGACATCTTCCAGCCTCGCGCGGACTTCATCATCTTTGGAGGGGTAGTACCACGGATCGGCCATCTCGGCCCTGGCGAGTTCGCAGGTCTTGGCCAGAACCAGAAAGTCGGCTGTCTCCTTGTCCTGATGCCGGGATATGTACCGGGCAAAGCTGTTTTGTGAGTCCTTGGTTTTCAACAGGTTCTCCAGTTGCGACAGGCTGTATTTGTATACAACCTGCCGTATGTCTTCGACTGTGGCCGCGCCTCCGGTCAGGGCCTGCCATGCCTTGCAGTTGGCCTGGTCAGACGGCTGCTGCGCCTCTTTGTCGAGCACATGGTACATGTAATAGTCGGCAGGAAGGTATCTGCCTGTCCAGCAGCATTGTGCCGGCACTGCAAAGGCGAGTGCGAGGATGCTAGCTAAGCATGTCTTCAATTTCTTCATGACTGTATTTTGACAGGTTCAGCAGATCAAGGTGGAAGATGATGTTCGGGATGTCGTCGCCAAGGGCCTTGTCGACGAGCTTTTTGACCTTGGATATCTCGGCGTAGTCTGATGCCTCGGGGCGGATGGTCTGCCCCCGCTGCAGGGAGAACCCTTGTATGTTGCAGTCTTCCGTGACTTCGTGGATTCCTCCCGGTCTGCGACTGATCTGCGGGATGCCGTCAAGTTCGAGGGTAGGGAGTATTCCGTCGAAGCTGCCGTTGCTTTTGAATGCCACGTTCCAGGAGAACGCCGGGTAGGCTACGCTGATGCTTGGGCAGTTGGTCTCTCTTGCCTTGAGAAACCCGGCCACCTTGTCCTCGGGCCAAAGGTAGGCGTGGACGTCTTCGTAGCTGATGATGGAGTTGCGGGTGTGGGGATCTTTGACGGCTCCGGTGTTGTAGAGCATCAGGACTCCCTTGTCGAAGGGGTATTCGGCTTGCGCCACCTGATGCAGGCGGATGGTTCCGCTAAGGAGTATCCCCTGCGGATGCAGTATTTCTTTGGCTGCGGAGCACAGACGGTCGAACATGCCTCGTGTGCTTTGCGTCCAGTCGCAGTCGAACTGGAGCTCCCGGACGGGGCCGAGGTCGTTGTAGGAGCACATGTTCAGGGCACGTTTCGTGATGCGGCGGGCAAGTTCTTCCTCGTTGCCTTCGTAGCTGCGGAGGGCGTCGAGGGTGATGAATACGGTCGGGATGATCTCCAGGCTGTCGGGTTTCGGGGTCTTGAATTTTACGCTTGCGACCGGGACGGCTGAGGAAGTGCCGTCTTTGTAGTCGAGCCTCGTGTCCACATCGAACATCCTGAGATAAAGATGGCTGATGCGGTGCTTCCTGAGGAACGCCTGCTCCTTGTCCCCGATCTTGAACGTGGTTTTCCAGTAGTAGATGGAGCGGGCTTCTATGCTGTCTGATATTGAAGCCTCAGCGGCGGGCGTGTCGGCGGTGCCGGTCTGTCTCTGCCGGCATGAGGGCAGGGTGCAGAGCAGGAGGGCGGCGGTCAAGGCTGCGAGTCGGGTGAAAACGGGAAGGTTCATGTGCGTGGTTGATTTTGCAAAAACAGGTCAGATGGTGGTTTTGTCCTTGTCCCGGGAGAACAGGGACGCGCGTGCTTCCCGGAGCCGGGCTGCATGGCGCTGGAGGTAAAACTGGAACATCTCTTTGAACTCCGGGCTCTGCCTGATCGGGTCGAGGTCGTCATCGTGTGCGATATGGGCGAATGATACCGGCCCTTTCTCGTATGCCTGTTTCAGGGCTTCAAGTGCCTCTTCCGTCCGGCCCATCCTGCACAGCAGGCATGCCAGGTCATAATATTCCTTGCCGCTGTCGGGATCTTTGCTGATGATGTCCTCAGCCCAGGAGAGTGCCTGCTCGTCCTTGCCGAGAAAGTGCAGTGCATATTGGCGGCAGGAGCCTTGTACGCATGTCGTATCCAGCTGCAGCACCTGCCGGAAATCAGCTTCCGCTTTGGCGGTCTCTCCACGCTTGAGGTACTGCTCCCCGCGCATCAGGTGTGCGTATGCGTGATGCTCGTCGATGCTCAGGCTGAGGTTGTAGTCCCGCATGGCGGCCTCGTCATCCCCGCCCAGCTCGTGGCACCATCCTCTTGAATAGTATATGCCGGAGTCCTCGTCGTTTCCGACGGTGGCGGCGGTAAGATCCTCTATTGCTTCCCGGTAACGGCCGAGTTTGCGCAGATATTCTGCTCTGAGAGAGCGGTAGCGCGGAGAGTCATCGAAGTTGGCGTTGATGTCTTCAAGGGCCAGCTCCGTGAAGCCGAGCTGGTCGTAGCAGATGCTCCGGAGAGAGTTTATGACCGGGCTTTGGAAATAATCGTCCTCGATATGGTTGTAGCCCTTGATGGCATCAGTTTCCCGGCCTGTGTCGCTGTAGATCTTGCACAGGATCATCTCAAGGTTTGCCGGGTCATGGCTGGTCTTTATCCTGCTTGTCAGTCTGGCCTCCGCCAGATCCGGGTTCTTGGAGAGGATGTCCAGGACTATGGTGAGGTTGCACTCGTTGTCGCGGTCGGCGTATTCGATGACGCTGTCTATCGCCTTGGCGGTCTGTCCGAGCATGTTGTATGCTCTGGCCTGCTCTCTGTAGATCTCGGGGTAGTTGGGGTCGAACTTTAGGCATTTGTCCAGTCTCTCCAGGGCTTCACGGTAGTTCCCCCGGGCCAGTGCGATTCTCGCCAGCCCGAAGTGGCCGTTCATGTCAGTCTCATCGGCTTTGATCATGTCCTTGTAGAGCTTCTCGGCTTCATCGTAGCGATGCATGATGAACAGGGTCTGGCCGAGGTCGAAGAGGTTTTCCCTGTAGGCGTCCTTGTTTTTCTTGTCGGTGGCTTTCAGGGTTTTGCGCCTCCATTCCAGTTCCTTGTCCCTTTCTCCGAGTCCGCTGTAGGCTTCAGCTTTGGGCCCGTAAAGGTCTGCCATGGGGAACTGTCTGCTCCTCTTGTTGGCTGCTATGGCCCTGTTGACGAGGTCGAGGCTGATCCCGTACTCGCCTCTGTAAGCATGGAGTCCGGACAGGAACATGAGGCTCTGTACATCGTCCGGCGTGGTCTGGAGCTGTTCTCTTGCAAGGTTCATGGCCTTGACGATGTCGTGTTCTTTGTTGAGAGCATCGTAGGCCTGGTCGCGCTTGGCATATCTGCTTTGGTCGGCTTCCTGATCCGGGGCATTGTTTCCCGAACCGCAGGATATGAAGTATATGGAGGCGATGATGATGGCGGAGATGGCGAAGATGTACGGGTTCATGGTCATAGTCTGTTTATGTTTTTGCAAATATAAGCTTTTGGTGCGGAATCTATGTTGTCGGCGGAAGTTTTTTCGGGGGAATTTGCTCTCGCCTGCGCCGGTGTCCTGCCCTGCAACTCAGCCGGCGGTGCTCCACCACGGTCGTTAGCGCCATTAGGTACGAGAAACCCGCCTTTCCCGTACCGAATGCTCCTCTGACACCGTTTCGTACGGGAAATCCCACTTTCCCGTACGAAAACATCCCGCTTCTCCCGAAAGGACAAGGAATCGCCGCGTATCCGAAAGTCTATCAGTCAACAAACTGCGAAACAATCAGCCAAAGCGATACGGCAATCATCACTCCGGCGACAATCTTCTGATAGAGTTCCTTGTTGACATTGCGTATGCAACGCATGGCGATGAAATTGCCCAGCATCATGGCACAGCCGATGCCTATGCCGGTAATGAAAATACTGCCGTTCATCAGGTTGAGCTTGCCGTACACGGCAGCCTTGACGATATGCATGACGGCAGCCGCTGTCGCTTCTGAAGCTATGTAGCTGAGCGGTTCGAGTTCAAACGAAAGGAAGACGGCACTGCTCAGAGGTCCGGATATGCCAAGCAGTCCGTTAATTAGTCCTGTCACCCCGCCGCCGGCTATCATAGTAGCAGGCTTGTGTGGCAGGCGCATCTTGCCCATTATCTTCATTATGGCGAACACAATCAGGAAGGTGCAAAGGACGACAGTCATCGGACCTTTCGGCACCTTGGCGAAGCCGAATGCTCCCAATGCCGTGAATGGAACGGCCAGTATCAGGAAACGTCCGACAGCCTTCCAGTTGATCTCTTTCCAGCCCATCCCCACACGGGAGAGATTGCTCAACAGCTGTGCAACAGTCGAAACCGGCACAGCCACCTCCACACCATAGAAATATGTGATTACGGGCAGTAGAATCATTCCGCCGCCAAAACCTACCGATCCGGACAGCAATCCGGCAACCAGGCCGACCAATATGAGGATCAAGTACATCATCTTAGCCTAAATCATCGTTCCCCAGAAGGCCACTGTTTGCTTTCGGGCACGCTTTTGGAAATCTGTTCATGTTGTTCGGTGCAAACATAATCTTTTTCTGCGGAATCTAATAATCGGCTGGGGCTTTTTTCGGGGATTTATTTGCTATGTGTGGGTGGGTTCCGGCGAAATGGCTCACACCTGGAAAGGCAGACAAAAATGAGAGGAAATCCTTCTGAAAAAGCAGTGATGTAAACTGAATCAGAGAATCTGTAAGGGGAAACAGTTGAATCAACGGATAGTTGTAAACCTATTCAGAGATGATGTAAAGTATATCAGTTAAACAACCTCTAAAGTGTCAACCATTCTCAGGGAAGGTCAGTCAGAAGGTCATGAAAGGTCAAATTTTTTCAGCGATGCATCAAGAACTCAAGTTTTTATGTAAATTTGCAGGGTAAAAATGCGGATAACCGCAAAAATACCCTCCATAACATGAGAATAGAACGAAACCGTTATCTCAAGCGATTGATCAGCAGCCGATGGAATGGGCAGATAAAGATCATAACCGGTATCAGGCGTTGCGGCAAATCATACTTGCTGAGTGTGCTTTACCGTGAATACCTGATAAGGGATGGTGTCGCCCCCGAGCAGATTATTTCGCTCGAATTGGATAACGACATCAATGTGCGTTACCGTAATCCGATGGAACTTGGAGCATACCTCCGGCAAATGGCAAGCGATGCCACAAAAGATTACTATATACTGCTTGATGAGATTCAAATGGTGGAGGAAATTGCCAACCCATATCTGCCTAAAGAGTCGCACTCCACAATATCCTTTGTAGATGTACTTTTGGGATTAAAAAGTCTTCAAAATGTTGATGTCTATGTGACGGGAAGCAATTCCAAAATGCTATCGTCCGATGTTGCCACTGCTTTCAGGGACCGGGGCGAAGAGATTCATATCACACCGCTAACCTATGATGAGTTTTACGCCGCCTATCCTGATGAAAAGCGCTTTGCTTGGCGAGAGTTTGTCGCATATGGCGGAATGCCGTTTGTCTTGCAGAAGAAAACCCACGAGGAAAAAGCTAAGTACCTTCAAGATCTTTTTAGTCTCACTTATATAAGGGATGTTATTGAGAGAAATCGTCTGCGTGCTGATACAGATACACTTGATGAGTTACTCAATGTTGTCGCATCAGCCGTGGGGTCTCTTACCAATCCGACGCGGCTTGCCAATACATTCCAATCGGTCAAAGGGTTGAAGATAAAGAACGAAACCATCTCCACTTACCTCGGATGCTTCATTGATGCGTATATATTGTGTAAAGCATATCGTTACGATATAAAAGGGCGTTCATATATCGATACCCCGCTCAAATACTATTTTACCGATATCGGGTTACGTAACGCGCGCCTGAACTTCCGTCAACAGGAAGAAAACCACATAATGGAGAATATCCTTTATAATGAACTTGCATCGCGAGGTTTCAGCATCGATGTCGGAGTGGTCGAGTACAACCATACTGTCTCGGGAAAAAATATCCGCACTCAACTCGAAGTGGATTTCGTAGTGAATCGGGCAGACAAACGTTACTACATCCAGTCGGCTCTTACAACCGCTGATGAGGAGAAACGGCAGCAGGAGGTAAATTCCCTCAATCGTATAGACGACTCGTTTGCCAAGATTGTCGTGGTTGGCGACAATATCCTGCCGTGGACAGACGAGAGAGGTGTGCAGTATATTAATATCGAAGACTTCTTGCTTGAAAGAATCAACAAGTTATGACTTGTTGACAGACCAGGTGTGAGCGGGTTTCGGCGTTTTCACTGCAACCCGGCAGGACGGCCGCGGCACCCAACGTGGCCCCTCCAGGCCGTTGCCGCTATTCCGTTCGGCAAACCTCTCCTTTCTCCCGTACCGAATGCCCCGGCAGCACCGTTTTGTACGGGAAAACCCTCCTTTCCCGTACAGGTTGCTCAAACCGGTCCAAGGCAAGAATTGGTAAATAGTCAGGAATCAGAAACGGCTTTCCTTGCACTTGTTTCTTGAACAATGCAAGTTCGACGAGAAGGATATTAGTAAGCGGCAACTTATTTTTGCCGCTTGCTAAAATGGCCGCTGCGTTTGCTTGACGCTTGAGCCTTAAGCGAAAGCCCAGAATGTGGAAAGACATCCCGTAATAATCATAAAAATGCATCTGCTACTGCCGTAAAATGGCAACGTGGTGGCCTATCTTTGCGAGACGCTTGCTTGATTTTGTTCATTTCTTTACATTTACCTGCCATGGCTTGCTCAATTTATGGTTGAGCTGCAAAGTTAACGAACAAGTGGGTGGCTATGCTCCGAAAAGCATTGTCCCTCAAACGATTTTCTTACAAAAGTGGGTGCATATGCTCCGAAAAGGTGGGGCGGCCGTCGGCCTCGCGCACGCAATTTTTGTAAGGTTTTTACCGCTTTTTGGGTGGTTATGCTCCGAAATAATCACTGGATTTTCGACTGCGAGACTGGGTGGTCATGCTCCGAATTTTGTAATGTGCTTCCGAAACAAGCATGGTGAAATATTGATAGAAACACCTAATAAAAAAGTCAAAGCGTACTACAAGCTCATCGGCGAGACCGTCCCGGCAAGCTTGAAAATCAAGGACTTCCGCCGGAGGGTCATGCTCGTGTAATTGTAGTGCTACTTTTGGCATTATCTAAAGCTTAATATAGTTCGTTATTTATTCTCTTTGGAGTTGTTCAAGTCAAATGACCTTTCCAATTCCAACTCTGGACGAGTTAGAAGAATTGGCATTTCCTTCTGTTGCTCTTTCCTTACAATAATTGAGGCATTCTTTGCTCTCGTTGCTGCCCAATTTCTAAGCGCAGCAATTTGCTCTTTCATCGTGGTAGACAACGGGACTGTTTTTAAAATCGCATTCATTAGATGCGTTGTCTTAAGTTGAGGATTCTCTGGTTTTTCAACATAAGCATCAAACATCGCTTCTTTAATACACTCTTCGATTTCTGCACCATTAAAACCTTCAGTATTATTGGCGAGAGACTCCATAGGGTAATTTGTCGGGTTTTGACCTTTCTTGTTAAGATGAATGGTAAAGATGTTTTTGCGCTCCTCCTTTGATGGAAGATCAACAAAAAAAATCTCATCAAAACGCCCTTTGCGCAATAATTCTGGAGGAAGTTGATTGATATTGTTGGCTGTAGCAACGACAAAAACAGGAGAAGTCTTTTCTTGCATCCATGTCAGAATAGTTGAAAAGATGCGCGAAGTCACACCGCCATCAGTAGATCCACTTGATTGAGCTCCACCAAGTCCTTTTTCTATTTCGTCAATCCATAACACACATGGCGCGACTGCTTCTGCAGTTGCTATTGCTTTCCTAATATTATCTTCGCTACTTCCAACTAATCCTTGGAATACTTTGCCGACATCCAAACGTAGTAATGGCATATTCCAGAAAGAGGCTATGCTTTTTGCCGTCAAACTCTTGCCACAGCCAGGGACACCAAGCAATAATAAACCTTTAGGCTCTTGCAATCCCCAATCTCTTGCTCTCTTTTGATAAGCTATTTGACGTTTGAATAGCCAATCCTTCAGAACATCCATACCACCAACATCTTTCAAACTTTCATTTTTGGGAAAGAAATCCAAGATGCCTGATTTGCGAATGATTTGCTCCTTTTCTGCTGAAACTGTATAGGGGGCATTTTCTCCAAGACTATCTTTAACAGCCGCTAAACAAAATGCAAGGTCTGCTTCCATTGAGGTCATGCCTAATGCTGCATCTACCATTTTGTTTCTCATCTCAACAGAAAGATTCTTCTTAGTTTGTCGTTCTACAACAGCCAAGGTTCGCTCCATGTCTGTTCTATCTGGTAGAGGTATATTAAGAACAGTTACATATTTCTCCAGTTCTGTTGGTAACTTGTAAATAGCAGACAAGATAATTGCATGAGTGTTCGTGAATTTTGCATGCTCAGCTATCTTACGGATGTAATACTTGATTTTATCCTCTTCAATGTAATTGCTCAGATCTTCAAGAATAAAGATATCTTTAATTTCTCTATTCTCATTCTTGTAGATATACTTCAAAGTCATTTCTGGTTCATCGTATTCTTCTCCTTTATACAAAGAGCCTTCTGGGGTCTTCTCCATCAAGCCCTCTACACAATTCCAAGTATAGATACGCACCTCCTTATTATCTGTGCGTAAAAGGTCTGCAATTCCCTCTATTTTCTGTTTTGTCCTGTCATATTCAAAACTATTCAGATAAAACACGGGGTAATATGCAGATAGCATATCCTTGATTTTTGTATAAATTGATTCCATGGCTATTTCTGTTCAATAGTTTGAATATTTACTCGGCGAGGCTTAAGCTTTCCTGCATATTTCGCAGGTATAGGTTTCTTTGTCATCACACGCTTGTTTCCTAACAGCTGTTCCAAAACATCCATTGCGTCATGAGCACGCTCATTGACATCGTTAGGCAAATAGTCGGAATCTGTTACTATCGTGCCATCTTTAAGGATGGTGAACTTTATTTGCGCAACAGGTTCCGTCTCGTTTTTATCTTTAGAGCGTCCAACCATATAGAAGCTATATACCTCTTCTGAGTTTGGTGTGAAATGTTCATTCTCCTTGTAATTAAACCCTTTCTTCTTAAACTCTTGAATTAATGAGTTCTTTGCATATGTGGCATTTAATGCGTAGAATTGCTCTTGAAGTTCTAATACCTTTTGGGCGGCATTAGGCATATAATACGTGTTGTAAGTGACTTCATTTGTTGTAAGGTTCAACTTTAATGCAAACTCACCATATAGGCGAGATTTCTGTTTAGCATCCGAAACTGTTAGTATGTTATCTTGGATGGTGTATTGCCACCCCAAAGCATCGCATGCGGACTTTAATACATCCACATGCATTACCTGAGGGTTGCGCACAAATCTTGATGATTCGAATCTTGACATGTTATGATAACTTCTTTACTATTTCTTGTATATTGTTTTGATTCACTTGAATTAAGCGTTGCTTTGTTCGCTTTTGCTTTGCAGTAAAATCTTCCTTGTGATTGAAAAGTGTATGATACATAAACAAATAACTGCTAATACCAATTGATAAATCAAAAGCATTATCTCTGTTACGTGAAGGCATGACTGTAAGCATTTCCATTAGTTTGACGAGTTCATCATCTTGAACTATAGCAAGCAGTTTGTCATTCATAGGAGTCTTCTTTATCTCCCGATTAATGAATGCCTGACTAAGTCTTGCTAGATACAAAGATAGACCGTCTTTAGTTGCTTCTGGATCTTCACTAAGAATACCACTTTGCTGCACAGCACCTATTGTTCTTGGGCTTGTTGGTCTTTGCTGAGGGTTATTTCCCTTAAAGCCTTCCTTTCTTCCTGGGAAAATCTTTTGTTCTTTGACGTGTTCAAGCAACTGTTTGTTGTTGGAAAGAAGCTCAGCCAATGACGGATCATCAACGGAATTTGTGTTCATATTTTTCTCAATGATATCCAACTCTTTCTTTAACTCTATCTTTTTCTTGCTATTAACACCTATGGTATTGGCAAGAGCGAGGAGTTGTTGTCCAATTGTAGTCAAACGCTTACGTATAGACGAAACAATACCTTGATACTTCTTTTCTTCTAACAGTTCAACTATAGGGAGATATAGTTTTTTTATTTCAGAATTATCAATGCTAAGGAAGTAGTCCATTCTTTCATTTTTGTAACTTTCAACAGCTTCTAGACTCAATTCCTCAATTGCTTTCTTAATACGCTCTGCATATTTTTCTGCAAATTCAACTTGGAAACTAACGTATTTGCTTTTTGCTATTGATGGGTTAGCCAATGCCATTTCTTCACGTCTAACATGTGTTTGATGCTCAGAAACATAGAATGACAGGACATTGAAGCTGCCTGAAAATAGTATCTTTTGATCTCCCTTTACTTCAATGACATTCTTAAAATGAAACTCTGGCAATTGAACGTAAAAGAAGTTTGGATATTGATCTGCGAGCATTTTTATTCCTGGCTCAACTTCTTCATCTATCATAGGTTTCTCATTATTTGGAGATTGAGCTGGTTCGGAATAAGCAATAAATATGCGCTTGTTTTCATCTGCCAAGAAATTCTCAATAAGAGGGCCTCTGTCATTCATAAATGCAGTTTTTCTAATCCATGGACTCATAAGCCATATTTCATCTGGATTATCTTCCTTGAAAATCTTCTGCAATTCAACTTCAAATGAAACAGAGTCGTACAAAGCTTTCTTATGAAGGCGATCTTTTGTCTTTACTGTTGTCTCTTTTGCAGGTTTTGCAATTGAAGTTTTTTCTACGTTATTGCTCTCATTTTCAGCATTTGTTTCTTCAACTATTTGCTCCTCTTCTGCCTCTTCATCAACAAGACGCTTTTCAGCCTCGATAATGTCTTGCGAAACATTAGCTTTCGCTTCCTTTGCAGCTTCTTCATCAAGTATTTGAGTGCCAAAATTCATTTCGCACTCTAACTTTATACATTTATCCAACAACTGGGATGCCAAGGTAGCATCGCTATTGATGTATTCTGCGACAACAGGATTAAGGCTGTTTATGTTTTCATCAAATGCAAAAGCTCTAACAATACCAGTACTTACACCTTGCACAAAGCATATGTACATTTTATAGCTACCTTTATGTCCTTCTTTCCAATCTGCACTTTCTAGCAAATAACGCTCTTGGGGATAATGTACATCTTGAGCCTGTACAGCCGCATATTCTTTTATTTCATCTATTGTTAAAGACAAATCTTCACACTTGGTGTTGATAAATTTTATATGCTCATTTACTGTAGACAATGCATTTTTAATAGTTTTCCAATCAGCGTGGTCTGAATCTACAAATATGTCAAAAGACTTTTGGTATGTGTCAGGACGTTCACCTTTGTCAGCATACACCTTACCTGCTTCGGTAAGAGCAATATAGTCGTCGTCACCTTCAATAGCATTAAAAGATCGAAGTCCATCCAAAGCTTTTGACAAGATTGACTTTTCTGCTTTGTCATTAACTACATCTAATCCAAGGATTTGACCAATGGTGCTAAAAGACGAATGGCCATCAATTAGCAGTATGCCAACTATTCCTTTTTCAATTGCAGAAATTTTAGCAGGTCGTTGAGTTGTACCAAAATATGTAGCCTTTACAAACTGAAGCTCGTAAGGGAAATAGCCGATGATTCTTTCCGAAATCTTTTTTTCGGCATAAACAGCTTTTGCTATCTTAGTGTCTAAACTTTCTACAATAGCAACTTGCTGTCTTTTATTTGTCTTTTGTCTTTTATTTTTCATCGTAATGCGGCTCTTAATTGTTCAACAGGAAATGTCTTCATACTCTGAATGGATGCAGCATAGTTGCTATTGCTTTCGAATTGGCGTTTGTTACCGACAACAATAAGCAATCTGCGAGCACGAGAGAAAGCAACATTTATACGCTCTATCTCTTTTGCAAAACCAATGTTATTCTTAGCATTGCTTCGGACAGTTGATACAATAATAATGTTACGTTCCATACCTTGGAATCGGTCGACGACATCCATTCTATAACCACAATCCTTATATTTGCGCTTTATTTCACGGCTTTGAGCACTATAGAATGTGATGATACCAATCTCTTTGTCTTCAGGCTTCTTTTGAGCCTTCATGAACTCATCAAAGCCTTCCGATTGTTGCAGAGCTTTCAACACCATATCAATAGCCTTCAACTCACCTTCATTCTTATAACCTGGGTTTAATCGGGTTTCTGGTGTAGTTACGTCTATCCAAATTGCATGGTATTCAGGTTTGAATATTGGTTCGAGGCTTAAGCCATGCCACCTACTTCCCTTATTACTAAGATCAGGATCATCCATGGATTGCAAGATACCACATTTAAGGCCACCTGTAGCAGCCAATTCTTCTTCGTAGAATTGCTTAATGGTATTCATGATGTCTTCATGCATACGGTACTGCGTATCAAGTGTTGAAACGATAGTCTTACGAACCTTTGCAGCCGATTCGAACAATCGCTTAAACTGTGATTCTGCCTTACGAAGCTTTTCTGCCAATTCTTTTTGGCCTATCTTTTCCAATGATGAATCAATGGTATTTTCGTCTAACATCGGAGGCAACTGCTTATGGTCACCAATGATAATAATTTTCTTGCCGAGAACCAACGGAACTGCCATTTCAAGAGGAGTCGCCTTTGAAGCTTCATCCATGATAACTACATCAAAGAACATGTCGTCATTTTGATTGCCACCAAAAATGTCGCAATATGTTCTCATAAAATCCGTAGAACCACAAATGCTACATGTTGCTGCAACAAGATTTACATTTTTTTTGTACAACCGACAGAATTGGCTCCGAGACTGTTGATCTTGGTCTTCCAGTTCTTTTTTCCATGCTGATGTCGCAGTAGCATATTTAGGATCGTTAGAAATGGCATTGCAAATTCTGTCAATCCATATTTTCGCAGCATTATCGCCATTTTGTTTAGAATCTGCAGTCCAACTATCAATAATAGGTATAGAGAATCTTCGACCTTCTGGCTCAAGTTTATCTGGCTTACCAATACGAATAGGACGAATACCAGGCTGCCCCTGCAGTCTTTCAAGTGCATTGTCTACTGCAAGGTTCGTCTGTGATGTGAGCAGAATTTTGCATTCTGGATTCCGTCTTATTGATTGCCAAATTATTTCAGCGATAACGGTTGTTTTACCTGTTCCTGGAGGACCTTGTATCAAAGCCAAATCATTAGCAAGAACAGATTTGGCGACAGCTTCTATCTGTCTGTCATTTGGAACAGGCCTTGATATGCAGTTTTTCTTAATGTCTTCAACTGCATCAGTTATGCTAACAACAGTTTCTCCTGCATACTTAGGATCAAATATGAAACTTTGCAGGTTTTCGTTTATTGGCTTGTGATTGAATTTTGATGCAGGACGTAGAATACGATTCATTGCACGGCTCTGACGAAGCAATTCCATTGCCTCGCCCATCGCAGGGAATTGTATGTAATCTCCCTTTGTTATGTGAAGGTCACCAGAATCAATGCCGTCTTCCGCTTCGGTATCAAGTTGAATTATAGCAAAGTCAATTCCTCGACGCTTGCATGTACCAAGTTTCGGACTATCAGTTTTCAAGAATGCACGTTGCTTGGATTTAACCATACGCTCCCTTGAACGGAATTTGCTTGAAGCAAACTCTTCATCATCGATTACTGAGACTTCGTCGTATTTCTTTCCATTTACGAAATTGACGTACTCTTCGCGGTATTCAGATTGGAGCTTCTGCTCCAATTCAAGTTTAAGCGATTTATCTTCTGTAAGACTCCAAGTTGTTACACCCTTGTCGTTAGACTTTTCAAAGTTTAACTTGATACCGTGTACACCTGAGATACAATCACGAATAATCGCAATAATTTTCTCTCGTTCCTCTATAGTAGTGAAATTGAACTCGAAATCCAATCGTGTTGCATCTTTCTTCAATTTATATAAAGTGAAGTTTTTTCGATTGTCTGCAAGTTCAACACCAACCTTCTCGAACAATGATTTTCTAAATTCTATATCGTCACATAAGAATATAACAGAGGCAGACGGAGTGTACTTTGGAAATACAACTTCGACGTCTTCGCCTAATTGTGATTGTATAGTTTCTTTGAGAGTATTGTATTCTTCTTCTGTCTTAGGATACAAAACAATGCTTGATCTTGGTGCATCAACAAAGATAGACTTGTTTTCGTAATTGTTATACTTCAAGTCCGCCAGAATCATCTTGTCAATAATTGGTCTAAAAGCATATTGATATACGCTGCTTACGCGCTGATTGGGATAGTTTTTACGAACCTGATTAAACAAAGAACCAACATGTTGTGCTTGTTCGATGTCATTGCGGATCCAACAATAAGCATCTCCTTTGGGGGTTGCAGAATCTATAATGATTTCTGAATTAAAACTTTGTGGACTTATCGAAGCTCTACAGCTAACAAAGGATAGTTTAGAAAATATCTGTTCTTTAGTAGTAAGAGGCTTTCTAGACGTAACAATATAGAAGTTGCCAGCAGCTTCTATTTTGCAGTCAAAAGGCAAGTCGGATCTTACAGAATTTATGTCAAAGGAACTCTCTGATGGGCGCAAACCGACTTGAATTTGGGTTGTATTTCTGACCTCAGCAATACCCTTACACAATTTATCAACAATTAGATTCAAGATGGCAATTTCACGATCTGTAGACGCAACGAAATCATTATCTCCTTTTTTATTAAAAGAAGATCCGAAATTATGAAATTCTTGCTCAATATCAGCAACAATAGATGCAAGCTCTTCTGGGTCAGAAAGGACTTCCAATGAACCATGCACATAGTTTGTTACCTGCTCTTCTGCAGAATAACAGTACTCCTTTCCTATACTCTTAATTGCGTCTATTGTGTCGTCAGGAATGATTTGGTAGCTATCAAACGAAATCGTACAGGCTCCATCTTCTAATTCTACTGTAGGCTCAATTTCACACTTCCCTTGAAGTTCGTCTTCGATTTTATCCTTAAAGTTTTGGATATGACTATCCATGTCAAAATCAAGTCGAACTAAGCCATTCTTTTGGATAGTGACGTTCTCGATTTTTATCAAATCTCGTTTTGCGTCAAGAAGTGCATTTAAACCATCCAAGTATGCTTGCCACATTTCCTTATCCTCCTCTATGTGAATTTCAATTGGAGGAATTGGTAAGGCAAAACAATCTTTTAGGAAATTGCTGATCTTTTCTGTGTGGTTTAACCAATATGAGCCAGCTCCACTTATCAGACGAAGTTCACTTTCGTTCTGATCGACAAATTTTATCTCGCATTTTCTCTTTGAATACTCGTTTCCCTCTGGAAGAACGATATTCTTCTCAGATAGAACTGGATTAATCAACCTTAGATAATGCCAAAAGTAGCACTACAATTACGCGAGCATGACCTTCCGGCGGAAGTCCTTGATTTTCAGGCTTGCCGGGACGGTCTCGCCGATGAGCTTGTAGTACGCTTTGACTTTTTTATTAGGTGTTTCTATCAATATTTCGCCATGCTTATTGCAGAAGCACATGAGGGATTGAGTCTTGCCGGTCACTTCACTGACCGACAGTCCGCTTTCATCCAAGGCTTTACGCATGTTCAGGAAGATGATGGTGTTCATTATGTCACTGAGGATCTTTCCCCGCACGGTGTCTGCGGACCACTTGGCCAGCGGCAGCAGCCCGAGATACTCCTTGCTGGTCTTAATGACTCCTTCGATATCAGTTCTGCCGAAGTATTCTGTGAGCAGGTCGACAGGCTCGAGTTTCCTGTTGGAAAGCAGCACGAAGTAACCGAAGCGCACAGACATCCAGTCCTTCTCTTTATCCTTCAGGGCGGCGTATTCCTCGGGGTGATCAAGCATGTAGTTGCGCTCCCTTTGGAGGGCGTTGTGCTTATCCACATAAACATAGGCAAAGATCCTCTCACCAAAAAGTTCAATCTCCTTCCTCTTGCCAAAGTAGACGTGACCTCCACGGACAAAACGGTATTTCCCTTTGTCCAGGCTGGACTTGAACTCGTGGTAGAGCGTCTTGAACGGGAAGCCCTTCCTTGCCGGCATCCTGCCGACAAGCGACTTCTCGGTGCCGTTGTGAAAGGCGTGTATCACTTCCTTGGATATATATCCGGCATCCAGCACAAGAGAGTTGATTGTAATGTCAAGGCTCACGGCCACGTCATTCATCACAGCCATTATGGTATTGATGTCCAGGACATTACCGGGGATAATATCATACCAGACAGGGAAACCGGTTACCTCGTCCAGTACGAGGACAAGCCTGGTCTGTACGGAGGAGGAGTCAACCCCATGACAACTGAGGGCGTTGAACGGGTTGTTGTCAATGTCGTTGGGAAGGGGCGTAGAGTCGACGTAGCAGCACTTTCCGAAGTCGGGGCTGGTCTTCCTCATTTTTTCAACAAATGCTTTGAAGAAAGCCAGACGGACGCTGTCCTTTCCCATCATGCTGAAGTATGTGGTATCACAACGGAGAGATGCCGTGGGGATGTCCTCAAGCACATAGGAGGCGAAAGACTTCTCGATGAAGTTGTCGCAACTTATGCGGCTCCCGTCGCGGAGGATGCTGTGCAGGATATGACACAGGACGCGTTCCCGTTCGATTTCATCGGGGAATGCAGTCTTCAGCAATTCGGCCATTCCGCTCTTGACAAGAAAGCAAAGCAGGAGGTGCGCATCACCGAATACGGTGTGGATTTCGGTGTCAGGAAAAACATCGACACTTTCGCCGGACAGGCGTCCGTCATCGCGGCCGACCTCGTCAAAACTGTCGGAGACGGAATCATAGGACACACGTCCTCTGCTGGGGGAAAGGAATATTCCGGATTTGCCGTCCGAAGCCAGCCAGACGACCTTCCCGAGACGTTCACGTACAATCTGTCTGGAATGGAACTTGCCTCCATCCTTGACGTACTGCGACTCCTTGATGGCCGCACTGCCGCTGAGAATATTCCCGTTACTGTCCCGCACCAATTTCTGAACCCTTATAAATGCCATATCGGGATGCTTTATATTGTAGTATTAAGTAGCACTACAAATTTAAGGGATATTTTCGACAATGGCAAACATCAAAACTATAATTTATTTAAAAATCAACTATTTAGCAAATGTGGCCACTCCGCCCGATCGATGTAGTGCTACTTTTGCGCTGAACTAAAGATCAATGAAAATCCATCACGAGCCAATTTTGCTGTTAAAGAGATATTAATTTCATCAATTTTTATAGCAAGCTCATCTAATAGCTTACCGTCTCTATTTTTTTGCCGTCTATGAATAAAGCAACACTCATGTACGCCCTTAATCTGTGCAACCATATCTTCAAAGCTCGTTGAGTTGTTCTTGTTATTGAAATCAACATTCTTTTCAGAATAACGCACAAAGAGAGGAAATACAGAACCGTCATCGACATTCGAATAGACGTTCTCGTCGAAAGTTCTTTCTAATTCCATATTTGATTTGTTTTATTGTAAATATGCGATACTGATGTTTCTGTCAAACATATTTAACTAAAGAAAATATATCACCATATATAGGGTCAGTTTCATCTCTTCTATAGCATCACTATACGATTTATCTGATATTACTACCTACTCCACCGCTGAAGTCCTTGTAATACTTTTTGAAACACTCAATGAAAAGAGTATCATACGAGCAAGGAATGATACTAGCAGCAATATATGCTTTCGATAAAAGCGCAATTGTCCACGCAACACCTTTTTCGTCCTCTACGGTATCAATCTGATTCAAGAAGTTCTGCTGACAAAGAAGCACAATAAAATCAGATATGTCCTTCATTGGCAGATCAGCTTTCCCCCATTGCTTGAACGCCTGTTTAAGATGATTGATCACTTCATCAGCTTGCGGATCTATGTGGAGCCCCATGTACGAAGATGTGCAGTATATTGCTGCCTCCGCATCTATTCCAAATTGAAATCTTGGCATAAGTGTTAGTATTTAAAAGGACTAATTATATCTACTGCTGCTACTAGATGTCTACCATGACATCACGCCGTATTGTCTCAAAAACTACTTGAATTAATCCCTCTATAGTTCAGTCGGTCGTTTCGGCGATGCTCTGTTTGACAGCCTCATGGTTGCGGCTCTAGCCTACAAAACTGATTCCATTGAGGGACTCTGTTCATGAGGAATGTTTAGAATCTATTTACAAGTTTAGTAAGATAACTGTAAGAGACATAGTCTGTATTGCCGCCATCAAGTTCCTTCAGTATTGTGCCCGTAGCCATGGCGATGCAAACTTTATCCTGCAAGGAACTACCGACATTATTCTTGCAATATGCTGTTCCAAGCATAATAACCTTTTCTATAAGTGAGTCACAGAGTATATCCCTCGATAACGCAATCCTCTCATCGGATGAAATCGTTGCTGCCATAATTGTCTGAATACGCTTCTTGGCTTCAATCATTTCGTATATTCTAAATTGAATGGATTGAAGGGCTGCTCTTACTTCGTTTTCTTGATACATAATATGTGGGTTAAGGTGCGAGTAGTTGCCTAGGGTGATGTCTACAAAATCGGATATCCCCTCCTTGTCAATGGCGATATCTTCTACCGGTAGACCGAAAATGTTTCGTGACTTAGAAATGGTATTAAAGTGTCCCTGTAGTTGAATGCCGTAGATTGAGATGCTGGCGATACTCCCGCTCGGAGAAGGACAGAATAAATATTTGTTCACTACTGTTCCATCTCTGTGTGTGACGTCTATAAACACGGTTCTGAGTTGCCAGTTGCCATTTTCATATTTCTCTATTTTATACTGAGGATAAGCCCTTTTCATCGCATTGTAAATATTGTCGATGAGCCTCATGCTTTGCTGATTCAGTGTCATATTATTATTGCGTTCAATGACTACTCAGATATAATATACTAATATTTCTATCATATATATTCAACTGCGCTCTCGTGATTTCCATATTTTCAACGAGAAGAATCAACCCGTAGTTGTCAAAAGCGGCAGCCTCTTTCGGAACACCTAATAGTAAAGCGTGTTCGTCATAACCATAGCCACGCATCTCAATGATGCCATCTTTAGCGCGAACAATCTTCATTGGTTTTGTTGACAATTGGACATTATCATGCCACAATGGATGAACCCCATCAAGATTATAGATAGTTACACTATACCCCTCATGACTAGATATGTTTTTCTCGATAACTATTTGACGATTACATCCTAAATTATGGCCGGATACATCTTTTCCATTTTCAAATCGGACATGGTCTGAGGACAGAAAGACAATCTTTCCCTCTGGTGGGTTATTATTAGATGATAGAAGATACTCAATCATTATATGTTCCTTTAAGTTAATGTTTTAGTTGTTTACCCTCTCCCTTCCCGTTATCTTCAGCACGCCCTTTTCGTAGTCGATTTCCACCTTGCCGAGGCGGCTAAGGACGGATTGGCCGAGGAGGAGGGGTGCGTTGTTGCTGTCCACGACGGAGGCGCGGACATTCTCAAGTTCAAGGCCTGCGAATGTCACTTTGCGGAGGTTGATTACCGTGCCGATGGAGATGTCCCCGTTGGCGTCAATGTATCTGGCCTTGCCGATGACATCTGCAGCCGTGAGATAATCATTCTTGAACATGAATGTCGCCTCTATGCGTGAGATCGTCACTTCGGATGCTCCGGTGTCGAAAACGAAATGGAGGGGAAGACCGTTGATCTCGCACTTCACACTGGTCACTCCTCCGGTTCTCGTGAAAGGAACTTCTGAGACCTTCTCGACATATTCTACGCTCTCCCCGGATTCTGAGGGGCTGGCCTCTGCCGATTCTGAATATTTGGAGATGAGTTCCTTGTATCTCGCATCGTCCCGGATATTGTCCAAATCATCGTCTGTCTCAATGTGGTGGAGCTCCTGATATCCTTTCTTGAGGCTCGTCTCCAAATATCCCAGTGAAGAATCAACATCTCCCATCAGCGAATACAGGCAGGCTGCATCGTAATAGACTCCGCTGTCTTCCGGGTGCTTGTCGATTATCTTCTGCATCCATGCTTTCGCTTCATCGATTCGACCAAGTCGCAATAATGAGTATTGGGCGGCCGAACCGAGATCGGGGACGGTGTCGCGTTTGACGGATTCTTCAAAGTCTTTCATGGCCAGATCCTTCTCGCCCTTCAGCAAGTACATGTCTCCCCTTGACATGATGGCATAGGTATAATCTGGATTAAGGGCTATGCATGTGGAATAATCCTCTATGGCGCCGTCTGCATCGCGAAGGTTGTCTTTGAACCATCCGCGCCGGTAGTATCCGTAGTAGAAGTCCGGGTTGGATTCGATGAACTGGTCCATGGTCTTGATGGCCGATTCAATGTCCCCGGATTTATAATAGATGTCAGCCTTCGTCAGGATATACTGCTGGTCTTTGGGATCAAGGTTTATGGCCTTGTCGATATATTCCATGGCCGGCTTCCAGTTCCCCAGTTCTTCATGGCATTTCGCGATCCTATACAAAATCACATCGCTGTTGTCCAGTTTTGAGGCTTTGATGTAGTAGTCTATGGCATCTTTTTCATTGCCGATTTCTTCGTTTATAGCGCCCAGGCAATATGGCCAATAGCTTTCGTTCGGCTCGTTTACAGCATAGGATTTCAGTTTTGTGCTGATGTGTACAAATGATGAATCCGCCAAACTCAGCATCAGATAGAAGGCCTTTTCGTCCTGGTCAATGCTCAGGGCCTTTACGATGTCGCCGGATGCTTCCGCATATTCTTTGGCCTTCATCCTGGCCTCGGCCCTGAAAGAATAACCTGACGAGTAGTCGGGATATAGGGTCACTACATGGTCGAATTTCTTCAGGGCCTCTGTGAGATCCCCTGCCGCCATCAGATTCCGCCCCAAACCCATATAGGCCAGCCAGCTGTTGGGGTCCAGCTTGAGCATTGCCTGATAGTCCTTGTCTGCAAGGTCATATTGTTCGCGCTCGTAATAGATCTGGGCCCTTTCGGAATAGTAGTCCTCATTCTTCCCGTTCAGGGAGATGGCTTTGCTGAAGTCTTCCAATGCTTTGTCGTATTCGTCTGTGGCATAATGGACTCCGGCTCTCTTGTAGTAGGCGAATGCCCTGGATTTTTTATCTCTTTTCGGGAGGTATTTGATGGCTTTGTCCGCAGAGGTCAGAGCTTCTCCGTACTGTTCGTCATGGGAGTTGATCATGGTCAGGAGGAGGTATGCGTAGCCGTTCTTGCTGTTCTCGTTGATTTCGGCTTGCAGAGACTCTTTGGCGGAGGCGTAGTCTCCCTTGTCGATATGTTCCATGGCCCTTTGGACGTTGTATGTCTGTCCGGGCCAGTCGGGCCGCTGGGCTGAAGCGTTCAAGCTTAGCAGGCAGGATAGAATTATTACGATAATCTTTCTCATAGAGGAAGAGTTTCAAGTTCAAACTGTCCGGTGACACCCTGCCCGAACGGGTACAAAAAAGACGTGGGAGTCATACTTTTGCTCATCCCGAACTCAGGCCTTGGCTGCCATCACAAAAGGATAAGCAACGCAGCTAGCCCACGTCTGGGATGATATACAGTATGTCCAACGCTCGCAGAGCGTGGCGACTGAATTGTCATCACACAGTGGACGCTCCCGTTGCCGTATCTTCTTTTGTGAAATCTTACTGCCAAGTTTGAGTTCAGAAGATAAACGTCAAGTAACGTCTTAAATATGTCTGCCCGCCCCTCCCTTCAACCAGACCCGATATTTCAGTAAGCGTTAAAAAATAACTTGCATCACCTTTGGGCAATCTTTTTGGTCTATATTCCTTTTTTCATCAGTCATGTGCCACCGGCACACTCCTTCTTCAAAAAGAAATCTATCCTCAAAAATCTTTGCCAAATCTGCGGCAACTTATTTTTTGCCGCTTACTCAAGTCCGGTTTCCGGGCTAGCTAAGCGAGGCCAATATACGAATTATTCTTTGCTTTTTCACTTCTTCCGCGGCAAAAGAATTTTTGTGAACCAGCCCGTGCGGCATTTTGAATTATGCTGTAAAAACATTATGTTTGTAGCGCATAATTTTTAGGGATGAAATTCGTTGACAGGACAGATGAGACGCAGCGCTTGAAAGAGGCTCTTTCCAGAGATGAATCCTCGCTGATTGTGGTATATGGAAGGCGTCGGCTGGGTAAGTCGACACTCATACAGAGGGTGCTGACCGGCAATGACGTGTATTTTCTTGCTGACCGCTCGGAGAGTCGGCACCAGAGGACGTTGCTCTCGAAAGTGACAGCGCAGATATTGCCGGATTTTGATAAGGTGGTGTACCCGGACTGGGAATCACTGTTCCGCGAAGCCAATCACCGTGCGGAAAGACGTTTTACCCTTTGTTTGGATGAATTTCCGTATCTG
The DNA here is from genome assembly GCA_002439095.1 of Bacteroidales bacterium UBA6431. Lineage (GTDB taxonomy): Bacteria > Bacteroidota > Bacteroidia > Bacteroidales > UBA932 > Cryptobacteroides. The sequence goes on along the minus strand of DJOT01000022.1, from coordinate 42,714 downwards.
GTGGAGCAGTCTCCGGAGCTTCCGTCAGTCCTGCAGAAACTTATCGACGAGAAGAACCTGATGTACAATCTCGTGCTTTGCGGCTCATCGCAGACTATGATGTACGGATTGTTTCTGGATTCGACGGCTCCACTCTATAGTCGTGCAGATGAGCTGATGAGACTTGCACCAATACGTTTGCCATATATTCGGGATGCATTGGATCTCAGTGAGGAGGATTCCATTGAGGAGTATGCCGTATGGGGCGGAGTCCCGCGTTATTGGGAGTTGAGGGAAAACAGGTGTTCGCTTGATGATGCGTTATGGCATAATGTCCTCTCTGCAAATGGAATTCTTTACGAGGAGCCTTTGAAACTCTTTCAGGATGATGTCAAGGATATTGTTAAGGTTTCAACAATAATGTCCTATGTGGGGACCGGGTCTAACAGGCTTTCTGAGATTGCCGCAAGATGTGGTGAGCCGGCGACAAATCTGTCCCGTCCATTGAAAAAACTCGTAGATCTGGGATTCCTGGAAAAGGAAATCCCATACGGAGCGGAAGAAAAAATTTCCAAGAAGAGCCTTTATCGGATAGCCGATCCGTTCATGGCATTCTATTACCGCTTTGTCGTCCCTAACCGTTCTTTCATTGAACTTGGACGGCGTTTGCCGGTGGAGCAGGCTTTGAACGACCATTTCACCGGGTATGTGGGTATGCAATGGGAGCGTATGTGCCGGGATGCTGTGTCCGGAAATGTTGTGGACGGGGTTGTATATGGCAGGGCAAAACGTTGGTGGGGTGCTGTCCTCAATGATAAAGGAAAGCCTGAACAGGTTGAATTTGATGTTGTTGCCGAGTCACTTGACAAGAAATATCTTCTGGTCGGCGAGTGTAAATGGACAACAGCCGAAGACGGGAAGCGTCTGGCATCCGAACTTGTCCGGAAAGCGGGCATGTTGCCCTTCGCCAAGGATCATGTCGTGGTTCCCGTGCTGTTTCTCAAGAGCGCCCCGAAGAATGATGCCGCGAATGTCAAACTGCCGGGAGATGTCGTCAGACTGAGCCTTGGCTGATATGGCCGGGTGTCCGCCGTCCCGCTTCGTCCTGTTCGCAAGTCCACTGCGAATGGCAATGAGTCCCGTGCGCACGGGGAGAGTGTCGGGGAGAGTGTCGGGGAGAAAACCGCGGAAATTTCTAATTTTGCAGAGGGAAACGGAGCCGCCGCACTCGCCCTGTGGAAACGAAACCCGGCGCCGCAGCAGCACCGCGGACCACGCAGCACAGCGAAACAGAATCAGATGACCGCAAAGAACAGAATACAGACATTTCTCATCTTGCTCCTGCTTGCTCTGCCCGCAGCGGCCCAGGAGCGCGCCGTTCAAGGACATGCCTCCCCCGCGCAGGAGCACGCATATATGGAGAAGTTCTCCGTGGACGAGGGGCTTCCACACACGGACGTGTCCTCCATCGTCCAGGACGCTGAAGGATATATATGGATAGGCACATACTCGGGCCTGTGCCGCTATGACGGCAACGATCTTAAGACCTGGGACATGTCCAATTCCATGCTGCGCAGCTCCCGCATCCGCTCCCTCAGACTGATCGCCAACCGACTATACATAGGCACTGAAAACGGTGGCCTCACCATCTACGACACCGTCTCCGATACATTCGCCAGGACTCTTTCCGTGCCCGGCAACTGCGTCAACTCGATTTTCCCTTCAGCCGACGGCAAGTCCGTCTGGCTCTGCACCAACGACGGGCTGTCGGTGATGCGCGACGGCCCTGACGGCTACAGCATCAGCTCCTGGTCGTCCGGCCGGGTCTGCTCGACCGGTTGCGCCATCGACGGAGAAGATGTCCTTGTGGGAACTTCCTCCGGAGTGGGCATTTTCAACGAGCAGGACGGCATGCGCTATATCAGGGAGGGTGTTTTCGCGACCTCGATGCTGAATATAGAAGGACGCATACTCGTCACCGCTTACAGCGGCTCTTTCGTATATGACAGCGCCTCCGGGACACTCTCGCCCCTGGACGGAACGGATTCCCGCTGCGCATGTCTGGACGGGGACGGGAACATTTACATCGCCACGGAAGGTCACGGCATAAGGAAGTATTCCCCGGATCTCAAATGCACGGATGTCATCACTCCGTGGGACGACGGCATGCAGACTTCGGATGTGGAGGTATCGTCGTTGTTCTTTGACAGCTCGCTCGTCCTCTGGATCGGCACCAACGGCAGCGGATGTCTCCGCAGCACGCGGACCAATCTCGCGTTCTCGCTCTGGACACCATTCCCCGAGAGGGGCAAGAACCAGCTTGTGACGATGTACACAGACAGCCGGGGCAGACTGTGGACATCTTCGAGGGATGGCAATGTGGCCGTCATGGATGGCGGCCGGGTCCAGATATTGGACCGTAAATCTCTCTCGATGTTCCGCTCCATGCCGGTCTCCGCGATATATGAGACCGCCGACGGGGCGATGTGGCTCGGCTCGTGGGATCATGGGGCCGGGATCATCGCTGCCCGGGATGTGGCTTCCGCGTGCGCCGGACGGCCTTTCTCCATGAAGAGGCTCCCGGGATTTCCCGAGGCCATCAGTGTCTATAAGTTCATCAATGGCTCCAATGGTTCGACTTGGGGCACCACGGCTTCGGGCGTATGGCATCTGTCGGACGGCAGGTGGGCCGGTCTGCACTACGAGAGGAAGAATCCCTCTTCGCTCTGCGATGATTTCACTACCGACATACTCTCTGACGGAGATATAGTATGGGTGGGCACAAGATCCGGACTCAACCGCATCCTGTGCTCGGAAGACGGGAACGTCAGGAAGATCGACAGGGTGCATGTGCGCTCCGGAGATAGCGCCGGTGAGTTCGTGTCGTTTATCCACAAGTCCGCTGACGACAGCCTGTGGGTGTCCGTGCTTGGACTTGGCCTGGCCAAGCTCGTTTCAGACCCTGCCTCCGACAGCCTGGAGTTCAGAGTCTATGACAGGAAGACATGTCCGGGATTTCCCAACAACGAGTTCGAGTCCATCCTTGAGGACTCTGAGGGGAACTTCTGGATGGGAGGATACGGCTTGATCCGCTTCTCTCCCAAGACCCTGGGGGTCAAGATTTTCACGAGAAGCGACGGCCTGCAGAGCAACGCGTTCAAGATCTGGGATGCGGCCATGTTTCCGGACGGCAGGATGGCGTTCGGCGGCATCAACGGGCTCAACATCTTCAACCCTGTGGAAATCACTGACAACCCTGTCGCGCCGCGGGTACGCATCACCTCGTTGACGGTCAACGGCAGGGAAGATCCCGTGACAGGCGCATTGCGGCTCGGACACGGCGACAACAATCTGGTGTTCCGCTTCTCCTCGATGCACTACGCCCAGCCCGGCAAGAATCTCTACAGATACAGGATGCAGGGGCTGGACGACGAGTGGCATTACACCGGAGGGAACAACCCGTCGGCTTCCTATCTCAACCTGAGGCCGGGGCGGTACACCTTCGTCGTCTACGGCTCCAACAACGACGGGCTTTGGGGCGGGACCCCGTCTTCAGTCAGCCTGCATATACTCCCTCCATGGTACGCATCGTGGCCGGCCGGGATCCTGTATGTCCTCATCTTGCTGGTTTCAGCAGCTCTGGTCATAGCCAAGACCCTAAGGGACAACGCACTCAAGCATCAGCAGGAGATGGACGACAAACTGCGTGCAGAGCAGCAGGAGCGCAATGAAAACGAGCTCAAGTTCCACACTGACTTCCTTCACGAGATCAAGACCCCTCTCACCCTGATCACCACTCCGGTCGAAGAGCTGCTCAAGAACCCCAATCTCGGGAAGGCCACCATAAGCCGTCTGCAGCTTGTGGACCAGTCGGCCAAGATCCTCCAGAAGCATATAGAGTCCATCACCGACCTGCGCAAATACGACAACGGAGCTGTGCGCCTGCATGTGGTGGAGATCGACTTCTCCCGCTTCGTGGAGGAGATATGTCTCCTGTTCCAGCCTCTTGCCAAGGCCCGCGGATATGAGTTCTCCGTCAAGCTGGAGCCCTTGAGCCAGAAGGTCTTCATCGACAAGGACAGTATCGAGAAGGTCATACTCAACCTCATGTCCAACGCCATCAAGTATTCTCCAGAGCGTGGCGGACAGATAAGTGTGGAAGTGTCGGAGACCTCATCCCCGGACGGGCTGGAGGGAGCCTGCCTTACCGTGTCCAATCTCGGGATAGGCATACTCCCCGAGGACTTGCCGTACGTCTTCGACCGTTTCCGCCAGGGGCGCAACAACGACAGGGGAGGTATGGGCATCGGGCTGTCAATCAGCCGCTCCGCCGTGCTTGAGCATTCCGGACGGATCTGGGTGGAGTCCGTCCCGGGCGGGATGACTTCCTTCCATGTCTTCCTCCCGTACGGATGCTCGCAGTTCGCCCCGGGGGACATAGACCGGGACTATGAGAACAGCGACCACATCTCCAACTACGACTCCCTTGCCGAGTTCGGGGGCGGGCACGCCACTGCCGGCGGGGTGGAACGGGAGCACCTCGTGCTCGTGGTGGACGACAGTGCGGAGCTCAGGGAGTACCTCACACAGCTGCTTTCCACCAGATACAATGTCATCACCGCCAAAAACGGGTCCGAGGGCTATGAGAAGACCATCTCCGAGCAGCCTGATCTCGTCCTTACGGACGTGGTGATGCCGGGGCTCAACGGGCTGGAGCTGTGCCGGAGGATCAAGGACAACAACGTCACCTCCCACATCCCGGTCATCCTCGTCTCGGCGCGGGACCTTCCCGTCTACAAGATGGAAGGCTATCAGATGCTCGCCGACGACTACATAACCAAGCCTTTCCATGCCGATCTGCTGATGTCCCGCATCGACAACCTCATCCGCCAGCGCGAGTGCATGAGGCAGTCGTTCCGGACCGAGGTCAACCTTGAGCCGTCAGCGGTGACCGCCACGCCTGTGGATGAGAAGTTCATCCGCAGCTGCATCGACAACATAGAGGAGCATATCAGCGAGCCCGGTTACGGGGTTGACGAACTCTGCCAGAACATAGGCTACTCCCGTCCGCAGCTCTACAGGAAGATCAAGTCCATAACGGGCATGTCCGCCATCCAGTTCCTGCGCAGCATCCGCCTCAAGCGGGCGGCCCAACTGCTCTCGTCCGGCTCCGGGATGACCGTCTCGGAGGTCATGTACGCCGTCGGCTTCAACAACATTTCGTACTTCTCCAAGATTTTTGCCGCTGAGTTCGGGGTGTTGCCTAAAGATTACAAAAAGAATTGAATGTCATTTATTTAGGCTTGCCGAGCGCGACCCGGACATTGGCCTCGAATCCAGTTTTTTCCGGAATTGCGGAAATATGAACGATTTGTGAAACTGTCCTTGCCCTCCCGTCCATTATTATTGTGCCCGGATTCGGCGGCAGACCGCCGTGTCCCGCTTAAAACACTTGCACTAATTACTAATTGAAATGAAAAGATTTTTTACTTTCGCTGCCCTGTGCGGCCTCGTCCTCGCAGTCTCCTGCAAGAAAGAGGATGCCCCTATCGACAAGGATTTCCAGTATGTGATCCCTCAGGAGGCGCTTCTTGGAGAGAAAGTGACTTTCGAGGACCAGTCAATCAATGTACAGTCCCGCACCTGGACTTTCCAGGATGCCGCGCCGGCGACTTCTTCTGAAGCCATCGTGGATGTCGTCTTCAACAAATCCGGCAAGAAGTCCGTCACCCTCACCGTGAACTATGCTGACGGTTCCAAAGACGAGGTGACCAAGGAGATCGACATCAAGGACGAGTTCTCCGCGAGCATCAAGGTCGATGGTCTCACCCCTAAGGGTTGCGCCAAGAAGGGGAGCGAAGTCACGTTCTCCCTCGCCGACTTCAAGAACGCCGGCGGCAACGTCACTTATGAGTGGACATTCCCGGGAGGAACCCCTGCGACTTCCACCGATGCCTCACCTAAGGTGGTGTGGAACGAGCAGGACAACAATGTCAAGGTGACCTGCACCGTGACCCGCGACATCGACGGGGCCAAGCTCAACCTCGAGACCACCCTCATCGCCGGCAACTACCCTCTTCTCGTCAACGATGAGTACAGCGCCTTCGATTTCGAGGCCGCCACTTCCAACCTCGCATGGTACGGCTGGTTCAAGGAGAGCACTGACGCCTGCCTTTCAGTCGCCGATGGCGGAGCTCACGGCACCGCACACAGCCTCAGGGTCGATGCCAAGGGCATCAATGCCCTGACAGACCAGAACCAGGCTTTCGAGATGGCACACAGGAACAACTGGTCCAACAACGCCAGGATGGAGGTAGGAAAGAAATACGAACTGTCTTTCTGGGCCAAGGCCGAGGCCGCCAAGATGGGAGAGGGAAGCCTTGCCGCTTTCGCAAAGAACAAAGGCGAGCTTGCTGCCATCATCTCATGGGTCAATGTCTTCAACTGGATTCCTGACTGGCTCCACGACCCTATGCGCAACCTCAAGGCTTCAGATGCATGGAGCGAGGTCTTCCCTGGCGAGACATTCAAGGAGGAGGGCGCACAGGCATCCATCTGGGCCGGCGGTATCACCACCATGCAGGCCGAGAGCGAGACCGATGTATGGTTTGAGAACCTTATCACCGGTGACTGGAAGAAATACTCCTTCGAGTTCACCCTCGAGAACGGCGGCAACCCTGGCGATGTCCTGAGGAACTGCTACATCGCCCTCGGTGTCACCGGTGTCGATGCCGTGTTCTACTTCGATGATTTCCAGATTAATCTTATAGAAGAATAATCGAGTTGTTTTTATTCCTTATGCAGTGCGCCGGCGAAGGGCGCACTGCATTCTAAAAAGTTTACCCGGACAGATGATGAAACGGTTTCTTGTCTCTCTGATGCTTCTCGCATCGGCGGGGGCCGCTGCCTTTGCGCAGCAGATTAAGATCACCGGTCGTGTGACGGACAGTCACGGTGAGCCGATTTCGTGGGCCAATGTATTCCAGAAAGGCACCACGAACGGAGCGACGACAGATGATGACGGGCGGTACTCTATCACCGTCAAATCGGCGGATGCCGTTCTGGTGGCATCCCTTATCGGCTATCAGGACAAGGAGCAGGCCGCCTCGGGCAAGACCGTTCTCGACTTTGTCCTCGAGACCGACTCCGAGATCCTCGACAATGCTGTGGTGATCGGTTACGGCACCGCACGCCGTCAGGATCTGACCGGTTCTGTGGCCTCCATCAAATCCGACAACCTCAAGAACCATGTGATGTTCTCCGTGGATGATGCCCTCAAGGGCGGAGTCGCGGGCCTCATGGTCTCCTCCACCAGCGGCCAGCCGGGTGCGGCTTCCAAGATGCTCATCCGCGGTGCCGCATCCCTGTCAGGCTCCACTTCGCCTCTCATCGTGGTGGACGGCTTCCCGCTCGGTGACGTGTCCACTTCCTCCGGCATGGGAATGTCCGGGCTGGACTCGCAGATGAGTTCCCTCTCGATGATCAACACCGAGGACATCGCTTCCATAGAGGTTCTCAAGGATGCTTCATCCACTGCCATCTACGGCAACCGCGGTGCCAACGGCGTCATCATGATCACGACCAAGAAGGGCCGCGCCTCCAACGGGCGCATCCAGTACAACGGATATGTCAGCGTGCAGAATCTCCCTCACAAGTATGACATGCTTGACTTCAGGGGATATGCGTCCATGATGAACGAGACAAACCCGGCGTACCTGCTCTTCAGCGATGCCGACGGCAATCTGCGTAACTTCGACTACGACAGGATCCGGAGCATCGACTGGCAGGATCAGATCTACCGTACCGGATTCATCCACAACCACAACCTCTCGCTCCAGCACTCCACCGACAAGACCAACTTCCTCGTCAGCGGCTCATACATGCAGAACGAGTCCATCATCATCTGCACCGACTGGCAGAAGCTCACCACCAAGATGAACATCGACCACAGCTTCTCCGACAGGCTCAAGGTCGGGGCTGACATCAACTTCAGCCGCATCATCGACGACGGCGTGCCGACCTCCGGAGGCGACGGCACCGCAGTCGGCACCATCATGAGCGCCCTCCTCTCGCAGCCATTCGACCTGCGCGACGAGCAGACCCAGACCATGTTCCGCAGGGCCGGGGTGGAGCAGTACATGATCAACAACTACAACGACTCCAACAAGCAGAACCCCGTGACGATGGCCAACGACATCAAGATGAAGAAGATCTTGAGCCGAACCATCGCCAACTCATATCTCCAGTACAACATCCTGGACGACCTTGTCCTCAAGGTCACCGCCGGCTTCGACAACTACTCGATGGAGGACAAACAGTTCTACCCGACCACGACCCCGCGCGGCTACCTGTACAATGCCCAGGCCATCATGGCCAACATCTCCAGCTTCGGCTGGCTCAACGAGAACACCCTCACATGGTCGCCGGTGTTCGCCGGCAAGCACCGCCTCAACATCATGGCCGGTGTCACCGAGCAGGGTTCGCGCTACTACTACAACGCCACCGAGGCGTCATCGTTCTCCAACGAGTCCCTGGGCTACAACAACCTCTCGCTCGCCAAGGACTTCCACTCCTACTCCAACACGAGCACGGGCTCGATGCTCTCGTTCATTTTCCGTGGCAACTATGCCTACGATGACCGCTACATCGGGACATTCACGTTCCGCCGTGACGGCACGTCCACGTTCCTCAAGAACAAGTGGGGCTCATTCTTCTCCGGTGCGTTCGCCTGGAACGCCAAGCAGGAAGAGTTCCTCAAGTACAACCGGGCCATCAGCACCCTCAAGCTCAGGGCGTCCGTGGGCGAGGTGGGCAACTCCAACGTCCCGACATCAGGCTCGTTCGCGCAGCTCTACACCACCAGCACCGCCTTCGGCACCAGCCTCAGCATCGGCCAGTCCCCTGTGACCCTCGCCAACGAGAACCTCACCTGGGAGAAGACCCTGGAGTACAACCTCGGTCTCGAGTTCGGCGTCCTCGACGAGAGGCTCCACTTCGACCTCGACCTCTACCACAAGACCACCCGTGACCTCTTGCTCGACGCCCCGGTGCTCAACATCTCCGGCTACACCAAGGCATGGCAGAACGTGGGCAGCATCCGCAACATGGGAGTCGAGTTCTCCATGGACGCGACCCTCATCGACAGCCGCGACTTCCAGTGGACTTTCAGCGGCAACATCAGCCACAACAACTCCAAGATCCTGAAACTCGGCCAGGACGGTGCTCCTATCTACCTGGGCATCAACTGTCTCGGAGGCCAGAACGCCGTCATCCTCCGCGAGGGCGGCAGTGTGGGCGAGTTCTACGGCTACCGTGCCATCGGACTCTACCAGCTTGACGAGTTCACATCCAAGGAGAACCCTTCCAAACCGGGGACATACCTCTACACGGTCAAGGAGGGGGTCCCTGTCCAGGGAGTAGGCGAGCAGCCCGGCTCAATCAAGCTCTGGGACCGTGACGGCAACGGCAAGATAGACGACAACGACCGCGAGGTCATCGGCAACTTCCTGCCGAAGTTCTACGGGGCATTCTCCACGACTTTCAACTGGAAGGCCTTCAACCTCTACCTCGGTTTCCAGTATTCATACGGCAACGACCTCTACAATGCCAACTATGCGATGATCGGTTTCTTCAACGGCGACGGTTCCAACCAGATTGCCAAGTGGAACGACCGCTGGACAGTGGAGAACCAGTCATCCCGCTACTATGCGCACATCTCCAAGGGACTCGTCTCTTCGGCTTTCGTCGAGGACGCTTCCTACCTGAGATTCTCATCCGCAAGGTTTACATACACTCTTCCTAGCAAGTTGCTTGCAAGGGCGAAGCATGTCGAAGGCTGCAAGATCTATGTCTCAGCCGACAACATCTACACCTTCACAAAGTACTCCGGCTACGACCCGGAGGTCGGAATCAGCCAGAGCAGCGCCTCCGCGATACTTTCGCAGGGTTTCGACTACGGCAACTTCCCTCACGCGAGGACATTCACCCTCGGCGTCAACCTTTCATTCAAATAGGAGGACAGGACAATGAAAGTCAAAAGAATATTTGCAATTCTCTTCGCCTCGGCGACCATCTGCTCATGCGCCGATTTTCTGGAGACCAAGGTGGAGAGCAACATAACGACCAACAACTTCTTCAGGAACACGAGCGACTTCGACATGGCGCTCACCGGTGTCTACTACACCTTCACCTCTGTGGAATGGGATGCCCAGCACCGCTACGGCGACTATTTCACCGGCTTTATGTACTGGGGCCGCATAGGCACGGACGAGGCCTATGTCTCATCGGGCAACAACGGCGAGGACCTCATCGGCAACTACACCTACACTGCGGAGAACCTCTTCGTGGAGAAGGTCTGGTTTATGCAGTACCTAGGTATCCAGAGGGCCAATGTCGTGATAGACAGGCTCAACGCCTACACCGGGGACCAGGTCTCCGAATCCGACAGGGCGAGGATTCTGGGCGAAGCCCACTTCCTGCGCGCGTGGTTCTATTTCCAGCTCGCACGCTATTACGGGGAAGTTCCGCTCGTGCTGAGCGAGACCACGGACATCTCCAAACTTGATACCCGCAAGGCATCTCTCTCTGAAGTCTATGCACAGGTCATCAGCGATTACGAGCAGGCGGAGGAGCTTCTTCCAGTGGAGAACACAGTAGGGCACGCCACGAAATATGCCGCCACAGCCCTCAAGGCCCGCGCCTATCTCCAGATGTCAGGCAAGCCTCTTGAGGACAAGTCCGCCGCAGCCCTTGCCGCGCAGGCATGCAAGGAAGTCATAGCGAGCGGAAAATACGCTCTGGTCAAGGACTACTTCTCACAGTTCGACGGCAAGCACGAGCACAACAGCGAGTACATCTTCGACGTGGAGTTCGACAACACGGCCAGCAACTCACTCTACGGCGGGCAGGTCGGCACCGTGGACGGAGTACCTCACGAGCAGAGTGCCTACTGGGCACAGGTCCGCACGTTCAAGGAGATGTACGACAAGTTTGACCCGGCCGACCTCCGCAGGGAGGCGGTCAACGCGGGCGGTCACATCGCAGTGAGCAAGGAGACCGGCAAGGCCGAGATGGTCATGGGAGACGAGAACTACAAGGACAACTACTGGGTCTATAAGTTCCGCCACCCTCTCGACAAGTCCGACCGCGGCGAGACATGGGCCAACTGGTGCAACAACATCAATTTCCCTATCATCCGCTATGCCGACGTCCTCTTGATGTACGCCGAGGCCGAGAACCGCGCCGATGGTGCTCCTTCACCCGAGGCCCTCGAGTGCGTCAACCAGGTACGCCGCCGCGGGTTCGGCAAGGACATCAACATCCCGGCTCCGGGAGTGGATCTCCCGATGTCGTCCGGTGCGGCTTTCGATGAGGTCATCCTCAAGGAGCGCAGTCTCGAACTCTGTTTCGAGGGACACCGCTGGGCGGATCTAGTCCGTTTCGGCAAACTCCAGGACGCTTTCCGCTCCGTTGGGCTGGACGAAAAGTACAAGGCCAGCTATGATGCCGTGCGCGAGAACTGCAAGGAGAAGCACTCCATCTTCCCTATACCTCAGTCAGTGATAGACGCTTCTCACGGGGCGATAGAGCAGAACCCGCTATGGAAATAAAGAATCTGATTATCCTGGGGGCGGCCGTGGTGATTTCGACGGCTGTCTCCTGCACCAAGGAGTGGATTCCGACTCCTGACCCTTCGCAGACAAAGTGGACCAACAAGACCGCCGGGACGGAAGAGCCTGACGAGCCGGAGGAGACCTGGACGGAGATTGCCGAGGCCAAGGCCGCACTTGGCGAGACAAAAGTTGCCGAACAGACATCGAGCACATTCATGAAGGGCTACTGGCCCGACGGCAAGCTCATCCCTGTGAAGAAAGGTAACCAATGGCAGCTCTTCTGGGGCGAGGCTACGGATGCACTCACGGTGGGGGATACCCCGTATCCTGAGGACCATATCTCCAAACTTGTGAACTCCAGCAAGATCTGGGGCAAGGAATTCGTCCGCATAGACGGATTCAACGACGGGGGCTCATGGTTCATAGGCATATTCCCTCTTGAGAAGGCCGGCAGTTATGTGGGCTTCTTCCATGCCGAAAGCCATTGGGATGCCAGCGGAACTGCGCACAAGTCCATCGGAGTGGCCTATTCTGACGACTATGGTGCGACATGGCGCGATCCGCAGCCGATAATCACCGACAAGGATCCGAAACCTGCCACCCCGGCATGGACGGGGCTTGGAGACGGCTGTGTCGTTTGGGATTCCAAGAATTCCCGCTATATCTGCTATTATCAGGGCAAGGTCGCGAGCGGTGCCAATACCCTCTGCATGGCGGCCTCTTCCGATCCGGCCGGAGCGCCCGGCACATGGAAGAAGTGGGACGGGAACGGCTTCACCATCGAGGCCTGCGACGGGAAGACCGGGCTTGGCGGGGAGAACATCGCCATAGACAACCTGACCTCCATGTCGGGAGCCAACCCTTCCGTGATGTGGAACACATATCTGGAAAAATGGGTCATGGTCTATGCCACCTGGGGCAAGAGGGTCGTCATCACATACAGCGAAGATGCCCTGCACTGGTCGAAGCCGGTCAAGATCCTCGGCTCCATCAAATCTCCGGCCTGGTACCCTAATCTCATAGGTGCGGACGGCGACCTGACCGGAGGTGAGACAGTCAAGATCTACTGGTCCCACAATCAGGATGACAACGGCGTAAGAGATCTTGGATATTCCAGAATTAAATTTATAAAATAATGATTATCAAGAATATACTAAAACCTGTCTTTTCTCTCGCCGCACTTTCGCTGCTGCTTGCCGGCTGTGGGAAGACCATTGTCATCGAGCATGACGAGACGGTCAAGGACTACACTCCGAAGGTGAGGGAGATCCTTGAAGCTCACCCATCTGGCGATGTGACCATAAAGTTCGGCAAGGGAGTCTATGATTTCTATCCGGAAGGGGCTGCGGAGGAGTTTCTCACGCTGTCCAACAATTGCAGCGGCGACCGCAAGGTGGCTTTCCTGCTCAAGGACATGAAAAATGTCAAGGTCATCGGTGAAGGTGCCGACTTCATGTTCCACGGCAGGATAGTCCCGTTTGCCGTCAAGAACTCTGAGAACGTGGAGATCGGCGGTGTCACGATAGATTATGACTATCCATGGACTTTCGAGGGTGAGGTGCTCTCCGCCGATGCAGTGAAGAGAAGTTTTGTTGTGAGGGTTTTCCCGGACAACAAGTACCGTATCGATGGCGACCGCCTGCTTTTCGGCGGATACGACTGGGAATACCCTATGGGCGAGAGCATTGTCTTCGACCCGGAGACACGCCGTCCGTACTATGACACAGGTGCTTATGAGCACGGATACTGGTCCGGGGAGATGGGAGCCCGCGAGATCGAGCCTGGCGTGGTGGAGTTTACGCGCCTCAGCGCCAAGGATGTGCCTCCTGTGGGGAGCATCTGGGACGACAAGGGCCCTATGAAACTCAACCGTTCCTATCCGGGCATCGCGCTGCTTTCGAGCAAGGACATCACAGTCAAGGATGTGCATGTCTACCGCAGCGGTGCCATGGCCCTGATGGCCGAGTATTCCGAGAATATCACGGTCTCCGGTTTCTCCACCGCCCAGCGTCCCGGTTCACCGAGGATGATCACTTCTTCTGCTGATGCTACCCACTTCGTTGACTGCAAGGGACTTGTGCTTCTTGAAAACAGCCATTTCGAGAGCATGCTCGATGATGCGACCAACATCCATGGTGTCTACATGAAAGTGGACAGCCTTCTTGCCCCTGACACATTCACAGCCGTGTTCGGCCATTTCCAACAGGAGGGCAACCACTTCGCCGATGAGGGGGATGTTCTCCGCTTTGTGGACAAGACCAGCCTCCGGCCGGTAGCCGAGGTGAGGCTTTTATCCATCGACAAGAGCGACCGCACCTGCTATGTGATGAAGGTGGACAAGGACATCGACGGGATTCTTGAAGAGCCGCGCCGCTACGCGGTAGAAAACACCACGCGTGGAGCGTCTGCCATCATACGCAACTGCACGGTCGAGTACAACCGCGCCCGCAGCCTGCTGATCTCGACCCCGGGCGATGTGCTCATCGAGAACTGCAAGTTCGGCTCCATGATGGCCGGTATCAGGATATGCGGCGATGCCAACTACTGGTTCGAGTCCGGCAACACCCGCAATGTCGTCATCCGCGGCAATACTTTCACCGATCTGGGTATTGGCGGACGCGAGCCTCAGGCGATTCTCCAGATCGACCCGATAATCCCTTCGGATGCGCGCGCCAACGACTTTTTCTACCACGACCGTATAGTCTTCGAGGACAATACAGTCTCCACCTTTGACAACCAGATCATCTATGCGTTGAGTGTCAAGTCTTTGGAGATCAAGAACAACAAGTTCATAGACACGAAGACTTATGCTCCGCTCTTCCCTCAGCTTTCGGTGATTGATGTGCAGTACTGCGGCGATGTGAAGATAGTCGGCAATGATTTCACCAAGTGGAAAGAGAACGCGACGATAAGCATACACAAGTGCGTCAAGGTGGAGAACGACTCTGACGTGCAGGTTGTGGATTCTCCGAACCCTTTCTTTTACCAAAGTTGACGTGGAATGAAATTTTACAAGATTTCGCTTGTTTCTGCGATACTGGCGCTCAGCGCGTCAGTGTCGCTTTTTGCGCAGAAGATGGAGCCTGATCTGACGCTCAAGTTTGCCGACCGTGACACCTGCTCTCTGTATATGGACATATATGAGCCGGATTCTTCCAAGGTCGTCTGCGAGGACGGGAAAGTCCGTCCTACGATCATCCATGTCTTCGGGGGCGGTTTCATGGAGGGCTCGCGCCATCAGGAGTGGCTGCGCCCGTGGTTCCGTGAGATGAACTCCCGTGGCTACAGGATGATCTCCATAGATTATCGTCTCGGGCTCAAGGGGGTGCGCGGTGTCTCTCAGATGAAGTTCGCCGTGCTTCTCGCCAAGGCCATTGACATGGCTGTGGAGGATCTGTTTTCCGCTATGGAGTATCTTCTTGCCAACGGGGAGGCCCTCGGTATCGATGCGCGCAATATTGTCGTGACCGGATCTTCCGCCGGGGCGATCACGGCCCAGCAGGCGGAATGGGAGATCTGCAACCGGACCCGTATGGCTTCGGTGCTGCCTGCGGACTTCAACTATGCCGGCATCATGGCCTATGCTGGGGCTGTCCTTGTAAAGGGGCGGCTCGCATACCCGGAAAAGCCATGCCCTGTGATGATGTTCCATGGGACAGAGGATGAGCTCGTGCCGTATGATGCCATCAAGGCCGGGCCGGTCGGCTTCTATGGTCCATGCCGGATTCAGCCTGCTCTCCAGTCCGCCGGTGCGGTATGGAGGTTCTACCGTTTTCCGGGGATCAACCACGCCGTGGCGGGTTACATGCCCCAGACAGTGGCTCAGCAGGTGGATTTCATCGAGAACAATGTGATGCGCGGTTCGGTGGAGTGCGAGGATGCGGAGATTGTGGACCCTTCGCTTCCGACCTACGAGACCGGCGACCCGAACGGACTGTATGATATCCAGCCTGACGATACGGCTTCTGTGGAGGAGCCGACGAGATGGACGATAGAGTCCGCCTCCCGGGGCATCCGTTGGGACGCTTCCACGGGACTGCCGCACGAGGACCATATCGAGATGAGCGGGGAGCAGGTGTCCTGCGTGTTGCGCTGGGGAGTCGGGGCGGATCGCGCGTTGCGCAGCGAGAAGTCCTTGGTCTTCCCTATGCTGCGCACGATTCCGAACAACACTCATGCATCGATGAACTTCCGCATCGCGACTGATATCCCCTCCATGCTTGCTGTCAATGGGCGCAGCCTTGTCCGGGAGCAGGTGGATTCTGTCCGGATCAACGGTATGGTCGAGGTCACGAGCCGCTGGTCAAAGTCAAACGATTTCATCGGTGTGGGGCCCGGACAGACCGAGACGGCCTGCATCCGTATGACACGCACCCTTTTTCCGTCCACGACTCTACCTTGTGTCTATGAGAGGTTCTCTCTTCGCAACGTGACAGGTGACAATCTCCTCGTGACTGTACCGGAGTTCTGCCAGACTTCAGCCACAGACCATTATGCCGGAGTTGACGGGACTTATCTTGTGCGTGCGGAGATAGACGGCGCCGGTACGGCCTGGATGAAGCCGGGGGAGGAACGAATATTTACTGTGATTTATCAGGCTTATCGTCAGGGAGGTACGGTTACTTCTCCGCTGCTTGCCGGCTCTGAGCCTTTGACGCGCGAGATTGCCCCGGAGTCCCCGTTGCATCCGGATGTGGATGAGGAGTTCGCCGCGCGTAAGGCATTTGTCTCCGGACTCGGGGAGGAGCTTGTTCTTGAGACTCCTGATCCGGTTCTGAACGAGATGTTCCGCTTTTCCAAGATCCGTGCTTCCGAGAGCATATTCAGGACCAAGGGCGGCCTGATGCACAGCCCGGGAGGGGAGAGCTACTATGCCGCCATCTGGGCCAATGACCAGGCCGAATATATCGACCCGTTCTTCCCGTTCCTCGGCGACGGACGCGGTAACGAGTCGGCTCTCAATTCTTTCCGCCATTTCGCGAGGTTCATGAATCCGGATTACAAGCCTCTTCCAAGTTCGGTGATTGCGGAGGGCGAGGATATATGGGACGGTTGCGGTGACCGGGGTGATGCCGCGATGATCGCTTATGGCGCGGCTCGTTATGCCCTGGCGAGAGGTGACATGGCTGAGGCCCGGGAGCTATGGCCCCTCATACAGTGGTGCCTTGAGTACTGCCGCCGTCAGATCAATGAAGATGGAGTAGTAGCATCTGATACCGATGAACTGGAGAATCGCTTCGAGTCGGGTGATGCCAATCTTTGCACCTCGACGCTTTATTATGATGCTCTCGTGTCAGCTGCGTATCTGGGACGGGAGATAGGAGCGGCTTCTTCCGAATGCTCTGACTATCTGCGCCGTTCTCGGCAGATGGCCGCTTCGATAGAAAAATATTTCGGGGCTGAAGTCTCCGGGTACGAGACCTACCGCTATTACAAGGGCAACACTCTCCTGCGTTCATGGATCTGCATGCCTCTCATCGCCGGCATAGACAAGCGGGCCGCCGGGACTTCTGCCGCATTGACCGGTCCCGAGCTTATGACGGAGAACGGCTGTCTCACCGAGCAGGGGAGCGATGTTTTCTGGGACAGGGCCACGCTCTACGCCCTCCGGGGCATCTTCTATAACGGAGACACTGACAAGGCTCTCGGCATCCTTGCCCGTCTTTCGCGCCGGCGTCTGCTTGGCGAGCATGTGCCTTATGCGGTCGAGGCCTGGCCGGAGGGTTCGCAGAGGCATCTCTCGGCCGAAAGCGGACTGTATTGCCGTGTCATCACGGAGGGACTCTTCGGCATCCGTCCGACAGGACTGCGCAGCTTCACGATGAACGTGAGCCTCCCGTCCGGTTGGGACAGCATGGTCTTGAAGCATATCCGTGCTTTCGGCTCGGATTTTGACATCAGGGTGTCGCGCACTTCAAAGGGCGGGCTCGTGGTTGAACTTACCGAACATGGAGGATCTTCCGATCGGGTGCGCCGTTTTGTCCCGCGTGGCGGGCGTATAAACGTTAAATTATAGATTATGAGTAAGAAGTTGTTTTGATTTATGTTGAAAATTCTTTTATTTGCTTTTTCGCCATAGTTTTCCCTGGCTTTTTCGGTCAGATAGTTCTACTATCTTTCTCAAAATCCAGAAAAAACTCTGGCAGAAAAATCTTCATAAAATTTATGACAAATAAATTCAAAACAACTTCTAAAATACTGTTGTGGCCTCTTGCTGCTGCGGCACTGGCTGGTGCCGGCTTTGCATCATGCACTCCTGAAGACCGTCCGTCTGTACCGGAACCGGAGCCCGATCCGGTCGAGGTCCATCCTGTGGCACGTGAGGGCTGGGACATATACACCGGCCCGAATTATAGATATGGTCCGTCCATCATCGTGAATGACGACAACTCCATAGACATCTGGCTCGCCACCCCGGGTGATTATTATGGGACGAATGTGACAATCCCGGTTTCCGATGCCCAGACGGCTGTCCAGCTCGGCACGACCGGGGTGCTTGCCCAGAAGTTCACTTCCTCTTCTGACTTCGGTTTCATCTCGCTCCAGTGCCCGTCGTGGGGCAGCGCTTCGGAGGGCTTTACTCTCTCGCTTTATGCTTGGGATACGGATTATGCGACGACTCTTTCTGGTGCGGCTGTCGCTTCGAAGCGATTTGCCGATTATGCCGACAATTCCTGGCTCAGCCTTTATCGGAGTCCAAAGGAGGATTACACCGAGACATTCCCTGCCGGCACTTATCTATGGGTGATGAGCGACGGTACGGCGCAGTCGGGGATATGGAAATGTCCCGATTCCGGCTCTGCCGCGGGGACGGATGCCGTCTCTTACGTCGGAGGAGAGCCTGTAGAGGGACAGTTCCGTTGCCGGCTCACATCTGGCGGCTCAGGAAAATATTACTGGGACAAGATAACCTGGCGTCATTCCGATGACGGCGGTCAGACATGGACAGACGAGGCCGATGCCCTGCTCCCGTCCGACGGCAGGAGGGATGCTTTCTCTGTATGTGACCCGGGAGTGGCGTTCTGGAACGGCTGGTATTATATCGCCTATACTTCCACCGAGGAGCCGAACGGCTTTGACAACGACCTCTATATTGCGCGGGGGCAGTCTCCGAGCGGGCCTTGGGAGAAATGGAGCGGCAGCGGTTGGGGCTCTGACCCGCAGCCGGTCATCGACTATGAGCCTGTGCCGGGGCATGAAGGCGTGGTTTTCGGGGCCGGTGAACCTTGCATCGTGGTCAAGGACGATGTGGTCTACCTCTATTACTCGTACAACGACTATCTTGCCGCCGAGGACCGTCAGGGCACTACGACCAGAGTGTCCACAGCCCCGGCAGGCGATGAGAACTGGCCTGCGCATCTTCAGTATCGCGGCGTGGCTCTGGACAAGAGCGACATTTATGACCCCGACCACACCGATGTCAAATACATTCAGCAGAGCCGGAAATTCGTGGCCATACACGCCGAGCGGCGCAACTCCGATCTCAGCCGCATCCGTGTCTGGGAGTCTGAGGACGGGATCACTTTCACCAAAGGGGACATTGTCCAGGGGACTCTTCGCAAGGGGATAATCAACGCCGGTATGAGCGGCGACGGTCTCGGGCAGGTCCGTCCGGATGTCCAGCAGTTCCTATCATACGCCCACAGTGACCCTCCGCGCGTCTGGGGCCGCTGGTTCACCTGGTTCCAGCCCCTCGACTGGGTTGAGGAGCCATGACTTGGGTCTGCTTTTCGCGTCTGGTACACGGCGATGAGAAAAAGTCATTATGCTTGAAAGGAAGATACAAAAGGTTATTCGTGACTATCTGAAGTCGGAATCCAAGGCATAATGATTTGACTCCCTTGTTTGAATCTGTTGGGTCGTGGCGTACAGAATCCTTACTTTTGGGGATTTTATAACGGCTTCATGATGAGTATATTTGCGTCCGTTATGAAAAGAATCAGTTTTATCTCGTTTGCCGGTGCGCTTGCGCTTTTTGCCTCATGCGGGACGGCTAAAACTCCAGATGCCGGTACTCCGGAAGCTGCCTCTCTGCTTCAGAAAGGACTGAAAGGTACTTATGTCGAACTCTTCAGCGATGATGCTCTGCTGAATTCCAAATGGGACGCGCTATGGCTTTCGGAGTGCTCCAAGGCTGTCGGGGAGGAGGCTGCGCCTTCTGTTGTCGCAGCGTTGAAGTCTTCCATGTCCGGAACTCTTACCGGGCCGTCAGCCACGGAAGCATTCGGAGATGGCAGTGATGGTTGGAAGAACGGTTTCCAGTTCAACTGTGACTTCACCCGGGGAGTGGCAAAGTTTGTCTTTGATGGCCGCGGAGGGATCAAAGGGGTTGATGCCTCCGGTGCGGAGGTGTTCTCGCATAAATATGAGTTTGACAGCTACAATGCTGACTATGATTTCTATTTCTTCAAGTCTTTGGACGGAAATGAAGATGAGTTCAGCTTTTTCGCGATGCGTTCGGATACTCCGGCCACCACGCACCATATTGAATTCCGTTACGGCACTGATTTGGAATCCCTTTCCGGTTTCTGCACGGGAAAATACGCCTATTGGATGGCTGCCGGTGTGCTTGATGGCTCTGATTCGGAGCAGGAGGAGTCGATCAAGATTTTCGTGGCGGAAAACACTTCTGGGGAATAGGTGTTCGCCAAATTCCGGTACATGTTTTCGTGTCTAGTACAAATCGGGGCAGCGTGATGAGAAAAAGTCATTATGCTCCCCGTGCTGCAGGTTAGAGCATTTCTCCGGCTTGTACGTCTCGAAGATCCCGCCGTATGCAGAGTGCTGTGCGAGAGCTGATATGGTGTCGCGGAACCCTTTTGGCAGTTTGCCCCATGCACTGCTGAGGATGTTTTCCGGAATTGTCTTGTAGAATGCTTCCGCGATGTCTCCGATTATTGCTCCTGTCATATTGTTCCCAATTCCTTTTTAAGCCATACTTTCATCACGGGGTCGGGAATTATAACATGCCGTCTCTCGACCTCTATGAGCTCCTTTTTGACCAAAGCTCTCTTTATGATGCTTACATTTGCCGATGAGCCAAGATGGTATTTTTGTAAGACCTCTTGAGTGGTGAATTCGCTATGAACCCCGTCTATGACAGCACGCAGGAAATTCATTTGGTAGGTAGTAAGGCTTTCGGTCTGCTTCTCGAACATGGGGGTGTTCTGGTCGAGGATATCCTGGTATGCCGCATCAAAATCCTGCTCGGTAGCAGTTCCGTCTGTATGGATCCATACCAACCACGCCAACTGCTGCACATAGGACGAATGGTTGTCCACAATTTTGCATGTTTTTTCAGCCAATTCTCTTGAAATTTGCTTGCCCGTAGCTTCAAAACGGCTACAGATATAATCTACCCAATCTGAGGTTCCGATTTTCTGCAGATTAATGACATCACCGAATTTATAGAACGGAAGACTTTTCTTCTCGAATAATTCATTCATCAAATGTTTCTTGCTCCCGAACAGACAATAAGACACGGATTTTTGTAGCTGCCATACCGCACGCAACCGTTTCTGGAATGTCTTGGAGTCCTTGAAATCGGCAATCTGTTGGAATTCGTCGATACATACAACGATATTGAAGCCTTTCATCTGCGCCAATTTTTCGGGAAACTGCAGAATCTCATTCACATCATCACTCTTTGGGTTAATCTCAAGAGATATTGAAAAATCCGTCATCGGATCCGACCCTATTGAGATTTTGGGATTGATACGAGAATGGAAGAGTTTGATATTTTTCAAACACTCATCCAACTTGGAAGATGTTTGTTTGAGGACAGCAGCCGTAAATGCGTCATAAAAATCCGTATCGCTGCGGCACGAGAAGATATCGAGATACACGACTTTCAGCTTGTCTGATTGCGCCAGATGACAGACTTTCTGCACCAAGGAGGTCTTGCCCCAGCGGCGAGGAGAAATCAGTATTGTATTGATGCCATGCCGGAAATTCAGTAACAGACGCTCCGTCTCGTTCTTCCGGTCGGTAAAATTATCCCCCGATGCAGCAACTCCAAAGGTAAAGGCTTTGTTATCCATAATCTTTAAATCTTATCCGGCGCAAAGGTATGAAATAATACTATTACTAACAATGCTATTACTAATAAAGTTATTACATTGCCGCGATTTGAATCTGTTGTGTACTCGCAACGCGTCCATCACTCCGAGGATGTTCTCCTCGCTGCAGGTTAGAGCATTTTTCATGTATTATGCTATAACCTGCGACCAAGAAGGCGGCCGGGCAGCGATTCTCAAGCTGGGTTAGAGTGTTTTGCCGTCATTATGCTATAACCTCAGTATAGTGTATGTGCACCGGCTTCCGTTGAAAAAACGTTGGAGGGCCTCGGCGAATATGTCGTCCGGGGAGACAAGGTCGAAGAGGGTCATCTAGGAGCGGAACTTGAGCGCGTCCGTCACTCCGAGGATGCTCACTGCACTGCGGCCTTCGTGGGCGAGCATTGCGAGCGTGGCTTCACGTAGTCTACTGCCGAGGGTCGGGTCTTGAAGGTAGTGCCTGGCTTCGTCCAGCGAGTCTATGCCGTAGTATTCCGACATTCCGGATCTTCCCAGGCCCTTGATTTGTGGGAATATGAACCATATCCAGTGACTTTCTTTCCGTCCGTTGCGCAATTCCTGCAAGGCGGTTTCGTATGTGTGGAAGCGCTCCTGCGCCTCGATGAATCTGCCAAGGGCCTCGTTTGAGGTTTTCCCCGGCGTGTACGTCTCGAAGATCTCGCCGGTTTTGCAGGCGGGTGTGTCGATGTCGCCTCCCGTGTATGCTGTATGTTTCATGGTAACATGCAAAAATAGTCAATGTATTGAGACCCGCAAATGTCGAATGTTTGCTTTTAAAGGTCTTATGTGCTGTACGGGAACCGGCCGTTTCCGGTGAGGGACTGAAAAGTGTGCACGAATCTGCTTTCAGTTCTGGACATACTTTTTGATGAGTGTTGGCTCCCCGTCCCGGGTGTATTTGAAGATGTAGTTTGAGTTCTTCTCGTGTGACCCGGCAGTGACGATGACTTCGAGCATGCCGTCCTCGTCTGTGTCTTTGGCGGAAAGTTGAACTTTGTCCTTGAATCTGAGGTCGTATCCGCCGGTGCGGAATGCGACGGTGTCATCGTGATCCATCAAAGCTATAAGGCTATGTGACGTCCTGCTGCCCGGAATCTGCAACCTTAGGTAGATGTAGCCATGTGCATCGTCTCCCAGGTACAGTTGCTCCGGGCTGCCGTCATGGTCGAGATCCACATTGAGAGCGTGGTCGCCGTAAGGACTTTCGGGCATTATGTATATGTCAGATTCAAACATCGGATCTGGCAGTCTGTCCCCCTTGCTTGTGTCTTCGAAGGAGTAGCGGAGATTCCTGAAATCATCGGATGAGAACAGCAACGGGTCTATGTCTTCGTCTTTGGAGATTTCCATCTTCCCGTCCTTGATCCTGAACATGTCGCACAGGCCTTGCGAACCATACCTTGATGCGCACAGGCCGTCATCGGTGATGATGAGCCCGTTGTTGCATGTGACAAAGCCGAGTTCTTCCAGTTTCCTGCCCCGACGGACGGGCGGCAGGCCGCCAAGGTGGTTGCCGCTAGGAGCAAGGAGAGGAGGGCGTTGTTTAATTGCATTATTTTGTGTTCTTATCTGCTTGACGCATCATTACTGTGTAGAGAGTTTCGCTTTCATATGCATCAACATTCGTCAACTAAGGATAATAAAGGTACACATTTTTTACATCCCCAAGCGTTATCTATGAGTTTCATTACATGATAAGATTGCTTTCTCTAGATCGGCCGTAGACTTTGATGGTGATGGTTGTGAGTTTATTTCGGAGATGGGCAATTCAGGTTAGAGACAATCTGTGGAACTAAGCTATAACCTAGGCATCAAAAGCCCGTTTTAGGCACGTTCCGCGGATGGGTTATAGCATAACCGCAAGAATTTGCTCTAACCTAAACAGCACGTGTCTCCATAGCACATACCGTTGTCAACGTATGTTCTGCTCCGTACAAGTGGAGTAGACATAGACATGGCATATCGGTGGAAACGCTTCTCCAGCACCGGGTCGTCAAGTTCCAATAGTCCATCGATGCCGAGGGGATCGCTCTCCGCGCGTTTTACATATTCATTCGCCTTGTCTTGGCTCATCCCCAGATCTCTGGCGATCTGCCTGTTCGATGCCCCGGCCCTCTTCATCTGAAGTAACTGCTTGATCTTGCTCATGTCAATGATTGTTCCTGACATGTTGCTTTGCCTGTATTGTTTGAGGCAAAGTTAGACGATTCGACATAAGGGTGGCGGACAATGCTCCGGAAACGATTGGTGTCCAGATCTTTGAGTTTTGTGATTGGCCGACATTGCTCCGGAAAAAGGGGACGCCGGCGGCGATTTTGGGTGGTTTTTGCTCATTTTACCTATCTTTTTTATAGGTGGACGAGCATCATTTTGGCCTCCTTAGGCTGGATTTACTGGCCGACCATGGGCCGGAATATGTAAATGCCGAATTTCCAAATAAATTTGCGCCAAATTTCCAAATATGATTGTGGAATCATTCTGATTGATAAAGTAATAAGTTATCTTTGTAAAAAGACACAAAGTATGGAATATAAGAATCGAATAGCTGACCAACTTCTGCGTGAAAAATTGGAGGCGATGGGTGCCGTATTGATAGAGGGCCCTAAAGCTTGCGGCAAGACAACGACGGCCGAGCAGCAGGCCAAAAGTGTCATCTACATGGATGATCCTACCAAATGGCAGCAATATAGGCAGATGGCTCAAACTGATATAAGGTTTTTGCTCGAAGGGAAAACACCTCGTTTGATTGACGAATGGCAGGAAATCCCTCAATTTTGGGATGCTGTTCGGTTTGAGGTGGACCATCGGGATGGAGATGGACAATTCATGCTCACAGGTTCAGCAGTACCTGTTGATGCCAAGAGAATTCATCATACAGGTACTGGAAGATATGGTTGGCTTACCATGCGTCCTATGAGCCTGTGGGAATCAGGAGATTCTAACGGTGAGATAAGCTTGTCGGATTTGTTCCATCAGCCAGATAAAATAGGAGCAATGAATAGACTCACATTGCCGATGCTTGCATTTGTCGTTTGCCGTGGAGGATGGCCAAAGGCTTTGCAGAAGAAAACCGAAAAGGCTGCACTGCTGCAGGCGACAGAGTATTATAAAGCTATTACGAATAGTGACATATCACGAGTCGACAATGTGAAACGGGATGCGGAGCGGGCAAAGAGGATTATGCGTTCCTATGCTAGACATCAAGGCTCTCAAGCAAGTATCGCCACAATTCTTGCCGACATATCAATAAATGAACCGGAAGATGTCAGTGATGAAACGATAGATTCATACCTGAATGCCTTGAGAAATATATTTGTAATAGAGGATATGCCGGCGTGGAATCCCAATTTGAGAAGCAGAACAGCTGTCCGCACATCGGATACAAGATATTATGTAGACCCTTCAGTGGGGGTTGCCGCCCTTGGCCTTGGTCCCAATGATCTGATTAATGACTTGAATACATTCGGGCTGTTTTTTGAGACAATGTGTGTCAGAGACCTTCGGGTTTATGCGGATGCTTTGGATGGTTCGGTTTATCATTATAGAGACAAGAACGGGTTGGAATGTGATGCTGTGATACATCTGCGTAATGGTTCGTATGGCCTTATTGAAATAAAACTGGGTGGTGAAAAGTTGATTGATGACGGTGCGAAAACATTGATGGCACTTTCCAATATCATAGATACTACCAAGATGAAAATGCCTGCTTTCTGCATGGTGCTGACAGGTGTTGGGGATTTTGCCTATAAACGGACAGATGGAGTGTATGTCGTGCCGCTCGGCTGCCTTAGACCATAGTTCGTATCTACGATTATTTCCTTTCGGAGTGGATCCGGATGAATTATTGACAGTTGTCGCAGATGCCGTTGTTACAAAAGACTATAATGTGTCGGGATGTGTGACAAAATACTTGTCAATGAGCGTGACCCTTTCCTCTTTTTCGGGGGAATATTTGAAGATGTAGTTTGAGTTCTTCTCGTGTGACCCGGCAGTGACGATGACTTCAAGCATGCCGTCCCCGTCCGTGTCTCTGGCGGAAAGCTGGACTTTGTCCTTGAATCTGAGGTCGTATTCGCCGGTGCTGAATGCGATGGTGTCATCGTGATCCATCAAAGCTATAAGGCTATGTGACGTCCTGCTGCCCGGAATCTGCAACCTCAGGTAGATGTAGCCGTGTGCATCGTCTCCCAGGTACAGTTGTTCCTGTTTGCCGTCGTTGTTGAGGTCCACGTTGAGAGCGTGGCTGCCGTACAGGCTCTCTGGCATTATGTATATGTCAGAGTCGAACATCGGATTCGGCAGCCTGTCCTCCTTGCTTGTGTCTTCGAAGGAGTAACGGAGATTCCTGAAATCATCGGATGAGAACAGCAACGGGTCTATGTCTTCGTCTTTGGAGATTTCCATCTTCCCGTCCTTGATTCTGAACATGTCGCACAGGCCTTGCGAACCGTACCTTGATGCGCACAGCCCGTCATCGGTGATGATGAGCCCGTTGTTGCATGTGACAAAGCCGAGTTCTTCCAGTTTCCTGCCCTTGAACCCGTACACGGTCAGGCTGAACTCGTCCCCGTTCTAGTAGAAGACCTCTTTCCGCCCGTCCCCGTCGAAGTCGTATGCCGCGAGCGTGGACTCGGCGTTGCCACGGGGCTCGTCCAGCACTTTTCTGCCGTTAAGCTTGACGATGAAGTGCGGCCCGTCGTGTTCGAAGCTGATGATGAGCTCCCCGTCACCAAGTCCCTTGCCGAAGTTGACGGGCTTCCGTATAATGGATACATTGCAGCTGTCGGAGTTGTATTCGATCAGGTCTGGGATGGGAGTCGGGCAGTAGAGCATCGAGTTGTGGCCGGTTCGCGTTGTCTCTGGTGCTGTCTGCACGGTTGCCGTTGTTGTCCCGGCTGTCGTCTGGTTCACCGGGGCTTCATTGCCTGCCCCGGCGGATGGTCGGCAGGCCGCCAAGGTGGTTGCCGCTATGAGCAAGGAGAGGAGGGCGTTGTTTGTTTGCATTATGTTGTGTTCTTATTTGTCAGGCTTGGTCGGTTTTATGCTGATGGCCTGCTGTTCGGCGAGGCACTTACATTAGAGGAGTTTCTTCATCTCCTCCTCGTCCGGCAGAACTTCTTTCAGTTGTTCTTGACTTGACTTGTAGGTAGCAACCCCCATCGGTTTGGTGTAATCTTGAAGGACATACTCAACATAAGCGCGGTCTGCATCCTTGCAAAGGACGATTCCGACGGATCGGTTTTCTCCTTCAATACGTTCTTCATCATCAAGGACACGGAGATAGGCTGCAAGTTGACCGAGGTATGCCGGCTTGAAAGAACCTTTCTTAAGTTCAATGACAACCAGCGACCTCAGGACTCGATTAAAGAATAGAAGATCCACCCAATGGTCGTGTCCAAGTTTATCGTAATGGACCTGATTGCCAAGGTACGAGAAGCCACGCCCGAAGGTCATGATAAAGTTCTTGATATTATGGACTATCTCGTTCTCTACCACACGTTCGTCAATGTCCTCGTCCCTTTCGCCCAACTGCTCGACATTGATGTAGTCCAGCAAGTATTCATCCTTGAACATCTGAATAGCTTGAAATGCTCGCTTATAGTCTGGAATTGTCACGCCAAAATTATTGGGCATTTTGCCTTGGTTATGATAGGCATCCTCGGAAATTTTTCGCTCCAGAGCATCAACGGACAGGCTGAGATCAGCACAAAGCTGGATGTAGAATTTACGTTCCTCGACATCCTTCACCTTAGTGATAATCATACAATGATGGGTAAAACCTATACTCAAGAAAGCAATCCACGGGAAATTCGCCAGTTGTAACTGCCGAATTTTATTATCTTCAGAATCAGCAACCTGCAATTCGCCAGTCGCAACTGGCGAATTTGCCTCAAGAGACTCCCATTCTTCATAGAAAGCCCGCATCGACTTAAGGTTTGATGGGGAGAATCCTCTCAGCCCTGGTATCTCACGGCGCAACTGTTCGCTGATTGTCGCAATGGCTCCCTTGCCCCAGGAACCCTCGCGGCTATTGTATGATATGAACCGCCCGATGCCATAGTACAAAGCCAGTTGCTCCTGATTCACACCTTTCAAGGCTTTCGCCTGACTCTGCAAAATGGCGGTTTTTATCTGCTTGACTGCATCATTATACTGTGTGGATAGTTTCTCTTTCATACGCATCAATTATTCGTCAACTACGGATAACAAATTTACATGTTTTCTGCATTCACAAGTGTCATCTATGAAGTTTCGTTATATTGGCTTTGGGGCCAAATGCTCAAAGATGTTTTTTAATTGCATTGTTGGCTATTTGAGAATAAGTGCGATAAGCAATGCTATGATGAGCAGTGCGGCTATTATCAGGATGCTGTTGTTGCTCTTTTTGCTGTTTGCCTGTGTCAATTCGGCTTCGAGTTGGGTACAGCGCTTTCTGGAATCGGCCAGCATCTCGGAGTAACTTGAATTCTTGGCGTTCAGGGAGTTGATGGATTGCTGGAGCGCCCCATTGTTCTCTTGCATGGTTTTGAGTTGCGCGTCAAACATCTCTCCCTGATGCTTGTTGGTCTTCTGGAGCTCCGACAACTGGGCGTTGAGTCTGGACAACTGTTCTTCGTTGGCTTTTCTGCCGGCTTCGGAGTTCTTGCTCATTTCCTCGATTTTCTTCTGGAGTTCGGCATTCTGTTTGTTGTCGGCCTCGATCTGGTCTTTATGTAGTTTTTGGGATGCTTCCGAACTCTTGGTGAGCTGTTCGAGTTTAGTTTGCAACTCGGTGTTCTGCTTTTTGGCAGTTTCGATCTGACTCTTGAACTGGGCTTCTATCTGCTTGGCCAGCACTTCTCTGGATTTGCTTCTTTTCTGCGCCACGGTCTCGACCATGTCCTTGAAATAGGTGCCCAGTCCATTCGGGGTGGGGAGCACCTTGTCGGCGATGGATTTGATGAAAAGCTTATCTTCTGCATGGCCGACCGCGCATATCAGGGCGGTGGACAAGTTGCTGACCGTCTCGAGTATGTTGACATCGTCCAGGTGCTCGATGCCGCTGCCGCCGCCCCGGATCAACGCGATGGCGTCGTACTCGTCGCTGTCAAGGGCCTTGAGGTTTGCGATGACTTCATCGGGCTTCGCGAAATTGATCCGGAACTCGTCGAAGTCGATCTTGGACTCTGCCGCCTCTTTGCCGGCGTTGAAGTCTGCATCTGTGATGGATGTCTCGGCATAGACCAGAGCTATCTGCGGGCGTTCATCGGCCATCAGTCTGGATTCCAGTATCAGGTCGACATTCTTGAATCCCTGCCCTGCTTTACGGTTGCGGATTTCGATCCGCTTCATGTCATCCTCGGAGAGAGTCTGTTCCATGACTATGTCCGCACGCGTGACGGCGAGCGTGAGCTGGATGAATCCTTTCTGGTTGAGCCTGCGTTCAATCACACCGGCGAGATCCACGAGATTGCCGTCAGTGAGGTTGTCTCTCAATGGCCCCGGAATCTTGATGCCGAGTTCCTGACCGCTATACTGGTCGCAAATGACATCATAGAAATAGCCGCTGTAAGATTTTCCTGCTCCCTGCTTGAATATTCCTCTGACACTCACCACTTTACCTCCTTGCCTTGCAAGAAAGTCGGAGTAGATGCCGAAGATTTCGGAGGGCTGGAAGATGATTATGTCTCCCTCGCTATGGGGTTTTTGCTCGTCCATCAAATTGCTGCGCTATAAATCAATACTTTCGGGATGTAATAAGAAATCGAAGAGGCCGATGGTGAGTATGCCGGAATCATCCCGTCTTGGTTTGATCCGGCCTTTCACGATGACGATTTTCTTGAAAGAGTCTCCAATTTCACGGAGAGACCGTGTCTCCTGCTCGACTTTCTCTCTGGTCGGCATATCAAGAGCCGACTGGATATAATACCGGTTGTTACCGCTGTTTGCGACAAAGTCCACTTCTAGAGATTTTCTGACAGTCTTGCCTTGTTTGTCTGTCGTACGTTGAACAAGATTGCCGACATCAACCCGGAAACCTCTGATACGAAGCTCGTTAAAGATGATGTTCTCCATAATATGGCTTTCCTCCTGCTGGCGGAATCCAAGTATTGCGTTGCAGATGCCGATGTCGGTGAAATAGTATTTCGACAGCGAACCGATATATCGCTTGCCTTTGAGGTCGAACCGGACCGACTTCTCTGTTATGAACGCATCGCATAGGTAGTCAATGTATCTGGAGACAGTCGCGCTTGAGATAGTTGACTTCTTGGTGCTCTTGAATGTGTTGGCGAGTTTCAATGGATTGGCTGGGGAGCCTATGGACGATGCTAGTACGGACGCAAGGTCGGAAAAATCGGAGCCGTGTCTGATATCGTGTCGCTCCTTGATGTCAGAAAGATACACGGTGTGGTAGAGTTCTGAGAGATACTCGCTCTTTGCTGTATCGCCTTCGAGAGACAGGATAAGCGGAAGACCTCCGTAAGTGTAATACTCTTCCCAGGCTTCGTCTATACTGCCGTCAAATGCTGTGACATATTCCGAAAAAGAGAGTGGATGCAGATTGATGACATAGCCCCTGCCACGGAAGTCTGTAGCGATATCTGATGAAAGGAAGCGGGAGTTGCTCCCGGTGACATAAACATCTACATTTTCGTTGTGCAGGAGGCTGTTCAGGACATCGGTGAACCCTTCAACGAGCTGAACTTCGTCAAGAAGGATATAATAAGTGTCACTGTCTTTCAATAGGCTTCTGATGTTTGAGAGCAGTACTTTCCCATCACGAAGAGCCGCATTGTCCAGATCATCCAGTGCGATTCCGATTATGTGGTCTTCCTTGACCCCATCTTCGATCAGGAACTTCCTGAAGATTTTGAACAGCAGATACGACTTTCCACATCTTCGCAAGCCGGTCACAATCTTAATAAGGCCATTCTTCCTCGCTGATTTTAGTCTCTCAAGGTATTGATTTCTTGCTATATACATGAGCTATCTAAAACTTATGACATTTATGCTGAAAATTTCACATAGCGAATATAGTCAAATTATTCTGGTAAAGAAAGAGGCAATGAGTCTGTTTTGACGAACCCCCGCTTGCTGTCCCGACGGACGGGCGGTAGGCCACCAAGGTGGTTGTGGCTATGAGTAAGGAGAGGAGGGTGTTGCTGATGTGTGTCATGTTGTGCTTATGGAATGCATGTCAGGGAACTTCCCAAAGTTTTTACTGTCTATTTTTCTTCAATGGCGGATCATTCCATTTTTGGTTGTATGTTTACGCATTTATCGTTGTTGATAGCATGCAGAAAAGGACCATTGAAAATAAATAGCTCATAATCTTCTTGATTCGGATTGTTAAATGCAACATAATGAGATGATGCAGTCTAATACTCTATTATTTCAGACCTGTCTATATCAAGCCACTCATTACTACTTGTAATTAATTTGTATAGTTCATTTCTGTCCCTTGCCCGGATGAATGGGGAAAGTGTGACAGATTTCAACAGTTGTCGTTCATTAATGTAGAAATAAGGCTTTTTTGCTTCACAGTCATTTGGTGCGTCGTCAACAACATAAAACCTTACTTCTGATTCCATACAATATCCTATATCCTTATAGAAAAGGATATCAATGGGTGCTGTCGGATATTTTTCCTCCCCGTAATGGATGCTGGAGCAATAGATTTTCTGACAAGCATTGATTTGTATGGCATCAATAAAGCTCTCTATTGTCGTTCCAAGTCTTACTCCTAAAGAGTTCGGCGTGTAGGCTCTCCACATAAGATAACTCTCATTTTCGTTGAGTGTCCAGCAAGAAACGGGGAATGATGTTGATAGCTTGAAAGCATTGTTGTATTGCCGCTTTATTTCATTCCTTTTAGGAGTCAATATGTTTTCTGCCTGTATGCCTCGAATCTCATCTGATTGATACTCTCCTTGCTCTCTTCTGTCGGAGAATGACCTCCGCTTAGGTATATAGATGCACCCATTGAGAATGCTGAGTAAATTCTCAAAGCTGGTATACCTGAAAATCGGAGAGGCTGTTGATAGATCCGGACTTATCCAAACATTCTTTTTGAATTGCTTGAATTCGGATTCAATAGAAGAAAGGTATTCTAGTGGCGTTTGCATTTTGTTATGTGTATAAAATGGTGGCGGTGTCTTAAAAAACATTCGGGAGAATATTTGTGTGCTAAAATATTTTAATCAAACAAATATAATCCTTCAAAACCTCAACCATCTGTTCGAGGTTCATTCCGGACATAGTTGACTCTTCCGGCAATTCTTCTATTGCCGGGACATTATTGATGGCGTTTAATAGGTATAGCGCCTTTACGGAATAGTTGACATTCTGAACATTTGTGGAAATTACTTGCTCATTCAGAGTGGCACTTGTGATTCCTACGATATTCCCTTGAGAGTTTAAGAGGGGACCACCGCTATTCCCTGGTTGAATGGGGACGGTCATTTGATAATATCTTGTGTCATCATTAATTCCAGTTTTTGCGCTTATTATGCCGTTTGTCACTTTATAATTGGTGCCCATAACTGCGTTAAGGGGATAACCTATTGTGAAAACATCTGCACCGATACCTATTTTCGTGTCTATAGAATATGGAATGCTTTTGAAAGGAATAAAACCTGAATCATTGATTTTTATTATTGCCACATCGTTTTTGGCGTCATATGTCGCAACTTCTGCGTTATAGTGATAGAGTTTTCCCGCCCTGACGCAATCTACAATAATACCATTGTTGTCATCAATTACGTGGAAGTTTGTAGCAATATATCCATCTTTTGAGATAATAAATCCGGTTCCAGATGCTTTTGGTTGTCCGGCAGGAGGAATATAAGCAGGAGCATCGGAGGGCTCTACACCTGACGATGCTGTAGTCAATGGATACAATTTTAGCATTCGCACATCCTTTTCACCTCTTCCGGAGAAGTCTACCTTAATAATCCCTCTCGAATCCACTTGGGCAAAAGTCTCAAAAGAAGTTTTGTTGACCATATACCAGCATGCGGAATAGAGGCCCATATTAGCCTTTTCAAATACGACTTTGACATCCCCCACCTTCCACGCTTCAATATCCGAATCAAGGATTATCCCTTTATAGAAATCTCCATCTTTAATAATCCCAATTCTATAGTGGCTTGAGTTTTCATTAGGAATAACTTTATAAATGCCCTCAATAGCTGTTAAGCGGGTTGCCGTATCAAGATATTCCCTAATTTTCGGCTCTGTGTAATCAGAATGTTCCACATTCGCAACCTGCACATTGGGTGCTTTGCTTGGATCGTAATGATAAGACATGTTAACTATTTTACTAAGCGCATTTCGTGTCGCTTTGGTATAGTCGCTTTGACGGGTTAGGCCAATCCCCCTACCGGAGCAGACCATAACTGTATTGCCGGTAAGATCGGAAAGAGTCAGAGAAACCGTGTTATATCCGTCTATTATGTTTGTGTGGTCAATGGCACAATAAAGGACAGTATTACTATCATGCGGTTTAATAGAATTTATAAGGTTCATGTCGCTGATAATGGAGAATCCCTTATCGGCAAAAGCCTGTCGTACTTGTGCGGAAATGCCCCATACATCTGATCCTCCTCCAGTATACTGGCAGGTCTCAACATATACATACTTAAAACCGTCAAGTTGTTGTGCGAAACAATTGATGGTGCCGGCAATAACAAATAATGAGACTAGTAGTGATTTAATTGTTTTCATGCTATAGGAACTATCTAAAAAATAGGAGTGTATCATTTTGCAGCTGAATAGTGCCGTATACGGATTATGACAATTACAATATTGATGAGTTCTAACCCTGCCAATAACAAGAGCAATTTATGCGTGCATTCTTTTTTGAGCACTCCTTCGTTTTCTTGAATTGAGTAGTGGCTGGTTTTGGTGCAAGTGAAAACAGTTTGAAAATAATTGCCAAAAGATCCAGTCTGATAAATCGCCGGAGAGTCTCCCATTGTAGTATATCCGTCATCGAGTTTTAATTCGTAGTACTTGTTGACTCTGAAATTGTTAATTAATGCGTTGAGCATTGTGAATTTGGGATTGTTCAGGTCCGTTGAATGTTGCAGTGGGTAATTGCAAACTTTGATGTTTGGATATTTGTTTTCATATAGGTCGGAAACATATTGATTTATTATACCTGTTTTAGCCATGTGACTATACCTCCCAGAACTTTTTTTAGTTTGGGGTATAAAATGGTCTGTCGTAAACCCAACGCCTAAAATATGCTCTCTTATAATGTCATATCCCCTGCTGGTCTTTTTTACTATAATCATAAAAGGCGTATCATCATATCGAGACTCATGCCACCACTTGTACTTCCCGCTCTTGAGTATATTAGGTATATTCGCATATTCTGGATGTTCTAACAGTGAGAACCACCCGGAGTAACGATCAATGTATGAGCGATTAAGTAAATGATTGATAATATTAGTCGTGTCTAGCAGATCGGAGATGCGACTAACTATAATAGAGTCCCTTAAGTAATCTTGGAACTGAATCCCTTGCGGGGCAATAATAGCATCTCTCCCTTCAAGATAGTAATTATTGATCGTGTTTTCTAGTTCCTGCCTATATTCTTCATTCTTATGATTATAGTACTGTAATCCTGCAAATGCCAAAACTATGGCGACAGCAACAGCACCTATTAAACCAGAGAAAATTATTCTTCTCATATCGCTTTATTGAAAGTTATCATTAAATCTACAGTAACACCTGTAATGCTGCCATCGTTTGTTGTCTCTCCAAATCTCCAGTTACGGAATGTATGCGTACAGTATCCGTTAAAGTCATCCTTGTCTTGAAGGCGTTTCTCCAAAGAGACAATATCATCGACAATCCATTGTTCGTTTTTGTTCTCATCTTTTAATGAGACATTGATGGTTTGATCTGCTCTTATCAAGTAGCCCAAGTCTTGTATGTCATTCGTTGAATGCATTACAGTGTTGTCGTTCTTTTGATTCTGCTGATAACGATAATTTAACTTGATATACCTTTTCGTGCTGTTGCCCATATACTAAAATGTTATTGATTGTTGTCTTCTCCCTTCGGGTTCTCCCCGTACTGATTTTCTCCCTCTTCGCTGTCCATCAGAGACCAGACGAGCAGGAGGAGGCTGCCAACAAGGGGAATCAGTCCGATAAAAAGCCACCAGCCGCTTTTCCCGATGTCATGCAGACGACGGACAGACACGCTGAGGTTCGGGACAAGCATGATGAGGTAGAAGATTGTCACCATGATATTGGATGCCGGAGAGTCTTCTCCGAAAGCAAG
Organism: Bacteroidales bacterium UBA6431; assembly: GCA_002439095.1. Lineage (GTDB taxonomy): Bacteria > Bacteroidota > Bacteroidia > Bacteroidales > UBA932 > Cryptobacteroides. The sequence goes on along the minus strand of DJOT01000022.1, from coordinate 7,772 downwards.
CCCCAGTATCAATAGAAGCAGGGCGATCAGACAATTGACGAGAGCGAAAGTCCAGTACTCCCGCCTGCGGGCCCGGCCGCTGAAGTCTGCGAATTTTGACAGACAGATGGAATAGTAGTTCATAACGAGTCTTTTCCGTTTCCCCGGCCTCATGGAGTCAGTTTAACGCAGAAAGTGTGAGGCCAAAGCTTATCCGGATAGAGGTTCTAGCAAAACCTGACACGAAATAAACAATACCCCACACCCTATGGTATGAGCGCGGGGTACGCGCGTCAGGCCAAAAGAGTGATGAGTGCAGAATGCTTGTCCTCCGTGTGTTTGAATTTGCTAGATTCCTATCCGAGGATAAAAGCTTTACACTTTCATCAAAATTATGTAGCGCCCCCTCATGGGAGCGGCACAAATATAGAAAGTTTTTTCCACATTCGGTGGGGTATTGTGCTTTTATGTTCATGTTCACAAAGTTATGCCGTGTTGGCGAACTGTATTTTCGTGACGTGGCAGGCTCTGCCCTGTCCTCCCATCGCGCAAGTTACTCCATCCGGAGCAGACGGGCCGAATTTCCGCAAGCCTTGCGGAGAAGGGCCTTGTCAGGTCAGATGTAGTACCTATGGGATACATGGGAGTATGGATGTTGCTGCCATATAATTATCAGAAGTTTGATAATCATAAATATGATAATTATATTTGCAGGCATGAGAAGTATCGAACTTGATAATCCATTTGTTGTCGGTAAATATGTTTCCGACAAATATTTCTGTGATCGGGAGACCGAGACGGAGTTCCTTGTGAAACAGATTGTCAACGGGCGTAATGTCGCGTTGATTTCCGAACGCAGGATGGGGAAGAGCGGCCTTATCCAGCACACGTTTGCCCAGAAAAGGATCTATGACAGTTATGATACTTTTTTTGTGGACATATACTCGACGGGGAATCTTGCGGAGTTTGCATACCTGCTTGGCAAGGCCGTGTTTGAGAAGCTCAAGCCCCAAAAAACCAAGTGGATGGAAAGTTTTTTCCGTGTTGTGGCATCTCTCAAGTTCGGTTTCAGGCTGGATCCGGTAAGCGGGGAGCCAAGCCTGGATGTCGGTGTGGGTGACATCAAGGCTCCGGAGACGACGCTGGAAGAAATTTTCCGTTATCTCGAAGCGTCCGGGAAAAAGTGCGTCGTTGCGATAGATGAGTTCCAGCAGATAGGCGAGTACCGGGAGAAGAATGTCGAGGCATTGTTGAGGACAAAAATTCAGCAGTGCACTAAGACACAGTTTGTTTTTGCGGGCAGCAAACGGCATCTGATGAGCAACATGTTCCATTCTCCGGCGAAGCCTTTTTACCAAAGTGTGATCACTATGGGACTGGAAGCCATAAGTTTAGAGAAATACACATCTTTCGCCAAGGGGCTGTTTCAAGAAGGCGGCAAGGACATCGATGCGGGTGTCATATCCACAGTTTACAATGAATTTGATGGCATTACCTGGTTCGTCCAGATGATGATGAATGAATTGTATTCCATTACTGATAAAGGGGAAACGTGTGTGCTGTCGTACATTGACGGGGCAAAGCGCAATATAATCCAGGTGCAGGATTACAGTTACCGTGAGATTCTGTCAAGCCTGTCTTTCCGTCAGAAACAGTTGATTCAGGTTTTTGCGAAAGAAGGGCTTACCGGTAATGTCACTTCGACGGAATTCATTTCAAAACACCGGCTCGGATCGGCCAGTTCAGTGCAGTCGGCGCTTGCGGCATTGGTGGAGAAAGACCTCGTCACGAAAAGAGGCGAGAGTTACCGGATCTACGATTATTTCCTTTCAGAGTGGATTCGGATGAATTATTGACAACGGTCGTAGACTTTGACGGTGATGGTTGTGAGCTCGTTACGGTGCAACTATAGTCGACATGGATCATGGCCGTTTGCCGGAATAAATTTTGGCCAAACGCCGGAATGAAATTTGGCCGTTTGCCGGAATGAATCTATATTTGCCGCAGTTATGGGAATCTATAGGCACAGAATTGCGGACGGGCAGCTCAAGGATAATCTTGAGGCTGCGAGCCTTGTCCTTATCGAGGGCACGAAATGGTGCGGCAAGACAACAACGGCCGAGCAGCAGGCTGGAAGCATTGTCTATATGAATGATCCGGAGCATTCGGAATCGTATGTCCAATTGGCACAGACGGCCCCGAAACTGCTTCTTAAGGGTGATACGCCTCGCTTGATTGATGAATGGCAGGATGCGCCGGAGTTGTGGGATGCTGCCAGATTCGAGGCGGATCACAGAGATGTCAAGACCGGGCAGTTTATTTTCACTGGTTCTACTGTAATCCCTGCCGAGAAGCGTGAAAAACTGAGACACACCGGCACTGGACGTGTGGCGAGGATGGTTATGCGGCCCATGAGTCTATGGGAGTCAGGGGAATCGAACGGGGCTTTGAGTTTCGCTTCCCTCTTTGCCGGAGAAGCTGAAGAAGCCTATGAATCCAACGGGTTGGGGATAGAGGAGTTGGCTTGGCTGATTTGCAGAGGGGGATGGCCGGCGGCATTGTCAATGAGCAGGAAGGGTGCGCTCAGGCAGTCTTTCAACTATATTGATGCTATCGCCGGTGCGGACATCTCGCAGGTGGACGGTATAAAGAGAGACCGTGAATTTGCACTTCGCCTTCTGAAAAGCTATGCGCGGTTCCAAGGGGCGCAGGCTCCAATATCTTCGATTTATCAGGATCTCAAGTCTAATGCGGAAAGTTCAATGACAGAGGAGACGATAGCCTCCTACATATCGGCTCTTAAGCGTCTGTTTGTGATTGAAGACTCGCCTGCATGGAATCCGAATCTGAGGTCAAGAACCGCCATCCGTACATCTGACACTCGCTATTATGTTGACCCGTCCATCGCTGCGGCAGCCTTGGGCATAGGTCCGGATGATTTGATTGGTGACCTGAACACAATGGGCTTGCTCTTCGAGACGATGTGTGTCAGGGATTTGAGGGTCTATGCCGAAGCGCTTGACGGCAGCATCTATCACTTCCGGGACAAGAACAATTTGGAATGTGATGCCGTGATGCATCTTCGCAATGGGAAATATGGTCTGATTGAAGTGAAACTTGGAGGGGAGAAACTTATTGCAGAAGGAGCGAAAACGCTCTCTGATTTGGCCCGGAAGATTGATACGGACAGAATGAAAGCGCCGTTGTTTCTTATGGTCCTTACCGGGACCGGGTCGTTCGCTTATAGAAGGAAGGACGGAATATGGGTGGTTCCTGTTGGCTGTCTGAAGCCTTGAAATTCTACGATTCTCGTGATTGACAAGATTAAACCTGCTGCTCCGCCGCAAGGCTGAACAGCAGGTTTTCTGTGGCGTTTATTCCGTCTCGACGGTGTAACTGTCTCCGTCGGTCATCGGGTCACTTTCTATCTCAACCCCGACTCCGCTGTCTTCAGAGCGGTCGGAGACCTTGACGGTGATGGTCGTGAGTTTGTTGCGATGGAAGTCGAAAGACTTCGTGGCGATTGGAACTACGACACCGTCGGCTTTTGTCCAGGAGAAAACAATATCGATGCTCTCCTTGTAGTTGTCGCTTGCCCAAGCGTCTCTCACCTTATCGAAAGTGAAAATGTCCTGAATCTCGGTGTCAGGAGGGGTGATGGTCATGGACGGGGCTTCTTTCATAGCGATGTTGAGGCTGCCTTCGGAGAGATTTTCCGTCTTCACTTTTAGACCGAACACCGTACGTTTCATACTGATGGTCACTTTGCTACCATCAGATGGAACAAATCCCTCTACTTCGCCGTAGTAACGGTCGGTGTTGGGGTGGTTATAAAGCCCTATTTTTAATGCTGTGGATCCAGCATCGAGTCCTGTTATGTAGCTGGATGAGAACTCAAAGGCGCTCATAATAGAGAGCCAAATAGAATTATTATCAGATAGATGAAAAGATATATAGTAAGGTTCATAAGCTCCAGTAGTTAGTTTCTCTTTCCCATCCTTCACCATCGTTGCCACGAACTTGTACTCATAGCCTTCGAGGAGTTTGATCTCACGTCCCTCCATAGAATCAAAGAGACCGTAGGCGTATGGCTTGTACGCATCCTCGCTCTGTGCGGGCCTGCTGTACACCTGTACTCCGTAGAGGTCATTGTTCTCTTCGGCCTTGGTAAGGTCTGAGACCGTGACATCCTTTATCTCGCCTCCGCAGGCAAGTGTAACAATGTACTCTTTTGCCTCTTTCTCTGAGTCTGGAGACATAGAAGACTTCGTGCATCCCGCCACTGCGAGCAGGATGAACACGAGTGCTGATAAAACTTTGAAATTCATGTTATTGATGAATGCTGATTATCTCTGATAAAGCATCTTGGCCTCGTTTAAGGTTTGGGAGGCTGTTTGATGGTCCATCTCATAGAACCTGCCTCCTTCCCAATATCCGGATTTGAGGACAGGTGGGGCGAGCGGTTTCTTGGCGGATATGCTTGCCGGGACTTCGACGCTTGACTTGAGCGGAAGGTTCAGTTTTGGCATGATCACCTCCGCATCCCATTTCAGGAAGGCATTGAGTTCGTCTGCCGTACCCCAGATGTTTGAGGTGACTTCCCCGGAGAGCCTGCGGTATCTGTAGTAGATTGCACGCCTGCTGATTGCGTTGAAGATGCCGGTGTTGCCGTTCATGATACTCTTGCTGCCGTCTTCTGTAGGTCTGCAGAACCCGAATGAATAGGTGTTTCCGCCCTTGAAGATGCCGAGTGATTCCACGGTGTCAGACTCGTAGTTGTTTGATGTGCCGAACAGGTCATGCCAGTAGACATTGCTCTTGTCTGTAAGAGGATACTTGCCGCTCAACTGGTCATATAAATCCTGGTCAATGTATTTGTCAACATTGCGGTACAGTCCGGTCTTGTGATAGTTGTCCTGATCTGACAGAAGAGAGGCGCTCATAGACGTGTTCCAAGAGTAGTAGTACTCGTCGCCAAGTTTTCCGAATCCGTGTCCGCAAATTTCATGGTGCATTATCTCCACCCTCTCTTCTTTGCTTGTGCCGAGGGCGCAGTATGCGATGGCATTTGCCTGGCCGTAGTCGTAGCCGTTGTTGCTGTACCAGCTGTTGAGGCAGGTGCCGGCCCGGCATTCCTGATTGGCCATTACTACGATGGTGGCATCTTTGATGCGTTCTTCGGCATCGTTTGAGAATGCCTTCATGGCATATTCCCTTACCAGATCTTCATCGCCTTCCATGCTGGTGGAGTTGGCGGTAAACGTGGTCGAAAATTTGGTGATATGGCCGGTGTTGACCGCTCCGTTGGCGCCTGTGTTTGTGGCAAGTATTCGCTCCGGGGACGGGGCTTTGACATAGTAGACGTTGAACCCGTCTTTAAGCGTGGTAAACGGCTCGATGCTGAAGAACTCCTCGTAGGCCTGCTTCATGATCGACTCGTATGTGCCGTTGTCGAAGTCCTCTTTGATGAACCCGTCTCCCATCAGAACAAGGTCGAGTTTGCCTTTTCCCTCCTGGAGGGTGACAACCTCACCATCCCAGTCATAAGTCCTGAAGTCCCCGCTGCCTAATTTCCAGCCGGTCTGAATGGTCAAGTGGTGGCAGTGTCCACCGGACAGGATTGTGGTTTCCGATACCGGTATGTCTGAATAGTAACGTACGCCTTCTGCACAATACACATAGACCCTGAGCGTATCCCCAGAATATAGGGCAACAGGTGCATTCGACATCATCATCCAAGCTTCGATAGAAGTCTCGGAACCGTATCCTTCCAGGCTTACTGAGAGCCGCGGTGCTTCGGTAAGATCTTGAGGCTTGTCAAGAACCGAATAAGTGAAAGATTCGTTTACGGCATTGTTGGTATACAGTTTCCCTTTCCCGACTATCTCCATCTCGACTTTTACCGGGTGGTCGAATGTCATCCCGGAGAGGTTGAATTTCATGCAGGAAGACTGGTCCGCCCCGGCGAAACTGATGGTGCTGTAGTCCGAAACTGATGTGCGCATGCTGTGGTATGCTCCGAGATGCGCCATCGGGTCGCTCTTCTTCTGGATTTGGCCTGAATACTCGAACTTTGTGAACTGTGCGGTGCTCTTGATTTTCGTGCCGGGATAGAAAATGCCGTAGATGTTGTCTTCCGCTTCTTTGTCCACAGCCGTCTTCTGCTTGAATGTTGAGGTGCTGTTTCCCGGGTTCTCGACCTCATATTCTCCGGCATAGAAATATCTCCATAGGTCTGGGGTGACGGACACGATATCTCCTGCGCACCAGCGGGCCTTGAGTTGCTGGTCTTCGTAAGAATATTCGGTTTTTGTCCCGTCTCCGAGGGTTATGGTGATGCGGTCAAGATTGTTTTCAATAGTGTTCCCGTTGTCGGGTGCAATCTCTTTCGCGCAGCTGCACAGCAGGGCGATCGATATGATTGATAACGTTATATGTCTTTTCATGATAGTTCTATTTGTTGGATTGAGGTGTCGCGATAGGGTTGCCGTTGTCAAATCCGTTAGGCGAAGCTTCCTGCTTTACCATGACAGTCAGTGAAATACCATATTCGCTATTTGAAATCGTGGCGGCTCCGGTTCTTTCTTTTGTGCTGTTGTTTGCTGAAATGATCAAACTGTCCCCTTTGACTTTGATCCATTTGTCTTTTGCGGTGATAGAGTAATTGACATTGGCGGTGATGTTCAGGTTGATTGTCTCACCGGTGTATGCGACAGTGTAGTTGTCTTTGTCTATCTTGATTTCTGGTGATTGGTCTGAAACGTTTACTTCACAGGTAGCAGTGTATCCGCCGTCTTTTGCCGTGGCGGTTATTATTGCTTTGCCTGCTTTGATGGCAGTCACTTCTCCGTTGTTTACAGATGCTACTGCCGGGTCGCTTGAGTCCCACGTCACGGTCTTGTCCGTGGCGTTGCTTGGCTTTATCGTGGCTGTAAGAGTTTCTTTAGACCCGATGAAAAGGGTGGTAGTGCTTTTGTTCAGGGAAATGCCTGTTACATCAACCGCCCCCAATTCTTTCACGGTTACTTTACAGGTGGCGGTGAGCCCTCCGTCGACTGTCGTAGCTGTAATTATGGCTGTGCCGGCTTTTTTGGCCATAATATCTCCGGAAAAGAAGGACACGATACTGTTATCACTGGTTGTCCATTTCACTTCCTTATTAGTGGCGTTGTCAGGCTTGACTGTTGCTATAAGAGTGTAACGGTCAAGCGGTTCGAGGCGTAGTTCTGCCTTGTTCAGCGTGATGGATTCAACATGTATTGTTTTTGCTTTTACCGTCACCTCGCACTTGGCGGTCTTGGCCCCGTCCTCGGTCGTCACTGTAATCGCTGCTTTTCCAGGCGCTACGGCGGTCACCTCGCCTGAGGCGGAGACTGTCG
>DJOT01000022.1:0-255 GCA_002439095.1 Bacteroidales bacterium UBA6431 | reverse complement strand
CAAGGGATGTCTTGTCAAGAGAAACGGATTCCACTGGGTAGATCTTCTTGTTGACCGTCACCTCGCACTTGGCTGTCTTGTTGCCGTCCTCGGTCGCCACCGTGATGGTGGCTTTGCCCGGGGCGATGGCGGTCACTTCGCCGGTGGTGGAGACTGTCGCGACTTTCTCGTCGCTTGATGCCCAGGAGACGTTCTTGTTCGTCGCGTTGTCCGGAAGGACGGTTGCAGTCAGAGTTGCCTTGTCGCCCTCGGTGA
>DJOT01000002.1 GCA_002439095.1 Bacteroidales bacterium UBA6431 | reverse complement strand
CAGCGTGACCAGCATGTTGTCATAGTCTGCCGGGTTTATCCATTCTTCTCTCCGGCCTGTCCATTCATCACAGAATATGGTTTTATAGCCTTCTGTCAAGGTGCCCGGGAGTGTGCACCATAGGAATCTGAGTTTGGGTTCGAACATTTCCTTTTCTGCTGAAGCCGGGTTGTGCGTGAACGTCAATTCTACAGCGAGGCCGAGCCTTGTATTGCGAGCGCTCATGTTTGATATGGCGTTGCCTAGTGAATAGATGACGGGGATGCCGTTTATGTGTGTGCTGTCTTGAACCACATGCGGGTGCGCACCTATGATTACATCAGCTCCTTCAGTGGCGAGCCAACTGGCCCATTCTTCTTGTCTTTTGTCCGGCGAGAGGCTGTACTCGGTTCCCCAGTGTGGGATGACTATTATAAAGTCTGCTCTTCTGTCTTTTGCCTTTTTGATTGCGGCGCGCACATTGTCTTTATGCATCATGTTTACTGTCGGCCATCCTGATTTGTTCCCGACGGGGTTGTTGGTGCCGTATGTGAAGTTGATGACGGCGAGTCTGATGCCTCGCTTCGTTATCATCAGAGGATAATTATCATTGAGCGCTGTGCTGTCGGATGCTGCTCCGGTATGTTTTACTCTTATCTTGTCGTATATGGAAAGTGTGCGAGCAAGGCCTTTTCTGCCCTTGTCAAGTATGTGGTTGTTGGCGGTCAAGAATACGTCAACTCCGCAGCCTTCCTTGATATATTCCGCATATTCGTCCGGGGCGGAGAATGCAGGATAGCCGCTGTAGGGAGGGCCTCCGAGTGAGAATTCCATATTGGCTATCGCTATGTCCGCTTGCCGGAGCGCAGGGCTTATTCCTTCGAGAAAGGTTCTGCAGTTGTAGTCCAGTTGCCGGCTGTGCATCATGACATCCCCGATTACAATCACCTTGACCGTATCAGTTCCGTGGCCTATCGGTTTCGGAAATGGGACAGTGTATTCTTTGACCTGTGCGGCTGTCGCCATGCAGGCCAAGGTTGCCGCCGCTGATATTGAGAGTCTTTTGAGCATACGTCGGCAAATATAAGATAACTTCTGAAAGTTTTGCTAAATTTGCACCTTATGAATAAGTTGTCCAGAGTATTTCTCCTTTTGCTTGCCATGTCATTACTGAGCGGCTGCGATCTTTTCCGGAAGATGGCGGGACGTCCGACATCAGATCAGATAGAGGCCAAGAGAATCTATATAGAGCAGCAGGAAAAAGGACATCGCAATCGTCTTGATTCACTCAAACTTATGCAGAGACAGATATCAGATTCGCTTGAGATTCTGGATTCCATACGTTCCATCAGGAGTTCTGTGGTGCAGGCTAGGCAACTTTCCGATGACGTCAGGGAATCTCTTGGCAGCCGCTATTATGTGGTCATCGGGACTTTCGGCAATGCTGATAATGCGACAAAATGTCTGGAGAGCGCTGAGAAAGCAGGATATTCTGGAGTTAAGATAAAGTATCTCAACGGGTTCACCGCTGTGGGAGTTTGTCCTTCTGATGAACTTCAGTCGGCCTATTCTTCTCTTCGTACCATAAGGGAAGGCGGGCTTTGCAAGGATGCCTGGATATTGGAGAATGCCGGAAGATGAACAGATTGATGTGCATATTGTCATTCCTTCTGGTGCCGCTATGCATGTCGGCCCAGTTTGCCGGTGGCGTTGACCTGCGCGATTTGGATGACAGCGAGGTAGTATCTGCCATGAAGGAGCAGGTAGAGTATCTGTCTTCCGCCATGCTCGAGGGGCGTAAAGCCGGCTCGGAAGGTGAGAGGGAAGCGGCTGCCTATGTGTCTGATATGCTTTCTTCTTATGGCCTTGATGTGCTCAGCGGAGAGGATGGGGATGTTTTCGGCCTCCGTCAGGAAAATGGTGACACTCTGCGTTCGAGAAATGTATTGGCGTATATTCCCGGGTATGATCCGAATCTGCGTGATCATTATATAGTGATAGGAGCGCGCCTTGACAATCTCGGCACTTCGGAAATCACGGTGGACGGGGTGAAGCGCCGGACCATATATTATGGGGCCAACGGCAATGCTTCAGGACTGGCGATGCTTATGCAGCTTGCAAGGAAACTCAAGACCAACAGTGTCCTGCTTCGCCGCTCTGTGATCGTCGCCGCTTTCGGCTCTTCCCTCGACATGGGTGCCGGGTCATGGTATTTTCTGAACAGGTCATTTGCCGGGGCTGACAAGATAGATGCGATGATCAACCTTGACATGCTCGGTACCGCTTCGTCCGGTTTTTATGCATATACCGCTTCCAATCAGGATCTGAATGCGATTGTTTCTCGGCTTTCCGGTACTTTGCAGCCTGTGCAGCCGACACTTGTCTCGCTGGAGCCTGTCAGCTCCGATCACAGGTCTTTCTATGAAAAGGAAATCCCGGCGATATTCTTTACTACCGGCATGTACCCGGAGTACAATTCGGGAAAGGATACGGCTTCTGTGCTGGAGTACGATGACATGGAGCGGGAGTTGGAGTATATCTATAACTTTACCCTTGAACTCGTGAACGGCGAAAAGCCCGGGTTCAGGGTGAAGGATGAAAGAGGACGGAAATATGTGAAAGACGAAGATGTCGTGCCTTACTACGAGTGTGATGTCAAGCCGGTTTTTCTCGGTTCGGCTGATCCGTCCGTTTTCATGAGCAAGTGGGTTTATGTCTATCTGCGTTATCCACGTGAGGCTGTCGAGGCCGGTGTGCAGGGGCGGGTGCTTGTGGACTTTGTGATAGACAAGCGCGGCAAAGTTACTGATGTAAAGGTGATACGTGGCGTGAGCGATGCGCTTGATGCCGAGGCGGTAAGGGTGATAAGCGCTTCTCCTGACTGGAAACCGGCGCGTGTGCGCGGCAAGAAGGTGAGGTGTGAGATGTCGGTTTATGTTGATTTTAAGCTCGAAAGAAGAAAATAAAAGATATGGATTACGATTTCAAGTCGATTGAGAGCAAGTGGCAGGCCAGATGGGCCGCCGAGAAGGAATACAAGGTGACAGAGGACAAGTCCAAGCCTAAGTGTTATGTTCTGGACATGTTCCCTTATCCGTCCGGGGCAGGACTTCATGTGGGGCATCCTTTGGGATATATCGCCAGTGACATATATTCCAGATACAAGCGTCTGAAGGGATTCAATGTCCTTCATCCTATGGGGTATGACGCTTTCGGGCTTCCGGCGGAGCAGTACGCCATACAGACCGGGCAGCACCCTGAGGTGACGACAGAGCGTAACATCGCCCGCTATCGTCAGCAGTTGGACAGGATCGGCTTCTCTTATGACTGGGACAGGGAAGTCAGGACTTGCGATCCTTCGTATTATAAGTGGACGCAGTGGGCATTTCTCAAGATGTTTGACAGTTGGTATGATCCGTCACAGGACAAGGCCCGCCCTGTTTCCGAGCTTGTCAGCAGGTTTGAGACAACCGGATATGAGGACGTGACCCCGCAGTTGTGGGCAGAGGCCTCTGACAAGGAGAAATCGGACATCCTGATGAAGTACAGGATTGCATATCAGGGCGAGACATCTGTCAACTGGTGCGAAGGACTCGGTACGGTGTTGGCAAACGATGAGGTCAAGGACGGTTTGAGCGTACGTGGCGGTTTTCCTGTGGAACAGAGGAAGATGACCCAGTGGCAGCTTCGCGTATCGGCGTATGCTGAGAGGCTTCTTGATGCTCTTGATACTCTGGACTGGACCGATTCTCTCAAGGAGATGCAGCGCAACTGGATCGGAAAGTCTGAAGGTACGGAGATGGTGTTCGACACTGTATGTGCCGGCCGCCATCTTCCGGTGACGATATTCACTACAAGGGCGGATACCGTTTTCGGTGTCACATTCATGGTACTTGCGCCGGAGAGCGAGCTTGTGGAGAAACTTACGACTCCTGAGTGTCGCGAGGAAGTCGAGAAGTACATAGCCTATGTCAAGAAGAAGACGGAGCGTGAACGCCTCTCGGAGACGAAAAGTGTCACAGGAGTATTCTCCGGTTCGTATGGAATCAACCCTCTTACCGGTAAGGAGGTCCCGATCTGGATATCTGAATACGTGCTTGCCGGCTATGGCACAGGGGCTATCATGGCCGTGCCTGCCCACGACAGCAGGGACTATGCTTTCGCTAAGAAGTTCGGGCTCCCGATCATCCCGCTTATCGAGGGGTGTGATGTGTCGGAGGCAAGCTTCGATGCGAAAGACGGGATAATGTGCAATTCCGGTTTCCTTGACGGCATGCCGGTGAAAAAGGCTATAGAAGCGGCGAAGGACTATGTCGAGGCTCATGGACTTGGCCGCCGGAAAACCAATTTCCGTCTTCGTGATGCCATATTCTCTCGTCAGCGTTATTGGGGCGAGCCGTTCCCTATTTATTACAAGGACGGCATCCCGACACCTCTTCCGGAGTCTGAACTCCCTCTCAAGTTGCCTGAAATCAGTTCGTTCAAACCATCGCCTGACGGACAGCCGCCTCTTGCAAGAGCAAAAGACTGGACCTATATGGGGTATCCGCTTGAAAAGAGCACCATGCCGGGATTCGCCGGGTCGAGCGCCTACTATCTGCGCTATATGGATCCGCATGATGACAAGGCACTTGTGAGCAAGGAAGCAGACGAGTATTGGAGAAATGTGGATCTTTATGTGGGAGGGACGGAGCATGCCACAGGGCATCTCATATATTCCCGTTTCTGGAACAAGTTCCTTTATGATCTCGGATATGTATGCGAAGATGAGCCGTTCCGCAAACTGGTCAATCAAGGTATGATCCAAGGCCGTTCAAGTTTCGTGTACAGGATAGTGGGCACAAACAAGTTCGTGTCCTGCGGCTTGAAAGACGAGTATGAGACAACGGAAATCCATGTCGATATCAACATCGTGCACAATGACAGGCTTGATCTTGAAGCTTTCAGGAAGTGGCGTCCGGAGTTTGCCGATGCCGAGTTCGTGCTTGAGAACGGCGAATATATCTGCGGATGGGCTGTGGAGAAGATGAGCAAGTCCATGTACAATGTGGTGAACCCGGATGTGATATGTGACACGTATGGCGCTGACACGCTGCGTCTTTACGAGATGTTCCTCGGCCCGGTGGAGCAGAGCAAGCCTTGGGATACGAAGGGGATCGACGGAGTGAACCGCTTCCTCAAGAAATTCTGGAGGCTTTTCTATGACAGGGATAAGTGGCTTGTGACAGACGACAAGGCTACTCCCGAGGAACTCAAGGTTCTCCATAAACTCATCGGCAAGGAGCAGGAGGATATCGAGAACTTCTCGTACAATACGACTGTCAGTGCTTTCATGATCGCGGTCAACGACTTGACGGCCATGAAGTGCAGCAAGAAGGAGATCCTTGAGAAGATGGTGGTACTTCTCTGTCCGTTTGCGCCTCATATATGTGAGGAACTCTGGCATGCGCTGGGATATTCCGGCAGCGTTGCCGAGGCGTCTTTCCCGGAGTATGTCGCGGCCTATGCGGCGGAGGACAATGTCACTTACCCTGTGCAGTTCAACGGGAAAGTCCGTTTTACTGTGGATATGCCTAAGAGTGCCGCGCCGTCAGAGGTCGAGGCTCGGGTGCGGGCTATGGATCAGACGGCCAAGTGGGCTTCCGGGATGAACATAGTCAAGGTCATCGTTGTTCCGGGCAGAATTATCAATGTCGTGTTGAAATAGATGCAACTCAAATTTGAAAAAATCGATGTAAAGAAGATCCTGCGGGATTACCTGATGTTGACGGTGGCCTGCTTCTTCTTTGCCATGGCCTGGGAATGTTTCATGATTCCGAACGGTATGGCTGCCGGAGGCATGATGGGCTTATGCACCATCATCCAGTATGCAACAGCCGGGGTTATCCCGGCCCAGTATTCGTATGTCGTCATCAATGCCGTGCTTATCATCATCGCTGTCCTTGCGATGGGGATCGGTTTTGGCTTCAAGACCATATACTGTATTGCGGTTTCCACTTTGGCCATGGGTATCGTTTCCGGGCTTGAAACCCTGCATTGCGTTCCTGGCGGTTTCTTTTATATCCAGGAGCGCGTACTCATCCCGATTGTTGCAGGTGCGTTCGAGGCTGTCGGTATCGGCCTTGTCCTACGCTATGGGGGTAGTACCGGAGGGACGGATATAGTTGCCCTTATGGTCAACAAGTATTGGCCTGTGTCTTTGAGTACAGCCTTTCTTGTGGCGGACCTCATAATATGTTCATTGCTTCTCTTTCTTCCCGGCAAGAACTTCTCTGACATGTGTTATGGACTTGAGGAGGTGTTCGTGTTCTCTATGATGATTGACACGGTAGTGGGCGGAAAACGCTCCTCATATCAGTTGATTGTCTTTTCGGAGAAGTACGGGGAAATCGCTGACCATATCATAAAGAATATGGATCGTGGCGTGACTATCCTCAAGGCTCAGGGCTGGTTTACCAAGAAAGACAAGAATGTGCTCTACATCCTCATCAGCCAGAGGGAGCTCCCTTCTCTGACCAAGGTCATCAAAGAGACTGACCCTAAGGCGTTCATGTCAGTTTCCCCTACAAACAATGTGTATGGGGAGGGATTCGAGGAGATCAAGACTGGTGTCAAGTTCGGTAAAAAGAAAAAATAGGTATGCCGTTGCTTAAAAGGACATTCTGGACAGGGGTCAAGGAGTATTTCCTGATTACCATAGGCTTGTTGGCTTATACTGTGGGGTGGTCGCTGTTCTTGGTCCCCAACAATCTCATTGGCGGTGGTGTGACCGGTATTTCGTCCATCATCCAGTATGCTACTGGTATCAAGATCGGTTACAGTTACTTCGTGATAAATGCTGTGCTTCTTATCACATCGTTTTTCATACTCGGCAAGGGATTCGGAGGCAAGACCATATATGCCATCGTCTTCGCTTCGGCCTGTCTCAATTTTTTTCAGACGGCAATACCGCGCGACATTGTTGAGATACTTGCTCTCGGAAACGGAAAACTCATGTGCACAATCATGGGTGGCATGATGGCCGGACTCGGAATAGGGATGACCATGTCGCAGGGAGGCAGCACCGGAGGGACGGATATAATCGCGTTGATAGTCAATAAGTATCGAAATGTGTCCCCTGGAAGGATGATTCTCATGATGGATGTTGTGATTATCACCTCTTCACTCTTTATTCCGTCCTACATGCCGGATGGAACACCGATGCCGTGGGCGGACAAGATTACGACTGTTGTGTATGGTTTCATACTCGTCCTTACAAACGGGACGGTGGTTGACCTGTACCTGTCCGGTTCCAAACAGTCGGTCCAGCTTTTCGTGCTGTCGCCCAAGTATGCGGAGATTGCGGACGCTGTGGTTAAGGATCTCCATCGCGGAGTGACGGTGCTTGACGGGAAAGGCTGGTATACAAAACATAGTGTGCAGGTACTCATGATCATCACGCGCAAAACGGATCTCAATATCCTGCTCAAGTATATAAACAGGATAGATTCCAATGCATTTATCTCTGTCAATTCCGTGACTGGTGTCTACGGTCAGGGATTTGATACGATCAAGGGTAATAAGAAAGATAAAAAGATATCATAAAACATAAAAACATTGATGCAACCCCGTTCTGAAGATTGTCAGCGCGGGGTTTTTCGACTATATTAGTCGCTGTCAATTTTAGTCCGATGTTTTGTATATGCTCCATACGTTGCGTTATGCGCATCCTTTCTGTCGTCTGCCTGCTGGCGCCTGTCATTGCAGGTGTGATATGGCCGGATGGCGGATTGCTGCTTGGGACTATGGTGTATTCCATCATGGCGGCCTCGCTTCTTCTCGCTCTTCAGCCTATAGCTGATGAGCGACCCGGCATGTGGCTTGTCTTTTCGGGGCTGATTCTTCTTGTGGAGACCGTATTCTTCATTGTTGACTTCCATCCGGCGCTTTACGTGACTGTCTGTCTGATGTTGTCATTGCTGTACAATCTGATAAGGTTCTTTGAGAGATGCTCCCTCCTGCGCGAACTGTTCAAGCCCCAGTCCGTCTGGAGTTCACTTGAGTTCCAGATGCGCCTGATGCTTTCATTCTGTGCCGGACTTTGCGCGATTCCAGTGATTGCTTTGGGGCGATGTCCATGGGCTGCCGTGCCGCTGGTTTTGCTGGCCATAGCATTTTATGTGCTTATGTATTATCGTTCGGTGTCTGGCCGCAGCCTGATACTCGGGATTGACAAGGAGAGGACTATAAAGCAGATGATCCGTAATGCGGACGATATCTCTTGTGAGGCGCTTAAGGGTATGGATGCTGACGATATGGAAAGGATGCAGACCCTGTACGGGCGTATTCTTAAGATTTTGGAGAATGGGAGGCCATTCCTTGACCCGGATTATTCTCTTCAGGATCTGGCTAGCGCTGCGTTTACGAACAAGACATACATATCCAGGACAATCAACACCATCAGCGGAAAGAACTTCCGTCAGTTCGTCAACTGTTACAGGGTGCAGTATGCCGTGGAGATTCTCCGGGCCGATCCGCGCTTGACAGTCGGACAATTGGCGGAGATGTCCGGGTTCAATTCCAGCGTGACATTCAGCATGGCCTTCAAACTAAATATGGGAGAGACTCCTGGGGAGTACTCGATCCGTCTCCGCTCAGGGCTTGTCTGACGCCTTTCCAGCTGGAAGGCACCTGAAGCTTGATATCCACCGGGGTTTTCTTGACCGGATGTATGAAACTGATCTCGTGTGCCTGGAGGCAGATTCCCCCATCCGGGTTGGAACGCGGGGCTCCGTATTTCAGGTCACCCTTTATCGTGCAACCGGCGTTGCTTAACTGGCAGCGTATCTGGTGATGCCGGCCGGTGAGGAGTTCGACTTCTACGAGGTGGTATCTGTCTGTGCTGACCAGATACCGGTAGTTAAGTTTTGCGAGTTTCGCATCTTGACGTGGCTTCTCTTTGTTGCCGGGAGCTATCGCGTAAGTTTTGTTTTGCTTCTCGTTTCGGACGAGCCAGTCTTCCAGATGTCCTTCCGGTGGTTGTGGTCTCTCGCAGCAGAGAGCCCAGTATTTTTTGTGGATCTCACCGTCGCGGAACATCGTCGTCAGTCTCTCCAGCGCCTTTGATGTTTTGGCGAGGATGCAGATGCCACATACCGGGCGGTCCAGCCTGTGCGGCACGCCGACAAAGACTTGGCCGGGTTTCGCGTCACGTTGCGCTATGAAAGCCTTGTAGGACTCGGCGAGGCACTCGTCTCCGGTCTTGTCTCCTTGCGTTATTTCCCCGACTTTCTTATCCACTATCAGCAGGTGGTTGTCCTCATATACGATCCTGCTCGCGAAGTCGTCGTATTCTTCTTTTGTCAGCTGTCTGTAAATCATGGCGCGAAGTTACATAAAAAAGCCGTCCCATGGTCAACGGGACGGCTTTCATTCTGATTTTTACGTTTTGACCTATTCAGCTACACAGCGCACAGAAAGTGCCTGTGAGCGGGCATCTTTCTGGTCGTACTTGTTGTACATGCGTTTGGTCTTTATGATGAAGGTGTACCTTCCGTAAAGGGTGGGATATTGCTCAAGATCCGCGCTGGCCTTGCCGGCCGTACCGACCCACATGCCTCCGTAAGGGTTGATTTCAGGGTAGTCGAGACCGCCGCTGTAGTTGACGCGTGTGCCGGCGGCCGGCCACCACTGTCCGTCCTGGGTCATTCCGTAGTTGACCGTGTCCCACTCTGCCTTGCTGAAGTCATGCCATGAGTACGGGTGGTCTCCGTTGGCTGCGAGGACAGGCACCTTGTATCCCGGAGGGCAAGGGTCGTTGATTGATTTGGTGAGGCTCACGCCGCCCCAGGCGTCGTCGTCGGAAGTGTCTCTCCAGTCCTTTGATGCAGGGTGGTTGGCTTTGTCCCCGTCCCCGAGGTACTCCTCCATGACTTTGTAGAACACTGTCGGGTTCTGTATGCTCTTCTCGTATGATCCGAAGCCTTCGGCGACTTCATAAGGTGTGACTGTGATGGCCTTGTTGGCCATAGTATAGACTGACGGTTCGCCGTTGGCTGAGTATGAGTAGTCTTCGTTCTGCACAGTGAATGATGCCGGACTCTTGAACGGGTCCTTCCGGCCCCATTGGTAGAGAAGTCCCTTGCTGTTCCAGTCGCTTGGCTCCGCGCTTGTGGCTCCGAGGTTGCGGTCCATGAATTTCCAGACTGTTCCGTTTGCGGTTGCCGGGCTGCTCCAGAGGCTTGCTGCCGGGTCGTAGTCGCTTACCCAGAGGTGCCAGCTCCACAGAATATTGTCTCCTGCGTCCCGCACGGCTACAAGGGCGTTGCCGGAAGCCTTGCCTGTCTTGACTACAACCTGCATGGTTTCAGGAACATAGTAGAGTTCCTTGATGAGAGATTCAGCGTCTTGCCAGAGGAGTTCGGCGGATACGACGGCCCCCGTCTCTTCGGTTTTAGAGTTGCCTTTGTACTGGGCTGTGAAGACTGCTGTCTTGTCAGGGGCGACGATGTAACTGTTGGCTGTTTCTCCTGCTGCGTTGAGGTTGACGGCATCGCTCGGAACGGTGACTTCCTCCTCCTCTCCTGCTTTGTTCTCCTTGACGCACCCGGCGGCAAGGATGGCAAGCGCTGCTGCGCAAGCCCATAAGGTACTACACTTTTTCATGGTGATTTTTGTGATACTGTATTCGTCCTACAAGGTAGTGAAAAGAATTGAAAAAATGCTTAAATTTGAAGAAATAATACCACATATATCAGATGAACCGATTCATTACAACCGTCACAGCCGCTGCGGCGCTGCTGCTTTCTGTGGCTCCGGCCTCGGGGCAGCGCAACCGTCTGTGGTACGATACCCCCGCGGCATATTGGGAGGAAGCGCTCCCGATAGGTAACGGGCGTCTCGCCGCAATGGTGTTCGGCGGGCCGGAAAAGGAGGAGATCCAGCTCAACGAGGAGACGATCTCCGCCGGCCAGCCTTATAACAACTATAACCCTGAGGGGCCGGAGTATCTCCAGCAGGTCCGGGAACTCATCTGGTCCGGGAAGTCCAAGGAGGCGCAGGAGATAGCTGACAAAAAACTCCTGTCCCCGGTGGGACGCGAACTCCAGTACCAGACAGCCGGCTCGCTGAACATAACATTCCCGGATCATGCCGGGTACAGCGAGTACTGCCGTGAACTGGATATTGACAATGCTGTCTCCAGGACCACGTACAAGGTCGGGGATGTCCAGTATGTCCGGGAGGCTTTCGCCTCGCTCACCGACCAACTGATCATAATGCGCATCACCGCTTCTCGCAAGGGTGCGCTCAACTGCTCCCTCTCGCTCAGCACACCTATGCCTTCACCCGTTACGACTGCAAAAGGCAAGGTGCTGCGCATGGAAGGAGTCACAGGGGGCAGCGATTTCATCACGGGAGCGGTCAAGTACTGCACTGAGGTCAAGGCCGTAAACAAGGGCGGGCGAGTAAACTCTACCGGGGATTCCCTCAAGGTGGAGAACGCTACGCAACTCCTTGTATACGTGTCAATAGCTACTAATTTCGTGAATTACCGCGATCTCTCCGCTGATCCTGTGAAACGCTGCGAAGCCTACATGAAGAACTCCTCGCGCAGCTACGACAAGGCGAAAGCCGCCCACATCGCAGCATACAAGGAACAGTTTGACAGGGTGAAGTTCGAACTCGCATCCGACTATGACGGAGACTCCAAGACCACGACATATCGCACGATAGCGATTCCTTGGACATCGGACAATGACCTGGTGACCCTGTATTTCAATTATGGACGTTACCTGCTCATTTCCTCCTCCCAGCCGGGAGGGCAGGCTGCAAACCTCCAGGGCAAATGGAACAGGCACACTTCACCGCCTTGGTCATGCAACTACACGACCAACATCAACGCCGAGATGAACTACTGGCCTGCTGAGGTGACCAATCTTGCCGAGCTTCACGAACCGTTCCTGAGGATGGTCAAAGAACTCTCGGAGTCCGGGAGCGAGACGGCCCGCAGGCAATATGACTGCCGCGGATGGGTTCTGCACCACAACTCTGACCTGTGGCGTTGCACCGGTGCTCTTGACTATGCCTATTGCGGCCTTTGGCCGACTGGCGGGGCATGGGTCTGCCAGCACTTGTGGGACCGCTATCTGTACAACGGTGACAAAGATTACCTCGCTGAGGTTTACCCTATAATGAAAGGCGCAGCGGAGTTCTTCGTCGATTTCCTTGTTGAAGATCCGAATACGGGATATATGGTTGTCGTTCCTTCCAGCTCCCCGGAGAACAGACCCCGTTCGCAGAGCGGCAATCTCCAGTCAGGTGTGACGATGGACAACCAGCTGGTGTCCGACCTGTTCTCCAATATTGAGCATGCCTCAGAGATACTTGGTGTGGACAAGGAGTTCAGCGACACTCTCAAGACTCTCCGCCACAGGCTCACCCCTATGCAGGTCGGCCGTTATGGGCAGCTTCAGGAGTGGGCTCAGGACTGGGATTCTCCGGATGACCATCATCGCCACATCTCCCACCTGTGGGGCTTCTTCCCGGGATACCAGATCTCCCCGTACCGCACTCCGGTGCTCTTCGATGCTGTGCGCAACACTCTCATCCAGAGGACAGATGCCTCTACCGGATGGTCAATGGGCTGGAAAGTATGCTGCTGGGCCAGGATGCTGGACGGCAACCATGCATTCAAGATGATCAAAGATCAGCTCAACCACGTGGATCCGCAGGTCCAGAAAGGGCAGGGAGGCGGAACCTATCCTAATCTTTTCGACGCGCATCCGCCTTTCCAGATAGACGGGAACTTCGGCTGCACCGCCGGAATCGCCGAGATGCTCATGCAGAGCCACGATGGAGCTGTGCACCTTCTTCCTGCATTGCCTGATGCCTGGCATGCCGGTTCCATCAAGGGCCTCCGTGCCCGTGGAGGCTTCGGTATAGAGGACATCGAGTGGGCTGACAACACTTTGCAGAAGGCTGTAATCCGCTCGACGCTGGGAGGAAACCTCCGTATCCGCTCTTACTGGAAACTTCAGGGAGAGGGGCTCAAGGAAGTCAAGGACGGCTCGGAGAATCCTAATCCTCTCTTCGCGGCGCAGGAGATACTCAGGCCGATAGTCAGCCCTGAGGCTGATCTGCATGGCCCGGCCGTGCCTCACGGCTATCTGTATGACATCGAGACTGTTCCCGGTCAGCTGGTGACAGTTTCTCTCTCTTCGGACAACCCTAAAGTCGCTGCGGATCTTGTGGTGGCCAAGGACGGGAGCGGGGATTACGCTACCCTCCAGGCGGCCATCGATGCCGCTCCGGTCTGCTCACGGGAGAAGTTCGTCATATATATAAAGGATGGCGTGTATGATGAGGAGAAACTGATCATCCCGGAAGGAAAGACCAATCTTTCTTTTGTAGGGGAGAGCCGGGAGGGGACGATAATCAGTTACCACATGTATGACGGCAACAGCCCCCAGACGGGCAATAAACTTCCTGCGGATGTGTGGCCGAAGTGGAGCGGCAACGCCATGCTGGTGCGGACCTCCGCAACCCTGACAATCATGGGTGAGGGCTGCTCTTTTGAGAACCTCACAATCCGCAATACGGCGGGGCCGGTCGGTCAGGCACTTGCAATCACCGTCTGCGCCGACAGGACATCTTTCCGTAATTGCGTCATATCAAGTTATCAGGATACCATATATCTGTGGACATCCGGCAAGCGCAGCTATTTTGAGAACTGTCTGGTGGTCGGACGTACTGACTATATATATGGTGGCGGAATCGGCTATTTTGAAGGCTGCGAGATCCGCAGTTGGGGCGGTGGCTGGATTACTGCTCCGTCTACTCCGAAAGACCAGAAATACGGGTTCGTGTTTGACCGCTGCCGTTTTACCTATAGCGGCAACAGCCCGCGTCAGGGTGATGACGGGCGCAGCATAGCTATAGGCCGGCCTTGGCACAACTATCCGAAGGTGGCGATTCTCAACAGTGACTACTGCGATGAGATGGATCCTCTCGGCTGGCCTACTGTCTGGGGCATGCCTTATGCTGCCACCAGCCCTGATCTGCATCTGTATGAATATGGCAACAGGGGATTGCGGGCTGACATGAGCACGCGTTCAAAGTGGCCGGGACTCCGGGCCATGACAGCAGAGGAAGCTGCCGATTATACCATCGAGAAGGTGTTCGGCGCGAATCCGAGATACTGGTAGGATACTCAGAAACGGAAACCGAAACCGATCTTGCCTCCCTGATAGAGGGTGCCTGCGGACAGTTCTGCGAAACCGTAGAATCTGTGGCCGAAGGTGACTCCTATCGGGGAGGCTTGTGCTGCGAAGAACAGGGACGCGCCGGAGCAGTCGAAGTTTATGACACCTATGCCGGCTTCGAGCTTGCCGTAGAGGGTCAGATTCTCTTTTGTCAGATAATTCATGATGACCTGAGGCATGACAGCGTACATGTCCATGATATGGTCGCGCCCGTCATCTCCGTTTCCGCTGAACCGGCTCCAGCTGAGGTCCGCCCCCACTGCCAGCCATCGGTTGATTTTCCGTGCTATGTCCAATGACAGATCGCCAGTGGCGATTCCGCTGTCGCTTCCGCCTTCGGTCTCATCGGATGTGATGTGGTTGAGCGCCCCGAAAGCATAGAGCACAAGACCGGAAATAGGAGCGTAGCCCCATCCGGTCCGTACTTCCCAGCTGTAGTCCGGGGTGTATTTTTCTGCCGTCTGTCCCGATGCGTGAATTGCGGCCGCGCAAATGGCGGTGGCGCAGAGGATGATTTTCCGTAGCATAAAGATATTTTACTCGCGGTAAAAATGCGAAAATAATTTCAATTTGCAAAAAGCCTTGCCCTTTCAGGTTTCAAAACGTCGGGATTTTAGCCGTTTTATTTGCTGTTTGTAAATAGTGACCTGTTTTTCAAGATGTTGCGATATTATTAAATTTTTCTATATTTGTCGGCAAAGTGTATTTATCCTATTATTATGAAGAAGTTATATTATTTCTCATGCGGCCTTGCTCTTGTGCTCGCCGCTTCATGCAACAAGGTGGAGATCGCCCCTGGCCCGGAGCCGAGGCCGGAGGAGAAGACTGTGAACCTCAGTTACGAGGGCACGGCCAACTGTTATCTGCTCTCCGAACCTGGGGACTATTCGTTTGATGCCACAGTGCGCGGCAACGGGGCCGAGACCGAAGGTCTGGCGAAACCTGCCGCCCTCGCTCCAGCCGGGGCCAAACTGGTGTGGGAGACAGAGAAAGGTCTTGTGAGCGCTGTTTCTTATGCCGACGGAAAGATAAGCTTCACCTCATCAGGGAAGCCTGGCAATGCTCTTATCGCCGCCCTTGACGCGGATGACAATATCATTTGGAGCTGGCATATCTGGTATCCTGAAGACGAGGTTCTGACTTATGGCCTGAAGTCCGGCTACCGTGCGATGAACATGGATCTGGGAGCTCTTGCTGCCGAATTCAGCACGGACTCTGATGTGAAGCCTTATGGAATGCTTTACCAATGGGGTCGCAAGGATCCGTTCCCACCCGCACCGACCCGTACCGGTGACACTCAGACCGTGGGGGCTCCGCTCTACGATGCCGACGGCAAAGAGGTCAGCATCGGCCACACGTCCTGGACTTCCGCTGATGAGAACACCTTGGCGTTCTCTATCGCCAACCCTACCGTGTGCGTGGCGAGCGGCGCTCTCGCCGCGACTTCACAGGACTGGCTTTCCGAGTCTGTCGATGGTCTTTGGGGCAATCCTTACGGCAGTATTCGTGACAAGGCAACCAACACCTACCCGAACAAGGGGGCGAAATCATATTATGACCCGTGCCCTGTGGGATACCGTGTACCGCCTGCTGACGCATTCAGGACCTTCACCACATCCGGAGGTTACGCCTGGGCGATTGACTCTTTCGATGTGGCTGATGCCGACGGTGACGGAGATGTCGATGCCAGTGACTTCAACTGCGGATGGCGTTTCAATGTGACAAGCGGTAACAGTCTCTTTTTCCCTGCGGCCTCGCGCTATTATGGGGCTTATGGAATGTTGATGGGCTCAATGAGCGGCCTCTGGGGTAACTATTGGGGGAATGCAGCCGCTGAAGCCAGCTATGGCAAACCGGGCGTTGCATTCTGTGTACTTTCATTTGCCAAGTCTCCGATGACCGTCTCCCCGACGGCAACTGCCGGACGTGCCGAAGGCATGGCAGTCCGTTGCATCAAGGAATAAGTTTGCGACATGTAAAAGAAAAAAACCCGGTGTCAACCGGGCTTTTTTCTTTTATCTGATTTCAGGCTTCCAGCCGTTCAGCACGAAGGCGGGGTCGGAGTAGTTCGCGATGAGCTTCTTGTCCTTGACCGGGTCGAGTTGGCGTGACCACTCGTGCCTTTTTGATGTGTCCACGAGCTTGCCGCTGTCGGCATCGCGGGTCTGGCATTCGAACATCTTGGCGCTCTTGAAGCCGATGCTGCTCCAGCCTGCCGGGTTGAAATGACGGGTGGTGCAGTTGATTACCACAAATTCCGCGTCCGGATAGCCCGTGCCGTGGTTTGTGCTTGTTCGTCCATAGTCGGCCGGTTTGTCGGGAAGTCCCTCGAAATGGCATTCCACGAACACGTCCCCGTGTGCCGGGCTGACGTTGCGTACCCATGAGAACGGGCCGCCGTGGTTGTAGAAACTGCTGTGGTAGGCAAATAGGCTGCCGCGTCCGAGGATGGTGTCTCCGTCTCCGATCAGTTCGCTGTCCTGCATGTAGATGGTGCCGTTGGCCTGGAGGGCATCGCCTGAACCGATGATGCGCACGTTGTACATGGCTATGCGTTCTCCGTGGAGCAGAAGTCCCTCGGCCTGCCCCTTGAGATCCGTGGCTATGGTGATGTCTTCGATGATGATGTCGCTGCAGTTGTCAAGGGCGAATGCTGCGCGGCGGGACGGGAATGTCCCCGGCCACTCGTTGGTCTTGACTGTGAGGGGGTGCGGATTGAACACCTCGTTGTTGGCATAGTGGACTTTGGTCGCGTCCTTGCCTGCCCCTTTGATGATGACGTTGGTCTTGTTGCGCGCATAGACTATCTCCTCATAGTCTCCGGCGGCGATCTCTATGGTCGTGGTGTCCTTGCAGAAGTCCGGCACGGCGTCCAGAGCTCCCTGTACCGTGTTGAAGTCACCGCTGCCGTCGGCGTTGACGCTGAGGTGCTTGAGGTCTGCCGGGCCTGCGGACTTGGTGGTGAAACCCCATTCGCCTTTCTTCACGCCCTTGAAATCTCCGCATGCGATTGCTCCTTCGTCTATGGTGACGTAGTAGCTGTGGCCGTATTCAAGCATGTTGTTGTGAGGGTAGATGGTGGCGGTGTTGCCGTGGATGATCACCGGGTGGAAGCGGAATCCGTCGGTGAAGCCCCCGATGATTGTGAGCTGCATGTCGCGCGGGGTAGGTTCGGCCGTGCCGGAAGGAGTCCCGGGGAGGGTGTTGCGGTTGGTCGGGATGAAGTCTCTGGAATAGTCGTACGGGATTTTGGTGTAGTCGCAGTCGTCGCCGTAGGTGCGGCTCTCGGTGAGCCCGGAGGGGAGGCTGAGGTCGAGACTGTCCACGCATTCGCCCGAAACCGCGTCCCAGATGCGGATGAAGCCTGTCTTGCCGACTGAAGGCTGCTCTGTGAATGTGAGTACAAGGTGGGTGTCGGGATTCACTTCCGATGCCTGTCTGGCGGGGAAGTACTCCACGTTCTGGCTGCATGCTCCCGCGAGCATGGGCAGGAGTGCAAGAATGATCTTGGTTTTCATTATCGTTATTTGTTCTGGTGTTACATGAGGTAGGCTGACATGTCCTCGCCCATGGCTTCGCGCTCCCGGATCTCGGTGGATGATATTTCCACGATAGGCGCGTCGATCAGTTTTATGTGGTAGAGGTGGTCGAGTTCTTCGAGGCTTGCCGTGTCGGGGCTGGTCCATGAATCCATCACGTACGGGGCTGGAAACTGCCTGCATTCTTCAAGGAGCAGCTGTCTTGTCCGGTGCATGTCGTATCCGCTGCGAGGGTACACCACCACTCCATATTCGCTCAGCAGACGAGGTGCATCGCGCCATCTGTGTATGTTCTGGAGGTTGTCGGCTCCTATCACGAGAGAGAACTCGTTGTGCGGCTCCCTCTTCTTGAGCGCGTCCAATGTCTTTATGGTGTAATTGGGAGGTGGCATCTGGAGCTCTATGTTGTCCACCCATACATGGAGTTCCGGGTGACGCAGCACGGCTTCGATTGCTGCGCGGTATCTCTGCTCTGCACTGAGTGCCTTGTCCGGGCTCTTGAGCGGATTCTGAGGGGAGATGACAAGATACACCCAGTCGAACTCCTTGACGTTGGTGAGGTATTCCATTATCGCCTGGTGCCCGATGTGCAGTGGATCGAAAGAACCGGAGTAGACGGCTATCCGCATAAGAAAGCGTCTACTGTCCTGTCCGCAAGGGACAGCGTGTCCTCAAGTTTGTCGTTGACTATCTCGCGGTCGAACTTGCCCTTGGCGAAAGCGATTTCCGATTCGGCCTTCGCAAGCCTTTCCCTGATATCCGCCTCGCTGTCCGTACCGCGTCCGCGGAGCCTCTGCTCCAGCACCTGCGGACTCGGGGGAAGGATCAGTATCGAGAGGGCCTTGTCTCCGAAATATTTCTTGAGGTTGACCCCTCCTTTGACATCCACGTCGAATATGATCACGTGCCCTTTGGACCAGATTCTCTCCACTTCGCTCTTGAGCGTGCCGTAGAAGCGGTCGTGATATACCTCCTCGTGCTCCACGAACGCGTCTTGTGCTATCAGTTCCCGGAAGCGGTCGGCTGAAATGAAATAATATTCCGTCCCGTCGCGTTCGCTGCCGCGCGGGGCTCGTGAAGTGGCTGATATGGAGAACTCCAGTTCCGGATGTGATTTGAGCAGGTGGCCTACTACTGTGCTCTTGCCGGCACCGGAAGGCGCTGAAAATATGAGAACTTTACCAGACATTTATATGTGGATTTCCGCAAAAATAGTTATTTTTACGCGATTTTTTGGAAACAAGATATTTGTTATAATAAATTATTGTCTTATGAAGGTTTCTTACAAGGATCTCGGACTGGTCAACACCCGTGCGATGTTTGCCAAAGCCGTAAAGGGCGGATACGCCGTTCCTGCATTCAACTTCAACAATATGGAGCAGCTCCAGGCCATCATCCAGGCTGCCGCCGAGACCAAGTCTCCGGTGATTCTCCAGGTGTCCAAGGGCGCCCGCAACTATGCGAACCAGACCCTTCTCCGCTACATGGCGCAGGGCGCTGTGGAGTATGCCAAGGAGCTTGGCTGGAAAAAGCCTCAGATCGTGCTTCACCTCGATCACGGTGACAGCTACGAGCTCTGCAAGAGCTGCGTGGACTTCGGCTTTTCTTCAGTGATGATCGACGGCTCTGCTCTTCCGTATGATGAGAATGTCGCCCTCACGAAGAAAGTTGTGAAATATGCCCACAAGTATGACGTGACCGTTGAGGCCGAGCTCGGTGTCCTCGCCGGAGTGGAGGAAGAGGTCGCTTCAGAGGAGTCTCACTACACACGTCCGGAGGAAGTGATCGACTTCGTAAAGAAGACCGGCTGCGACTCTCTTGCAATCTCTATTGGCACTTCACACGGAGCATACAAGTTCAAACCTGAGCAGTGCACCCGCGACCCTAAGACGGGGCGTCTTGTGCCGCCGCCGCTCGCATTCGACGTGCTGAAGGCCATCGAGAAAAAACTCCCTGGCTTCCCGATCGTGCTTCACGGCTCATCATCAGTGCCTCAGGAGTATGTTGACACCATCAACAAGTACGGCGGAAAACTCCCTGATGCCGTAGGTATCCCTGAGGAGCAGCTCCGCAAGGCAGCCAAGAGCGCAGTCTGCAAGATCAACATCGACTCTGACTCACGTCTTGCCATGACCGCCGCCATCCGCGAGCACCTTGCTCTGCACCCGGCTGACTTCGATCCTCGCCAGTACCTCAAGCCGGCTCGTGAGGAGATGAAGAAGATGTACATCCACAAGATCGTGGACGTGCTCGGTTCCAACGGAAAGGCCAGGTAGTTGACTGACCGTTATCCATCCAAGTTGCTGAAAGACGCTGTGGAAGCCATCAGCTCCCTTCCGGGGGTGGGCTCCCGCAGCGCTTTGCGCTTGGCCCTGCATCTGCTTCGCCAGCCTTCGGAAAACATTCACCGTTTTGCTTCGGCGATAGACCGCCTTGCGGATGATGTGCATTATTGCCGTACCTGCATGATGATCTCGGACGGGGACACCTGCTCAATCTGTGCGGACAAGACACGAGACCACAATACTATCTGCGTGGTGGAGAGCGTGCGGGATGTCATGAGCATTGAAGATACGGGGCAGTATAGGGGAGTGTACCATGTGCTCGGAGGTATCATATCTCCGATCAACGGCGTGGGACCCTCCGACCTCAATATCCGCCAGCTTGTGGAGCGGCTCAAATCCGCAGAAGGCCCGGTCGAAGTCATACTCGCCTTAAGCGGTGATGTGGAAGGGGAGACAACGTCTTTCTATATATATCGTCAGATAGAGGGCCTCGGGGTCAAGGTCTCCACTCTCGCCCGCGGACTCGGCTTCGGTGACGATCTTGAGTACGCTGATTCTCTGACTCTTGGCCGGTCGATTCTCAACCGGCAGATTTTCAAGCCTTAGAACAGGAAACTTATCCCTATTCCGGCGAGGACGGTGCCGCCGGCGATCTCGGCGATGCGTCCGAATTTTTCCCCGATGCGCTTGCCTCCGAGGATTCCGACTATCACAGATATGAATGTGACGGCTGCCACACAGGCGGCGGGCAGTGTGATGGATGTGCCGCCGCCCATCGACTGGGCTACGCCCACAGCCATCGCATCGATGCTGGTGGCGATGCCTCCTATAATGATGTTCTTGAGGCCGTTGAGGTTTCTTTCTTCGCCTTTGCCCTTGATACCTTCAAAAATCATGGAGCCCCCCACATAAAGAAGAAGCAGGCATCCGATTATGTTGGAGATGGTCTGTACGGCTCCGGCGAGAACGTTGCCGGCGGCCCATCCCGCGAGCAGGAGTCCCGTCTGGATGATGGCGAACACGGTGGCGACCTTGAACGCATCCTTCCAGTCTATCTTCTTGAGCGTCACGCTGGAACACAGGCTGACGGCGAAACAGTCGGCGCAGAGTGAGACAGCTGTGAGCAACGATTCGAGTATTCCCATATAATTCAAGCGCTTTGCGGGCGCGAATATAGATATTTTTATCAAAATATTCCTATATTTGCGCGCCCGCTTCTCCGTGACGTGGACGCTGCAACCCCAAAACCGGAAGGCTTATGATCAAGATTTTCTACAGACAAGACGGCAGGATCGAGTCGTGCCAGTCTGAAACGGAGCTTGCTGTCATCAGCAAGGATGCTGTCCTCTGGATAGACCTTCTGCAGCCGTCAGGAGATCAGAAGAGGGCTGTGGAGGCGTATCTTGGCACTGAAATCCAGAGCCGTGCGGAGGCTGAGGAGATCGAGAGCTCATCACGTTTTTCCGAAGAAGACGGGGTCATATTCGCCAACACCAACTTCCTTTCTCCGGCTGATGACCAGATGTTGATGGATCCGGTGTCATTCATCATAGCGGGCGGGATTCTTACCACTGTAAGGGAAATCCCCCTCCGGTCAATCGACACTCTCCAGTTGAAAATCCAGGCGCTCCCAGACCAGTTTCCGGACGGGTTCACGGTTTTCCTTTCCATAATGGACAGGCGTGTCGATCTTGATGCCGATATCGTCGAGCTGATTTCGAAGGATGTCTCCAGATTCAGCCGCCGCATCAACCAGATGGAGGATATAAACGAGAAATTCCTCTTGGACATCAACCAGTTGCAACAGAATGCAATGTATGTCCGTGAGAACATAGTAGACAAGCAGCGTCTCATCTCCAACGTGCTCAAGAGCCGGCTTTGTCCCAAGGATCCGGATTTTCGGCAGGATCTCGGGATAATTCTCCAGGACATCGCCTCTCTCATCAACCATATAACTTTCACTTTCGAGCGCCTCGAATATATGCAGGATACGGTGGTCGGTATCATCAACCTTGACCAGAACCGTATAATGAAGACGTTCACTTTCGTCTCCCTGCTTCTGATGCCTGCGACTCTGGTGGCGAGTTTCTATGGGATGAACGTGGCGCTTCCTCTATCGCAGAGCCCACTTGCATGGGGTTTCATACTCCTTCTGATGGTTGTGCTTGTCCTCGCCGTATGGTATGTCTTCAAGCGCAAGAAAATGCTTTGATTATCAGATTTTTTTGCTATCTTTGCGCGCCTTTGTTCCGGGTGTGCCCGGACGGCATGTAACATAAAGTTTAATTAATAGTTTGTTTTTTTAGAAATGAGCGAAATTGAAAACAAAGAGGTGGCTGCGGCAGCTCCAGTGGAGCCGGCGGTAGAAACCGTTAAGGAAGAGGCTCCGAAGGCCGGGAAGAAGAGCACCGTGCTCAACGCTTCCGTCAAGCCTGAGGACTTCGACTGGGATGCTTTTGAAGGCGGTGACGTCTATGGCGACACCGACCGCAAAGCCATCGAAGAAGCATACGACAAGACTCTCTCCAAGGTTGTGGAGAATGAGGTTGTCGAGGGAGAGGTGACCGGACTCAACAAGCGCGAGGTCGTAGTGACCATCGGCGGTAAGAGCGAGGGCGTCATCCCTATATCAGAGTTCCGTTATGATCCGGATCTAAAGGTTGGCGACAAGGTTGAGGTTTATGTGGAGTCCGCAGAGGACAAGAAGGGCCAGCTCGTGCTCTCACACCGCAAAGCCCGCACACTCAAGTCTTGGGACAGAGTCAACGAGGCGTTCGAGAACGATGAGGTTGTCAAGGGCTTCGTGAAGACCCGTACCAAGGGCGGCATGATCGTGGACGTGTTCGGAATCGAGGCTTTCCTCCCGGGTTCACAGATCGACATCAAGCCTATCCGCGACTATGACCAGTTCGTCAATCAGAACATCGACTGCAAGATCGTCAAGATCAACCAGGAGTTCCGCAACGTAGTAGTGTCACACAAGGCTCTCCTTGAGGCCGAGCAGGAGCAGAAGAGGGCTGAGCTCATCGGCAAGCTTGAGAAAGGCCAGATCCTCGAGGGCGTTGTCAAGAACATCACCAACTACGGCGTATTCGTGGACCTCGGCGGTGTTGACGGTCTCATCCATATCACCGACCTCTCTTGGGGCCGTGTAAACCATCCGGAGGAAGTCGTTTCTCTCGATGAGAAGATCAAGGTCGTTGTCCTTGACTTCAACGAGCAGCAGAAGCGTATCGCCCTCGGACTCAAGCAGCTTACTCCACATCCTTGGGACAACCTCAATCCTGACCTCAAGGTCGGTGACAAGGTCAAGGGCAAGGTGATCCTTATTGCAGATTACGGTGCATTCGTTGAGATTGAGCCGGGCGTAGAGGGTCTCGTTCACGTGTCCGAGATGTCATGGTCTCCTCGCCTCCACTCCGCACAGGAGTTCCTCAAGGCCGGCGACGAGGTTGAGGCTCAAATTCTCTCAATCGACCGTGAGGCCCGCAAGATTTCCCTCGGTCTCAAGCAGCTCACGCCTAACCCTTGGGAGAACATCCGCGAGAAATATCCTGTAGGCAGCAAGCACAAGGCTGTCGTACGCAACATCACCAACTTCGGCGTCTTCGCCGAGCTTGAGGACGGCGTAGAGGGTCTCGTACATATCAGCGACCTCAGCTGGAACAAGATCAAGCATCCTTCAGAGATTGTCGCCCCTGGTGACACCATCGATGTCCAGATCCTTGACTTCGACGAGGCCAACCACAAGCTTTCTCTCGGCATGAAGCAGCTTACTCCTAATCCTTGGGACGAGATCGAGGCCAAGTATCCTGTAGGCTCTGTAGTTGAGGGCACCGTGGCTTCCATGACAGACAAGGGTGCCAACATCACTCTTGACGGTAGCGCTGAGGGCTTTGCATTCAGCCGTGAGCTTGTCAAGGAAGACGGCAAGACTGCGACCGTAGGTGAGACTCTTCCGTTCAAGGTCGTTGAACTCCGCCGTTCTACCCGCCGCATCCTCCTTTCTCACCTCCGCACCTATGCCGAGGTCAAGGAGAAGGCAGCTGCAGCAGAGGCCGAGAACACCAAGAAGGCAGTCAAGAGAGTCAATGCCAATGTCGAGAAAGCCACCCTTGGCGACATCGATGCACTGGCAGCTCTCAAGGAGAAGTTCGAGAAGGGCGAGTAATCCCCGCTATGAATTTTACACTCAAGATAATGGGCACGGCTTCGGCTATGCCCATTTCTGATAGAAACCCGAGCGCTCAGGCACTTTCTGTGCATGGGCGCTTGTTTCTGATTGACTGCGGTGAGGGTGCGCAGCGTCAGATGAGGCGTATGCACCTCTCGTTTGTCAAGGTGGAGGCGATATTCATATCGCACATCCATGGTGACCATGTCTTCGGCTTGTTCGGCCTTCTGCGCTCCATGGCCATGTATGGGCGGACCGGCGAACTATATATATATGGGCCGCAGGCGCTTGGCTCGATAGTCAAGTTCTACGAGTCGTTTTTCGGCACCGACGGGGCGTTCAAGATAGTCTTCAAGGCTGTCAAATGCCGCGAACCTCAGGTGGTACATGAGTCAAAGGCGGTGAGGGTCAGTGCTTTTCCTCTCAATCACAAGATAGAGTGCTATGGCTACCGTTTCGATGAGATACTGACTCCAAAAAGGGCACTGGCGGCCGAGGGGGACAGCTCTATTGTTCCGAAGTCTTATGCCTATTGCTCAGATACTGCTCCGTTCCCGGAACTTCCGGGGTGGGTTCATGGCGTTGACTGCCTCTATCACGAGGCGACCTATATGGATTCCATGTCAGACAAGGCGGAGAAGTATTATCATTCCACGACTTGTCAGGCTGCCCGTTGTGCGTTGGAGGCCGGGGCCGGCAAGCTCGTTGTCGGGCATTTCTCCTCCCGGATTGTGGATTTTGATGCGTTCAAGGCTGAATGTACTGCCATTTTTCCCGATACCATCGTGGCACGGGATGGAGATGAGGTCGAAATTTAGTACCTTAGCACCTTATGAAACGATTTGCCCTTATTGTTCTGGCGGTTTTTCTCTCCATAGGGGCCGAGAAAAATCCGCGTCTGGCATATATTGAGAAATATGCTCCGCTTGCTGTGAGCGAGATGGAGCGTACCGGTGTGCCTGCCAGCATCACTCTTGCCCAAGGGATGCTTGAGTCCAATGCCGGTTTGTCGGCTCTTGCTGTCAAAGGCAACAATCATTTCGGCATAAAATGCCACAACGACTGGACAGGCAAGAAGATGAAGTTTGACGACAATGCTCCGCGCGAGTGTTTTCGCATGTACCCGAATGCGGAGGCGTCTTTTCGGGATCATTCTGATTTTTTGAGGGGTAAAGACCGTTATAAGGCTCTTTTTGAACTCAAGAGCACCGATTACAAGGGCTGGGCCCGAGGGTTGAAGAAAGCCGGCTATGCCACCGACCCCTCTTATGCCCAGAAGCTCATCACGATCATAGAGGATTACCGTCTCTACGAATATGACAAGGGCATAAAAGTGAAGGTTACACCGCCTCTGGAAGTTGAGGCTCCGGTCCAGGTTACGCCCCAGACGATTGATCGCAAGTATAAAGAGTCTGTCCGCTTCACTTTGGGACGGAAAGTCTATGAACAGAACGGAGTGCCTTTCGTCTATGCGATAGAAGGGGAGAGCTGGCACTCTATAGCTTCTTCCAACGGCTTGTTCCTCAAGGAGCTGTTGCGGTTTAACGACCTCTCTGCGGAAAGTGCGCTTGCGCCGGGGACAAAGGTCTATCTTGCCAGGAAGAAAGCTCAGGCGCAGGAAGGAGTGGACCGTTATGTGGTCGGCTCTGACGGAGAGACCCTGTGGGAGATTTCGCAGCGCTTCGGCATCAGGCTTGCGGCTCTCCAGAAGATGAATCCGGTTCTTATCGGCAAGTCATTGGAAGAGGGTGACACTGTTATATTGAGGAAACGCAGATGAAAAAGATCTCTCTGCTTGTCCTTGGCTTTGCGGTGTTTTTTCTCGCACTGGGCTTCGGCTGGACCTGGTACAGGGACAATAGGGTGTCCAATTTTGAGAGGACTGCGGAAATCTATGTGCGTCCGGGTGATTCCGCTTCGGAAGTGTTTGAGACAGTCTGCGCAGCGGCAGCCGCCAAGGACCGCCGGAGTCTGGAGCGTAGTTTCCGCAACAAAAAAGTCGCTGCGAACCTCAAGCCAGGGCATTATACGGTGAGCCCTGGTGACGCGAGCGTGTATGTGGCCCGTATGTTCAACAACGGCTGGCAGACTCCTGTGAAACTGACTCTTGCCGGCAATCTCCGTATCAAGCAGAACATCGCGGCCAAGATTTCCAGTCAGATGCTGGTGGATTCCGCTTCTGTATATCAGGCTCTCTGCGACGATGCTTTGCTCGGAGAGTTCGGCTTCAGCTCCCGAAACGCTTTTTCTCTGCTGATGCCGGCGACTTACGAAATATGGTGGACTGCCTCTCCGGAAGATATTCTGCGCAGGATGAAGGAGGCCTGGGATGCTTTCTGGACTTCTCAGAATGATGCCAAGGCATCTTCTTTGGGGCTTTCGCGTGAGGAGGTCTCCATCCTTGCCTCCATTGTCAAAGCCGAGTCCAACTACGAGCCGGAGATGCCCCTCATTGCCGGGGTGTATCTCAACCGCCTTGCTGTCAGGATGCCGCTCCAGGCGGATCCGACCGTGGCTTTCTGTTTCGATTACAAGCCGCAGCGCATTCTGCATAAGCACCTCGAAGTGGACTCTCCGTACAACACCTACCGCCATGCCGGTCTTCCGCCGGGGCCGATATGCGTCCCGTCCAAGGCCGCGCTTGAGGCTGTGCTGAATCCTGATTTTGGAGGAGAGCGCGGCAAGGGCAATTTCTACTTCTGCGCCAATCCGGACTTCTCCGGAAAACACATCTTCGCCCGTACCCTTTCCGAACACAACGCCAACGCCCGCGCCTTCCAGGCTGAACTCTCCCGCCGCGCCCGCGCCAAGCGGGGACAGTAGCTTCCGGCGCTCCGCCTGCCGTATTTCGCGTCCTATACAATACGTGGCCGTGCAGGCTGCCTTAATGCTTATTTGTTTGTGTTTGCGGAAGGTAAATCTAACAATCTGTCCAAATGTTTGTAATTCAGCAGGCTGATTTTGCCTGATGTGTTTTCCAATTCTCCGGCATAAATCACGGCCTTGCTGCTTACCGGTGATTTGAGCCACCCGTCCATCTGCTTCAGACCTTTTTCAAAAGTCGGATGGTAAGTCATAGATGACTTGATTTCGATGCCATAAAATGCTTCTCCTCTTTTAAGCATCAGATCAATTTCATTTTGGTTGGAGTCCCTGTAGAAATATAAGTTGCTTTCTTTGCCTGAGTTATACTGATGTTTCAGCGTTTCCATTACGATGAAGTTCTCGAACAATGCTCCTCTCATTTTATCTCTTGACAATTGTTCCGGAGATTCAATGCCCAGCAGGTGACAAGCAAGTCCCGTGTCCGTGAAGTAGAGCTTTGGCGATTTGGTGAGCCGTTTGCGCGTGTTCTCAAAGAATGGAGGCAGCAGGAATATGATATAAGAGGCTTGCATTACTGAGAGCCAGGCCGTAATGGTATGTGAACTGACACCGATTTCGTTCGCTAATTCTGATGCATTGAATACTGAGCCTATACGACCGGCGCAAAGGCGCATGAAAGTGTGGAACTGCATCATGTTCTTGATTTGCAGTAAATCGCGCACGTCTTTGTCCAGATATGTTTTTATGTAGGCCGGGTAAAGGAATTCCGGGATGTTGCGACCCGAATATATCGCTGGATAGAAACCTTTAAATAAAAGTTGATCTAAAGTTGTGGTAGCGACCATGTCCCGTATTTCGGAATAAGATAGAGGCAGGAGTTCGAAAACAGCAGTGCGGCCTGCCAGCGATTGCGTCACCTTTTTTAGCAAAGAGAACTGCGAACTGCCGGAAAGTATAAAACGTCTGTTCGTGTCATTGTCCACTATGCCTTGTATGTATGAGAGAAGATCCGGTGCATTATGAACTTCATCTAGGATCATGCCAGTTGTGCTTTGGTTCAGAAATGCGATTGGATCATTCTCGGCAAAGCTTCTGGTATCAGGATTTTCCAGAGAGTAATACGGCAGTTGCGGAAACAGATTCCGGATCAACGTGGTCTTCCCTGATTGCCTTGGCCCGGTGATGGTTATGACCGAGAAATAGCGTTGCGCTTCTTCTATTACCTTGGATAGGTCTCTTCTGATATATTTTACTTCCATGTTATGCAATTGTGAAATACAACTGCAAAATTACATAAAATAAATTAGGGTGCAACAGTTCCTTTACAGATTCTCTGATTCAGCTTCCAGCTCCAGCAGCATTTTCTTTGCCGCAAGTCCGCCGCCATAACCCGTAAGCGACCCGTCACTGCCGATCACCCTGTGACAAGGGGCGAAAATCGAAATGGCGTTGGCGCCATTGGCATTGGCAACGGCACGGATGGCTTTCGGAATACCGATACTCCGCGCCAGCTCCCCGTATGAAATCGTCTTGCCATAAGGGATTTTCAGGAGTCCGTTCCATACTGCTTTCTGAAAACCGGATCCTATAAACAGCAGAGGAATGCTGAAAACATTGCGCTTCCCGGCGAAGAACTCGTCAAGCTGCGCAACTGTTTTTTCGATCACTTCTGATGTTCCGTCTTCAAATTCAGCCTGCAACTCATGTTTCAGCCTCCGGTCCACATGTTCACGATGCTTCTCCACTTGCCAGTCGCACAGACACAGTTTATCATTGAATGAGCCCAATATCAAAGTGCCGCATGGAGATTCGTAGCGTCTTGTCTTGATTATATTCTTATTATGCGTTTCTTTCATTCTTCTTTGTTCAAAATGACCCGCCTATGCGGATTGCCGATGAATATGAATGCGAATATATTGATTTTAAAGTTTGGTCTGGCCGAAAATATATCTAATTTTGCGGCGGTTTTAAGAAGTAGTGTAAACTTATGGACATAAAGTTGATAATCTTCGATTTCGACGGGACGATAGGCGATACTCGCCGCAACATCGTCAAGACACTCCAGATGACCATGGAGGCGCAGGGCCTGCCTGTCAGGACAGAAGAAGAGTGCGCCGCCACGATAGGATTGACGCTCAATGATGCGTTCCGCCGACTCCAGCCGCAACTCAGCGCCGGGGATGCCGAAAAATGCACGGAGTGCTACAGGGAACTGTTCGAAATCAACAAGAAAGAGCTCGTGCCTCAGCCGTTCCCTAATGTCATCGGTACCCTCAAGAATCTGAAAGACAGGGGATACACGATGACTGTAGCCTCTTCCCGTTCGCATCTTTCGCTCGACGGTTTTGTCCGGGACATGGAACTTGGCGGGTATCTGACTTATGTTCTCGGTGCAGAGGATGCCGAGAGACCGAAGCCGGATCCGGCACCGGTGCTCAAGACCCTCAAGGACTTGGGATACAGTGCCGCACAGACGCTAGTCGTGGGCGACATGCCGTATGATATACTGATGGGCAAGGGAGCAGGGGCTGCCACCTGTGGAGTGAGCTACGGCAATTCCACCCGCGCGGAACTCATCGCGAGCGGAGCGGACAGCGTGATAGATGATTTTTCAGAACTTGGAAAACTGCTTGAAAGAAATGATGGACAAGAGTAAACTTTTCGGCCATCTTGCAGTGGCCGTCGCGTATACGATATTCGGATTCAACATAATATTCTGCAAGGACATAGCAAATTCACACAGCATCTCCCCGTCTGTGCTTTTCTCCATCAGGGCCATAGGGGCGTCGGCGCTTTTCTGGCTGCTTTCGCTTTTCCTACCGAAGGAGAAGATGGCCCCGAAGGACATACTGATGACGGCTCTGGCCTCAGTGCTCGGCCTTTTCCTCCCGCAGTACTCTTTCCTTGTGGCCACGACGATGACCACATCCATTGACCTTTCGGTACTCGGCACATTGCCTCCGATCTTTACGATGATATTTGCCGCGATTTTCCTCAAGGAGCCTATTACGGCAAAGAAAGCCGGCGGTGTATTCCTCAGTCTTGCGGGAGTATTGATGCTGATATTTAATTCAGTATCAGCGCATAATGGTGTGGAGCAGACAAGGCCGCTCGGGATTGCTCTGATGCTGCTCAACGGGGTGAGCTTCGGTGCGTATCTTGGAATCTTCCGCCCGCTGATTTCCCGTTACAGCGTGGTGACATTCATGAAATGGATGTTCCTCTTCTCACTGCTGATTTCCCTCCCCTTCTCGGCCAAGGGCTTCGTTACCACTGATTTCGCGGCGATCACTCCTTCTGTCGTGAGGGAAATTGCTTTTCTGGTGATATTCGCGACATTCGTCTCGTATTTTCTTATACCTGTGGCCCAGAAGAGGATACGACCTACGGTGATCAGCCTCTATACATATCTCCAGCCGATGATAGCCACCGTGTTCAGCATCATCATCGGGATGGACAGTCTGACCTGGCAGAAAGTTGTCGCGATAGTCCTCGTGTTCGCCGGAGTCGCCTTCGTCAACAGGAGCAAGGCAGCCCCACAGGATGCGGAGGCGCTTGTCAGTGAGAACTCTCGTGGACAGGTTCGCAAGTGAGGTCTACCCCGAGTTTTTTGAACACCTTCTTGTCGATGTCGCTCAGCAGGACTGTCGAATGGACCTGGCAGCCGTTGAGTTCAGGTAGCATGTCCAGGGCCTTGCGGCAGTTGTCATCGTCCGGGCTGAGCATGGACAGCGCTATGAGGGCCTCGTCAGTGTGCAGGCGGGGATTCTTCCCGTGAAGGAAGGTCACCTTCGTCTTCTGGATAGGCTCTATCAGCCTTCCTGGGATCAGTTTGACCCCATGTCCTATCCCTGCAAGATGCTTGAGAGCCTTGAGGATAAGGGCTGCACACGGGCCGAGCAGGTCTGAGGTCTCGGCGCTGAGGATGGTGCCGTCGGAGAGTTCGATGGCGGCCGCCGGATTGCCTGCCGTGGCTGCCCTCTGCTTGGCCGCTACTGTCACCCTGCGGTATTCCGTGGTGATGCCGGCCTGCTTGAGCAGAAGGGAGATTTTTCCGACTTCGTTCTCGTTGTCCTCGCCGTCCGCCATCCTCTCAAGGGCGGCATAGTAGCGGCGGATGATCTCATCGTTGGCCGCCTTGCAGCAGATGTCGTTGTCGCTGATGCAGTTGCCGACCATGTTGACCCCCATGTCGGTAGGGGATTTGTATGGATTTTTCCCGTAGATTCCCTCGAAGAGGGCGTTGAGTATAGGGAAAATCTCGATGTCGCGGTTGTAGTTGATGGCTGTTTTGCCGTAGGCTTCGAGGTGGAACGGGTCGATCATGTTGACATCGTTGAGGTCTGCGGTAGCGGCTTCGTAGGCGATGTTGACAGGATGCATCAGCGGGAGGTTCCACACCGGGAAAGTCTCGAACTTGGCGTACCCGGCTGCCGTGCCTTTCTTGTGTTCGTGGTAGAGCTGGCTCAGGCACACTGCCATCTTGCCACTTCCCGGTCCCGGCGCTGTCACAATGACAAGCGGGCGGGTGGTCTGGACATAGTCGTTCTTTCCGTACCCTTCCTCGGAGTCGATCAGGGCCACGTTGTTGGGGTAGCCTTCAATCGTGTAGTGGTAGTAGGCCTTGATTCCCAGCTTCTTGAGCTTGGCCTTGTAGGCCTTGGCACTGGACTGGCCGTTGAAATGCGTGATCACGACACTGCTCACAAGGAACCCCCTGCTCTGGAACTCGGTGCGCAAGCGCAGCACGTCCATCTCGTAGGTGATGCCGTAGTCCGCGCGGATCTTGTTCTTCTCTATGTCGGTGGCGCTGATGACGATGACTATCTCTGCACAGTCGCTAAGCTGCTGTAACATGCGCAGTTTGCTGTCCGGCTGGAATCCGGGGAGCACCCGGCTGGCGTGGTAGTCGTCAAACAGTTTGCCGCCGAGCTCAAGGTAGAGCTTGTCCCCGAACTGGGCTATGCGTTCTTTGATGTGGGCTGATTGTATCCGCAGATACTTTTCGTTGTCGAATCCGTACTTCATAACGGATAACAAAATTACGAATTAAAATCCGTGCCCGCAAATCACTCACGCCACTTGGGGCTGAATTAGCACGATATTTGGTATATTTGTCCTTGATGGATGCACTTGTAGAAAAAGCCCGCGCTGTGGCGCTTGAGGCACTTAAAGACGAGACCCGTTACGACGGCAGCCCTTTCATACAGCACCCCGACAATGTCGCCCGTATAGTGGCCGACGAGATCGGTCTGCCTATGGAGTGTGTGGCCGCCGTATATCTGCATGAGGCGACGAGGACTCATAAGGATGTGGACATCAGTTCTTTTCCTGTTGAGGTGCGAAAGATCACGGACGGCCTCAATAAAATCTCTACCATCAAGCCCAAGGATACAAGGCTCGAAGCCGAGAACTACAAGAAACTCATTGTCCAGTATTCCACCGACCCGAGGGTGGTGGTGCTGAAGATAGCCGACCGTCTGGAGGTTATGCGGAGCCTGAGCATCTTCCCGAAGACTTCCCGGGAGCAGAAACTTCTGGAGACGATGATGCTTTACATGCCGCTTGCCCACCAACTGGGGCTGTACAACATCAACAATGAGCTGGGCAACATCTATTTCCGCTACTCCGACCCGGAGCAGTACCGTGCGGTGACCAACAAGCTCAAGGCCACGGAAAAGGATCGGGAGCAGCTCACCGCTGAGTTCATCCGGCCTCTGGAGAAGAAGCTCTCCGACGCGGGCATCCGATACAAGCTCAAGGCACGTACGAAGAGCGCGTATTCCATCTACCGCAAGATGCAGGTGCAGAAAGTGCCGTTCGAGGGGGTCTACGATGTGTTCGCAATCCGCTTCATCATCGACTGCGAAGATGATCCGAAACTGGAGAAGGACCTCTGCTGGAAAGTCTACTCTTATGTGACGGAAGAATACGAACCCGATGTCAAACGCCTGCGCGACTGGCTCACCACACCTCGTCCCAACGGGTACGAGTCCCTGCACATCACGGTCAAGAACAAACAGGGCAAATCCCTTGAAGTCCAAATACGTACAAAACGCATGGACATCGAGGCCGAGAGCGGCAACGCGGCACACTGGGCATACAAGGGCATACGCCACGAGGCATCGCTCGACAGGTGGATGCAGTCCGTGCGCGACTCGCTTGCCAACCCGTTCGAGGCCAGCCCCGAGGACATGCCGGCCCCGCCGGACAAGGAGATTTTTGTGTTCACCCCTACCGGGGAACTCAGGATTCTCTCAGCCGGAGCTTCTGTTCTTGACTTTGCCTTCAACATCCACTCCAATGTGGGGTGTCGCTGCACGGGCGGAAAGGTCAACGGTAAACCGGTGCAGATCAAGGACAAACTTAAGACGGGGGATGTGGTTGAGATCATGACGAGCCGCAACCAGCGCCCGAGCAGGGATTGGTTGAACTGGGTGGTCACTTCCAAGGCCCGCAGCAAGATAAAGCAGGAACTCGATGCCGACGAGCGCCGTGCTTCAGCCGAGGGCCGCGAGATTCTGGAGCGCCGCCTCAAGAACTGGAAACTGGAGTTCAGTGACGAACTGCAGACGGAGTTTATGAAATCACGGAAATACAGTTCCGTGATGCCGTTCCTTGCCGCCATTTCGCGTGAGGAGATAGATGTCAATGACATAAAGGCCTTTATTCTTCAAAAACAGGCCGAGAAGGCTCTTCCTGCCGTGGAGGAAAAAGACGGGGCGGCATCTAAAGAGGGTTATGCCGGAAGCTCTTCCGATGACATCCTGGTGATCAGCGCCAAGAATGTGCGGGGATTGGACTATAAACTTTCAAAATGCTGCAACCCGGTGTTTGGAGACGATGTGTTCGGCTTCGTCACCAGAACCGACGGCATCAAGATACACAGGATATCCTGCCCTAACGCCGCGAGACTCATCGAGCGTTATCCCTACAGGATACAGAAAGTGGTCTGGCAGGACAGCAGCAGCGGTGGAGACTTTGTCTGCGATCTGGCGATCACCGCGGGGATGGAGCATCCGGTGCTCAGCGCGATCATGGACGTTATCGGCAAGTTAAAAGTCTCGATGCGCTCCTTCAATGTCAAGGAGAACCAGAGGACCGGCACTTATGAGATCAGCGTCAAGCTGCTTGTGCCGTCAAATACCGAGTTGGACAAGGTGATATCATTGGTTTCAAACATAAAGAACGTCATAAAGGTTCATAGAGTATAACTATCATGGATACAGAGTATTTGGACAGGTTCGAGAAGATTCTCGAAGACGGCCTCCTCAAGGTCTGCCAAGGTGCCGGCCTGCTGGGGGAGGAAGTGTTGAGGAGTCCCGATATCGATGAGAAATGGGATTCTTATATCAAGGACTACACGGCGGATGCTGTGGAGAATTTCAATGCCTACCCGGAAGCTGCGCTTTCCTGGGCGGCATTCCTCGGGATGGGCGTGGCCCACAACTGGGATGTGGACTGGGAGGCCCACAAGGATGACAGCTACAAGTCGTATTACGGCAGCAAGGGCTGGGACAACATGGACGAGCATATACTTCAGGACGTGCTTGGCTTCAAGGCGGATGACCCGGAAGCCAAGAAGATCAACGACACTCTCTTGAGCTGCGCTCTTGCGACTCTCGGCCTGATAAGGCACGAAAGCATCGAGCCGCAGACGGATCTCGGTTTCTATGTGCTTGTGCGGGCCTATACTGTTTTGTACCGCATAGGAGCCGCCATAGAGATCAAGCGTCTCGGCTATAAGAAGGTGCTGGTGAATTAGTTTCCTGATGCCGGCTTCTTGTATGGCCGGCTTGACGGCAGTGAGGGCTCTCCGCAAGCGGGGAGCCCTTTCATATTCAGGAGTCTGTTATATCCCGGCGTTGAGCATCGCTTCGCACCCTTCGAGGATGTCCTGGAAAGCCTGCTCGAAGTCTCCTGTGTACCACGGGTCCACCACATCTCGGCTGTGTCCGGTGTAGGACATGAGCAGGTGGACTTTGCCGTCGGGGTCCGGGCCCATCACTCTTTCAAGCCAGCGCAGGTTGCTGGTGTCCATGCAGATGATGCGGTCGAATTTCTTGTAATCTTCCGGGGTGACGGTGCGTGCGGTTTTGGCTTGGTCGAACTGGATGCCGTGCTGCTTGAGGCAGCGCTTTGCCGGCGGGTAGATGGGGTTGCCGTATTCTTCGTCGGATACGGCGGCTGATTCTATCAGGTACTGGTCCTCGTCGCCCCTTGCCCTAAGCAGGGCTTTGAGTATGAATTCCGCCATCGGACTTCTGCAAATATTGCCGTGGCAGATAAATAGGATTCGTTTCATATTTTGTCCGTTGTCGTTTGTTCTGTGCTTCTGTGGTATGCTGATTCATTTGGGCGTTCTGGTTCCGGGCGACTATTGCACAGCTTTGGCCGCTTGTGCTTGCATCTTCGGCCTCGCTACGGGCCGCAGAGTTCTTTCCGGCCGCCTTCGAATCGTGGCAAATATACAAAAGTTATCTGAATTCACGTTGCCCGGCCCTGCCACGGCGCACTTTGCCGATCCTGCCGAGATGGTACGTGGAGAGTGTGTCGATGTTGGATGGGCGTAGTAGGGTCATGGGGGGGATAAAACGCGGTGGCGGATAAGGGTTTGATATAGAGGTAAATAACGATATGTCTTCCCAGAGTTTGCGGGGAGGCCGAATGCCCTTTTGTCTGATAATCAGCATCTTATCCGCCACCGCGTTTTGGCGCTGGTGCAGCAGTCCTTGCTGTTACCTTGTTCTGGAGCTGATGAGGTGACCAGCATTTCGGCTTCTAAGTCAGGCCACCCATGAGCTCCTGCAAGTCTTTGTTGTTGTGGACTGCCTCTTCAAGCTGCTTTTGAGGTATTGTAAAGACATGGCCGAAGGCACCTATTGATACGATGTGTGCTTTCCCTCCATAATGGAGTTTTCCTACATTGAAGATAAAGCAGTCATCAATCACGAGATAATGGCCGACAAGCGCATCTATGATTTGGTTCCCAAATAGAACTCCGATTACCGCCAGCCCCGTCTCATCCGCATCTGCGCTGTCATTCAATATGGCTGTGAGCTGATTGGAGAAAGCAGAAATATGCTTGTCTTTAGTAGGACAAGTCGCTGTCATTGAAATGATAATTGCGATGAATGTCAATATTGATATTACGACTCTCTTTCGTTTTCTTTCACAGCGTACTTTCTTTTCTTCGAGATAGTCATCAACTGTTTTCTGAAATTCTTTTGTCAGTTCATCCATGGAATCAGATTCTATAATACCGAGATCCTTTTCTCCGGTGATTTTTCCGAAATATCTACTCTCAGAGCATTCCGGCAATATGTAAAAGTTCTTGTACTTCATGTCTGTAAGGTACGTAATTATTTTGTTGTCTGTTTTGTTTTTGCTGACATTTATTTATCTTGCCTCCTCTGAATCTATGTGCAGGAACTTCATTGCGTGTTGTCTTTTGATATGGCAGTTCAGGAGGAGTTCTGCCAGATATTTTTCCCGGCTTTCTATCGGTTGACATA
Source organism: Bacteroidales bacterium UBA6431 (assembly GCA_002439095.1). Taxonomy (GTDB): domain Bacteria; phylum Bacteroidota; class Bacteroidia; order Bacteroidales; family UBA932; genus Cryptobacteroides. The sequence continues at coordinate 22,917 of DJOT01000002.1, read as the reverse complement.
GTAGACTATAGATATCTTTGGATGCGTATTGAGACATCTTCCTGTATGATGGCCCGGAGTGGTTTTCATAAGATTCTGCAATGTCGTATTCGCTGCCGGTATTGCTTTCGAATGCGCGCAACATTTTGCTATAATTTCCATAGAATGAGGTGGTGGAGTTGAAGTTAATAACTGAGTATAAGTTGATTATGTGATCGGCCATCTGCTTTTTCTCTGTGGCATCCAGGTTTTTGCAAAGACTGTCAATCGCTTCGTATCCGAGGATGCATCCTGATTTGCGAAGAACTCTTACCTGTTCTATTGAATGTCGTAGTCTTTTTGTGGCTCTTTTGAGGATCAGTTTGTCTGAGAAAGGACATTCTGACTGTGCGTATGCAAGAAAATTCCATTGCCATTCTTCGGCCTCCCGGCACAGGCCGTCTTCTACGGGATTGTTGTAGAGATACGCGAGTGTCGTCCTGATTGCTTTCTCCCCTTTTTTGAGTGCGAGGCCGTAACTTCTGAAAAGCTGTCCCGAGATGCCATGCCGCTTGTTGTAGAGCATTGCGAAACGTGACATGACATCCCTCATGAATGCTGCGACCATAGTTTTGTCTGGTGCTTCTACGATGATGTGGATATGATTGAACATCAAGCATAAACCTAGTACCTTGATATTATGTCGTGTCGATTTTATTGAAAAAATCGTGAAGAATACAAGGCAATCCCTTGTGTTGTAGAATACGACAAATCCGTGGCGAGCCCTTTGATAAATATGCCAAACCCGTCTTTCGCTCCTGATCTTCCCACCGTTGTGTTCCATAGTCTGAAATCTAGTTGTCGCAAGTTAATGAATCATTGTGGATAATCCAAATATATTCCTTTTTTCATCAGCCATGTGTGACCATCAGCAGAAAAAAATGCTTTTGTAAGATGTTTAGAGAAGAAAGTCTTTGCGCCGTGTGGCAGGGCCGGCACCGGCGATGTTTTTGTGTTGGGCCGGTGGCGCCACGGCGCTTTGACGCGAACTTTCATGCTTTACATTGGCGCTGCCTGCTGCAACTCTAAGCTTTGGTATCCCTGTCATCGCTGCCTGCCGGAGGGGTGTGTGGGAAAGTGGTGTTGGAGGATGGGGTTGATGTGCTGGCGGTTTGTGGCGGTTGATGTTGTGCATGGTGGTTGAGAGTGGGCGTAGCAGTGTCATGGGGTAAAATGAGGTGGCCGATAAGTGCTTGATACATAAGCGAATAACGATATGTCTTCCCGGAGTTTGCGGGGAGGCTGAAAGTTCTTTTGCTTGATAATCAGCATCTTATCCGCCACCGCGTTCTGGCGCTGATGCAGCAGTCCTTGCTGTTACCTTGTTCTGGAGCTGGTGCAGCAGTCCTTGCTGTTATCGCCGGAGCTGGCCGCAATCGCCCCAGATAAGGTGTGGAGAGGTGCTCTCCGGTTCATACTGGGTCATTTCAGGTTCAATCCCGTTCAATCTGAAAGAACTTGATAACAGATGATTATATTTGCCATTAACATAATAGCGCATAGAATATACAGCTCCGGTTTTGGTGAAATCGTGACCGGATGGCAGGATGCATAAAGATAAAATCTTATGATAAAGCTGTTTTTTAAAATCTCTTGACTATGACGCACTTCATCCCGGCGGCCATGACGGCTTCCGGGATTTTTTCTGTATGCGGCCATGATGAAGGTGGGAGCCGAGAGAAGATATCCTGTTTCAGGAATTTTTTATACCTTTACAAGGCAAGCAGATAATACGATGGACAACAAGAAAGAAGTGGAGCGTGCAGAACTCCACCGGACTATTTGGGCAATAGCGGATGAGATGAGAGGTTCCGTGGACGGATGGGACTTCAAATCATACATTCTCGGGATGCTCTTTTACAGATACATCAGTGAGAACATCACCATATACATCAACAAAGGTGAATGGGAGACGGGCAACACCGGTTTCAATTATGCTGACCTTGATGATGCTCAGGCGGAAGGCATAAGGGAAGAAATGGTGAATGTCAAGGGCTTCTTTATCCTGCCTTCTCAGCTCTTTGAGAATGTATGCAAGACTTGTGATGCTGACCCTAACTTGAATATGACACTTGAAGGCATCTTCTCGTCTATTGAGAACTCAGCAAAGGGGACCGCAAGTGAAGATGATTTCAAGGGGCTGTTTGCAGACCTTGATGTGAACAGCAACAAGCTGGGTGCTACTGTCATCAAGAGGAATGAAAAACTGGTCAAACTTCTGAGGGGGATCCAGTCAATGAAACTGGGAGACTATCAGGACAATACCATCGATGCATTTGGTGATGCATACGAATATCTGATGGGTATGTATGCTTCAAATGCAGGCAAGAGTGGCGGTGAATACTACACTCCGCAGGAAGTGAGTGAGCTTTTGACAAAGCTCGCCACAGTCGGCAAGACAGAGGTCAATAAGGTTTATGACCCGGCCTGCGGGTCTGGCTCACTGCTCCTAAAAGCAGCAAAGATACTCGGCAAGGACAATGTGAGACAGGGGTTCTTCGGGCAGGAAATCAACTTGACTACATATAACCTTTGTAGGATCAATATGTTCCTTCACGATATTGACTATGACAAGTTTGACATAGCCTGCGAGGACACGCTTCTTTCTCCACAGCACTGGGATGATGAGCCATTCGAAGTGATAGTCTCAAATCCACCTTACTCAACGAAATGGAAGGGTGATGATGATATAACTCTTATCAATGACCCTAGGTTCGCTCCTGCCGGAGTCTTGGCCCCGAAGTCAAAGGCTGATCTTGCATTCATTATGCACTCCCTTTCCTGGCTTGCCAGCAACGGCACGGCCGCCATAGTATGCTTTCCGGGAGTGATGTATAGAGGTGGAGCTGAGAAAAAGATCAGACAGTATCTTATTGATAACAACTTTGTGGATTGCATCATCCAGCTTCCGGACAACCTATTCTTCGGGACCAGCATTGCCACCTGCATTATGGTCTTGAAGAAAGCAAAAAAGGACAACTGCACTCTGTTCATCGATGCCACAAAGGAATGTGTTAAGGTTACCAACAGCAACAAGCTCACGGAAGAGAACATCCAGCATATCCTTGACCTGTTCACGGACAGAGAGGATGTGCAGTATATCAGCAAGCTTGTGGCAAATGATGACATAGCCAAGGCTGACTACAACCTGTCTGTCTCGACCTATGTAGAGCAGGAGGACACCAGAGAGAAGGTGGACATCGTGAAGCTCAATGCAGAACTTGCGGAGATTGTAGAAAGGGAGAATGCGCTCCGTGCTGAAATTGACAAGATTATTGCGGAAATAGGAATATGATGTCTCTGTGCCATTTCAGAATGAAAGGGAATGACGGAGCCGCCTTTAGGGTAGGCGGCTCCGATACGGACGGGTATGCAGACAAGGCCGTGGGCCTACCGTTTACGGTAGTGGGCCTTCACGTAAACCTTTTTACCTCTGACCATTCTGAAATGGCCTCTGACATAAACTGGTTTGTGAGCATCTTTGCACTCTGTGCAGGAGCGCTCATCAAGCTTAATATTGATGGATATCTTAATCATTGCGATTATGTTTAACTGCTTGAGAGCTGAGAGCGGGCCTTTGAGAGTACATCCGTCCGTATTTCTCCAATACAAAAAAGACACTTGCCCGAAAGCAAATGTCTTAAAAAATTAAGCTTGACGAGCGCCTCAATCGTACGATTAAAATATCCGATACAAATATGAGAATTCCAAACGAGAATAACAACACTTGGAGAGAGAAAAATGAGTAAGTTGGAAGAACTGATACAGCAATACTGTCCTGACGGGGTGGAGTGGAAAACACTGGGTGACGCTACCATAATGAAAAGGGGAACTTCCGCGACAAAAGGCATAATGCAAGAAGGGAATATCCCTGTCATCTCTGGCGGAAGGCAACCAGCATTTTATTGCAATGTCTCAAATAGAATTGGGGAGGTCATTACCATTGCTGGAAGTGGGGCTGGTGCCGGCTATGTTCAATACTGGAATGAACCCATTTTTGTTTGTGATGCCTTTTCAATACAAGGGAATGAAACTTTGAAAACCAAGTATATCTATTATGTCTTAACCAGTATTCAAGAGAAGATATACTCTACAAAGAAAGGTGGAGGTGTTCCGCACGTTCATATATCAAGCATAGACAAGTTTGAAATCCCCGTGCCTCCCCTGCCGGTGCAGGAGGAGATTGTAAGGATACTGGATACTTTTACAGAATTGCAAGCAGAATTGCAAGCAGAATTGCAAGCAGAATTGCAAAAAAGAAAGCAACAATACAACTATTATCTTGATAACCTCCTGAATTTCAATAGGGGGGGGTATCAAGCAGAATTAAGATGGATGAAGATGAGTGAAGTGTGTTTGAAAATAAGTTCAGGAGGAACCCCTTCAAGAAAGAATGGATATTATTTCAAAGGAAATATTCCGTGGTTAAGGACACAGGAAGTTGACTGGAATAACATCTATGATACAGAGATCAAGATTACAGAAGAGGCGTTCAAGAACTCGTCTGCCAAGTTAATACCTGAAAACTGTGTTATCATTGCTATGTATGGGGCTACCGCAGGTAAAGCAGGTATAAACAAAATCCCTCTCACCACAAATCAAGCCTGCTGTAATCTTCAAATTAATCCTCAAACAGTTCTGTATAAATATGCATATTATTGGGTTTGTAAAAATTACGAAAAAATCAAATCTTTAGGCCAAGGCAGCCAAAACAATATCAACGCTCAGATTGTAAAAGACTATCCGATTCCTGTCCCCTCCTTGTCAGACCAGCAGAAAATAGTTTCCATCCTTGACCGTTTCGACCGCCTGACAAACGACCTTTCCTCCGGACTTCCTGCGGAGATGGAAAAGAGAAGACAGCAATACGAGTATTACAGAGATAAACTTTTGATCTTCAAGAGGAAAGGAGCATAACAGAAGACAAGAAGCATAATAATGACACAATACAATATCATCGCGGAAAGTCAGGAATACACTGTGGTCGCAGAATATGACCACGTGGCTACCCCTGCGGAAAGCTACCAGAGCGAGGCTGATCTGGAAAAGGAGTTCATCAGACTCCTTGGGGAGCAGGGGTATGAGTATCTCCCTATCCACACGGAGGCCGACCTCATCAGGAACCTGCGCTCGCAACTGGAAAAGCTCAACTCCTACCACTTCACAGACAGTGAATGGGAGCGGTTCTTCGGTGAGTGCATAGCCAACAAAAATGATGATATTGTAGCCAAGACACAGAAGATACAGGATGACTATATCCAGGTTCTCAAAAGAGACACAGGAGAAAGCCAGAACATCAAACTGCTCGACAAGGACAACATCCACAACAACTTCGTCCAGGTCATAAACCAGTATGTCGAGGAGGGCGGGAACTATGACACCAGATATGATGTGTCCATTCTTGTAAACGGTCTTCCCCTTGTGCATATAGAACTGAAAAGGCGCGGTGTCCAGCTCAAAGAGGCATTCAACCAGATAAACAGATACCAGAGGGACAGCTTCTGGGCAGGCTGCGGATTGTATGAGTATGTGCAGATATTTGTCATCAGCAACGGCACGAACACCAAGTATTACTCAAACACCACCAGGGCCAATCATCTCAAAGAGCAGGAGACAGGCGGAAGGAACAAGTCGAAGAAGACCAGCAACTCATTCGAGTTCTCATCATTCTGGGCTGACAGCAACAACAAGGTCATCACTGACCTTCTTGACTTCACAAAGACATTCTTCTCCAAGCATACCCTGCTCAGCATCCTTACAAAGTATTGTGTATTCACCAGCGAGAAGATGCTTATGGTGATGAGACCTTACCAGATCGCAGCCACAGAAAGGATCATACAGAGGATAAACATTGCAGAGAATTACAAGCTTTACGGCAGCATCAAGGGCGGAGGATACATCTGGCACACCACAGGCTCAGGAAAGACACTCACATCCTTCAAGACAGCACAGCTGGCATCCAGACTTCCATATATAGACAAGGTCCTCTTCGTGGTGGACAGGAAAGACCTTGACTACCAGACGATGAAGGAGTATAACCGCTTCGAGGAAGGGGCGGCTGACGGAAACACTTCCACGGCCGTGCTTCAAAGACAGTTGGAGAACAGGGACAAAAGCGGTGGTTATCACGATTACCATATCATCATCACCACCATCCAGAAGCTTTCCATCTTCGTCCAGAAGAACAGGAACCATCCGATATTCCAGCAGAGGGTGGTGATAATCTTCGACGAGTGCCACAGAAGCAACTTCGGGGAGATGCACAGTGCCATCACCAAGAACTTCAGGAAATACAATCTGTTCGGCTTCACAGGCACCCCTATCTTCGCACAGAATGCAGGGACCGGCGGTGATATGAGATTGAAGACCACCCAGCAGGCATTCGGGGACAAGCTCCACACCTACACCATAGTGGATGCCATCAATGACGAGAATGTCCTTCCGTTCAGGATTGACTATGTGAATACCATCAAGGAGAAGGACAGCATCAATGATGAACAGATTTCTGCCATTGACAGGGAGAAGGCTATGGCATCCCCTGAAAGGATCTCAAATGTAACCCAGTATATCCTTGAACACTTCGACCAGAAGACAAAGAGAAGGAGCTTCAATGCTATGTTTGCAGTGGCGTCCATTCCTATGGCCAAGGCATACTACAATGAGTTCAAAAAACAACAGGAAAATCTTCCGGAATCACACAGATTGAAGATAGCCACCATATACAGCTATGGTGCAAATGAAGAAGAAGTCGATGGGATACTTGCGGAAGAGAACCCGGAGAGCACCACGCAGCTTGACCAGCAGTCAAGGGATTTCCTTGAAGGAGCCATACAGGATTACAACAGGATGTTCTCCACGAATTATGACACATCCAGCGACAAGTTCCAGAACTACTATAAAGACTTGTCGTTGAGGATGAAGAACAGGCAGGTGGACTTGCTGATAGTGGTGAATATGTTCCTTACGGGCTTTGATGCCACCACACTCAATACCCTGTTTGTGGACAAGAACCTGAAACAGCACGGACTGATACAGGCATTTTCCAGAACGAACAGGATACTGAACTCTGTCAAGACCTTCGGCAACATAGTCTGTTTCAGGGATCTTCAGCAGGCTACTGATGATGCCATTGCCCTGTTCGGGGACAAGGATGCAAGCAGCATCGTGGTGCTGAAAGACTTCCTGTCTTATTATGACGGATACGACACGGAGAAAGGGAAGCACTGCTATGGATATAAGGAGCTTGTCGAGCAGCTGCAAAATGAGTTCCCGGAAGGGCAAGCCATTATGGGCGAAGATGCGGAGAGACGGTTCGTGGCCCTGTTTGGAAGTCTTCTCAAATCCATCAACATACTTTCCACCTTTGACCAGTTTGAGGGAAAGGAGATGCTCACAGACAGGCAGTTGCAGGATTACCAGAGCAATTATCTTGACCTTCAGGAGAAATGGCGCCGCCGCAAGCCCGGCGACAAGGAGAACATAAATGATGACCTTGTATTTGAGACTGAGCTTATAAGGCAGGTGGAGATAAACATTGACTATATTCTCCTTCTTGTTCAGAAGTATCACGACAGCAACTGCACAAACAAGGAGATACTTGTCAATATTTCCAAGGCCATAGGGTCAAGCATCCAGCTCAGGAGCAAGAAGGAACTCATAGAGAACTTCATCGGCAGTGTGAATGCCGATACTGACGTAGAGAAGAGCTGGAAAGAATATGTTCAGCAGCGGAAGGACGAAGACCTGAAAGAAATCATAGAGAGTGAGCATCTCAGACCGCAGGAGACAAGGGCATTTATTGACAACAGTTTCCGGGACGGACAGGTAAGAACCACAGGAACCGACATTGACAAGATACTCCCGCCCATGTCCCGCTTCGGTGGGGGCGACCGGCAAGAAAAGAAGAAATCAGTAATCGAGAAGATACAGGCATTCTTTGAGCGCTACTCCGGACTGTAGGTATCTCCGTTTTGAGGTCTGTGTGAACTTTAGTATATTTGCATCATCGTTGGCGAAATTTTGAAAATATTGTCAATGTTACTGCAAATTTTACAAGTTTATGTATAGTAGGATATTCGATATAGAGGGCCGTTTGGACGAGGGGATGTTTTTGTTTGGCGGTCGTCAGACAGGGAAGTCGACATTGTTGAGGGAGCGTTTTCCCGAGGCCGTGTATGTTGACCTTCTTGACCCGGATACACGGAAACGTTTCAGGCGTCGAGCCATGGAGTTCTACGAGATGCTTGCGAGATTCCCGTCCGGGACTTTGGTGGTCGTAGATGAAATCCAGAAGCTTCCTGAACTTCTTGACATTGTGCATAAGTTGATGGTTGAGAAAAACTTGCGTTTTATTCTCAGCGGCTCCAGCGCAAGAAAGATCAGACGCGCAGTTGGGCGGGAGGGCAAACGAAGAGCATTTATATCCCCTCGTGTATGCCGAAATTCCCGATTATGACTTCGATCGAGCTCTCCAAAATGGCATGATCCCGCGTCATTATGATGTGAAGGATGCGCGAGTCCGCCTCAAGAACTATGTGAACCTCTATCTGAAGGAAGAAATAGAGGAGGAAGCCTTGGTGCGGGACATAGATACTTTTGAACGCTTTCTTGAGGTGGCTGCTGTCACCAATACCGAGATCCTGAATTATGACAATATAGCCTCTGACTGCGGCGTGTCTGTCAATACCGTCAAGGCGTATTTTAAAATCCTATATGATACCCTTTTGGGGTTCGAGGTGAAGCCTTACCGAAAGGTTATAAAACGCAGGCTTCTCCAGACATCGAAGTTTTATTTCTTCGATGTGGGCATACCCAACTATCTTCTGCATCGTTTTCATCTGATGCCGGAAACTCCCGAGTACGGGCATGCTTTCGAGAGCCTTGTGATGCAGGAGCTCCGGGCGTACCTCGGATACACTGGAAGTGAAGAAGAATTGACCTATTGGCACACTTATGCCAAGGATGAAGTCGATGCGGTCATTGGAGATGCACGAGTGGCCATAGAAATCAAATCCACCGACCACATTGAGGCCAAGCATAAGAGGGGGCTTCAAAAATTCACCGAAGAGCATCCGGATGCCAGACAGATTATCGTCTCGCGCGATCATATTACCAGACGTTCGGGTGATGTGGATCTATATTATGTCACAGACTTCTTCAAGTCCCTTTGGGCTGGCGAGATAATATGAATACTTTATGAAATTTCATCTGCAGTCAGAATATAAACCGTCGGGAGACCAGCCGGAGGCCATAGCGCAGCTCAGCTCCGCTCTTGAGTCGGGCGTGAGCGATGTCACCCTGCTCGGCGTGACCGGCTCGGGCAAGACATTCACGATGGCCAACGTCATCGAGCGTCTCCAGCGTCCGGCGCTGATACTCAGCCACAACAAGACCCTTGCGGCCCAGCTCTACGGGGAGTTCAAGTCATTCTTCCCTGAAAACGCCGTCGAGTATTTCGTCTCCTATTACGACTACTACCAGCCGGAGGCCTACATCCCTTCGAGCGACACCTATATCGAGAAGGACCTCAGCATCAACGACCGCATCGAGAAGCTGCGCCTCAGCGCCGCGAGCGCCCTGCTCTCGGGCAGGCGTGATGTCATCGTGATATCCTCTGTATCATGCCTCTACGGTATCGGCAACCCGGAGGATTTCCACGCGCAGACGGTCACTGTCCGCAAGGGCGAGACCCGCAGCCTGACGGGGCTTCTGTACCGACTCGTCGAGGGCCTGTACAACCGAACCGAGGCCGAGTTCAAGCGCGGCTCGTTCCGTGTGCGCGGAGACACAGTGGATGTCTACCTGAGCGGTGCCGACGAGGCGGTGAGGATAGAGTTCTTCGGGGACGAGGTGGATGCTCTGAGCCTTATAGATCCTGTGACCGGCGCCCATATCGAAGATCTGGACGAGATCAGCATCTACCCTGCCAACAACTTCGTCACCACCAAGGAACGCAGCGCCGCGGCGGTGTCGCAGATCCAGGACGATCTGGTCAAGCAGATGCAGGTGTTCACGGAGCAGGGGCGAGAACTTGAGGCCAAACGCCTCAAACAGAGGGTGGAATATGACCTTGAGATGATCAAGGAGATGGGCTATTGCCCCGGCATCGAGAACTACTCGCGCTACTTTGACGGACGCCGCGAGGGGCAGAGACCTTTCTGCCTGATCGACTATTTCCCCAAGGATTTCGTAACGTTCATCGACGAGAGCCATGTGACTCTCCCGCAGGTGAGGGCGATGTACGGAGGAGACCATTCCCGCAAGTCGATACTCATCGACTACGGCTTCCGTCTCCCGGCGGCATCCGACAACAGGCCACTGAAGTTCGAGGAGTTCGAGGCCATCACCGGCCAAAAAGTGTATGTCAGTGCGACCCCGGCCGACTACGAACTTGAGAAGTCCGGAGGTCTGGTGGTTGAGCAGGTGGTCAGGCCGACCGGCCTGCTGGATCCGCCTATCGAGGTCCGTCCTACCAAGAACCAGGTGGACGATCTGGTCGAGGAGATACGCAAACGCGCAGAAAGTGATGAACGCACCCTTGTCACCACCCTCACCAAGAGGATGGCCGAAGAACTGGACGAGTACCTGCGCAAGATAGGCATCCGCGTGCGGTACATCCACTCGGATGTGGACACTGCCGAGCGCGTGGAAATCATCGAGGACTTCAAGATGGGGCTGTTTGACGTGCTCGTAGGGGTGAACCTCCTCCGTGAGGGTCTGGACATCCCGTCCGTGTCGCTGGTGGCGATACTCGATGCCGACAAGGAAGGTTTCCTGCGCACCGGGCGGGCCCTGACCCAGACAGCGGGCAGGGCGGCCCGAAATGTCAACGGACTCGTGATAATGTACGCCGATTCCGTGACCCCGTCCATGGAGGAGACCATACGCGAAACCAACCGCCGGCGCCGCAAGCAGGTGGAATACAACGAACTCCACCACATCACCCCGAAGCAGGTGCAGGTGCGCCAGAATGTGCTGGCAAAGAGCCTTGCCGGCGGCACTACGGGCCGTGTCAGCGCCGCCAACTCCTACGACTCGCCTGTCTATGTCCCGAACCCTTCGGATCTAGGGAAGGGCAGCATCTCCGTGGGCTTCGGACATGCGGCGCTGCGTGAGGATGGGGCTGCCTTCGCCGACGGCCATGTCAAGGCCGACCTCGCGGCTGTGCTCCAGGACCCGGTGATCCGCTCGATGTCCCGCGAGCAGGTGGAGAAGCTCATCGAAGAGGACCGCAGGCGCATGAAAAAATCCGCTGCCGACCTTGATTTCGCACATGCCGCACGCTATCGTGATGAGATGTGGGCACTACAGGAATACCTTAAAGTCTGGAAAGAGAAATGAGACGCAGTGCTGTATTGATTTTCATATTGTCCGTGATCGCCATGCTGGCCCTTGTCAGCGCCGTCTTCCCGTCCGGGGGAGTGAAGGCCGGGGCGCTGGAACTCCGTTTTCCGTCGGTGTCCGACATCCTTGAGGGTGCGGAGCCGGAGCAGGCGCGCGTGTCTCCGGAAGAACTGCTTGAAAGCCGCAAAGAGGCCGTCCGCAAGGCGGAGGATGACCGGTTTAAAGGATTTTTCGATTCGGATCCGGCCAGATTCTACCTCCCGTCCGACGATCCGGCTTTCTTCGACCCGATCTTCGAAGCCCTTGAAAACGCGAAGCGTAATCCGGTGAGAATCATACATTACGGAGACTCCCAGATAGAAGAGGACAGGATCACTTCGGCCATACGCGATGCTCTTCAGGAGCGTTTCGGCGGAGACGGGCAGGGGATGCTCCCGGCGCGCCGCTATTTCACTCCGGCTATGGCCGTGAGCGCTTCCTCTGAGCTTGAGAGATTCACAGTCTTCGGCGAGAAGCCCGAAGGCCTCAGGAAATTCGGCCCTTACGGGGACTTCGTGCATCTGGACACGACCATGACAGTGTCTTTCTCCCCGGTACGCTCCCGCGGCAAGGGGCAGAAACTCTTCAACCGCCTCACACTTGTGGCAGGCAACATAGAAGGCACTCTGACAGCCGGCTGCGGTGGCAGGAGCGTGAGCCTGGAGGGTGACGGCCCGATAGAAAAGGCCGTGTTCCAGCTGCCTGACAGCAGTGCCAAGGCCAGCCTTTCCCTTTCCGGCCATGCCGATATCTACGGCATCCTTCTCGATACTGACAGCGGGGTGAGGGTGGACAACATGGCCATGCGCGGCTGCTCGGGACTGGTCTTCACGGCGATGGATGCCGCGCAGATGCGCAGTTTCTACCATGAAGAGAACGTCCGCCTCATCCTCCTCCAGTACGGGGGAAACACGGTGCCGTATATCTCCACTACCAAGGCAGTCTCCGGCTACGCCTCCTCGGTGCGCCGGCAACTGCGCTACCTGCACAAACTTGCCCCGCAGGCCACGCTTGTCTTCATCGGGCCGTCCGACATGTCCACGTCCATCAACGGGAAGCGCCAGACATACCCTGTCCTCCCTGAACTGGTGGATTCCCTGCGTGCTGCCGCCGTCTCTGAAAATGCCGCGTACTGGGATATTTACGGTGCCATGGGCGGCCGTAACTCCATGCTTGACTGGGTTGGTGCGGCCCCGCCGCTTGCCGGCTCCGACTATGTGCATTTCACCCCGCGTGGCTCGGCCAGGGTGGGGGAGATGTTCAGTGACAGTTTCCTGCTCTATTATGACTATTACCTCTGGAGGAAAAAGAATGAAAAATAAGATGTTGCCGCTTCTTGCCCTGCTACTGCCCGCCATTCTCGTTAGCAGGGAGCTCCCCGACTGCGTGAAGACTGAAAACTCCGCCCTTGTGTTCCCGGGCGACCGCAGCGCACAGGACCGTTTCCTTGCCAAGCTCGACAGCCTTGTCTCTACGGGGCAGGGGAATGTAAACATCTGGCACATAGGCGGCTCTCATGTGCAGGCGGCATATTTCCCGAACAGGATAATGAACGACCTCGACTCTATCGCGCCGCGCGGAGACAGGGGCTTCCTTTTCCCGAGACGACTCTGCAAGACCAACTCTGACAAGAGCTACCGCATCTCGTACACGGGGACATGGGAAGCCCCGATGATGACCCTCAACTCGAAGCTGGAGAAACCCCGCTACGGCATCACCGGCTTCGGGGCGCGGACTTCAGACAGCAGCGCGTCCGTCAGTTTCAATGTCAGCCCCGACTCCGTCAGTCTCTGGTCATTCTCCAGGCTGCGCGTGCTGGGCTACGGCTCGTCTGAGAGGGCCTGGCCCTATGTCGTCAGCGGCGCCGACACGTTGAGGCACAGTTATGACTCGCTCACAGCGAGTTACCTCTTCAGCCTCCAGTCCCGGTCAGACAGCGTGACTGTGGGATTCGAGATCCCCTCCGGGGAAACTTTTACCCTCACCGGGATCCAGCCCATCAGCGGCAGACCGGGAGTGAACTATTATTCGTCCGGGGTCAACGGGGCCAAACTTACCACCTGGCTAGACAAGTGCCCCGATCTGGAACGGGATCTGAGACTGGTCAACCCGGACCTGGCAATCCTCGCCCTGGGCATCAACGACTCGGCCTGCACAGCCAAGGATTTCAAGCCCGGCAGGTTCAAGGACAACTACCGCCGTCTCATCGAGATGATTCATCGGGTCAACCCGGACTGCGCCATAATATTCATAACGAACAACGACAGTTACCGTTACATCAGGAGGGGGATGACCTACAACGAGAACGCACCTGCGGTGCGCAAGGCAATGATGGAGCTGGCCGGGGAATACGGTGCCGGGGTCTGGGACCTCTACGGCCTCATGGGCGGGGCGCATTCCGTGCAGCGCTGGAAAAACCTCGGACTTGTCAAGCCTGACAGGCTGCATTTTACGGACGAGGGCTACACTTTGCTCGGGGACCTGTTCTTCGAAGCCCTGATGGAAGACCGCAACTCTGCCAGATAGATGGATCTCAGTGTGATATGGACTTTCCTGCGGCGGCTGTTCTCGTTTGACCCCAACTCGCCCCTGCTTTTCACCCAGTTCTATTTCTGGGCTTTCTTTGCCATAGTCTATGCCGTGTTTGCCTTGATAGGCGACAGGCGGCTGCTGCGCAACAGTTTCCTTTTCTTCACCAGTCTGCTGTTCTACTTCAAGACCAGCGGGCTGTCGGTGCTGATACTGCTCTTTGTGACGTGCTCTGATTTCTTGATAGCCAAGAGGATAGCTGCTTCTGTCGACCTGAGGCGGAGGCGTGCCTGGCTGGTGCTGAGCGTCTGCGTTGACCTGCTTCTGCTCTGCTATTTCAAGTACAGTTACTTCTTTGCCGACCTGCTGTATTCCTTGACGGGGGTTCAGATCAAGGTGACGGACGTGTTCGGTGCGCTTGGAAATGCCATCGCGGGGCGGGAGCTGTTCCGGGTGGACAGCATAGTGCTGCCTGTCGGGATCTCGTTCTTCATCTTCCAGGTGATCAGCTATACGGTTGATGTCTACCGGAGGGAGGTGAAACCTGTGGACAACATCCTGGATTTCGGTTTCTATGTGAGCTTTTTCCCTCAACTTGTGGCAGGGCCTATCGTGAGGGCGAGCGAGTTCATCCCGCAGCTCTACAAGCCTTTCAACCTCGGGCGCAGGCAGTTCGGGCTTGCGGTGTTCTGGATTCTCAACGGACTGGCCAAGAAACTGATACTGAGCGACTATATTGCTGTCAACTTCATTGACCGCGTCTTTGAGAACCCGCTCCTTTTTACGGGCTTTGAGAACCTCACGGCACTCTTCGGCTATTCGCTCCAGGTCTATGCCGATTTCTCGGGCTACACGGACATCGCCATCGGTGTGGCCATGCTGATGGGCTTCTATCTTCCGCAGAACTTCAATTCTCCTTATAAGGCGTCGAACCCGCAGGATTTCTGGCGGCGCTGGCACATGTCGCTCAGCCGTTGGCTCAAGTCGTATCTCTATATCCCTCTCGGCGGCAACCGCAATGCCACGTTCGGCACGTATTTCTGGATCGTGCTGTTTGCGCTGATCGCCGTGATGCTTTCAGGCCAGTGGGTGGTGTCGCTGGTGTTTGTACTGATTGCCCTTGCGCTCGGTATAGTGGCGCGCTGTTTCCCGGAGAGGCGCAAGAAGATTCTCGCGAACATCAACCGTTTCATCACGATGCTGCTCGGCGGAATGTGGCACGGAGCTTCGTGGAACTTCATCATCTGGGGCGGACTCAACGGCATCGGGCTGATTGTCTATCAGTTCTGGAAAGACATGTCCTGGACTCTGAGGATGGCGCTGGTGAGTCTGCTTGCCCTGTCTCTGGGGCTTCTTTCACGTCTCGTCCCGGCTCCGGTGTGGAACCTGCTCTTTGTCTGGGCTGCTCTGGTGTGGCTCGGCACGCTTGTGCGCTTTGTCTATCACCTCTGCCGGGGGAAGGGATGCGGACGGCTGGGCTATGTCTGGGGTGTGGCGCAGACGTTTGTGTTCGTCACTTTCACGCGTCTGTTTTTCCGGAGCGGAAGCAACCTTGATCCGGCCACGGCCAACGAGGTGGCTTGGAGCACGGCGCGCAATATGGTGCAGCAGATCGGTTCCGCCTGGGACTGGAGCCTGATCCCGCAGATCTGCGCGGAGTACTGGAAAGTCTTCGCCTTGATCGTGCTCGGCTTGTTCATCCACTGGCTGCCGTCGCGCTGGAAGAGGTGGTACCGGATCAACTTCGCTCTCCTCCCTCTGCCGCTGATGGCCATCGCGGTCGTCGCCGTGGTCTTCATCGTCTACCAGTTCATCACCGCCGAACTCCAGGCGTTCATATACTTCCAGTTCTAGGCTTCTTCTTGGGTGCTCCCACCTGTATTGGAATATAGATGTGCAGGGGTAGAAGGTGGAGGGGATGGGGCTTTTGTATGCGTAAATGTTTTGCAAATCGAAAATTAGATTTTTTGTAAAAGTTTTATAGTCAAATGTTTGCATGTGAACTATAGGCAAAATTGTTGATCTACGCCGGTGACAGGGCTATGACAACGTCCGACGGACTCGTTGTCCCGTGGGATTGTCTGTTTTCCTCGGGAATACTAGGTTCTAGCCTATCCTCGGCTTTCACCCTATAACCTGCGCCACAAAATGCGACAGGACAACGTTTTATAAGCCGGGTTATAGCGTTTTCCAACTATTCCACTCTAACCTGTACCCGGATCTTCCGCCGTACAGAAAACGCCTTTCTGCTGTACACCACACCTTGCAATAACGATGTCTATCTGCGGATAAAACTCCGCAGTTTTCTCTGAAAGTTGCATGTAAAGTTCAGCAATTTTCTTATATTTGTGCCGGATAAACACCGCAATATATCATGCAGGCACTTTATGAACAATTCAATCAACTTCTGGAACTGACTCCGATGAACTTCTTCCGGGCGCAGCATGACACCATAAATTGGGATGTCCGCGTCTTAGGTATACTCGGTCAAAAAGGAGTCGGTAAATCCACTCTTATCTTACAGCACATCAGAAGGGCAGGAAACAGGGATGAATCACTTTACGTGATTGCTGATGACATATATTTCAGCGCCCATACCCTTCTTGATACTGCCAGAAATTTCTTCGCCCGTGGCGGGAAATACCTGTATATAGATGAAATCCATAAATATCCTGGCTGGAGCCGGGAGGTCAAGAATATATACGACAGTCTGCCGCTGCTGCATGTCGTATATTCCGGCAGTTCCCTGCTGGACCTCAAAGAAGGGGGTGCTGATCTAAGCCGCCGAGTCATTGAGTACCATCTTCCTGTATGGTCATTCCGTGAGTACCTGAACCTGCGTAATGGCTGGTCTTTGAAATCGGCCAGTCTGGAAGAGGTGCTGCGAGGAAAAGTGGATTTCCCTTATGGGATCGAGAGACCGCTGAAATACTTCGGCGACTATATGAAAAAAGGCTGCTACCCCTTCTTTCAGGAGCCCGAATTCGAAACTCGCATGCGGCAAGTCATCAACACGACCATTGAGGTTGACATTCCCCAGTACGCCAGAATGACCATCGCTGCCACACAGAAACTCAAGAAGTTCATGTACTACATCTCCAAGAGCGTCCCGGTCAAGATTAATTTCTCGGATATGGCCAGAGACTTGGAATTGAGCCGTGACGAACTTCCAAGGTATCTGGAGTATCTGGAAAAAGCCGAACTTGTCTCTGTCCTCCGTATGAAAGCCAATGGGGATGCCGTTCTTCGCAAGATGGACAAGATTTATCTCCACAATTCCAACATGTCGTATGTCCTTTCAGGTGAAAATCCGGAAACGGGTAATGCCCGGGAGACTATATTTTATTGTTGGACCAGACAGAAATATGATACTGTAGAGTCCCCCGTATCAGATTTTGAGATTGACGGAAAGACTTTCGAGGTCGGTGGGCGCAGCAAGGGAAAGAAACAGATATCCAATCTGAAAGACGCCTATGTGGTCAAGGATTCAATTGAGTATGTGTTCGATAACCAAGTGCCGCTGTGGATGTTCGGATTCCTGTATTGATATGGCCAGTTGGCTTTTACCGCACCTTGGCGTCACAGTACCAGCAGCGGGTCACCCGGCCGGTGGTGCGTTTGAAGCGCGGTTCGACTTTCTCGTTGTTGCAGATGCACTTAGGATTGCTGCAGTGCAGTGACGGGTCGGTCAGCCACTCTTCCTGAGGCATGGTATGGCTGCTGTCGTCTTTCCACTCAAGCAACTTGCATATCAGAGCCATGCGGACGAATTTGCCGTTCTCCACCTGGCGGAAATAAGCGGCGCGCGGGTCGGCATCCACTTCGGTGAGGATCTCGTTGACCCTCGGGAGAGGGTGCAGCACGGCCATCTTCTCCTTGGCGAGTGACATTCTCCTCGCGTCCAGCACGAAGCTGTCCTTGACCCTGTCGAACTCGTCCTCGTCCAGGAACCGCTCCTTCTGGACTCTCGTCATGTAGAGCACATCGAGCTCCGGAAGAACTTCGTCCAGATTGCCGGTCTCCTTGTATTCTATGCCCTTGCTGTCGCAGACGTCCTGTTTGATGTAGTCAGGAAGCCTGAGTTCGTCTGGGGCGATCAGCACGACCCTGACATCCTTGTAGCGGGAAAGGGCCTTGATGAGGGAGTGCACAGTGCGCCCGAAGCGAAGGTCTCCGCAGAAGCCGATGGTGATCCCGTCTATCCGTCCGAGTTCGCGCTTGATGGTCAGAAGATCCGTGAGCGTCTGTGTAGGGTGGCTGTGGCTGCCGTCCCCGGCATTGATGATCGGCACCTTGGCCACTTCAGCGGCCACGAGCGGCGCTCCCTCCAGATGGTGACGCATCGCTATGATGTCGGCGAAGCATCCGACCACGCGTATGGTGTCCTGCACTGTCTCGCCCTTGCTGACTGAAGAACTCTTGGCATCGGAGAAGCCGAGGACATTACCTCCCAACTCCATCATCGCAGAGGTGAAGCTCAGGCGCGTGCGTGTGCTCGGCTCGTAGAAGAGGGTGGCGAGTTTGCGGTGCGCCATGAGATCCTGGTATTTGGTCCTGTCCTTGATTATGTCCTCCGCAAGGGCGATTATCTGGTCTGTCTCCTCACGTGTGAGGTCCATCGGGTCTATAAGGTGCTTCATAAGCTGTCTCTGAATTCAATTATCTTGTTCTTCCATTCCGGGGCGATGTAGCCTTCTTCAGCGGCGACTTCCACAAGGGTGTCGAGGTTGCTCAGGGAGTAGTTGACTGTCCGCGCGTCGGCTATCCTCATGAGTCCTTTCTTGATGCCGTAGGTGAAGATGCTGGCGATGCCGAGCACTTCCGCCCCTTCTTCCCGGAGCGCCTCCACGACATCGATGCAGCTGCCGCCGGTGGAGATGAGATCCTCGATGACCACCACTTTTGTACCCTTGTCCATCTTGCCCTCTATGCGGTTGCCGCGTCCGTGGTCTTTGGCCTCGCCGCGTACATATCCCATTGGAAGCCCGAGGATGGAGGCGGTGATGGCAGCGTGGGCGATTCCGGCCGTGGAGGTGCCCATAAGCATCTGGCACTCAGGGTAATGTTTCATCACGAGAGTGGCCAGCCCGACCTCGATTTTCTGCCTCACCTCCGGGGCGGACAGGGTCAGGCGGTTGTCACAATAGATGGGGCTCTTGATGCCGCTGGCCCATGTGAACGGTTCCTCCGGGCGGAGGAATACTGCCCCTATTGAAAGGAGCTCCTTTGCGATGATTCTCTCCATATCGATTACTTGTTCAGAAATTCTTTTACACATCTTCTGTATGCTGCCACGGGGTCTGTGGCGGCGGTGACGGGACGGCCCACCACTATGTAGTCGGAGCCGATCTCCCTGGCTCTGGCAGGGGTGGTGATACGTGACTGGTCATCGGCTGCCGAGTCGGCGAACCTCACTCCCGGGGTGACGGTGAGAAAACTCTGCCCGCAGGCGCTCTTGACCATACCAGCCTCAAGAGGGGAGCATACGACCCCGTCCAGCCCGGCTTCGCGCGCGTTGGAGGCATAGTGGACGATGACATCGTTGATCGGAGCATCTATGAGCAGCTCGCTGCGCATCCGCTCTTCGCTTGTGGAGGTGAGTTGGGTCACTGCTATGAGCAGCGGACGGCTTCCGTCCGGGCGGGTGAGGCCCTCCAGTCCGGCCCGCATCATCTCTATGGTGCCGGCGGCGTGTACGTTGCACATGTCCACATCCAGCCCCGAAAGCACACGGCAGGCTTTCTTTACTGTGTTGGGGATGTCGTGGAGTTTGAGATCCAGGAAAATCCTGTGTCCGCGCTCGCGTATGTCCCTTACAATCTGCGGGCCCTCGCTGTAGAAGAGCTCCATGCCTATCTTGACGAACGGCCTCTCTCCGTCTCCGAAGAGAGAGAGGAAGTCCATCGTCTCTTTCCTGCCGCTGAAATCGCAGGCGATGATCACGTCTTTTGCCATCTTATATTATTTCTTGTATTTCTGACAATTTTTCTATTCCGAGATTTTCCATGACCCCCGGAAGCGCATTTATTATCTCCGGACAGGCGTAAGGGTTGCGGATATTCTCCGCTCCGACCTGCACAGCCGTGGCCCCGGCCATCATCATCTCCACCACGTCCTCCGCGCTGGCCACGCCGCCGCAGCCCATTACCGGTATGTGGCAAGCCTTGCTTACTTGATAAACCATTCTCAGCGCCACGGGGAACACGGCCCTGCCGGAGAACCCGCCCATCCCGGCGGCCACCACAGGCCTGCGCCGGTGTATGTCTATCCTCATGCCGAGCAGGGTGTTGATGAGGGTCAGCCCGTCCGCTCCGGAGTCCTCGCAGGCGCGGGCGATCTCCACTATGTCGGTCACGTTGGGGCTGAGCTTGATGAATACAGGCTTGCTGCAGACCGCCTTGACAGCCGCAGTCACTTGAGCTGCCGCAGAGGCACAGGTCCCGAAGGCCATCCCTCCGTTGTGCACATTGGGGCAGGAGACGTTGACTTCTATGATGTCAATCCCCGGACAGGAGTCGGCCTTGGCGCAGTTGCGCGCGTATTCTTCTATGGAGAAGCCGCTTATGTTGGCGATCACGGCCTTGTGGTATATCTTCCTTAGCGCAGGGACTTTTTCGTGCACGAGGATGTCGATCCCCGGGTTCTGGAGCCCTACGGAGTTGATCATCCCGTCAGGGCATTCGGCTATGCGCGGGGTCGGATTTCCGAAGCGCGGCTGCTCTGTGGTGCCTTTGAGGCTGATGCCGCCGAGCACATTGAGGTCGAAAGCGTCCGCCATTTCCAGCCCGAAGCCGAAAGTCCCGCTGGCCGGGATTACAGGGTTGTCGAGCCTGATTCCGCAGAGGTTGACTGAAAGATCCCTTACCATATTATGTCTTCTTTTTTGAACACCGGCCCGTCCTTGCAGATTCTTTTTGCCCCCACTGTGGTGTGGCAGCTGCATCCGTAGCAGAATCCGGCCCCGCAGCCCATCCTTTCTTCGAGGCTCGCCTCGCCTCTGCAATCGAGAGTTCCGCAGACTGCCTGCATCATCTTCATCGGTCCGCAGGTGTAGAAGAAATCGTATTCCGGTTTTGCTTCCCGGATGGCGTCTGTCACGAAGCCTTTGGTGCCTTCGCTCCCGTCCATGGTGGCGATGTGCGGCCTGATCCCCAAGGTTGAGAATTCTTCACGCAGCAGCACCTCGTCCGCCCGGTTGAATCCGAGAAAAACGTTGACCTGCCTGCCTGCGGAGAGAAGTTCTTTGGCGAGAAGATACAACGGTGCCGCACCTATCCCTCCTCCCGCAAGCAGTGCCTTGGCACGGCAGGACTCGGGTGTAAACCCGTGCCCTAGACCGCAGAGCAGTTCAAGCGTGTCTCCGGGCTGCATCCTGGACAGCATCATGGTTCCGCTGCCCACCGTCTTGTAGAGCAGGGTCAAGCTTCCCGGGCTGCAGTCGCAGACTGATATCGGCCTTCGCAGGAAGAACCCGTCCAGGGCTATGTCCACGAACTGTCCGCTCCGGCAGGGATCCATCTCCGGGCAGCTGAGCTGCATGCGGAACGTGTCCCGTGCCACGGGAGTGTTGGATTGTATGGTGAATCTCAGTTTTTGCATGAATATACTGTTTCCCCGTCTTTGAGGGTGAGTTTCACTTTGCCGTAGACTTCCTTTCCTTCGAACGGGGTGGAGTGCCCCATGGAGAGGAATCTGGAACTGTCTATCAGGTACTTGGAGTTGAGGTCGATCACGGTGATGTCCGCCCTTGCGCCTTCCTCAAGGCTACCGCCGCCGAGTCGGAATATCTTTCTTGGTGAGGCGCAGAGGGCTTCGGTGAGTCTTTCAAGACTGAGCTGCCCGGTGCGGACGAGGTCGGTGTAGAGCACCGGGAAGGCTGTCTCAAGCCCGGTGATGCCCATGGCACTGCCTTCCAGTCCCCGTGATTTCTCTTCGGCGCTGTGTGGCGCGTGGTCGGTGGCTATCGCGTCTATCGTCCCGTCGCGCAGGCCTTCAAGCAGGGCGGCCCGGTCGGTCTCGCTGCGCAGGGGCGGGTTCATCTTGAATCTTCCGTCTTCTTTCAGATTGTCCTCGGTGAGGCAGAGATAGTGGGGGGCAGTCTCGCAAGTGACACGGACTCCGCGTCTCTTGGCTTCGCGGATGAGTTCCACGCTTTCGGCTGTGGAGATGTGGCAGACGTGGTAGCGGCAGCCTGTATGCGCGCACAGTTCAAGGTCGCGCTTTATCTGGCCCCACTCGCTCTCGGAGCAGATGCCCCGGTGCCCGTGCTCGCGGCAGTAGCGTCCGTCGTGGATGTAACCTCCATGGAGCAGGCTGTTGTCTTCGCAGTGGGCCGCTATGATCACGTCTTCCCGAGCTGCGGCTTCCATGGCCTTGAGCATCATCTCTCCGTCCTGTACTCCGCTTCCGTCGTCAGAGAACGCTACGCAATGTCCCTTGAGCGCGGCCATGTCCACAAGTTCCAGACCCTTGCGGCCTTTGGTGATGGAGGCGTACGGGAGGACTTCCACCACTGCATCGCGGTCGATGATCTCCTGTTCAATGGCGATTGTTTCAAGGCTGTCCGGGACAGGATCGAGGTTCGGCATGGCGCAGACCGTGGTGTAACCTCCTGCCGCCGCCGCGAGCGAGCCGCTTCGGATCGTCTCCTTATAGGAGAATCCGGGTTCTCTGAAATGTACGTGGATGTCGGCGAAGCCGTAGGAAACAAGGCATCCGGTGGTGTCGATGATGTGAACGCCCTCTCCGACCTGCAGGTTGTACCCCTTCCTGCAGATGATGCCGTTCCTGACCAGAATGTCGGGACCGCTGCCTCTGAGCAAAATGTCCTGTATCATTGAGCGGATTTTTCAATGATTGCAGCGCAATCATGCAAAGGTAGGCAATTTTTCTCGATGCTCCCAAAAAACTTATCAACATAGCAAATGTAGATAAATTGTCTTGCAGGGCACGATGCGAAGTTGTAAATTTCCATCTTTGACACTTACT
>DJOT01000046.1 GCA_002439095.1 Bacteroidales bacterium UBA6431 | reverse complement strand
GATGGAAATATAGCAAAAAAATCAAATGCAGTTGAATATCATCGGGAGAATGTCGTCCACTTTCTCAAATTTCAGAACCTTGTCCGAAGCGACCATCAGCACCGACATAGGTTTCCCCGACTTGGCCTGATACTGTGCCATCACCTGACGGCAAGCTCCGCAAGGAGTTGCCGGGCTGGAGCCGAGGCGGCCGTGGACACCGCCCGCCACAGCGATGCTGAGCATGTCCTTGTCCGGGTATTTGGCTCCCGCTGCAAACATCGCCGTGCGCTCTGCACACAAGCCTGACGGAAATGCCGCGTTCTCCTGGTTCGCTCCGCGGACTATCTGCCCGTTGGAGATCCGGACAGCGGCCCCCACATGGAAATGGGAATATGGAGCGTAAGCGCCTGACATCGCCTCTATCGCCGCACAGGCGAGTTCCCTGTCTTCCGGCAGCAATTCATCTATGGAGGAATACTGCTGATATTGGATGTGTATATCTTTGGTCAACATCTGCAATGTGGTTAAACTTCCCAAATATATGACTAATTTTGCGGATATTAAAAACAGGGAGATGAAAATTTGCGTAGGATTGTCGGGCGGAGTGGACTCCAGCGTGGCTGCACTGCTTCTCAAAAGGCAGGGATATGATGTGTTCGCGATGTTCATGCAGAACTGGCATGACACCGAAGGGACCCTGCACGGGGACTGCGAATGGGAGGAGGACCGCTTCGTGGCCGAGATGGTGGCCAGAAAGATAGGTATCCCCTTCTATTTCGTGGATCTCAGCAAGGAATACAGGAAACGGGTGGTGGACTACATGTTCGATGAATACGCACATGGGCGGACACCCAATCCCGATGTGCTCTGCAACAGGGAAATAAAGTTCGACGCTTTCCTCAAGGCTGCGCAAAAACTGGGGGCTGACATGGTAGCCACGGGGCATTATTGCCGAAAAGAAACTCTGCCGGACGGAAGCTGCCGCATACTCGAAGGCAGCGATCCGAACAAGGACCAGAGCTACTTTTTGTGCCAACTGAATCAGGAGCAGCTGTCTAGGGCTCTTTTCCCCATCGGGGACATCTGCAAGCCTGAAGTCCGCAGGCTGGCCAGAGAAGCGGACCTGCCGTCAGCCGACAAGAAAGACTCCCAGGGCATCTGCTTCGTGGGCAAGGTTGACCTGCCGGTATTCCTGCAGCAGAAGCTGGAATCCAGAGAAGGAGACGTGGTGGAGGTGTTCGACAGATACTATGCCGACTCTGAAAAATACGCAAAGGACACCGGAATCCTGGCAAAAGGCGTGGAAGCCTCAGACGATGAACTGTATGAACTTTCAACTCCTGTCGACTACAGCGACATCCGCTTCGAGACAGAGATCTACCGTTCTGGAAAGCATCACATAAAAAAGACCAGATACAAAGCCAATCCTTACGGTGCCGTCATCGGAAAGCACGAGGGGGCGCAGTTCTACACGATAGGACAGCGCCGCGGACTCTCCATAGGCGGGCACGCGCACCCTCTGTTCGTGATAGCCACCGACATAGAGCGCAACATAATCTATGTCGGAGAGGGCGAAAACCACAGGGGACTGATGCGCAGTTGCCTGCGGATCAGTCCGGAAGAAATGCACTGGATACGTCCTTCCGAGAAAATGGAAATCGGCGGACAACGCAGATACAGGGTAAGAATACGCTACCGCCAGCCGCTTCAGGACGCGACCCTGCTGATGAGGGAAAACGGCCTGTTCATCCTCTTCGACAAGCCGCAACGCAGCATCACCCCGGGACAATTCGCAGTATGGTATGCCCCCGACGGGGAGATGCTCGGGAGCGGGGTCATCTAAAGCGAAGCGGCAAGCGCGACGGCCACATTGATGCCGTCCATGGCGCTGGACACTATGCCCCCGGCATATCCGGCACCCTCTCCGCAAGGGTATAAACCTTTCATCGAGACATATTCATAGGTCTCACTGTCCCTGGGCACGCGTACCGGGGAGGAGGTGCGGGACTCAACACCGAGCAGAAGCGCCGCATTGGTGTAATAATTGCGCATCCTCACTCTTGGAAAAGCCTTGCGCAGACGGTCAGCAACCATCGGCGGCAAGAGTTCATGCAGCGGCGAGCTCACAACCCCCGGATGATAGCTGGTCGGCGGCATTGTCTTGGAAATCCTGCCCTGGCAGAAATCCTCCATCCTCTGAGCAGGTGCAGCCATGGGATTCTCTCCCCCATGACGGGAAGCGTATTCATACATGTCCCGTTCTACTTCATGCTGGAAGTCCATGAGTTTGAAAGGTCCGCTCCCGGTGATGTCTTCCGGTTCGATCTGGACCACCACGCCGGCATTGGCAAACTTGCCGTTTCGCGAGGAGTTGGACATGCCGTTGAGCACGACTGTCCCCTGCTCCGTGGATGACGGCACCAGTATGCCGCCCGGACACATGCAGAAAGAAAATACGCCCCTGCCGTCCACCTGTTCCACGAAGGAGTACTCCGCAGCCGGCACCCCCGGTTTCCACAATCCGTGATACTGGCACCAGTTGATCTTCTCCTGTGGATGCTCCACCCTTACCCCGAGGGCGAAGCCCTTGGCTTCAAGTTCTCCTCCAGCGGCATGAAGCATCTCGTATATGTCGCGTGCCGAGTGCCCCGTGGCAAGGATGACCCGGGAAGAAACATATTTCTTCCCGCCGGCAACTCCGGCCTCCAGAAGGCCGTCCTCGCGGCGGACGATGGATTCCACGCGGGAGTTGAAATGGTATTCCCCTCCCTTTTCGACTATGAATTTGCGGATGTTCTCGACTATGAGCGGCAGTTTGTCCGAACCGATATGCGGATGGGCGTCGATGAGGATGTCCGGATTGGCCCCGAACTTCACAAGAAGGTGCAGCACCTCGCGGATGTCGCCCCTCTTGGAGGAGCGGGTATAGAGTTTACCGTCGGAGAATGCCCCGGCACCGCCCTCGCCGTAGCAGTAGTTCGAGTCCGGGTTGACCTCCCCCTCACGGGACAGGCGTGCCATGTCAATCTTGCGTGCGTGCACATCTTTGCCGCGTTCAAGGATTACGGGCCTGAGTCCCAGAGAGATGAGTTTAAGGGAAGCAAACATCCCTGCAGGGCCCGCGCCCACCACTGTCACCGGCTCAGAGCCATGGACATCGGGATAGTCCGGCAGTGTA
This sequence comes from Bacteroidales bacterium UBA6431, assembly GCA_002439095.1. Lineage (GTDB taxonomy): Bacteria > Bacteroidota > Bacteroidia > Bacteroidales > UBA932 > Cryptobacteroides. The sequence goes on along the minus strand of DJOT01000046.1, from coordinate 13,696 downwards.
TACGGTTCATAATGATCCTCCGGGCCGTACGCCTCGTACCTGTAGCGCCACACAGGCTCCTTGCGGGCATCGACGGAGCGTTTTTTCAGGACCCACTTCAGTCCTCCGGCCTTGGCCTCGATCTCCTTGAGGCGCGGCTCCCGCGTCAGCGGACAGACAATCTCGAACTCTTTCATTGCTCAAAACCCGACGCCCTCGAAACCGGGGCGATGTCAAGCGGAGTACGCTCCCCGGCAAGGTAATGATAATATCCGGCGACAGCGATCATCGCCGCGTTGTCTGTTGTGAAACGGAATTCCGGGAGATAGGTGTTCCATCCCCGGCGGCGTCCCTCCTCCTCGACACGGGTACGGAGTCCGCTGTTGGCGGAGACTCCCCCTCCGATTGTTATCTCCTTGATTCCTGTCTGCTTCGCGGCCTTGATGAGCTTGTCCATCAGTATGTCTATCAAGGCTTTCTGGAAGGATGCGCAGATGTCCTCCTTGTTCTTCTCCATGAATTCAGGGTCTTTTGCCATCTCGTCCCTGACGAAATACAGCAGGGATGTCTTGATGCCGCTGAAGCTGTAGTCCAGCCCGGGAATGTGAGGTTTGGCAAACTTGAAGCGCTCCGGATCACCCTGCTTTGCGAGCCGGTCGATGATCGGGCCGCCCGGATACCCCAAACCCATCATCTTTGAGCATTTGTCAAACGCCTCTCCGACAGCATCATCGATGGTCTGGCCGAGAATCTCCAGATGCAGAGGGTCATCCACCCTCACTATCTGCGAGTTGCCTCCGCTGACAAGCAGGCAGAGGTATGGAAATGACGGCTCACGGACAGGCTTGTCCGGCACCTTGATAAAATTGGCAAGTATGTGGCCCTGAAGGTGGTTGACCATCACGATCGGTATGTCAAGGGCAAGCCCCATGGCCTTGGCGAAGGAAGTCCCGACAAGCAGAGACCCGAGCAGGCCGGGCCCGCGGGTGAACGCAATCGCGGTGAGATCTGAAGGCTTGAGCCCGGCGCGGGAAAGAGCCTCGCTGACAACCGGCACTATGTTGAGTTCATGGGCTCTGGATGCAAGTTCGGGCACCACGCCGCCGTATGCACGGTGTACATCCTGACTCGCGATGACATTGGAGAGCAGCCAGCCGTCCTTGAGCACGGCGGCAGAGGTGTCATCGCATGAAGATTCTATTCCTAGGATGATGTCTGACATATTCACTTGATAAAAGTCCGCAAAGTTAACAAAAACAATTATATTTGTAAGTTAGGAATGTATAGAAAGGGATCATACATAGCGGCAAGAATCATCGGACTGGCAGCAGTGCTGGTGTTGACGGCCCTGTTTGCCGTCCAAACTCCTCCAGTCCAGACACGGCTATCGAAATATGCGCTGGACCGCCTCACTTCCGCAGCCGACGGCCGGATCATGTATGACCAGATCAAGATCATCCCATCGGGAGCTCTGGTAATCAAGAACATTCTCATCCTTGACAAGAATCCGTATACGGAAGATATCAACGCCCGCGGGTGGGAAAGAGTGGACACCATCCTCACAGCCAAGACACTCACGGCGACGTTTTCTCTTCCGAGCCTGCTGAAACCCGGAAGCATACGCGTCGGGAGAGTCAGGGTCGACGGCGGGGAATTCCACCTGACATTGGAACCCAACAGCGTGCCGGGAGGCAAGAAAAACATCACGAACATAGAAAGGGCGTTCGGGCTGGGAGGCAAGAAGAAAGAAAAGAAAGCCTTGAAAGGGGAACTTTTCTCTGTAGGGAGAGTGAGCGTGAGCAACTTCCGCTTCAGGCTCAACAGTTTCAAGCCTCAGAAAGTCAAATACAAGGACGGGGCCATGAACTTCGATGACCTCGATGTCCTCATCAGCAGCCTCAAGGGACACGGCATAAAGATGACCGACGGAAGGGTGAAGGCTACGCTGGACCGGCTGAGTCTCACCGAGAAATCCGGATACATGATGCTCAACCTCTCCGCCAGATGTTCCGTAGGCCCGGGGAAAACCATCGTAGAAGACATACGGCTGCGCGATCCATGGTCAGAGATCAACGTCAAATATTATTCGATGGGATATGAGAACGCCCGCTCGTTTTCGAAATACGTGAGCGAAGTCCTTATGGAGGGCGAAATCTCCCGTTCAAAACTCACATTGCACAGCTTGTCATTCTTCGCGAACTCGGTCTTCCGCAACTACTCTACCCGGCTCGATCTCAACGGAGGCCATGTCAGAGGCTATGTCAATGACCTGCATGTGGAGGGACTGAGTTTCTCCGACCCGGAAAGCGGCGTCAGACTGGACGGACTGGACTGCTCCGCGACAGGGATGCCGGACATACAGGGGATGATGGCCTCGGTAGATTTGAAAGGGCTTCATTTCACCGCTTCAGGCATAAGGAAGATCTCCGCGGGGATAGTCCCTTCGGGCATCAGAATACCGCACACGATCGGCAGAGGCCAGCACTTCACACTCAACGCCTCGGCCAAAGGGCCGCTGAACAGACTCAAAGGCACTGTCCATCTGCGCTCGGAAGCCGGAAGGCTGAAACTCGAAGCCGATGTGAGGAATCTCCTTGACAAACGCAGGGACACCGAAATCGGGCTCAGACTCGGAACCGCCGCACTCGACATAGGCGCAGTCAGCGGCTTGCAAGGTCTTGGCAGGTGCGACCTCTACACTGAAGCCAGAGGTATATTGAGAAAAGAACACCCTGACATAAGGATCGACTCACTCAAACTCGGCAGGCTGAACGCAGCCGGATATGATTTCAGGGACATCACCGCCAAAGGCCATCTGAATGCCGACGGGGCAAGCCTCATATTCGACAGCACCGACCCGAATCTGATGATGTCCATGGATGCAGAGGCCGCATTCAGTCAGGATGTCGGAAAATCATTGAGACTCAACGCGGATCTTGCCAATCTTGACCTGCAGAAACTCGGCATAGACCGAAAACGGGGAACTTCCCGCACGGCAATGAAAATCAACGGAAATGTCAAGCAAAACGGCAAAGCCGTCAACGGTTCCGTGAAGATCGGAAACATCAGACTATGGAACAACAACGGACTTACAGACCTCGGCGACATAGACTTCAAGTTATACAACATCGCAGAGGAGCAGTGCCTCAGCATTGACTCCGGGTTTGCAGACCTGTTCATATCAGGAAGCGGGAGCATAGCCGAATTTGCAGAAGACCTGCAGGACATCACGACAAGGAGGGAATTGCCGGCACTCTACCCCGACACCAAAAAGGACGCCATACACGGCAAATACGACCTTGACCTGCTGATGCATGATTCAAGGGGGCTCCTGTCTTTCGTTTTCCCGGGCCTGTACATAGCTGACAGCACCAGAGCGACCATGAGCATATCGCGCAGCGGCGAACTTGTAGGCAACGCCACATCTTCCCGGTTGGCTTATGGCACGACTTTCATCAAAGATGCCGACTTGCAGTTCGACAACCTCGGAGAGAGCCTGAGCGTCAGCCTGATCGGGCAGAATTTCAAAAGCGGCAAGTTCGACCTTGACCGGCCTGACATCAGCCTTCTGGCCAAAGACAACACCCTGTCCGCAAGTCTGCGCTTCGAAAGCTTCTCACTCTCGGGCGGCTCAGGAGAACTATATGCCAACGGAGAGTTCTACCGCGACTCCACCAATACCCTCGTCATCAAAGCACGCCCCCTCGAGTCATACATCTCGGCAGGCAACGGGGTCTGGGACATCGGGGAATCGGACGTGGTCATCCGCGGCAAAGACGTTTATGTCAAGGGTTTCCGCATCAGCAACGGGAATCAGCTGATAAGCATAGACGGCGGCATTTCGCAAGAAAGGGACGACACGCTCGCACTGTCCATCAAGGGGCTCGATCTCGCCCAGACAGACGATTTTCTGCCCCGAAGTTACGGAATACGCGGAACAGTTGACGGCAAAGCCATGCTCACATCGCGCTCCGGCAGGGCCAAGGGCATGCTGATGGACATCAGGATGGACTCCTTGAAAATCGGGGACACAGACGCGGGCAGCCTCCAGCTGGCCAGTATCCTCGAAGATGGCGGAGACGACATCAACATATATCTGCGTAACGAACTTGAAGGACGCAACCCGTTGTATGCCACCGGGATGTATTTCCCGGACGATGGCAGGATATACCTTGATGCCGAGCTCGACAGGCTTCCTCTCGAGATTGCCGGACCTTTCCTGACTGAAATCTTCAGCGAACTCGACGGAAGCATCAGCGGAAGCCTCAGGCTCGACGGCCAGACAGGCAACATGTACCTGTCAAGCAAGAACTTGATGCTCAACGATGCCAGATTGAGGCCGTCATACACAGGAGTCCTCTACTCTGTCAACGGACCACTTGAGGTCGCCGGAGACGGTGTCCGGTTCAGCGGCCTGCAATTGAGAGACGATGCCGGAGGCAGCGGTCTCATCTCAGGCGGCATCGACTACGACCACCTCAGGAATTTCTCCCTCAAATCAGAAATAAGCTTCAACAACCTCAAACTCATAGACAGTCCGCAGCGCAGCAGCGGAGTCTATGGACTGCTGAAAGCGAGCGGCAGCGCCAGCGTAAACGGACCGTTCACGGCGCTCAGCATCAGTGCGACCGCCAGCACCGTCGGAGACGGCAACATACATGTGCCCATGTCGGGAACGGCAACCGAGAAAACCAGCGACCTCCTGACATTCACGGAACCGGCCAAAGTCAAAGACCCGTACGAGGAGATGATTTCCTCCATAGAAGAGAGGAAGCGCAGGCAATCCGACATTGACATACATGCCAACGTCAATGTACACTCGGGAATAAAGGCATTCGTGGAGATCGACAAGAGCGCCGGCAATGTGGCCAGTCTCAGCGGGGACGGCAATGTCAACCTCCACCTCAGACCGGCAAAAGCGATATTCGACCTCAACGGAGAATTCAGCATACGCGAAGGCAACTACCAGTTCGTGATCCCTGGCATACTCAGCAAGGACTTCAATGTAGCGGAAGGCAGTTCGATAAAATTCGGAGGCGACATAGCCGACACCGAACTCGACATCAATGTCATATACAAGCAGAAAGCCTCGCTTTCCGCCCTCGTGGCCGAAGAGAGCAAGACAGGGACAAAGAGGCTCGTGGAATGCGGCATCTCCGTCAGCGACCGGCTGCGAAATCCCAAGATAGGATTCAGCGTCAATGTCCCGGATCTCGACCCTACGACAAAATCCCTCGTAGAGGCTGCCTTGAGTACAGAAGACAAGGTACAGAAACAATTCATGGCCCTGCTTCTCATGGGTTCATTCATCCCTGACGAAAATTCCGGAGTCGTCAACGGCTCGGAGATCCTGGTGTCGAACGTGACGGAGCTGATGTCAAACCAGCTCAACTCCATACTCCAGAAACTCGAGATCCCCGTGGATGTCGGCATCGGCTACCAGGGCACGTATCAGGGTTCAAACATGTTTGACGTGGCCATCTCGACACAACTCTTCAACGACAGGGTCATAGTGGGCGGAAGCGTGGCCAACAGAAAATACAACAACACCGCAAGCAGCGGAGACATGGTAGGAGACCTCGACATCCAGATAAAACTGGACGATGAAGGCAAGTTCCGCCTCAACATCTTCTCCCACTCCGCAGACGAATACACAAGTTATCTGGATCTTTCACAACGCAATGGCGTGGGTGTAAGTTACCAGAAGGAATATCTCGGTTTCAGCGATTTCATCAGCAGCATCTTCGGGAAAAAGAAGCCGGAAGCTGATGAGGACAAGGCCGGAACCACAATCAAGATTGAAGCTGATGGACAGAGGAAAACTGTATCTGATACCCTCTCCCTTGGGAAATAGTCCGATCGGAGACGTACTCCCGGAGGGGACAGTACGCATCGCCTGCTCACTCAGGCAGTTCGTGGTGGAGGAGGTACGCACCGCAAGAAGGATATTGTCAGCCTACGGGCTCAAAGGACATATAGACAGTCTGGAGTTTCACGAACTCAACGAGCATACCGGCCAGAAGGAAGTGGAAGAGCTTCTGCCCCTTTTCGACCGCGGAGACGTCGGATACATGTCTGAAGCCGGACTGCCTGCCGTGGCCGACCCGGGAAGCGCCCTCGTTGCCCTGTGCCACAGGGAAAGCATAGAGGTAGTGCCTCTCGTGGGCCCCTCATCGCTGATGATGGCGCTGATGGCCTCGGGATTGAACGGGCAGTCTTTTTCGTTCTGCGGTTATGTGCCGGCCAAGACGGACGAGAGAAGAAACGCCCTCAAGGCGCTCGAAAAGCACTCCAGGGCGGAGAAGCAGAGCAAGATAATAATCGAGACTCCCTACCGTAACGATGCCCTGTTCTCTGACATGCTACAGATTTTCGCACCGGCCACGAGGATCTGCGTCGCGGCGGACATCTCCCTTCCCGCGCAATACATCCGCACCGACAGCGTAGCGGGCTGGAAAAAGGCTGGCCTCACCATCGGCAAACGTCCATGCGTATTCATAGTACTTGCCTGACACGGATATGAAAATAGCATTCCTCACTCTCGGCTGCAAGCTCAACTATGCCGAGACTTCCACATACGAACGCGGATTCAAGGCCGCTGGGCTGGAAGTGGTGCAGTGGAGCGACAAGGCGGACATATACCTTGTCAACACCTGCTCCGTCACCGCCACCTCAGACAGCAAATCCCGCAACCTCATACGCAAGGTCCACCGGGTCAATCCGGAAGCCGCCGTGATCGTCACAGGGTGCAGCGCACAGCTGCGCCGTGAAGAAATAGAAGCAATCGAAGGCGTCACACGCGTGTTCGGAGCCACGGAGAAAGAGTCCGTCGTGCCGGAGACCCTCGCGCTGCTCGGGCTTTCAAAAACCGCCGGTCTGGCCTCTGGCCGGAGCGGTGTGTTCGGAGCCTTCAGTACCGGTGAGCGCACCCGCTCGTTCCTCAAGGTACAGGACGGCTGCAATAATTTCTGCAAATACTGCACTGTACCATACGCCAGAGGGGAAAGCCGCAACATCCCCATCGCAGAATGCGTCTGCAACGCGCGCAAGATCGCGCAGGAAGGCGTCAAAGAGATCGTCCTCACCGGTGTCAACACTGGAGATTTCGGACGGAGTACGGGCGAGACCTTCCTTGACCTGCTCAAGGCTCTGGAGGAAGTGGACGGAATAGAAAGATACCGCATTTCAAGCATCGAGCCGAACCTTCTGGAAGACAGCATCATAGACTGGATAGCCTCGGAAACCAAGTTTCAGCCGCATTTCCATATCCCCCTCCAGGCAGGCACAGATACGCTTCTGTGCAGCATGGGCAGACACTACGACACTGATTCCTTTGAAAGGAAAATAGACTATGTGCGTCACAGGCTGGAGGGCCCCGGCAAACCGCTCGTGTTTTTCGGAATCGATGTCATGGCAGGACTTCCCGGAGAGACGGAGGAACTTTTCCGTCAAGGTTGCGACTTCATAAAAAGGATCCGCCCGGCATTCATCCATGTGTTCCCTTACTCGCGCCGTCCGGGCACGCCGGCAGCGGAAATGCCGGGACAGGTTCCCGACAATGTGAAGAAAATGCGTGTTGAAGAGCTTGAGAAGTTGTGCTCCGACCTGCACAGCCGCTTCATCGAAGCGAACAGGGGGATAAAGGAAAAAGTTCTTTTCGAGTCCACAGACAGGAACGGCAGGATGGAGGGATACACCGGCAACTACATCCGGATAGAGCGTGGGTATGACCCGGCCCTATGCGGAAAAATCGTTGATGTAGTTATCTGATCTTCTACTTCCCTATCACGAGGCCGTCGTATGCCGGATGGACATGCGGTGGCAGTTCTTTGCAGAAATCTTCGTATTTCGGGAGAAGATGGGAAAGGTGCGTTATGTAGGATTCACGCGCCCCTACTCTTTCAAAAAAGTCAAGGCACTGCTGAAGAGACGGGTGGGAGCGGTGTTCCTCGCGCTTCACGCATCCCAGCGTGACGTACTCCACACCCTTGAGCTTTTCATATTCCCCCTCGTCTATATGCTTGATGTCCGTGAGGTACGCGATATTGCCGAAGCGGTAGCCGAGCACCGACATCGACCTGTCGCTCAAATGCCAGCCCTGAATGGGCACGACTTCCACAGGGTCTGGAGCCGGGACTTCCTGTGGCGGAAAATGTTTGTATCCGAAACCCTTTTCCCATACAAGAATCTCCTCGTCAGCATTTGAATGGACTGTGATATTGTGCTTGGAATCTATGAGATGCACCCTCCACTCCGGCGACCCGGGATACTTCGGCTCGGCGAAAGCATACGAGTAGTCCTGCCTGAGGGTATCCTCGACATATTTCTCGCAGTATATGTTGACAGGGTGTCTCTCTATGAGATTGAAAGCTCTGATGTCATCCAGCCCTCCGGTATGGTCTTTATGATTGTGTGTCAACAATATGGCATCAAGATGCCGGACTCCCTGACGGAGCATCTGGTAACGGAAATCCGGGCCGGCGTCGACCAGTATCGTCAATCCGCCGTATTCAACCAGCGCGGATGAGCGGAGCCGTTTGTCATGAGAATCTGTGGAGCGGCATACCGGGCAGTCGCAGCCGATCATCGGCACCCCCTGGGATGTGCCGGTGCCAAGAAACGTGAGTTTAGCTTTCATCGGGGTGCAAATATAGCAATTTTCCCTCATCAAGCATTTCCCTGTATACCTCCATGACATCGGAAGGAAGGGAGTTGCGAGGATCGCGGCACCAGGCCCAGAACTCGTCCAGACTGTATCCCGGATGGGCTGCCGCCCACGCGAGAATCGCTTTTTCGGTACGTCTGCGGGCGGATTTTGACCTGCACACATCGCAACATCCGCAATCCTTGCTTTCTGTCTGGCCGAAATAGGCAAGCAGATATCTTGAACGGCAGGTGTCACTCTCCGTGACATAGCCCTCCATCGCCGCCGCCCTCCTGCCGGCGCTTTCCTTGAGGAATGCATACTTGTCTTTTTGCAGGTTGAGGTTTCCCGGCATCAGCCGCCCGTGATGGAGGTAAATGACGGTAGCCTTGTCGCAAGGGACATAGCGTATTATGTGCTCCAGTGAAAGCCCGTACAGGAGCTGCCTGAGCACCGGGACGGAAACCCCGCAACTGCGGGAGAGCCCCTCCTCGCTGACAGGCACGATATAGGAAAAGATCCCCGGATAGCCGCGCATCAGCGCGTCAAGCAGACGAGGCATCGCCGGATCGGGCAGATTTATCTCATACAAGGCTTGGCGGTCCGCGATAATCTTGACCTGCGTCGATATGTCCGCATCCTCAGTGAATGTAAGATGATCGCTCATCTCAAGATAGCGGATCGCATAGTGGACTCCCGCCCGGCTGAGCGAATAGTGGCGGGCAAACTCCTCAAGATTGAACTTGATTCTCGCCCCGGCACCTCCCTCGTATGGTATCTGGTTGAAAATATGTAACTTCTGGTATATGTCCTCGATATATTCAAGCGACGGGAACGAGATGTCCAGAAGTTGATGGAGCCGGCGGACATCCGTCTTGTTCCAGAGCAGCACAGCCCATGAGCGCTGTCCGTCCCTACCGGCACGCCCGGCCTCCTGGAAATAAGCCTCGGGGCTGTCGGCCAGTCCAAGATGGACCACAAAACGGACATCGGGCTTGTCGATGCCCATCCCGAATGCGTTGGTGCAGACCATGACACGAATCTCACCGCGCTTCCATGCCTCCTGCCGTTCTGACCTGGTCCGGGACTCCAGCCCCGCATGGTAGAATGAAGCGCTCACCCCGGAATGCGAAAGCAAGGCGGCGACCTCCTCACATTTGCTTCTGTTGCGCATATAGACTATCCCGGATCCCGGCACGCTCCCGCAGATGCTGAGCAGCTGGCCGGTCTTGTCCTGGCACTCCCTCACTATATAAGAAAGGTTCGGCCTCTCGAAACCGCTGCGCAGAAGGGTGAAATTCTCCAGACCCCGTTTCATCTGATTCGGCGTCCCCGGCTTCACCAGCCGCCGCATTATGTCCTCAGCCACTTCTGGGGTCGCCGTGGCGGTCAGCGCTATAAGAGTGGCATCAAGAACCTTGCGCATCTCGCCTATGCGCAGGTAGTCAGGGCGGAAATCATAGCCCCACTGAGATATGCAATGCGCCTCATCGACAACTATGAAATTGACTTTGAGAACCTCAAGGTACGACTTGAACAGGCTGGTCCCGAGGCGTTCAGGCGAAACGTACAAGAACTTGCAGTCCCCGTATGCGGCGTTATTGAGAGCAAGATCAACCTCGCGCCGGCTCATCCCGGCATGGACCGCCACAGCCCTGAGGCCACGGGCCTCAAGATTCTGGACCTGATCTTTCATGAGGGCGATGAGCGGGGTCACCACAAGGGCCATCCCGTCTCTCATCATAGCGGGGACCTGAAAACAGATGGACTTTCCACCGCCTGTCGGCAATATCGCCAAAGTGTCATGACCGTCAAGCGCGGAAGAGATGATCTCCTCCTGCATGGGTCTGAAACTGTCGTAGCCCCAGTACTTCTTGAGTGTCTCCACCGCTGTCATAGTGCACAAAAATAAACCCAACGGTCGAAAATTGCAAATGAAGATCCGAATTGCTATCTTGCAACGATTTTTCGACCACTTATATGAATACCACCAACATCCTCTCCACATTTGCGCTATCTCTCCTTCTCGCCGCCTGCTGCGCACTGCAGGATGACGGGGAGACAAGACTGATGCGCTACTACCCCGACGGCAGAGACATAGTCTGCCTCAACGGAAACGGCCGCTACACGCGCGCCCTGTATGGAACCCATACCCGTTTCAGACTTGAGACCTCGGACAGGCCCCTGTTCGCCACCTATGACAAGACGGACAACCGCAACTTCCGTTTCAGCCTGATACTGGACGGGAAGCCCTTCAGGCTCGACAGCACAGACTTCTGCGAGGCCCGCTATCAGGGCGGCAGACGCAGCTATCTGCTGCGCGACAAATCCTGGGGAGGGAAAGCCAGCCTGCAGGTAACGGCCCTGGCATCATTCTCGGAAGAAGCTGCCATCTGGCAGTTCATCCCTAAAGGATTCCGCGGCAGGGTCGAGATCCAGGCAAAGATGTGCAAAGCTGCGGGGACAAAGTTCAACAGGGACGGAGACCTCGGCATGGATCCGAGAGAATCTTTCGATCCGGCTCCCGATGAAACAGGGTTGACGGTTCTGACATGGGAAGCCGGGAATGAGAGCTACTGTCTGTACCGCCACCCGGACGGGATCTCCAGCTACGGTAAAGAGGGACGGGAGCTGTTCGACAAGGAGGAGATGTCCAGACAGGAACTTGTCAGCCGGATCGAGATAAACACACCCGACCCGTTTTTCAATACCATCGGGGCAAACCTAGTCGCGGCGGCCGACGGCATCTGGGACGGGAGCACTTTCCTCCATGGGGCCATCGGCTGGCGCACCCGGCTCGCCGGGTGGAGAGGTGCTTACGCCGGGGATGTGACGGGATGGAACGACCGGGCCAAATCGCACTTCATCGAGTACTCCAAAAGCATGGTCACAGACGTTCCGCCTGTCTACCCCCAACCGCAGCAGGATTCCGACTGCAACCTGGCCCGCGCCCTCAAGAAATGGGGCACGCCTGTATACTCAAACGGATACATCTGCCGTCTGCCGGGACGCACCGACCAGATGAGCCACTACGACATGAACCTGAACTATATCGATGAACTGATGCGCCATTTCCGCTACGATGCAGACACGTCAATGATGAGACAGATGTGGCCATATATCAAACTGCACCACCAGTGGGAGAAGCGCAACTTCGATGCCGATGCTGACCACCTATACGACGCCTATTGCTGCATCTGGGCAAGCGACGCGCTCTACTACAGCGGAGGCGCGGTCACACACTCATCAGCCTACAACTATTTCTCGAACCTCCAGACGGCAAGGATAGCCGAGATTATAGGAGAAGATCCGGAACCTTACAGACGAGAGGCGGAGGCCATACTCGAAGCAATGAACAGCCGTCTCTGGCTTGAAGACGAGGGACATTGGGCCGAATATCAGGACTACATGGGCCTGAAGAGAGTACACAAGAGCGCCGCCATCTGGTCCGTCTACACCCCTATCGACTGTGAAGCCGGTACTCCCGAGCAGTCATACAGGGCCACCCGCTATGTAGATGAACGCATCCCACACATCCCGGTGAAGTACCGCTACGACAGCAAAGCCCTCAAGACCCTGGGACTCAAACTGCCGCAGCCGGAGAAAGATCTTTTCACCATCTCCACCACCGACTGGCTCCCTTATGTATGGAGCACCAACAATGTCGCGCACGAGGAAGTGGCCGCCATGGCCCTGGCCTATCTCCAGGCCGGCCGCAACGACTCCGGCTTCAAACTCCTCAAGGCAGACCTGATTGACGGGATGTACCTTGGGGAATGCCCTGGGAACTTCGGACAAATAAGCTATTATGACAAGGCGAAGAAAGAAGCCTACCGCGACTTCGCCGACAATGTCGGGGTGACTTCACGTGCACTGATAAACGGACTCTTCGGCATTCTCCCTGATGCGCTTGACGGACAGTGTATCATCAGGCAGGCCTTTCCTGACGAATGGAATGAAGCCTCCATCAAGACCCAGTACCTTTCATACTCTTTCAGACGCGATGGAAACTTTGACATATATGAAGTAGAGCAGAACTTCACCGCGCCTCTTCAAATCATTGTCAGGGCCAACGCAGGAGGCGGCAAGTATCTGGAAGTCAGCGGATCATCAGACAAGAAACAGACCATTCGCGTGGACCGCAGACTCCTGCCCGAAGCCCCGTCATATGACGAGAGCGCACTCAAGGGGCCGGATCCGGATTCAGAGGAATACATGGAGACGATGGGCCTCGGCGACATCACGGCACAGACAGCGTCAAACTCAGTCCCTGTGGACATAAGCGCCGCATTCAACTCCGACGCCGATGACATCTTCCGCAACAAGTACCTCTCCCCGCGACCGCCTTTCACGACCCTTGAGCTTCCTACCCAGGGCACAGGCGAATGGTGCGTCCCTCTGGAGACATACGAGATCGAAGACAACGGACTGCGGGAGCGGATCCGGGACGGCATTTTCGACACAGGACTGGGGCTCAAGTTCCTCACCACGGCAGAAGGACGCAACACGGCCTACACCTCCCTATGGGACAACTACCCCGACTCGGTGACCGTCAGCCTCTCCGGCAAGGCATCCTACGCATGGCTGCTCATGGTCGGGAGCACCCAGAACATGCAGAGCCGCATCGAGAACGGTTCGGTAAGGGTCAAATACAGCGACGGAGCGGAGAGCGTGATGTATCTGGTGAATCCCATAAACTGGAGACCGGTGGAGCAGGACTGCTATACCGACAGGCATGCTTTCCGTGCAGCGGGCAAAAATCCGTACCGGGTATCGTTCCTGACAGGAGAAGTCATGCGAGAGATGAAACCCGAACTGCTCGGTGAAGGCGGGGCCACGGCAGACTGGAGACCGGAGCCTGGAGAAGCCAGGAAACCGAAAGCCGATCTCAACCCTGTGACGGACAGGACCATCATCAACGGCGGAGCGACCATACTGAAAATGCCGCTGGACGGCACGCGCACCCTCGAAAGCCTGACGCTCCGTACATTGTCCAACGACGTGGTCATCGGACTTATGGGAGTAACATTGGAGAAATAATGAAAAAAACGTATATTTCCATCTTTGACACTT
>DJOT01000035.1 GCA_002439095.1 Bacteroidales bacterium UBA6431 | reverse complement strand
GAGGAACTTCTCATAATGGGAACTCAAAGAACTTGACGGAACATTATTATTAGTGCGAATAATTCACTAATAATTCGTAAAATGGAAAAATTTGAAATGTACTTGCGCCAGGATAATATGGCGGAGAACACAATCGCAGCATACAGATATGCTGTCAATGATTTCAGCTCCAAGTATAAGGAGCTGACGAAAAAGAACCTGCTTCTCTACAAGGCTTACTTGCTTGAGACATTCAAGCCAAAGACAGTCAACCTCCGAATTCAGGCCCTCAACAAATATCTGGATTATCTCGGAAAGCCACGTCTGCGCTTGAAATCAGTAAAAGTACAGCAGAAATCCTATCTTGAGAATGTGATCAGCAATGCCGACTATGTGTTCCTGAAAAACAAATTGAAAGAAGACGGCAACAATGAATGGTATTTTGTCGTCCGGTATCTGGCTGCGACAGGAGCGCGTGTGAGCGAACTGATACAGATAAAGATCGAACACGTCAATGTCGGTTACTTTGACATCTACACGAAAGGAGGAAAAGTCAGGAGACTGTTTATCCCTAAGACCCTGATACAAGAAACGGAGACGTGGCTGAAAGAGGCAGGTAGAGAAACTGGCTATCTGTTCCTCAACAGATTCGGGAACCGCATAACAACGAGGGGCATTGCGCAGCAGTTAAAGAACTACGCCGTCAAATACAAACTCAACCCCAAAGTCGTTTATCCTCACTCATTCCGTCATAGGTTTGCAAAGAATTTTCTAGAAAAATATAACGACATTGCACTTTTGGCGGACCTGATGGGGCACGAAAGCATCGAAACCACAAGGATATATTTACGCAGAACATCCAGCGAACAGCAACAAATAGTTGATAATGTGATAACTTGGTAGGATAACGCCACCGGAATAGGTGATGCTTCACAGTATTCCGGTCTCCTGAAACATCTTCTTGTATGCTTCGGCTTTCTTGTCGAACGGAAGGGGAAAAGCCCTCGATGTGGACGGGAGCCGATATAGGCGAATAGTTCTCCCTTCTGAGTTGAAAGTGGAAAATCCGCCCATTGCGGGCGGCGTGCAGCTGAAGTGCTCAGATATGACATCCGTCGCTTTCTGGCCGGTCGTGACTATGGCGTGGCATTCGGGGAGTTGGTGCAGGAGGGCATTTATGTCAGTGGCTTTCGTAACTTGAAGGAATTTGTCCGAGGCATTGTCCTTGAGACGGATGACCTCGCAGGCCGTGTCATACATTGCAATCCCACGCACAGCGCAGAATGCGACTATGCTGTCTTTGTCGAATTTCTTTGCTCCGGGTATTATGAAATGCTCCCTGTCATCGAAGAAAATAGTGCCGATAATCCTCCACATGTCGTTCCCGAAGTTCGGATAATAGAAGTCCATACTCCAGCGGCGTGGCTGTGGAGGGAAGCTGCCAAGCATCAGAATACGGGCATTTTCAGGAAGGAATGGGGGAAATGGATGCGTCTCGATCATGTGTTTTCTTATAAGAATCACTCATATTTCCGGTGAAAGACGAGAAGGCACAGGGCCCCGGCAAGGGCCATCGGTACACCGATGAGTGCCGGGAAATTGTAGCCAAGTCCCATTGCCACGGGGATGCCGCCTAGGGAAGCACCGACAGCGTTGCCGAGATTGAACGCTCCCTGTATGCAGCATCCGCCAAGCATCTCCCCTCCTTCGGAGTGCTTGACTATCAGGTACTGTTCCGGGGAACCGATGCCGAAGAGACAGGCGCAGCAGATGAACATCAGCGTCGCCGACAGCCAGCCGGTGCGGGCGAACAGGAACACCAGAAGAAGAGAGGCGGCGGCGATCAGCTGCAGGCAGCATGTCACCAGACCGGGCTTGAAGCGGTCGGAGAGCGGCCCGCTTATCAGATTGCCGGTCACCATGCCTAGGCCGGCCAATATCATGAGCAGAGAGATGCTCGCCGGACTGAATCCACCTTCCGTCTGGAGAAGCGGGGAGATGTAGCTGAACCAGCAGAGTATTCCGCCGTTGCCGAGAAAAGTCGCGGCTATTATTAGCCAGGGGGCTTTGTTACGCAGGAAGCGGAACTGGGCTTTCATGCCCCTGTCCGGCAGCGGCTCCACATCGGGCACGCACCTGTGTATCATGAGTATGGTGAGCAGCCCCAGTGCTATAGCCATGACGAAAGGGATACGCCAGCTGAGAGCATGGCTCAGAAAAGTTCCGAGGGGTACGCCCAACATGTTGGCGAAAGGCATACCTGCGCACATCATGGCCACGGCACTTGTGCCTCTGCCCTCCCGGGCTATCTTTACCGCAACGATAGTTCCCGTGCCGAAGTATGCCCCATGCGGCAGTCCCTGGATGAAACGTGCGCACAGCAGTGTCCAATAATCCGGGGCGACGGAGGCGATGACAGCCCCGAGGGTGATCATGGATGCGAGAAACATCAGTATCTTCTTGGGGCGGTACCTGTACATCAGTATGAGCGAGAAGGCACCGATGCAAACCCCGAGGGCATAGACCGATATCAGATGCCCGGCCTCGGGGATGGAGACCTGCATGTCACGGGAGACGTCGGTGAGGATGCCTTCTATTATGAATTCAGTGATCCCCAGTGTGAATGTGCCCAAAGCGAGGGCAAGGAGTCCTTTTTTCATCTTGACATTGAGCGGCAGCTGTTGCCGCTGTTCCGTGACGCAAAAATAGCATAACGCAAGTTCAACTCCAAAAAAACAGGCCCCGGCAGAGCTGTCCGCCGCAGGCCTGTCACGCAGTAATCAGTGGTAATCTATTCCCAGAAAAGGACCGGGTATGAGGCGGAGCCGGAAGTGCCGAGGCTCTTCCACCAGTTGGAGTATTTGCCGTCGCCGACACCCCAGGCCTGATTCTCATCGCTTGACGGCCAGTTTACGGTCTCCCCCTCCGGGGCTGTGGTGCCATCGTTGAAATAATTGACGTATGTGCCGGCACGTCCTGTCCCCGAAGCAATCGCCGCAGATGCCTTGCCTGACCAGTATGAGGCGAGGATCTGCGACGAGTCATCGATCACGCCGCAGAATCCGCCGACATTGGTCTGACCTTCAATGGAAGAGGCTACAGCGTAGCATGCCTCAATCTTGGCGTTCTGACGCACTTCGCCCACAGCACCTCCGACGCTTTCGACTCCCTTGACTTCACCTTTGTTGTAGGATGCGACCATATAGCTGAACGGACCGGCCACTGCCCCGCAGACTCCTCCGGTGTAGGTGACACCCTCGACTGAAGCGAGATTGACAGAAGCGGACACAGAACCCCATGCAACGCCGGTCACACCTCCGGTGAACTCTCCCTTGCCGGTGACCTTACCATAGTTGACGCAGCCGCGTACCTTACCGTACCTCTGTTCCGTGAAGCCGGCCACGCCGCCGACGAACTTTGGTCCGGTGATGTCCGCCCTGTTTTCACAGAATTCCAGAAGACCGTAGGTGAAGCCCGCGATGCCTCCCACGCACTCTCCTTCGGATGAGATCGGGGCGTAGTTGACGCAGTGCTCGATGTTGTCCTGGTGGCTGCTTCCGACTATGCCTCCAACCCTGATTGCATTGACGGCCTCGATTTTGCTGATTTCTTCATTGGTGCAGTAGAGTATCTTGCCGCCCTGAGTCGACATTCCGCAGATGCCGCCGACCGCAGAAGGTGTAGAAACTTTGCCGGACTCGTCTGTCTGGGGTTCCGCGCCCACGGTACCCCTGTTGGCGCATTGGAAGAGGACTCCCCTGACACCGATCGATCCGGCGATTCCGCCTGCTCCCTGTATTCTGGCGGTGACTTTGCCCTCGTTGGAGCAGTTCTTGAGGGTGTCCAGGCTCACAGAGCCGGCAATGCCACCGACTGAAGAGTTGCCGCTTACAGTTCCCTTGTTGACGCAGTCGTCGACCGGTACCATGCTTGACCCTATGATACCTCCGGCTATGCCGCGCTCCGCGTTGACTTCGCCGTTGTTGGCGCAGTTGCTCAAGCCGTTTTTCATGGAATTGCTCGTGCCGGCGATTCCTCCCACTTCGCTGTTCCCTGTCACCTTGCCGTTGTTGGTGCAGTCTGAAACGGTATAGCCCTGAAGTTGGGCTACGATGCCGCCCGTGACTGTCTCCGCACCGGAGATTTCAGCGTAGTTGTGGCAGTTGACGATCTGCCCGCCAAATCCGTTTGCACGGGCCACGATGCCCGCGGTGTATCGGTAGCCGGTCACCTTGCCAGAAGCCAGTGTCACGTTGGCGATTGTCGCATCTTTGGTGGCGCCGAAGAGTCCTGTGAATTGAACCACCTTTCCCTTTTCTGCTACCGGTGCGAGCTCAAGATTGTAGATCTTGTAGTTGTTGCCGTCGTATGAACCGGTGAACGGGGTATAGAAGTCCTTGCCTATAGGCTTCCAGTCGGTGACACCGTCGAAATAAAGATCCGCCTCCTGCAGGAATGTCCCGGAGAGCAGTTCGTCAGGTCTTTTCATGATGGCTGCAAACTCCTCAACGGTGCCGATCAAGATGTTGCCCTCAATATCGTTGCGGCAGGCCATGTCGCCTTTGGCATAACCGAATGTGATGTCTTCACCGGAGAGACGTCCGATCCGGATGACCTGTTCTCCCACGGTGAGAGTGGTCAGGACCACTGGCCCTGATGCTGGTGACTTGTATTCGGCGACGCCTTGAGAGTTGAATACAAGTTCGGTGACCTTTCCCGAAGCGTCGGCGAGTTTGGCGATTTTGCCGGACAGGCCCTTCGCTGTGATTGTGGTGACGGGCTCCTGCGGCTCGTCATTGAGATTTTCTTTTGCGCAGGACGACAGTGCAAGCAGTGCTGAAGCAAGCGCAAGATAGCAACTCCAATTTTTCATAAACAATATGATTTGATAACTACTAACAGTTCAAACCGCCGGCGGTAGGCAATGCTATGGCCGGCTTGACGCAAACATAAAAAATGATTCTGTCCGTGTCAAGCATGTTTTTTTTACAATTCGTCCATTTTACGAATTGCGAAAACGATGTTCTGTTCGGTATTTGGATGGTGAGACGCCTGTCTGGCGCTGGAATGCCCTGTAGAATACGGAGAGGCTGTTGTAGCCAAGCTCGTCAGAGAGCACTTTGAGCGGTTTGTCGTAGTCCGGATCGGAAAGAAGGGCTTCTGCCCGGTCTATGCGCAGTCTGTTTATGTAGCCGAGGAAGTTTGTCCCGGTGCAGGTGTTTATGACTTTTGAGACATAAGTCCGGTTTGTCCCGAGTCTTTCTGCGAGTTTGACAAGGGAAAGGTCATTGTCGCAGTACAGTTTTTCTTTCCGCATGAGGTCCTGAATCTGTTTGTAGAGGATTTCGTCCTGGCAGGCGCTGCTTTTTCTGGCAGATGTTGCCTTGTTCTTCTTGTTTTTGCGCCGCATCAATACGGCCGCTGCGCAGACTGCAATGATGGTGGCTGCGGCTATGGCTGCTCCCGGCCTGGAATCTTTTCCCGTGTCACCTGCACCTTTCTGCCAGATTTTCCCGAGCTGCCGCTCCGTGTCCGTGCCGACAGCGCTGTCCTCTCTGGCTTCGTTGTACAGGATATAATATTTGAGTGCGGAGTCCTTCTGTCCGTCATGCTGGAATACTTCAGCGAGGCCGTGGTAGAGGTTGTGCAACTGCTCCCTGTCATGGTGGGCCATCGAGAGCCCGAGACCCCGTCTGAAAAAATGTTCCGCCTCGCGCAGCTCCCCGCTTTCGGACAGCAGGCTTCCATACGCTGCGCAGAGTTCGATTTCGACTTCCGGGGCGGAGGAATCGACATGCTTCAGGGCCTCCCGGTAATAGGTTGCGGCTTTGTCCTTGTCACCTTCTGCTTTGTAGTCATCTCCGTAAAGGAGTAAGATGGGAGCTTTCATGTGGGAAATCCCACCGGCAAGCGCGAGACTGTCGGCTTCATCGAGGTATTTGAGCGCCCCAGAGGTGTCTCCGCGGAGGATACTCGTCTCGCCCATGCAGATGGCGGCATAGCATTTCATGTTGCCGGAGTTCATCCGCCGGCTGATTTCGTAGGCATTCTCGGCATAGGGACGCGGGAGAGTGTCGCGTCTGTTGTAGTAGATCGTGACTATGTTGCAGAGAAGGATGACTTCATTGTCGTGCTGCTTCTCCCTCCGGGCGATGCTGAGCGCATTCTCGAGGCAGGAGATGCCTTCCGGATAGTCGAGCCTGCTCTTTATGGCTGTGAGGGCCTGAAGGTTGTAGAGCATTATCTGCCACGTCGGATCCTCGTTCATCTGATGGAATTGCTCTTTCGCCGTGTTCAGGTAGAATTCCGCCGAGTCCGGCATTCCCTTGAAGTGGTAGGCCTGCGCGATGTAGTAGCTTGCGTAAGCGGCTCCTTGGATGAATCCAGACTGCTCCTGCTCCTTGAGATATGGCCTTGCAGTGATGATGACGCTGTCCATCAATCCTTTGTCCGTCAGGCTTTTCCACCGGCTGCCCTGCTTGCTGAGAAATGATTCTCTGACCGCTCTGGAAGAGGCTGCCCTGCGGGCAGCGCCGTCCTCGGCCGCAAGGGTGCAGGGCGTCAGGATCAGGAGCAGCAATATGTAGAAGCATTTCATACGCATGATGCCTGCAAAGATACAAAAAAGAGCGGACCCGCAGCAGCGGCTCCGCCCTCTGGTGCTTGTATTCCAAGCCTATCCGATGCTCTCGATGAGTGCCAGCACCCTGCGGCGGTTGTCGTCGATGGTGCCGGTGCCGCCGTCGCACTCGTAGTATTTGCCCGCTTTCTTGTAATAGTCGATAAGCGGCTCTGTCTGTGCGTGATATGTCTTGATGCGGTTGGCGATGGTGGTATCGGAAGCGTCATCTGCGCGGCCCTCTATGGCAGCTCTGTGCTTGATGCGTTCGCGTATGAGTTCGTCAGAAATCATCAGTGACACAACTGCGGTGACGCTCTCTCCCCTCTTCTCGAGGATCTTGTCGAGATCTTCAGCCTGAGCGATGTTGCGCGGGAAACCGTCGAGCAGGAAGCCGCTGACTCCCTTGGTGTTGTTGAATGCGGACTCGATCATCCCCTCCACCACTTCATCCGGTACGAGTGAACCTGCGTCAATCAGGGCCTTGGCCTGTTTGCCGAGTTCTGTGCCGGCGGCGATCTCAGCCCTCAGGAGTTCTCCTGTGGAGATGTGCTTGAGGTTATACTTCTCTGCGATAGCACCAGCGTGCGTGCCCTTGCCGGCTCCCGGAGGGCCAAAAAGAATGTAGTATTTCATCTTATTTTCGTCTATAACATAAATGTCTTTTGAATTGCGGCCCAACTCGTTGTAGTCGAGCCCGAAGCCTACTATGAAAGCATTTGGGATCTCCATCCCCACATAGTCGATCTTTTCCGCTTTGCTGTAAACCTCGGGTTTGAGGAGCAGTGTGCAGATTTTCACATCTGCCGCGCCCTTGCTCAAGAGCATTTCCTTGAGTGCCACGATGGTGTTGCCTGTGTCCACGATGTCTTCGCAAATGATTATCCTCCTGCCTGAGACGTCTGCGGTAAGTCCCATGACGTTAAGCACGGTACCTGTGGATTTTGTCCCCTGATAGGAGGAAAGCTTGATGGAGACGAGCTGGCAGTTGAAATCAAGTCTCTGGAGGAGCTCCCCGGTGAAAGGTATGGCTCCGTTGAGCACGCAGAGCACTATAGGCACATCGGTGCATCCGCAGAAATCGCTGTTGACTCTGGCGGCCACATCATCGATGGCCCGCATGATCCTCTCATTCTGGATGAAAGGCTTGAATGTCTTGTCTTGCAAGGTTATCTTTTCTGACATAAGCGGAAATAACTTGAAAGCACGAAGTTACTGATTTTTTTTGTAAGTTTGGGGGAACTTTAAACATATTGACTATGAAATCGCTTCTTTTGATTGCCGTCCTGCTCGGGCCGGCGGACAGTCAGCAGGCCATGCTGACGCTCAGCGGGGCTTCTTGCGTGGAAGACCTTTCTGAAGATGAGGTGCAGCGCTATCATGTGCTTCACGAACATCCTCTTGACCTTAATCTTGCCGGAGAGAGCCGTATGCGCGCCAGCGGGCTGTTCTCCGCTTTCCAGTTGGCGTCTTTGCTTGAGTACAGGAATGAATCGGGAGACATCCTCTCTTTTGCGGAACTCGGGCTGATAGACGGATTCTCGCCGGAGTACGCAGAGGCGCTTGCATTCTTCGTTTCCTTGCGGAGTTCCTCCCCTCCAGGCGGCCGGCAGCGTCTGGACTTCCGCAATGAGCTTACTGTCAAGGCATCGGCTAGACTGACTGGGGAGATGGCCTATGGAGTACGGTATGAGGCGGCGCTTGGAGAGCGCGCGGAACTCCGGTGGACATCGAGGACGACATATTCAGAGCCGCAGTTCGGGCTCGGGACTATAAGTGCCGTCTATTATGGCCGTGGGAGTCTTGGAAAAGTGGTCGCGGGCAACTTCAATGCACGTTTCGGGCAAGGTCTTGTCATGTGGAGCGGATTCTCCATGTCCGGATATGGCTCCGCCGCATCTTTCTGCCGCAAGGCCGGCGGATTGTCCGTGACAGGGGCTGCCGGCGCCGAATTGTTCGGCATCGGGGCTGACTGGCGAATCGGCACGTACCGTTTCTCTGCGGCTGTGACCCCTGACGGCAAGGGGACGGTAGTGAATATCTCGCGAGACTGGCGACGGGTGAGCGCCGGGGTTACGGCCGGACTTGAAGCTGCTTCCGTGGATTGGAGACTGGCATTCTCCGGAGGAAGTTTTTTCGGAGAAGCCGCCTGCTCGTACCGGGGGCAGGTGTCGGCTCTTGCAGGAACTCAGTGGATTCCGCAGTATGGGTTCAAATTGAGTTTGCTTGCCCGCTGGTATGAGATTCAGTCCAGACAGTATAGCGGGATTGCGCTTGGGGCGGATACTCCATCGTGGCTTGTATCTGCTGACTCCGGATTGCGCAGGGACAAGGGCTCTTGGCAGCACAAGCTGCTGTGTGTATATAGGCCGTCATTCTCTTTCGGGGCTCTTCTCTTGGAGCCGTCGCTCCGTCTGTCGGGTCGCCTGCGCCCTTCGGACAAGAGTCCTTTACGTTGCGATGTGCGCCTTGAAGTGAAAGCCAGGCTCGGAGGTATAATCCTTGAATGGCGGTATAACGCCTTGTGGTGCAAGGATTTCGCATGGCTTTCCTATCTTGGCGGCGGCTTTGATGGGGAGAAGTTTGATATGCGTCTGCGTGGCGGAGTCTTCAAAATCGACAATTGGGATGACAGGATCTATGCCTATGAGCATGACGCCCCGGGAAGTTTCAATGTCCCCGCCTATTATGGTAGGGGCTGGAATGCTTCGCTGTACCTTGCATGGCATATAAACAAGGCGCACAGCATCTGGCTGCGCGCCTCAATGATGGCTTATCCGTGGAATCCTGAGCCCAAGGAGGGGCGGGGTGAGCTGAAACTCCAGTATCGTCTGAATTTATAACTCCGGGACGACTTTCTCCATTTCCGTTGAATGCGAGCCCTTTATCAGCACTGTGGCTTCATTCACCGGATTCTCTTTGAGATAGGCGGCAAGTGCGGCGGAGTCTTCGAACCATTTCCATCCAGGTTCTCTTCCGTCTTTGCCGAGGGCCTTCTTGAATTCCTCGCCCACAAAGTAGGCTTCCGGCATTTCCTTGCGGAGGCGCTCCAGTACCTTGCAGTGTTCGGACAGAGATTCGTCTCCGAGCTCCTTCATGTCCCCGAGCATCACTGCCTTACGTTCCGACTGTATGGCTGCGAAGCTGTCGAGGGCGGCGGCCATGGATGACGGATTGGCGTTGTAGGCATCGACAATCAGGGTGTTGCGCTCCGTACGCACCATCTGGGAGCGGCTGTTGTCCGGAATATAGCGTTCTATGGCGGCTATCGCCTCCTTGCGGGTCACACCGAAACGGTCGCCTACGGCGATGGCGGCGAGGACGTTGTCGGCATTGTAAGCCCCCATGAGGTTGGTACTTATGATCTGACCGTCAAGCTTTATCCGCAGGAACGGCTCTTCCGGAGTAGTCGGGAGTATTTCAGCACTCTGATATTCAAGGCCGTAGCCGAAGATGTGGCAGGGCTGGGAGGATGCCATGCGGCGCAGTACCTCATCGTCTTCATTGAGGAAAATCAGTGAGTACCTGTGCTCGCCGAGCCATTTGTATAGTTCTCCTTTGGCCTGCTTGACTCCTTTATATGAGCCGAATCCGAGAAGATGCCCTTTCCCTATGTTAGTGATCAGGCCGTAGTCCGGTTTGCAGATTCTGACAAGTTTGGCGATGTCGTCCGGATGGCTGGCTCCCATTTCTATCACGGCGATCTGCGTCCTTGGAGTGATCCTGAGGAGTGAGAGCGGCACACCGATGTCGTTGTTCAGGTTGCCTTCTGTGGCCGTGACTTTATACCTGCATGACAAGACTTCCTTGATGAGGTTTTTTGTGGTCGTCTTGCCGTTGGTCCCGGTAAGGGCGATGACAGGAAGTCGTCCGTCACCCATCTGGCCTCTGTGGTAGGAAGCTAGATCCTGCAGGGCCTTGAGGCTGTTTTCAACTTTTATGATGCCGCGTCCCTCCGGAATGGACTCCCTGTCGGTGACGGCCCAGTATGCTCCGTTGCGCAATGCGGTCTCAACGAAATCGTTGCCGTCGAAGTTCTCCCCTTTGAGAGCGAAGAACATTTCCCCGCCCCTGATCTTGCGCGTGTCGGTGGTGACCCTGAACCGGCAGTTGCAATACTTCTTGTATAATTCTTCTATCTGCATATCAATCATTTCATTCCAGTGCTTCCGAAGCCGCCGTCTCCACGTCCCGTCTCTCCAAGTTCATCCGCTTCTTCCCATTCGATTTTTCCATGTGCCGCGAGGACCATCTGGGCTATTCTTTCGCCTTTCCCTATGGTGAAATCCTCTTGGCTGAGGTTGACCAGTCCGACTTTGATTTCTCCCCTGTAGTCGGCATCTACTGTGCCGGGGGCATTGATGACCGTTATACCTTTTTTTATGGCGAGTCCGCTGCGCGGTCGGATCTGTATCTCATGTCCGGCGGGGATTTCCACGAAGAGTCCTGTCGGGATGATCACACGCTCCAGCGGGTGGAGGACAACCGCCTCCTCAATATTGGCCCTCAAGTCCATACCGGCTGAGAGAAGAGTGGCGTACTCCGGCAGGGGGTTGGCGCTTCTGTTGATTATCTTTACTTTCATGCTATTTTGGTGCGAGCCTGTATAAGACTATTGCTATGATTGCGAAAAGTATGTTAGGTATCCATAGTGCTATCCCCGGCGGAAGCGTGTCCGTATAGACGAACATCTCGCTGAATCTGAGGAACAGGATATATGAGAACGCCAACGCGATACCGATGCCGATGTTCCATCCGATGCCTCCCCTTTTCTTTTTGGATGACAGGGTGACCCCTATGATCGTGAGGATGATTGCGGAGAAAGGCATTGCCCAGCGGCGGTTCTGCTCGATCAGGGCGTACATGACATTGGTGTCCCCCCTCATCTTCTGGGTTGCGATGAGTTCGTTGAGCTGTCCCATGCTGAGGGTCTCCACCGTCTTTTCGTTGACGAAGAGGTCTTTGATTTTAAGCGCAATTACCGTGTCCACGCTTTCTTTGTAGCTGACGCGGTCCTCAAGCCCTTCTGAATAGTCTCTGGTGAATACGCGGCGCATCTTCCAGCCGTCCATTGTGCTGTCCCAGGCAGCACTTTCCGCGCTGACCTTGCGTGTGATGCGGTTGCCTTCAATATTCTCTATCGTGAACTTGTAGGCAGTGTTGTTCCAGCGGCTGAATGATTCTATATATACGAACTGCCCGGGTGCTATCTGGTAATGTATATTCTTGAGATTGAAGTTGTTGTGGCGCTTGATGTACTTGCTCTCGAATTCCACCCTGGTGGCGTTGGACCGTGGTATGACATAGAAATTCAGGCCCAGCGAGAGCAGGGTGATAAGCAGGGCCGAGGCCATATACGGCACCAACATCCTTGCATAACTCACTCCTCCGGAGAGGATTGCGATGATCTCGGAGTCCGCAGCCATCCTTGAGGTGAAGAAAATCACCGTGATGAACACGAACAGCGGGGAGAACATATTGACGAAATACGGGATGAAATTGAGGTAATAGTCGAAAATGATCGCCTTGAGCGGTGCCTTGTTGGAGACGAAGTACTCGATTTTCTCAGATATGTCGAATATGATGACGATCCCGATGATGAGCAGCAGCGACATGAAGAAGGACATGATGAACTTCTTCGAGATGTAGAGGTCGAGTTTCTTGAATCCTGGAATGTTCATATCCTGGAACTTATCCTTTTGACTGTCGCCTCTTTCCAAGTGGAGAAGTCACCTGCCTCAGTATGTTTGCGCGCCTCCCGTACGAGGTCGAGGTAGAACGCCAGGTTATGCTCGCTCGCCAGCATGGCCGCAAACATCTCCCCTGCGATGAACAGGTGGTGCAGGTATGCCTTGGAATAGCTGTGGTCCACAAACGAAGCCCCGTCAGGGTCGAGTTCCGAGAAGTCTTCCGCCCATTTCGCATTCCGCATATTCATGATGCCGTTCCAGGTGAAGAGCATCCCGTTGCGCCCGTTCCTTGTAGGCATCACGCAATCGAACATGTCCACTCCCCTCGCGATGCCCTCCAGGATGTTGGCCGGTGTTCCGACCCCCATGAGGTAGCGTGCCTTGTCCTGGGGTATGACCGGATTCAATACTTCCAGCATTTCGTACATCTTCTCCGTGGGCTCTCCTACAGCCAGGCCGCCGATGGCGATGCCGACCTTGGAGAATTGCAGCGCGTGCTCGGCCGCCTCCACTCTGAGGTCCGGGTATACGCAGCCCTGTATGATCGGGAAGAACGTCTGGTCATATCCATATAGCGGTTCCGTCTCATGGAATTTGCGGGAATATCTTTCAAGCCAGTTCTTTGTGAGGTCCAGACTCTTGCGGGCATATTCCCGGTCAGCGTCCCCGGGGCAGCATTCGTCCAGGGCCATCATGATGTCGGCACCTATGATGCGCTGTGTCTCGACATTGTTCTCGGGAGTGAAGCAGTGTTTTGAGCCGTCGATATGGCTGCGGAAAGTGCATCCTTCCGGGGTGAGTTTACGGATCTGGGTCAGGGAAAAGACTTGAAATCCGCCGCTGTCCGTAAGGATAGGCCTGTCCCAGCTTTCGAATTTATGCAGTCCGCCTGCCGCTTTCAGCGTGTCAAGCCCCGGGCGCAGATAGAGATGATAAGTGTTGCCGAGTATGATTTCGGCTCCTATGTCATCCTTGAGATCCCGATGGTAGACACCTTTTACGGAACCTACGGTCCCTACAGGCATGAAAATCGGGGTATGTATGCTGCCATGGTCTGTCTCAAGCACTCCGCATCTTGCGCCGGAGAGAGGGTCAGAGGCGGTTTTTGTGAATTTCATCTCAAATCCGTTTATCTTGCAAAGATAGTCAAAAATATATGAAACATTTTTCCTACTTTTATGTCCTGAAACTAATATTTACTGAAAATGAACAATTCCAATGTCAGCCTCAAGCTGATCATCATGAACTTCCTTGAGTTTGCGGTGTGGGGCGCTTATCTCACGTCTATGGGAAGTTTTCTTGCCAAGTCAGGGTTCGGGCCGCAGATATGGCTCTTCTTCGCCACTCAGGGATTTGTCTCCATCTTCATGCCAGCCCTGATGGGAATCGTGGCGGATAAGTGGATTCCTGCCCAGAAAGTGCTTTCGCTGTGTCAGGCTTTTGCCGGCCTGTTTATGCTCGGGGCGGGCTTTTACGCGAAGTCTGCGGGCTCCGGGATCGAATTTGGCTCTTTCTATGCCCTCTATGCTCTGAGCGTAGCCTTTTTCATGCCGACAATCGCCATTTCAAATTCTGTGGCTTACAACGCTTTGGAGAAAGCCGGCAAGGATCCTGTCAAGGCTTTTCCTCCAATCCGCGTGTTCGGCACTGTGGGCTTTATCTGCACCATGCTTTTCGTCAATTTCGTCAAAGGAGCTGACGGGGTGCAGTTTCAGCATACTTACAACCAGTTCTTTGTCTCCGGGGCGCTCAGTATAGTCCTCGCCCTCTACGCCTTGAGCCTGCCTGACTGTCCGTGCAAGCCAAAGGCGGCCGGCAGCCAAAGTTTTGCGGAGGCAACGGGACTAAGCGCATTCAAACTCTTCAAGAACGGGCAGTTCGCCGTTTTCTTCATATTCTCGATGCTTCTCGGGGCCGCTCTCCAGATCACCAACGGCTATGCCAACACGTTCATAACTTCTTTCAAGGACAATCCTGCTTTCGCCGATACCTGGGGCGCCAACAATGCCAATGCGCTGATTTCTCTGAGCCAGGTTTCCGAGACTCTCTGCATCCTGCTCATTCCTGTCTTCATGAAAAAGTTCGGCATCAAGAAGGTGATGCTCATCGCGATGTTCGCATGGGTGTTCCGCTTCGGCTTCTTCGGACTGGGCAACCCCGGCCCGGGGGTGTGGATGTTCGTGCTCAGCTGCATCGTGTATGGCGTGGCATTCGACTTCTTCAACATCTCCGGTTCGCTCTTTGTCAACGAGAACGTGGACAAGGGCATGCGTTCTTCGGCACAGGGGCTCTTCATGCTGATGACCAACGGCCTCGGGGCTTCCATCGGCACCTGGGTTGCCGGCCTCGTGGTCAATCACTTCGTATACGACGCCTCCACTCCGGACTGGAGTACGGCCTGGTATATATTTGCAGCCTACTCGTTTGTGGTCGGCGTGCTGTTCATGATCTTCTTCAAGGAGCCTGGCAAGCAACTCAAGACGACTTAGCCTCAGCAAAAAGACAGTCCCGTAATCGGGATATTCCAGTATACAATATAGGCCGGGGCTCAAAACAAAATATCGCCCCGGCCTATATTGTTATAGTAGATGGCTTCAGGCCAATCAGCTGCTTAGCGCCTTCTGGCTTTCCGGCGGCTTGATTTCCTTGTCTTTGTGATGATACCTGCCGCCGCGGCTGCCACGACGAATGCGGCTATGACGATGACGGTCATGCTGTTGGCATTGTCTCCCTTGACCCTTGACCACATGGCGATGAGCGGAGCGGTGCGCTCGCCCCAGTCGTGCTCCATGGTGCTGCGTGCAATGGTCTGAGTATCAGGATAGAGGACAGGGTTGGCACATACGGATGTAGCCTCAGGACCGAAGAAGTAGCTCAGGTCGGACGGTGCATAGGTGCTGTCGGTGAAGGCTTCCATGATTTCCGGAGCGCCGAGCACGGACACATAGCCGGTCACGTCCACATTGCGGATGGCAATGTCGGGACGGCACATGAAGTTGATCCAGTATTTTGCGGCCTTGGTATTGCGTGCGTACTTCGGGATCACCCAGCCGTCGAACCACACGGTGAATCCTTCCTTAGGGCAGGTGTACCGTAGGTCCACACCGGCCTCCTTGGCTTCCTCGATGGCCCATACGGCATCTCCGCTCCATGTGAGGTTGACCCATCCCCTCTCCTGTATCATCTGCTCCTTGCCGAAGTCGGCCTCCCAGCCGGCTACGAGGTCCTTTACCTGCTTCATGTAGCTTTCGACGGCCGCCAGGGACTCGTCGGAGGAGTCGTACATGAGTTCGTCGAGCGTCACCTTGCCTTCCTGGAGCTCCTTCTGTTTGAGATAGATGATGATCTGCGAGTAGACGTCACGCGGGGAATCCTTGATGAATATCTTGCCGGCGAATTTCGGGTTGCGTATCACATCCCATGTGGATGCCTCCTCATCTGTGACATACTTGGCGTTGTACAAGATGCCTGTAGTGCCCCACATGTAGCCGACGGAGTATTCGTTGGCGTTCTTGCCGTTTCCCACCATCTTGTCGAAGCAGCTCCGGACATAAGGGGCGATGTTGCCGTCTATGTAGTTCGGAGTCTGGCCGAAGTCCCTGTCGATAGGGAGAAGCAGGTCGTTCTGGAGCATCCTCTCGATGATGTAGTCGGACGGGCACACGACATCGTAGTCCTCATGTCCTTTCTCGATCTTGGAGAGCATGGTCTCGTTGATGTCGAATGTCTGGTAGATGACCTTGACGTCCTCGCCGGTCTGTTCCTTGTACCAGTCCTCGAAGTCCGCGATGGCGCTCTCGTCGATGTAGTCGGACCAGTTGTAAACCTTGAGGATCGCGCTGCGGTCCTCGGCGCAGCCGCAGAGCATAGCCGCAGCCGCGATGAAAGTAAGAATCCTTTTCATTTATATGATCAATCGTTCTTTTTGAGCTGTCTTGCCTGCCTGAGATTGATGAACAGAAGCAGAACAAGTATTATAAGGAAAATAATGGTCATCAGGGGCCGCAGTTCCGGAGTCAGTCCACCTTTGCGTGCATCTGTGTAGATATAGGTGGAGAGGGTCTCCAGGCCGATGGTGCCCCTCGTGAAGAATGTCACTGCGAAATCGTCAAGCGACATCGTGAATGCCAGGATGAACCCCGATACCATGCCGGGCCTGAGTTCCGGGACAAGCACTTTCCAGAGTGCCTGGGACGGGGTGGCGCCCAGATCAAGGGCAGCCTCGTAGATGTTGGGGTTCATCTGCCTGAGTTTCGGCAGCACGCTGAGCACCACATAAGGGGTGCAGAAGCTGACATGTGCCAGCACCACCGTGGCATATCCCTGACTTATGTGCAGAAACACGAAGAGCAGGAACAGGGACACACCGGTGATGATGTCTGGGTTGATCATGGGGATGTTGTTCAAGAAACTGAGCGTCTGACGCTTGCGTCCCTTGAGATTGTGTATCCCGATTGCTGCCGTGGTGCCGAGCATGGTCGATATGAGCGCTGCCACGAGTGCTATGATCAAAGTGTTCTCCACTGCCGCCATCAGCGAACCGGTACCCTGCATGCTGCCGGTGAATAGGTTACTGTAGAGCTTGGTGGAGAAACCTGTCCAACTCCCCAGCACCTTGCTTTCTGTAAACGAGAACACGGCGATGAACACCAGCGGCGCATACAGCAGCGCGAGCAGGATCCAGATGTAGATTTTTGCCAGAATCTTTTTCATATCCTCGATACGTCCTCCCCGGCGTCTTTGTCCCTGTCAGTGAAGAGGGATGTGATACCTATTATGATGAGCATTATCAGGGCGAGCGCGGCGCCGTAGTTCCACATCGATGAGTTTATGTTCTCCTGGATGATGGTTCCGAAGAGTTTTATCTTGTTGTTGGTGAGGAACTCCGAGATGGCGAACGTGCTGACTGTAGGCATGAACACCATCATTACACCGCTGGCTACTCCTGGCATGGAAAGCGGCACAGTCACTTTCCAGAATACTTGCCATGGCGTAGCTCCCAGGTCTTGAGCCGCTTCCGCGTATGACTTGTCCATCTTGTTCAGGACATTGTAGATAGGGTAAATCATGAACGGAAGATAGTCGTAGGCCATACCGAACAGCAGAGTCCCCTTGCCGAGGCTGATGCCGAGCATGTTGAAGAGTTCCGCCGTGGCGAGAGTTCGCATAAGGGCGTTGATCCACATCGGGAGGATGAACAGCACTACGGTGACAGCACTGCGGTTGAGATCCTTGTTGGCCAGAATCCAGGCCGCAGGGTAACCGAGCAGTATGCAGATGAGAGTGTTTTCTATGGCAACCTCCATCGACAGGGCGAATGTCCCCATCGCATCGGAGTCAGAGAAGAACTTGGTGATGTTCGCAAGCGTGAAATGCCCGTAGCTGTCCTGAAATGCGTATATCACGACCAGGAGCAGCGGCAGGACGACGAAGACCGTAAGAAATACCAGATACGGTATGCTCCAGCTGCTTCTTTTAGTCATTTCTCTTCTCGATCTTAATGTCCGCGGGGGCGAAATTTATTCCGACAAGGTCGCCCTTGTCCCAGATGTCATCGGTGTCCACCCAAATATGGTCTCCGCTGTCGGTGAGGATAGTAAGGTGGTAGTGATCCCCCTTGTACAGAAGGAAGTGGACCTCGCCTTCCAGCATGCCGTCTTCCTGATGGTCGAGCAGGTCTACCTTGTCGAAGTCTATGCTGACGCGCACTTTGTCTCCGGCGGCAAGTCCTGACTGCGGGAGGCACTCGAACTTCTCGCCCAGGAAAGAGACATGGTTCTCGTCAGCCATTTCCCCGTCAAAACTGTTTGTGAGCCTCTCCTTGTGCATGACCTGAATGTCATTCGGCCGTATGAGAAGCCCGACTGTCGAACCGACTTCGAACGCGTTGTAGTCCTGGATCATCAGTTCGTATCCCTTATCTGAATCCACGAACATCTCGTAGTGCACGCCCTTGAATGTGCAGGACTTGACAGTGCCGCTGAACTGGGCACCTTCGAGCTGGTTCATGATGTAGATGTCCTCCGGACGTATCACCACGTCAACCGGCACGTTCTCCCCGAAACCCTCGTCCACGCAGTCGAAAGAGTGCCCGATGAACTCAACCTTGCGGTCCTGGATCATGGTTCCGTTAAGAATGTTGGACTCCCCGATGAAGTCGGCCACGAATGAGTTCTGCGGCTCGTTGTATATGTCCACAGGGCTGCCGATCTGCTGGATCTTGCCTTCGTTCATGACGACAATGGTGTCGGACAGCGTCAGTGCCTCTTCCTGGTCGTGGGTCACGTATATGAAAGTGATGCCTAGCTTGCTGTGCATCTCCTTGAGCTCGATCTGCATGTCCTTGCGCATCTTGAGATCAAGGGCGGCAAGCGGTTCGTCAAGAAGCAGGATCTTGGGCTGGTTGACTATGGCCCTCGCGATGGCGACCCTCTGTTGCTGACCGCCGGAGAGAGTGGACACGTCCCTGTCCTCATAGTCCGTCATGCTCACGAGCTTCAATACTTTGCGGACTTTGCGGTCGATTTCGTCCGAAGGTACTTTCTGGAGCTTGAGACCGAAAGCTATGTTGTCGTAGACATCCAGGTGAGGGAAGAGCGCATAGCGCTGGAATACAGTGTTGAACGGCCTTTTGTATGGCGGAATCGAGGAGATGTCCTTGCCGTCGAGCAGGATTTCTCCCTCGTCCGGGGCGAGGAAGCCCGCGATGAGACGCAGTGTCGTGGTCTTGCCGCAGCCGGACGGGCCGAGCAGGGTCACGAATTCACCTTTGCGTATGTTGAGACTGATGTCGTCCAGTACCTTCTTTCCGGAGAATTCCTTGCTGACGTTCCGGAGAGAGACAATGATTTCGGATTTTACCATCTTTCCCTAGAAAATCTTGAGGCTCAGGTTATATCTGGCTCCGAGGCTGAGCGTGGCCTGTGACAGGAGCGAGTCGTATGCGAGGAATGCGTGAAGCCTGAGGTCGTCAGAATCCTTGAGCGGGAAGAATTCGGCTATTGCGCCGGCCGTCCAGTGGCTTGGGGTGAGTTCTTCGTCTCCGGTAAGGATATACGAACCGCGCGCTGACACATTAAACCTTTCTGACGGCGCATATTTGAGTGTAAGGGCTGCCGTGCCGCCGCGGAGTGCAGATGCAGAGAAGTCTTCGTCGGACCCGTATGCGTTGCTCAGGTCAAGAGTCGCTGACCAGCAGTCAAGGTTGAGCTGCTGCCCGAGCCAGAAGATATACATATACTCCCCTTTTGCGGTTTCAAGCGCACTTGCGCTCCAGATGTTGGAGAAAACTCCATATTCTCCCCTCCACTTGGCCGAATATGCCCAAAGGCCGCTGCTGAACGGGTGCTCTCCAAAAGGTGAGGATGTCATCTGTGCACTGAAATTGCTGAGTCCTGATGGAGTCGTGTATGACACTGTGCCTCCCCATTGGTAGCAGGACATCGTGTTGGCAAGAGGCGAAGAGAACACAGGGTAGATGTCCCAGTCCCAGTCTTCATACTCGAAGCCGCCTGTGGCGATCATGTCTTTTCCCAAAGTCAGCCCCCAATTGCCGAGACTGAAATCCAATGTGCAGTAATCCAGCCAGTTTGTGGTGTCGGAATAGCCGAGATACTTGTACGGCCATCCGTATTCCCCTTCACTTTCGGCATGAAACCAGTGGTTGACCACGGTCCAGGAAAAATGTTCCGAGAGGGAACCTTCAAAGAGTGTGTAGATGGAAGTGTTGCCAAGGTCAAACCCGAAATCCGAATCTCCGGAATTGTAGGCCGGGTTCGCGTCAAGGCGTGAAACGACGGAGACCTCGGCGAATCTGCCGAGGCTGTCAGCCTCTTGCGAGTGCGCAAGAAAGCCCAGCAGCACAGCTGCGATAGAGAATAATGTTTTCTTCATTTCCAACCATAAAATGGGCTTTGGTGAAACTTGGCCGCGAAGATACAAAAAATCTCGTATTTTTGACGTAGATTTGTATGGGTTTACAAAAATTTTACAAAATGTACAATTTCGACGAAATTATTGACCGGCATGGCACACGATGTTGCAAAGTGGACACGATGAAAGAGACTTTCGGGCGTTCAGATCTGGCTTCCTTCTGGATAGCCGACATGGATTTCAGAACACCGGATTTCATCATAGACGCGCTGAGGCGTCGTCTTGACCATCCGATTCTGGGCTACCCTACCACAGGGGCCGACTATTTCGAGATCGTATCGTCGTGGGTTGAATCCCTGCATGGCTGGAAGGTCGCCCCGGAGCATTTCCGCTATATTCCGGGGATAGTGAAAGGTATAGGCTTCGCTGAGCGATGCTTTCTTCAGCCAGGCGACAAGGTGATAATCCAGCCGCCTGTCTACCACCCGTTCCACAATGTGACTGTGGCCTGCGGCTTCGAGGTCGTGAACAACCCTCTGAAGCCGGTATATGACGAGGACGGCTTCCTGAAGACCTATGAAATGGACCTGGATCATCTTGAGTCCCTGATTGACGAGCGGACAAAGATGCTGATTCTCTCCAACCCCCATAACCCGTGCGGCGTCTGCTTCTCCGTGGCGTCTCTGCAACGTCTTGCCGAAATCTGCCGCAGACGCGGCGTGATTGTGATTTCTGATGAAATCCACGGGGAGATGGTGCTTGGCGGCAAAAAGCATCACCCTTTCGCATCCGTCAGCGAGGATGCGGCGCAGTGCAGCATCACCTTCATGGCCCCGTCGAAAACATTCAATATAGCAGGGGTCGTCAGCTCCTATTCAATAGTCCTGAATCCGGAAATCGCAAAGAAGTTCTATGACTATATAGAGGCCGTGGAACTTGACTATCCTTCGATATTCTCAGCAGAAGCCACCCGCGCCGCATATACGGACAGGGGACGTGAGTGGCGCGGTGAGATGCTCGGATATGTGGAAGGCAATATTGATTTTGTGGAGAGCTGGCTCAAAGAGAATCTTCCCGTTGTGCATCCTGTACGGCCACAGGCTTCATTCTTGATATGGCTTGACTGCCGTAAACTTGGCTTGAGCCAGGAGAAGCTTGTGCATCTTTTTGTGGACGGCGCTCACCTTGCGCTCAATGACGGTTCCATGTTCGGAGCGGAAGGCGTTGGTTTTATGAGGCTTAATGTAGGCTGCCCTCGATCTGTGCTCAAAAACGCACTTGAGAGTCTGGCTGCCGCTGTCAAAACTTTGTAGATTTTTTCAAAAAACTTTGCCCGAACATTTGCAGGTTCATATTTTTTGTCTACCTTTGCATTCCCGTTAGGGCAATGAGGTGCTGTAGCTCAGGTGGTAGAGCAATGGACTGAAAATCCATGTGTCGCCGGTTCAACTCCTGCCAGCACCACTTGAGGAGACCGATTTATCGGTCTCCTTTTTTTTAGATGTCTAATGCCACAAGCAGTTTCCTGTTTGCTGCATCTATTTCTGAATTGTCCATCGAGGTTAGGTAGATTCTTGTGGTCTTCTCCGACGTATGCCCCATCCCGGCGCTTATGACTGAAAGCGATACGTGGTGATCCCTAGCTGAAGTGGCCCAACTGTGGCGTGACACGTATGAGGTCAACCCCTCCATTATTCCGCTTTTCAGCGCCAGCGATTTGAGTGTGCGGTTGTACCAGGACAAAGCGCTTTCATATTCTCTGTACGCTTTTTGCGGGTCTGTGCTCGTCAACAGTGGGAAAATGTACTCCCTCTTCCCTGTGACGTACTTGCTTATTATCTTCTGGATGCACGGTTCGGATTTTATGGACATCTTTTGGCCTGTCTTTCTTCTGATGTACGTGATGGCCCCGTTGTCGGCGTCCTTTCTCTTGAGGAATGACATGTCTACGAATGACATGCCGCGAGTGAAATAACTGAATGCGAAAAGATCGCGTGCCAGCTCCATTCTCTTGTCAGAATGCAGGTTCATTTTCAGTAGTTTACGGATGTCGTTTTCGTTTAGGGCTCGCTTGCGGGTGGTGTCGACGCCGGTATAAACCTTTCTGAACGGCATTGTCTGCTCTCCCAAGCCTTCAGAAACAGCCTTGTTGTATGCTGAACGCAGAATCCTCATATAGAAGGAGGTCGTGTTGCGTACGAGTCCGAGCCCGATAAGGTAATCGCTGTAAGCGCATATCAACTTCTCATCTATCTCAGTGTTGCCGGTTTGGCTGGATTTCAGAAATCTTGTGAAACTGTTCTTTGCCCTGACGTAGTTGCGGGCTGTTCCAAATTGCCCGGACTCTTTCATCCTTGAAGAAAGCCTGCTGATGTAGTCTTTGAAACTTGCTGTTGTGATGCTGGTCATGATTGGAATGATTTTGTTAAACAAAAAAGAGCGGGGCCTGTGCGGCTCCGCTCTGCTTTTATAATATATGTATAAATTCTATTTCAATGCTTTCCAGACAAGGGCGGCGAGAACACCGCCTGCCAACGGGCCGGCAAAGAAGACCCAGACATTGCTCAGGGCCTCACCTCCGACGAACAGGGCCGGGCCAAGCGAACGCGCCGGATTCACTGAGGTGCCGGTGAGATTGATGCATACGAGGTGAATCAGCACGAGGCTCAATCCGATTGCGAGACCGGCAAAACTGCCTGCTCCTTTTTTCTCGTCAGTGGTTCCGAGCACAACAAGCACGAAGATGAATGTCGCTATAAGCTCCACGAGCAGGGCACCTGCAGGGCCACCTGCATTTGCGACGCCGTTGGCTCCGAGTCCGGAAGGGTCACCCATGGCTCCAGGGGCACCTGTGACAGTCACGATGAGGTAGAGAATTGCGGCTCCCAAAATGCCTCCGAGAATCTGGCCGGCCCAGTAGCCGAACGCGTCTTTCCAGCTCATCCTGCCGGAGATGGCTACACCGAGCGTGATTGCGGGGTTGATGTGGCAGCCTGAGATGCCTCCGATGGTGTAGGCCATGGCCACGACAGAAAGGCCGAATGCCAGTGCGGTGCCGACTACGCCGGCAGTTGTGCCGCAGCCGACGAATACAGCCGTGCCGCAGCCAAGAAGGGTCAGAACCATGGTTCCGACAAATTCAGCGAAATACTTCTTCATAATTGATTTTTTTGTGGCCGCATATGCGCAAAAACACCTCCGCAGCCGATTTTCGTGCAATTATAGGAAGTTTTTTCGTAATTTTGAAAAATATGTACGACAGAGAAAAAGGATTATACGTGGCCCACGCACCTTCTGGGCCGATAAGTATTGTAGGCCGCATGGCCAACCGCCATGGCCTCATAGCCGGAGCTACAGGTACCGGCAAGACGGTTTCACTGCAGGTTCTCGCAGAGACATTCAGCCAGGCCGGGGTTCCCTGCTTCATGGCAGACATGAAGGGGGATCTCTCGGGCATCAGCCAGCCTGGCAGGATGACTTCTTTCATTGAGAAACGCTGCGCCGAGTTCGGCATAAGTTCCCCTCATTTTGAAGGCTGCCCGGTTCGGCTCTATGACGTATTCGGTGAGCAGGGTCATCCTATGCGCACGACCATATCTGATATGGGGCCGCAGCTTCTCGGACGGCTTCTGAACCTGAATGATGTCCAGTCGGGGGTTCTTGACATCGTGTTCCGCGTAGCGGACGAAAAAGGGCTGCTGCTGATTGACATAAAGGATTTGCGCGCCATGCTCGGATATGTCTCGCAGCACGCTTCTGAACTCCGCTCTCAATACGGCAGCGTGACTACGGCAAGCGTAGGGGCGATACAGCGTGCAATCCTCTCTTTGGAGAACGAGGGCGCCGACAAATTCTTCGGCGAGCCGTCTTTTGAAATCCAGGACCTTTTCGCCACAGAAGCCGGCATGGGAGTCATGAGTGTCCTGGCGGCTGACAAACTGATGCAGAATCCGAAGCTTTACTCATCATTCTTGCTATGGCTTCTGTCGGAGATTTTCGAAACACTCCCGGAAGTCGGCGATCTTGAACTCCCTAAACTCGTATTCTTTTTTGATGAAGCCCATACGCTCTTCACCGATACCTCTCCGGCTCTCGTTGCTAAGATCGAGCAGGTCATAAGGCTCATCCGGAGCAAGGGTGTGGGCGTTTATTTCATCACCCAGAACCCCTCTGACATCCCTGATTCCGTCTTGGGCCAGCTTGGAAACCGCATCCAGCATGCGCTGCGGGCTTATACACCGAAAGATCAGAAGGCGGTGCGTGCTGCTGCGGAGACATTCAGAGCCAATCCTGAGTTCAAGACTGAAGATGCGATCATGAACCTTTCTACCGGTGAGGCCCTTGTAAGTTTCCTCGATGCGAATGGCGCCCCGTCCGTGGTTCAGCGCGCGAAGATTCTCTTTCCTCTGAGCCAGATAGGGGCAATTAGCGAGGGGCAGAGGTTGGACATTCGCAACTCCTCGCCTCTTCGGGGTAAATATGATACTCCTATTGACCGGGAATCCGCCTTTGAAGTGCTTCTTGCTGACAGCCGGCGCGCCGCTGAGGAACAGGAGCAGCTTAAGGCGGAGAAAGATTCGCGTGCAGGCCGGAGCAAGGCTGCCAAGATAGGAGGAGCTGTACTCACGGCGGCAGCTACCGCAGCCATCACCAGTGTCAGCCGTAGCGCCGGAACAGCGGCGGCCAATGCGATAACCGGGAAAAAGAGCAAATCAAGAAAAAGCACAGCGGACAAGGCGATTTCAAGTGCTGCCACAAGTGCTCTCCGCACGCTGACACGCAGCATACTTGGGAGTCTCATAAAGTAATCATGAAAACAAAGTTTTATATTCTTGCCGCAGTGGCCCTGGTTGTCGCGGCCTGCGGACAAAAAAACGGGGCGGCAGGCGTTGAAGAGACGGACAACACTCCCCCGCCGCTCGGCTTCTATACAGACAAATATGTTGCAGACACTACGGTGCTCCGCAGCGGCGACACTTTCTCCGTGCTGATGCGGCGTCTCGGGATGAGCGCCTCTGACGCATACACGCTCAGCACGCTTTGCAGCCGTGATGTGTTTGACTTGCGTAAGATGCGTGCCGGCAACCATATCCATGCATATTACGACCAGACGGATAGCAGCAGGATTCTGCGTTATGTGGTCTACGAGCAGGACCGTGTGCGCTCAACAGTGTTCCAGTGCACGGATTCGCTTGCGATATGGAATGTAGACAAACCTGTGGAGAAGCAGCGGAGACTCGCTGATGTCACGATCCGCAGTTCGCTGTGGAACGACATGAAAGCTGCCGGTGCCTCCCCAAATCTCATAATGAGCTTGGCGGACATCTACCAGTGGAGCGTGAATTTCTTTACTCTCAGGGAGGGTGACCGTTTCCGTGTCATCTATTCCCAGACCGTCTGCGAAAATGAGGTCGTGTCCATAGATACCGTGCATTTCAGCCTCTTCAGCGGAAGTGACGGCAAGCAGGTGGCCGCTGTCCGTTTCCAGACAGCAGAAGGTGGCGGCAACACTTACTGGGACAAAGGGGGCGTGAGTCTTAAAAGGATGTTCTTGAAGGCTCCTCTGAAATACAACCGCATCAGTAGCCGTTTTTCATATCACCGCAAGCATCCTGTGACAGGAAAGGTAAAGGCGCATACGGCGGTTGATTATGCCGCTCCGACAGGCACTGAAGTGCATGCCATCGGAGATGGTGTAGTGACAAAGTGCGGCTGGGATCCGACCGGCGGCGGAAACCGCATCCGGATCAAGCATATGCAGGGCTATGAAAGTTGCTATATGCACCTGTCGAAGTTCGCCAAAGGCATCAAGGCGGGTACCCGTGTATCGCAGGGACAGCTTATAGGCTATGTCGGTGCCACCGGTACAGCCACAGGGCCGCACCTTGACTTCCGGATCTGGGAGAAAGGACGTCCTATTGACCCGCTTTCTCTCAACTCTCCGGCTTCGGAGCCTTTGAACAAGAAGTATATGCAGGAGTTCAACACCCTGTATGACAAGTATATGGTAGAAGCGGGCGCCATGCCGGCCCCTTCGGACAGCGTAAGAGTGCAGCAAAGTGGAGATTAAGCCGGTTGCTTTTTTCCGTTCCCCTGTAGGAGGCAAGTTCGGGCTGCCGAGACAGTCAGGCCTTGCCTCTTCCCTGTCTGGGCAGATAGTTCTGGAGAAGGAATTCCGCTCCGGTGAGGCTCTGCGTGGACTTGAAGAATTCGATTACCTGTGGCTTATATGGGGGTTCAATCTCAATCGGCCCGCCTCGTCAGCGCATCTTACAGTGCGACCGCCAAGGCTTGGCGGCAACACTCGTGTGGGAGTATTTGCATCTCGCTCCCCATTTCGCCCTAATCCATTGGGGCTAAGTTCTGTGAAGATCTCTTCCGTGGATCGCGACTCCGGGGTCATTGATGTCCTCGGGGCGGATCTTGCAGACGGCACACCGATAT
Source organism: Bacteroidales bacterium UBA6431 (assembly GCA_002439095.1). GTDB lineage: Bacteria > Bacteroidota > Bacteroidia > Bacteroidales > UBA932 > Cryptobacteroides. The sequence goes on along the minus strand of DJOT01000035.1, from coordinate 46,500 downwards.
TCGATATCAAGCCGTATATAGAATATGCCGACTGCCATGTCGGCATACGCAGCGGCTTTACTGACTATAATGCCTGGGGTAAGTTGAGAGTGGAGTTCTCTCCGGATGTCGAAGCTTTGTTCCCGGCACGAGAACTGGATGCTCTCCGGGAATTGCTCGCGGAAGATCCTCGACCGCAGTATCACGATGACCCGGACAGGATTTACGGCTTGCTTTTTCATGGTTACAATGTCCGTTTCTCTGTCTGCGGTGAGACACTGCATGTCATAGAAATAAGTAACGCGCCTCATTAGGCGCGTTACTTGTCAGTCGGACAGAGTGGATGTTATATGGAAGCAATGCTCTTTGCGCTCATATTTGACCAGACATCTTCCGGCTTTTTTCTGATCGCGCAAGACTTCCCCGAGCACTTTGGTGAGTTCGTACGGCTGCATGAATGCATCAGACTCTTCTTCTCGATAATACCGTGTGTAGGTAATGTCAAACGTCGTGGCGTAGCAGTGGGCGGAATTGTCGCTGGCATTGGGGTTTCCGCTGCGGCGAAGTCTTTTGACATCCTCTTCGGTGCGCAGCAGAGAGGAGACCACAAGTTTGTAGTCAAGAAGTTTCTTTGATGAAAGCGAATCCTTGAAAGCCTTGCCTATCGTATCAAGTTCTTCTGCGGCACGCCTTGTCAGATATGGCATGGAGTATTTGAGGTCGTCCACTACATAGTAATCATTATCAGATACTTTGACGAGCTCCGGAAGGTTTGCGAGCTCCGACCTTGTCTGTGGAATTGACTGAAGTCCGAGTTTTCTGGCGGCATCCAGATGGGCCGGATTAAGATCTGCGAATATTGCAGCATATTTCAGCCTCTTGCCATAGTAGATCACTTCCTTTGAGTGGGACTCTCCCGTTCCGTCCACATCGTCTCCCTGAATATCGGGCATCGATGCTTCCTCCTCTATCTGTGCTTCGAGATCGGAGTCGGCTTTCTCTTCTTTTATTTCTTCGGCGGCAATCTGCTGTTGCTCCATGCTCCCCTTTTCCTTGTTGCGGGTTCCCCCGACCAGAAAGCCGGCAAGGAAACCCGCAACGAAAGGGATAATCAGTATGAGCAGTCCTTTATAACTCTTTTTCATCCTCAATCTTCGTATCTCACTATCGGTTGGCGAGCGGCACGCGTCTCGTCAGGACGTCCGACAGGAGTGTTATGAGGTGCCGAGTGCAGGAGCTGCGGATCGGCTTTCGCCTCACCGGCGATCTTGCGCATGACTTCGATGAAACTGTCAAGAGTCTCAAGTGATTCTGTCTCAGTCGGCTCGATCATGATCGCCTGATGGAAAAGCAAAGGGAAATAGATGGTCGGAGCATGGAATCCGTAGTCCAGAAGGCGCTTCGCGACATCAAGCGTGCTTACTCCGTTGGCATCGAGCAGCCCGTCAAATACGAATTCGTGCTTGCAGACAGTCTTTATAGGCAGTTTGTAGCAGTCCTTCAGGCTCTCTTTGATGTAGTTGGCTCCAAGAGTTGCGAGCTTGCCGGCCATTTTGATATTCTCCCTGCCGAGACTCAATATATAGGCATAGGCCCTCAAGATGACTCCGAAATTCCCGTGGAATCCGCTTACGCGAGGTACATCCACAAACTTGACCAGACGTTCAGCCACGCCGACAGGACCGCTTCCAGGACCGCCGCCGCCGTGCGGTGTCGCAAAGGTCTTGTGGAGGTTGAGATGCATGATATCGAATCCCATATCCCCCGGGCGTACCGCCCCGAGAAGCGGATTCATGTTGGCACCGTCATAGTAGAGCAGTCCGCCGCATCCATGCACAAGCGCCGCGATTTCCTTGATGTCGCGCTCGAAGAGTCCGAGCGTGTTGGGGTTGGTCATCATGATGCCGGCGATGTCATCGCCGAGCAGCGGTCTGAGATCCTCCACATCCACAAGCCCGTCAGCCTTGGACTTGACGACAACTATCTCCAGGCCGCAGACTGCGGCTGAGGCCGGGTTGGTGCCGTGTGCGCTGTCAGGTACTATCACTTTCTTCCGGGCGAAATCGCCGCGGCTGAAGTGGTACTCTCTCATCAGCATCAGTCCGGTGAGTTCACCATGTGCTCCGGCGCATGGAAGGAATGTGAATTTCTTCATTCCCGTGATAGAGCAGAGGGCCTTGTCTATGCCGTCCAGCACAGCCTTTGCTCCTTTGACGGTCTCCGAAGGCTGCAGCGGATGCAGTCCGGCAAAGCCTGGCATTGCCGCAATCTCCTCGTTGAGCTTCGGATTATATTTCATTGTGCAGGATCCGAGAGGGTAGAATCCGGTGTCCACTCCGAAATTCATCTGGCTCAGATTTGTGTAGTGGCGGACTACATCCGGCTCACTGACTTCAGGGAGTTTTAGGACTGATTTCCTCCACACTTCCCCCTCTGACGGGAGTGTACAGTCCGTCTCGGGGAGAGAATATCCTGTCCGTCCTGGACGGGACAGCTCGAATATGAGTTTATCGTAATATTTCATTGTCAGAGAGCGTTTACGATTCCCACAATTTTGTCGATTTCTTCCGCCCCGTGTTTCTCGGTGACGCAGAATGTCACATAACCTTCCTCCGTCTGGAGGGCGGCGAAATACCCGGCGTCAAGCAGGGCTTTCTGCAGCTTGTCGACCGGGCAGAGCGGCTTGAGTACGAATTCCTTGAGGAAATCATTGTCGAAGACTTTCTCAAACTTCCCTGTCTTCAGCAGACCATCGTATAGGCGGTGCGCTCCTGCGTACGAAAGCTCGTTCACCCGGCGGAGGCCTTCCGGTCCCATGAGAGAAAGGTAGACCGTGCACCAGAGCGCCATGAGCGATTCGTTTGAACAGATGTTGGAAGTGGCCTTCTCGCGCCGTATGTGCTGCTCTCTTGCCTGCAGGGTAAGGACATAGCAGCGCTTCCCGGATGCGTCTTCAGTCTGCCCGACGATGCGTCCAGGCAATTTGCGCATGAGTTCTGCCCTGCATGCCATGAAGCCGACATAAGGACCGCCGTAGCAGAGCGGAATGCCGAGAGACTGTCCGTCTCCTACAGCTATGTCAGCGCCCCATTCTGCCGGACTCTTCAATACTGCAAGAGCTGACGGGTCGCAGTATTCGACCAGCAGCGCTCCATGGGAATGTACGAGTTCTGCAAGTCCGGTATGGTCCTCCATCACCCCGTAACGGTTGATTGACGGCACGATTACACCTGCCAGATCGAGCCCGCCTTCAGCAACGGCATCCGTGACGTTATCACAGATGACCGCATTGATTCCCGCGTACTTGGCGTATGTTTTTATCGTGTCGAGCACGTTAGGGAGCAGGGATTGCGAGACAAGCACTGAGTTGCGTTTTCTCGTACTTGCCACGCACATTCTCATCGCTTCCGCTGCGGCTGTCGGGCCGTCATACATGGAGGCGTTGGCGCAGTCAAGTCCGGTGAGATTGCATATCATGCTCTGCCATTCGAAGATGTATCGCAGCGTGCCCTGCGAAATCTCGCACTGGTACGGAGTGTAAGCAGTGAGGAATTCGCTGCGTGATGTGATATACGGTATTACGGCCGGGGTGTAATGGTCATAGGCACCCTGTCCCACGAAGACCTTCAGCTTGGAGTTCTTCGACGCGAGACTCTCGAAATAGTCGCGTACCTGCTGCTCGCTCATGGCGGACGGAAGGTCGTACTCGCCTTTGAAGATGAACTCGGGCGGAACATCAGAATAGAGGTCGTCAAGACTTGAGACCCCTATCCTGTCAAGCATCACCCGGATATCTTCCTCCGTCTGGGGAAAATAACAGAATTTTGCCATATTTTACTTATTCTGTGGCTTTTGCGTATGCGGCTGCGTTCATGAGAGAGTCCAGCTCAGAAGTATCTGACATCTCGATCTTGATGATCCAGGCCTTGTACGGATCTTCGTTGATGAGTTCAGGCTTGTCTTCAAGTTCCTCATTGCGGGCCACCACTTTGCCGGATACGGGAGTAATGAGCTCGCTTGAGGCTTTGACGCTCTCAAGAGCGCCGAAATCCTCTCCTGCCCCGAACTCGTCGTCGATGTCAGGCATATCGACATAAGTGATGTCCCCCATTTCGCTCTGTGCGAAGTCAGAAACGCCAATGATGGCCACGTTGCCATCGACTTTCACCCACTCGTGTGACTCGCTGTACAGGAGTCCGTCAACAATTTTGCTCATTACTTCTTGTATTTTGTTTGATAAAATCTCTTCTTGACCACATTGCCCTCGAAGCGGCGCTTGCGGATGGCGACATACAGTGTGGTGCCAAGCGCGGAGCATGCAGTGTCCACCAGTGCGAAGCAGATGCTCTTCCCGAGGGTGATTGAATGATAGCCCGTGGTCACGACTCCTACTACGGTGCCGTCAGCGGTCTCCACCGGATATCCGGCTCTGGGGATGGCCTTGTCGTGAAGTTCTATTCCGACCAGTTTCTCTGCCGTGCCCTCGCTCTTTTGTCTGGCAAGGGCCTCTTTGCCGATGAACTCCTCCTTGTCCATTTTGCAGAACATGCCGAGTCCGGCCATTACGGGGCTGATTTCCGGAGTCAGCTCATCTCCGTAGAGAGGCAGTCCCGCTTCAAATCTCAGAGTGTCACGGCAGCCGAGTCCGCATGGCTGCACTCCGGCTGCGATGAGGGCCTTCCAATACTTGACGATCTGTTCATTTGTGGAGTAGATCTCGAATCCGTCTTCTCCTGTATATCCTGTGCGGCTCAGTATCACCCGGACACCGTCCTTGACGATATCGCAGAACTCATAGAATCCCAGGCCGGCAGCTTTAGGCATGTCGAGCACCTTGATAAGCATCTCCTCCGCCTTAGGGCCCTGTACGGCTATCTGGCCCCATTTTTCCGACTGGTTGTCTATCTTGACATCGAATCCCGCCGACTGGCTCTTCATCCAGTCATAGTCCTTTCCGATATTGGACGCGTTCACGACGAGGAGATAGCTTTGAGGTGTGAATTCCTTGTATACCAGAAGGTCGTCCACCGTCCCGCCGTCCGGGTACAGCATCATGCCATAAAGTATGCCTCCGTCTTTGAGGCCTTTGACATCGTTGGTGAATATATGGTTGACAAAGCGCTCCGCATCCTGGCCGCTGATGAACACCTCTCCCATGTGGGAGACATCGAACATCCCGACATTCTCGCGGACCGCGTTGTGCTCGTCAATGATGCCCTTGTACTGGATAGGCATGTCATAACCGGCAAACGGGCTCATCTTAGCACCGAGGGCAATGTGCTCCCCGTGCAGACAAGTCTTTTTCAACTGTTCGTCCATATCTGATATAGAGTTATTTAAGAGTTTCCAAATCCCTTTTCAGAATCATCTTGGGATCCATCATGGCGACTTTTTGGAACAACCTGACCTGATTCCCGAGGGAAAGGTACACCTTGTCCTCGTGCTTGCCTTTTCTCCACCACTTGTAGAAGCCTACAGGGTCGTTCTCGAACGGGATCTTTGCAAGTATCCCGTTGCTGAATCCAGGATAGTCGATCACCAGCCTGAGGCCCATGAATCTTTTGTAGTATTCCGGATCCGCCCGGCGCAGTTTGCTTACCAGCGGATTGAGAACCTCCATGGTGTCAACCTGAAGCACTTTCTCACGTACTATCATCTTGTGTATGCGGACTGGGTCTACATTTAACCAGACCCCCAGTTTGAGGGTCTTTGGGCCGTCCTCCGTGTCAAGCGTGAGTTCGTCCATTGAGAAGTAGACCTTTTCGGGGTCAATTGTATTGGCGGTGTCCGATACCATGTAAACAATTAAGATAATTTGAACAAATATAGCAAAAAAATGTGAAATTTGTAATTATGGATGTGGTAAATGCAGATTTTTCATCGCTGGAAGGCACTTGTTGTTACTGTTCCGCTGAAAGCGCGGCACTGATCAGGCAACAGATTTCGGCCACTCCCTTAAGGGCTCTTCACCTTATCGGGACTGGCGATTATCATTACGTCAGCCTGTTTTTTCTGGAGAGGATTGCTGACCCATTCGAACTTGTGCTGTATGACCATCACCCTGATGATCAGGCGGCTGCATTTGGTGGAGAACTTCTCAGCTGCGGTTCCTGGGTCCGGGAGGCACGGCGTCTGCCGATGCTGGGCGCTTCATACCTTGTACGCCACTCCAATGACCTGCATAACCTCTCACCAGGTGGCCTGCCTGTCTATATATCTTTGGATCTTGATGTGCTTTCCCCTGAATATGCGCGGACAGACTGGGATCAGGGTGATCTGACCCTCAAAGAACTTCAGCTCTCCCTTGATGAACTTGCCGGGAGGCGTGAGATAGTCGGTGCTGATATCTGCGGCGGCATCACCCGTGCTCAAGGAGGCACCGATGCCGACATTGCGCTTAACCGAAGCACTTACAGGGTGCTGAAGGACTGGTTTTCCTCTTTATAACAGAGGGGACATGAGCCGCGATAGCGACTCTCTGAACCGGACCGGCCAAGGCCTGTCGGCCCATTTCTCCGGATCGACCCGCCATGTGTGCTTTTCGTCTTCAAGGAAAATGTGTTTCATCTTTTTCGCCAGTTCCCTGTCGTAGATGAATGCATTGATCTCGAAATCCTGCTCGTAGCTGCGCACGTCCATGTTCGTGGAGCCGATGGTCGCGACACGGTCATCGGAGACGATGGCTTTGGAATGCATGTAACCGTTTTCGTAGAAATCGACCTTTACTCCTGCGGTCACCACGTCTTTGACATAGGAGCGGGTCGCGAGCGGGACGATTACTCCCCTGTCGCCGCGGTACGGGATCATTATCCTGACATCCACTCCGGAAAGGGCTGCGTTGCGGAGTGCCAGAAGCACCGGTTCGGTAGGGATCAGGTATGGGGACTGGATGTAGATGTACTCCCTGCTTTGGGCGATCATTTGGACTATGCCCTGCATGATGACTCTCCATTCGTCCATTGGTCCGGAAGTCGCTACCTGCATGAGCACATCTCCGTCCACAGGTGCCTGCGGATAATATTTTTCAGAGAAAAGCGGCTTCTTTGAGGAGAATTGCCAGTCCACGAGGAAACTGGTCTGCATTTCTGACACAGCCGGTCCGGTGACCCGTATATGGGTGTCCCTCCACATGCCTCCCCGGATGCCTGTCGAGTACCGCTGCGCTATGTTCATGCCTCCGATGTATCCGACGGTTCCGTCTATCACGGCCACTTTACGGTGGTTGCGGTAGTTGGTGCTGCTTGAGATGAACGGAATGGGGACTTTGAGGAAAGGTTGCACCATGACGCCTTCCTCTTTGAGCCGTTTGAAAAAGGACTTGCGCTGCAGGTTGGCGGCATCATCGTATTGCACGCGGACTTCCAGTCCGGCTTTGGCTTTGTCGATGAGGATGCGTGCTGCGAGTTCCCCGACCGGGTCGTCTTCAAATTTGAAAAACTGGAAGTGGATATGGCTCCTGGCGTTGCGCATGTCCGTCAGAAGGTCGGCGTACATCGTGTCGAAGTTCGTGTAGACCTTCAGGGAGTTCCCGTTCAGCGGAAAAGCGAGGTTGCATCCCCAGAGAAGATTGATCAGATCCTTTTCAGAAGGCTCGGGACGGCTGCATATCTGCAGGGCGTACAGTCTTGATGTGTTGGATTTGAACTCCCGCAGGTCGGCATCGCTCACGAGGCGCCGGTTGCGGTTGTCGCGCCCGAAAATCATATACAGGACGAGCCCCACGCCAGGCAGGAATATGAGAACCATAATCCATGCTATGGTGCGCAGAGGGTGGCGGTTCTCTGAAATCATCATGACGATGATGCTGAGAAGCACCAGAAAGAAAATAATGCTCCACCAGAGGCTCATCCGAGGTTGCCTTTATTTTTTCGGATCCATCTTGGAATACTTGGCGGCATCTGAGAAAATGGTCACCAGATACATTATCGCCAGAATCACTATCATGCCTACTGCTACGAAGTCAAGGGCTTTCATTCCGAATTCGTATCCGAACAGGTGGTAGGTCTTGTGGAACTCCGACAGCGGCTTTATGAATATGAAAAGAGTGTTGACGATCATCACGATCAGCCTGAATTCAGTCGGGCCGAGCTTTGCGTAGGTCAGTCTGAACTCGCTCTTGAGATGGGCATTGACACTGACATTGATGGTCATAAGAAGGTAGAGGACCAGTACGGCAAGGGCGAGGGACGGGTTGATCATGAGTCCGGAGAGCCCGGCTCCGATGAACATGACGCTTTCATTGATGCAGTCAACGGTGTGATCCAGATAATACCCGTAGATAGGACGCTGCTTTTTGCGTACTCTTGCGAGAGTGCCGTCGAGAGAGTCTCCGTACCAGTTGACGAGCAGGCCAAAGGTCGAAATCCAGAGAAAATCGATGTTTTTCTTTGTGAGTATGAATCCTGCGGCTATTATAAGCGCGCCGATGAAGCCTATGCCTGTCAAGATATCTGACGTCATCCATTTCGGCTGTCTCTCAGCGAGCCATACAAGAGCTTTTTTCTCCACTCCGTTGAGAAGTGATGTCTGAATTCTCGTTGCTTGTTTCGTTTCCATATCGATAGTGTCTTATCTTAATGAGACTTCAAAGATAAGTCATATTTTTTGAAAAACTGAAACCGATGCCCTCCCAAGCTTTCGATTCGTTGCCTTTTCGCCAGTTTTTTGCACTTATCTGTTATTCTTCGGGACGTCAGTCTTGCAGGTCAGATACGACAAGTGCTTTCAGAACGAACTGAAAGCACTCGTTGGAGGTGCGTAGCGGAATCGAACCACTGTGACAGGTTTTGCAGACCTGCGCCTGACCACTCGGCCAACGCACCATCGGGAATGCAAAGATACGTCATTTTCCCGAATCCGCAAGGCCCGGATATGAAAATGTTTTGTATATTTGAGGAATACTAATAACAATTTGCGATGAAACGAATGTTTGCTTTTGCTGCGGCTGCCCTGATTGTCGTCTCTTGCGGGACTTCACGGAAAGCTGCTGATTATGTCCCCGGGCGTGATTCCGGGGAGGAGTATGTCAATACCGGTTATGGTAAAATCAAGAAGAAAGATTCAGCCTCATCCGTTTCATCGCTTGAAATCAAGCAGGGCTCCGGTTACAGTGACATTTATGAATACCTCAAGGGGCGGGTCCCCGGACTTGTCGTCAACGGTACCTCAATCTCAATCCGTGGAGTGAACTCGATCATGGGGAGCAATGAACCACTTATCCTCTTGGACGGGATGGAGACTGACGACATAAGCCACATCCAGCCTGATATGGTGGAAAGGGTTGATGTGTTGAAAGATGCCTCTACCACAGCTCTTTATGGTGCCCGTGGAGCGAATGGTGTGATACTTATAGTAACTAGAAAAACAATAGATTAGGTATGATTCACAATATTATTTTCGATTTCGGGTCTGTTCTGGTGGACTGGAATCCGCATCATCTTTTCGACAAATATTTCAATGATCCGGAGAAGACAGAGTATTTCCTGCAGAATGTTTGCCCTTATGAGTGGAACGCGACCGTGGACGCCGGAAGGCCGACTCAGGACGCGATGGCCGAGAGAATAGCCCTTTATCCTGAGTGGGCGAATGAGATCAAGATGTATTTCGGGCAGTGGATCGGTATGATGAACGGGCAGATACCGGGGATGGAGGCTGTGGTACGGGAGCTCAAAGAGCGCGGATACCGCCTTTTCGGCCTGTCAAACTGGTCTGCAGAGACGTTCCCTCTGATACGCGAGGACACCAAGCACTATCCGGTTTTTGAACTCTTGGATGCTTATGTCATTTCAGGTCAGGAACATTGCAAGAAGCCTGATGAAAGAATCTATAGGATTCTCCTTGAACGTTTCGGACTCAAAGCGGAAGAATGCCTGTTCATTGATGATAATTCCGAAAATATCGCAGCTGCGGAGGCATTGGGTATTAAAGGGCTGGTATTCACTTCTGTCGAGCAATTGAAGATGGACTTGAGGGCAATTCTGCAATGACAGTCTCGCACGCCCTGACATAATCGCCAACGGAGACTCTCAGCTCCGCATCCAGCGGGAGGAAAAGGTCTATCCTCGAACCGAATTTGATGATCCCGCATTGGTTGCCTGCCTTGACGGAATTGCATCTGTGGGCATAGCAGACTATCCTGCGGGCGAAGCCACCCGCTATCTGTTTGAAAAAGATCCTTTCCCCTCCAGGTAACGTCATCCCCGTGCAGCTGTGCTCGTTTTCCTCGGAGGCTTTAGGCTTGAACGCAAGCAGGTGTTTGCCGGGATAATACTTGTAGTAACTCACTTCTCCGTCCGCCGGCCAAAAGTTGGCGTGAACATCGAAGAAATTCATGTATACGGATACCTGGATGCATTCGCATTTTAGGTATTCTTTTTCGTATGCCTTTTCGATGATGACGACCTTGCCGTCTGCGACAGAAGATATGCATGTGCCAGAACCATTGCATTTTCGCTGCGGTACCCGGAAAAAAAAGGTCTGCCAGATACAGAACCACAGCAGCAGGGCCAGCACGGGCCATACAATCCAGCTGACGTGCACAAACAACAAGAGCGCCGCACCGGCAGCGGCACTGAAGGCGTAAACGAGGGCGAGGGTGCCTCTGGAGTTGCGGTCTATCATAGAAGTCCGAACGCTGCGAGATATACGATCCCGAGCGGAATCCCCACCAGGCTGCTGTCGAACCGGTCAAGCATTCCGCCGTGTCCCGGAATGCAATTGCCCGAATCCTTGACTCCGCAGCTGCGCTTCCACTCGGACTCGAACAGATCCCCACACACACCTCCAAGGCATATCACGATACCCAACATCATGCTGTGAATCCAATAGTAGGGCAGCCATCCGAGTTTGCACATCAGTAGGGCTGCTGCTGCGCTGAAGACCAGTCCACCCCAGAATCCCCACCATGATTTCTTCGGCGAGATCTCCGGTGCCAATTTACGTGCTCCGGCCCTCCTTCCGAGGATGGAGCCGACACAATATGCCCCTACGTCCGATACCCAGATTATGATGAAAAGCGGCAAAATATGCCAACCGTCAAAAACGGGGCCGTCCATAACAAGAAGCGGAGACAGGCAGATAGGCAGGGCGATGTATCCGAGACCCGCATAAATGAGTCCGATATCGGAAAAGCCGTCCCTTTCGGGAAAAAAGATGCAGGACACCGGAATCAGCAGCAGCGGGAACAGCACCAGAAGCAGCAGCCTGATGTCCCATCCGAAGAACTGTGCAGCGGCAATGAGTATGAATGCCGCCACTGCCGTAAGCAAGCCTATCTTTTGTTGTATAGGATACCGCTGCCCCAGAGTCATTGTGTAGAACTCCCGGAGGGCTGTATATAAAATGACAAGGAACAGGGCACCAAAAAGTGTCCTGTCCCAAATCGTGCCGAAAACCATCACGACAAGGAAAACCAGTCCGGCAAGGGTTCTCTTCAGCAGATTATTCATTTTCCTTGTGTTCGTCGTTCTTGTTTTCAGACTCCGCCGGGGCTTCCGGCTTCTGGTCTTCCGGCCCCGGGCCTTGTGCCTGGTCGCCTTTGAGCCGCTCTTCCCCATGGGTCCCGGCTTTCGGGCCGAAGAGTTTCTCGATGTCGTCTGCCGTGATGACCTCTTTTTCTATAAGCATCTGCGCAAGCGTCTCAAGTTTGTCCCAATTGTCTTTGAGAATCTTGGTGGTGCGCTTTGTCACCTCGTCCACAAGCGCTTTGGCCTCGGCGTCAATCGTCTGTGCCGTCTTCTCGCTGTAAGGTTTGGTGAGGTCATAGCCGTTGCTTCCGCTTGAGTCATAGAATGAGAGGTTTCCTATCTTGTCGCTCATGCCATAGTAGGTAACCATGGCGTACGCCATCTTGGTCATCTTTTCGAAGTCATTGAGCGCGCCCGTACAAGGGATTCCGTTGTTGACAATTTCTTCTGCCACCCTTCCGCCGACAAGACAGCACATCTCGTCCATCATGTCAGACTTGGACATCATGACTTTCTCGTCCGGGAGACTCCAGGTCAGGCCGAGTGCCTGACCGCGAGGGATTATTGATACCTTCAGCACCGGATCGCATCCCGGGAGAAGCCATCCCGCAACCGCGTGGCCGGCCTCGTGGTATGCTGTAAGTCTCTTCTCATCTGGAGACATGATTGTCTTTTTCCTTTCGATTCCGCCCACTACCCTGTCGACCGCATCTATGAAGTCGGAATTGTCTACAGCCTTCTTTCCTTTGCGTGCAGCCGTAAGGGCGGCTTCATTGCAGACATTGGCTATGTCGGCTCCGGAGAATCCAGGCGTCTGTTTGGCGATGGCCTCCACATCGAAGTCCGGAGAGAGTTTGAGTTTCTTGACATGGACTGCAAAAATCTCTTTTCTTTCATTGAGGTCAGGCAGAGTCACATGTATCTGGCGGTCAAAACGACCGGCTCTGGTGAGAGCCTTGTCCAATATGTCGGCTCGGTTGGTGGCCGCAAGGACGATGACTCCGCTGTTGGTGTCGAAACCGTCCATCTCTGTGAGAAGCTGGTTGAGAGTGTTCTCGCGCTCATCGTTGGATGAAAATCCGACATTTTTTCCCCTTGCGCGTCCCACGGCGTCTATTTCATCGATGAACACGATGCACGGGGCCTTTTCTTTCGCTTGTGCGAAAAGATCCCGGACCCTGCTGGCCCCGACTCCGACGAACATCTCCACGAAGTCGGATCCGCTTATGCTGAAGAATGGCACATTCGCCTCTCCTGCGACAGCTTTGGCAAGCAAGGTCTTTCCGGTGCCCGGAGGGCCGACGAGAAGTGCGCCTTTAGGGATTTTTCCGCCGAGAGCAGTATATTTTGCCGGATTCTTGAGAAAATCCACGATCTCCATCACTTCTTCTTTTGCACCGTACAAACCGGCCACATCCTTGAAAGTGACATTGACCTTGTCTTTGTCTGTGAGTTTACCTGTCGCTTTGCCTACATTGAAAGGGTTCATTCCACCGCCACCGCCGTTTCCGCCGCCCATCTGTCTGGACATGGAGCGGAACATCCACCCATAAAGAAGCAGAAGCAACGCAATCGGAAGCACCCATTCGAGGATGCCGCCCCAGATATTGGTCTCGTTTTCAATATACAACTTGACCTTTGAGCCGTCCTGCAGTCCTGCGTTCAACTCGCTGAATTCACTTTCCGGATCAAATTTGGTGGAAGTGAGGAAATAGAACTGAGGGGACTTTTTGGGGAGTTTCCCGTTTGTGAACAGGTTAGAATACTTCCCTAACCTGTCCGGACGGACTGTCACGTCGCCACGGAAGTCGTTACGGACAAAGTGTATCTCGCTGATGTCGCCCTCCCGGGCCATCTCCTGGACCTGGGCCCATTCAATCTTGCCCGCGGGAGTGGAACTGTTGCTGAGAAGCATCCACCCGATGCTCACAAGGAGTATGACATAGAGGATGGTCGAGAAGTTGATCCTGATCACTCTCTGGCCTTTGTTGTGCTTATTGTTGGGTTTTTGAGCCATCGTTTTTAAATTTGCGGACAAAGATACAACAAAAATGACACCATACACGGGACACGGGGGCATTATATGGCTACAGACTGCGGATTCCACTAATAAAGAAGTCAGACGCAGGATGGACTCTCTTGACAATTTGTCAATAGTTGCCGCGCTGGCACAGACTGCCGGACGTGGGCAGGGGCTTCATACCTGGTATTCGCGCCCTTCGGTCGGGTTGACATTCAGCCAGCTGCTTCGCTTCCCATCAGAAGGGGCTTTCTCTCTCAATATCAAGGACGTTCTTCTTGTCACAGAGATGACGACACTCGCGATCCGGGATTTTCTCCTGAGCCGCGGTATTGAGAGCCGCATCAAGTGGCCTAATGACATCTGGGTCGGAGACAGAAAGATATGCGGGATACTTATAGAGAATACTCTTGATGGGGATATGGTCAGCAGCAGCATTGTCGGCATCGGGCTGAATGTCAATGAGACATCCTGGCCTGCCGAGCTTCCTAATCCTGTGTCGATGAGACAGCTGACCGGAACAAAATACGATATCCGAGCAGAACTTGAAGCCCTTGTGGATGAACTGGCAAAAAAATATGCGCTCTCCGGCACAGCCGAAGGGCGCGATAATCTCGATAAGGAATTTAAAAAATATATGTTCAGGCTTCCCTGAGAGCCCTGATAGCCGCTGCCGGATCTTGTGAGCCGAACACCGAACTCCCGGCTACTGCCAGATCGACCCCCGCCTCTTTGACGGCTTTTACCGTGCTTAGGTTGATCCCTCCATCAATCTCTATCAGTGCGTCCGAACCCCGCTTCTGCAGTTCCGCCTTGAGGGCAGCGACCCTGTCAATGGATTCATATATGAATTTCTGCCCGCCGAAGCCGGCGAATACGGACATGATCAGGAAATAATCGGCCTTGCCGATATACGGAAACAACTTTTCTACAGGTACGTCCGGATTTATCGCCACGCCGGCCTTCATGCCGAGCGACTGGATTTCCTTGATGAAAGAGGACGTTCTCCTGCCGGCTGCCTCAATGTGGAACGAGCACATCTGCACTCCGTCGGCTGCTATCTTCTTGAACCATCTCTCAGGATGAACCACCATCAGATGCACGTCCATGGGCGCTTTCGCAATCTTTGAGAGCGGATCTATGACAGAAAAACCGAATGAGATGTTGGGCACGAGGGTGCCGTCCATGACATCGAGGTGAATTACATCACCGCAGCGGTTTACAAGGTCTATGTCCTTCTCCAGATGGAGAAAGTCTGCCGCGAGGATTGAGGGTGCTATTCTGAGAGACATGGTGCGGAATTACATTTGTGCCGGTGAAAGGATATTCTCAATGTCGTGGACATACTTCTTGAATGTCTTGTCCGTGCTCATCAGGTCAGAGACAGTGGTGCATGCGTGCAGGACCGTGGCGTGGTCCTTGCCGCCAGTTTCTGCACCAATCGTGGCGAGAGAGCAGTTGGATATCATGTTGCGGCAGAGATACATCGAAATCTGTCTGGCCTGAACAATCTGCCTTTTTCTGGATTTAGAGAGCAGATCATCGCGCGTGATATTGAAGTACTCGCATACGTTTTTCTGCACCTTGTCTATGCTCATGTCCGTTTTGGCCTCTCCGATAAGGTTCTCTGTGATGCCGGTGGCAAGTTCTATCAGAGACTTGTCTTTCTCCACGAGGGAATGGGCGATGAGCGACACAAGTATGCCTTCAAGTTCCCTGAAGTTTGTCTTGACTTTGGTTGCTATGAATTCAAGCACGTCATGTGCAATCTCCACGCCTTCCTTGGCCACCCTTGATTCAAGCATCCTGAGCCGGGTGCCGTAGTCAGGGTGTGTGAGTTGCACTGAAAGCCCCCATTTGAATCTTGAAAGGAGACGCTCCTCAAAATTCTGGAGTTCCACCGGTGCCCGGTCGGAAGTAAAGAGCAGCTGCTTGCCGTTCTGGTGCAGGTGGTTGAAGACATTGAAGAAAGCATTCTGGCATCCGGGGCCCATAAGATCCTGAATGTCGTCCACTATCAGCACGTCTATCTTCATGTAGTAGGCCAGGAAGTCAGTGATGTTGTTGCGTACATTCACGGCAACCATATATTGGGTCTTGAATTCGTGGCCGGTCACATATAGGACCACCAGTTCCGGATATTTCTCCTTTATGGACAATCCTATAGCATGGGCGAGATGGGTTTTGCCCAGACCTGAACCGCCGAAAATGAACAAGGGGTTGAACGGGGTCTTGCCCGGTGCTGCCGCAATGTTTTTTCCGGCAGTGATGCCCATCTTGTTGCACTCCCCTTCCACAATGCTGTCAAAACTGTAGGCAGGGTTGAGCCTCGGGTTGATGCTTACCTTATGAATCCCGGGATAGACGAAAGGGTTCGGCTTGTCGGATGGTGGAGTGATGACATCGACTGGCGGGTTGGACGGATCTGGAGTCATCCTGCCGTCGACTTTCATCGAAGGCTGGCCTGATACGGGACGATACATGTACCGCAGTTTCGCCTCCGGCCCTATCTCTCTGCGCAGAACTTTCTTGAGAAGATCCAAGTAGGCCCCTTCCAAGTAGTCCCGGAAGAAGTCATTAGGCACTTCAAGCGTCAGCGTATTGTCAACGAGGGATATTGCGCGGATCGGTCTGAACCACGTGTTGAACTGTTGCGGTTCAACATTCCTCTCTATGATCTGAAGACAATTGTCCCAGACACTTGTATGTCCACTTATATTCTCCATTGTTCTTTGCTGATTTGAATACCGAACTTTCCGTTCGAATTGCAATGCAAAGGTGGTGATAAATATTTGAAAAAAAGTTCTGTCTTCTATTGCGTTTTATCTTTTTTCGTTTTAAATATCAGATTGCGATCTGATTAATCGATTAACTTTTAAAATATTGATTCATAGGGGGTTACCTGTGGTGGAATTTTATAATTGATTGTTTATGAACATTTGCTAAAATGGAAAAATTCCAATTGCCCGCGTCTCCTTACCAAGCGGAGAATCAAGGATTTCTATTTCGTCACCCTCTCTGGAGTGCCTTGGATTCGGGTCACGAATGCATCGGGATATTTTTTGCGTACGGCCCCAAGATTTCTGGATGCTTCAGCCTTGCTGTCTCCGGTGCAGATGTAGTATTTGTATAGCCTGCCGCTCTTGATGCGGAGCGGTTCATAGCCGAGAAAGTCGTAGTCCGCTTTCTTGGCCGGAGATGCTGTGGCGAATATCTGGATTCCCCACAATTCGTCCGTTTCTGACACGTCAGCCGTTTTTTCTGTTTCCTCAGATGCCGTCGGGGCAGTCTTCGGAGTGTTTTTCATGCTGGCATCATAACTTTCCTTGTATGAGGCGAACGCATCGAACAGGCATTCCGCCAGTTTCTGGCGGTTCTCAGGCCGTCGGAGCACTGCGAGGTCGTTGGCGTTGGAGATGAATCCCAGTTCAGCCAATACGGCCGGCATGGCTGTCTTCCACAGCACATAAAACGGATCCTGCGATACTCCCCTGTCCCCCTTGACGGGGCCGCTGCGGAGTCTTGTGTCAGCGATCTGCGCGAATTTCAGGCTCTGCTCAAGATGCGAATTCTGCATGAGCACCATGAATATATATGACTCCGGGTCTGACGGGTCGAAGCCCTGGTATTTTGTACTGTAGTCTTCTTCGAGCATTATCACGGAGTTCTCACGCCTGCACACTTCCATATTGCCGGCAAATAGGTCCCTGTTCTTGTTGGATGACTGGCCGAGCACATGTACTGAGAATCCGTTGGGGGACTTGCGTTCGGCTGCGTTGATGTGGATTGATATGAAGAGGTCCGCTTCTGCGGCGTTGGCCTTGGCAGCTCTGGCGTCCAAGGTTATGTATTCATCTTTGTCTCTGGTCATTACGACTTTGACATCCGGATAGGCATCTTTTATCAGGCCGGAAAGCCTGCGGGATATGTCAAGCGTGAGGGTCTTTTCGTAGGTCTTCCCGTCCGCACTGATGCATCCTGCATCTTTTCCGCCGTGACCTGCATCTATTACTACGGTGGACAGCCCGAGGTTGTCGGCCGGCGTCTCCGCGCAGAGCGCAAGCGAGGCAAGGAGTATGCAGATTGTACGTTTCAAATAAATATGCTAATTTTGCAGGTTAGCAAATATACGAAATTTCTTTCGGTTGAGAAAGGCCTTACATATATTTATGGTGATGCTGATGCTTCTGCTCGGTGTCAAAGTCTCTGATGCCCAGAACCGTCGTCCGAGGGGTACGGCATACGGAGTCATGGTCCAGAAAAAAGTCAACCTGCCCGATTCTGTGGAACTGGCTCGCCGTGACTCTCTGCACCGGGCCGACTCTCTGCACCGGGCCGACTCGGTGGCGATGCTCGGGAAGAGTTCGCTCGAGAGACCTGCTTTCTCCACGGCCAAAGACTCTATTGTAGAGGTGTTCTCTGACGGCCAGCGGAAGATATATTATTATGGTGATGTTACGGTGAAATACCAGGACATGGAACTCACCGCCGATTACATGGAGTATGACATGAAGACCGGCATCGTCTTTGCGCGCGGCACTTATGACAGCACTGAGGGGGAATGGATCGGTCGTCCTGTCATGAAGCAGGGAGACAAGACATACAATATGGAGGAGGTACGGTACAACTTCAATTCCCGGAAAGCCCGTATCACCAACATGACCACCACTGAGGAGGATGCTTCTCTCCACGGCACGAACATAAAGATGATGCAGGACGAGTCGATCAACCTCACGGACGGCAAATATACAGTCTGCGATGCCGCGCATCCCCATTACTATCTTGCACTGACTAGCGCGAAAGTGGTAAGGAAACCAAGCCAGAAGACCATTTTCGGACCGGCCTATATGGTCGTGGAAGACGTGAAGATACCGTTTCTCGGCCTGCCTTTCGGATTCATCCCCAAGAGGCCGCAGCGCTCGACCGGCCTGCTCATGCCGACTTTCGGAGAAGAGGAGGCGCGAGGATTCTACATGCGTGATCTGGGCATGTATTTTGTTTTTGGCGACTATCTTGACCTGTCGGTCACGGGAGATTACTTCACTCTCGGCTCTTGGGCCGTCAATGTGAACTCGCGCTATAAGGTGAATTACAAGTTCAACGGCTCGTTTTCGATGAACTATTCCAATGACCAGACCGGAGAGAAGGGCACGCCGGAGTTTTTCCAGACCCGCAACTTCGGCGTGAAGTGGTCCCACACCCAGGACTCCAAAGCGCACCCTGGCTCGACTTTCAGTGCTTCAGTCAATTTCCAGAGTCCGTCCAACAACCGCTACAACTCCACGGACATAAACCAGGCGCTCCAGAGCCAGGCTTCGTCCTCCATTTCATATTCAAGGAACTGGGACGGCAAGTTCAACTTGAGCCTCAATGCGCTGCACAGCCAGAACTCCAGAGATTCTTCATATACGTTCACCCTTCCGAACATCACCTTCTCCGTCTCCACATTCTACCCTTTCAAGAAAAAGGTCCGTGCCGGAAAGGAGAAGTTCTACGAGAAGATATCATTCGGCTACAGCACGGCGCTGCAGAACAAGATATCTTTCAAGTCATCGGAGTTCAAGGAACCGGGACTGCTTGACCGCCTGCAGAACGGAATGACCCACAATTTCTCGATCGGACTGCCTAACTTTCAGCTGTTCAGATATATAAGCGTGGCTCCAAGCGTGCAGTATGGGCAGAACTGGTTTTTCCGCAAAAACGACTACGAATACAATCCGGAGACAGACAAAGTCGAGATGAAAGAGGGGCGGCAGTTCAGCACGCTCGGTATCACGCAGAACTACTCTTTCTCCACCTCCATGAGCACCCGCATCTACGGGACTTTCAACTTCGGCAAACAGCACAAGCTGCAGGCCATAAGGCATGTGATCTCCCCTTCCATGTCCATATCGCTCAGTCCGGAGAAAGGCACGTATGCCAACGGCTACCGGACACTGTACTATACCGATAAATCCGGCACGGAGCAGGAGTATCAGTATAACGTGTATTCCGGGCAGATGTACTCTCCCCCGAGCCGAGGGAAATCGGCTACGGCATCATTGAGCATAGGCAACAATCTTGAGGCCAAGGTGCGGGACTATGCCGATACGACAGGCACAGGAACGAAGAAGGTGAAGCTGATTGACCAGCTGACGCTCAACACGGGCTATAATTTCCTTGCTGATTCCTTGAAGATGAGCACGATATCTATGTCGATGTCCACCACTCTCTTCAACAAGGTGTCCATCAGCGCGAGTGCCGGGTTCGACCCTTATGCGATCGGTGCGGATGGACGGAAATATGATGCCTTTGCCTTGACTAAAGGACAGGGGCTTGCACGGCTTACCAATGTCAGCGCTTCTGCGTCATATTCTATTTCCGGCAAGGGCACGATCAACGGCAATGACGGCTCCAAGACACGTGAGGGCAGCGATGCTTCGGCCGGCGGAGCCGCCAATATGTACCGGAGGAACTACTATCACCCTGTGACTGGTGAGTATATTCCTGAAGGGTGGTTGTATTATACCAATCCGAATGCCCCGTGGAGCCTTAATTTCAGCGCGAATTTCAGTCTGGCCCGCTCATATTCTTATGATGCCACGCTTGCCAGACTGTTGACGGATGACAGGTACAACGCCTCCCTGCAGCTCTCCGGCTCTCTGAAATTGACCCCGAGGATGTCCCTCACCGCATCTTCCGGTTATGATTTTATCGCCAAACAGATAACATCAACGCAGATCAGCGCGACCTACGATCTGCATTGCTTCAACATAGCTGTAAGTTGGGTGCCGCTCGGGACATGGAAGTCATACAGTTTCAGGATAGCTGCCAATGCCGCTGCACTCGCCGACATACTGCGCTTCAAGAAGAGCAACAGCTACTGGGACAAGTAGGAGCTGTTTCCGCTCGTAAATAGATGTTTTTGTGCGAGGTAGTGGATAATTTCGAATTATTTGTTATCTTTGCGCAATGAAACACTCTCCCGCGTGGATCTGACACCGGGATTCAATAAAACTTATCGTTTATTTTATGCCACACAGACTTTCGGAACTGAACGCAATGACGCGGGAGCAGCTTGAGTCAATAGCGACAGAACACAATGTCAAATCAATAAAGAAACTCGACGACGAGAACCTTGCTTACGCCATCATTGACGCCGAAGCCAAGGAGGAGTCTGTTAAACCAGCCCCGGAGAAACCTAAGGCGCGTCGGGGGCGTCCGCCTAAGCAGAAGAACACTGTGGAAGCGAAGGCCGAGAATGGAGTTTCTGAGTCAAAAGAGGGTGGAAAGCCTTCTGAAAACGGGCAGAAAGCGGTTGCCAAGCCGGCTCGTAAACCTGGCAGACCCCCAAAAAAAGCGGACAATCAAACAGAACAGAAGCAACCCGTTGAGAACCAGACTGAGCAGCAGGCCGCTCCTCAGCCGAAGAAGCGGGGACGTAAGCCAAAGAACAGAGCCGCAGAAACAGCAGCAACGCCTCAGTTGTTTCCAGTAGAGCCGCAGAATGAGAATAAAGCGGCCGCTGAAGTTGTCCAACCTGCCGCACTCCCGGCACCGCAGACACTTGCTTCTGCTCCGCAGACTGAGCCGAAACCTCAGCCGGCAGTTGGAAATCCGGGCGAGCAGGTCAAGCCTCAGCAGCCAAAAAGAATAGCCGAGAGCCGTTCGCTTGAGAAAGTGCTTGAAAAAGTTCAGGCTAAAGTCCAAGAGAAGGCCAATGAGCGCGCTATGCCGCAGATGCAGAAGCCGCAGCCGGTGCAGCCGCAGGGGGCGCAGAACAATCAGCCGCGTCCGCGTCCTATCTATTATGATGGTACGGTAGAGGCTTCTGGCGTGCTTGAGATAATGCCTGACGGATATGGGTTCCTGCGTTCTTCAGATTACAACTATCTCAATTCGCCTGACGACATATACGTCTCTCAGCAGCAGGTCAAGATGAACGCTCTCAAGAGCGGAGACACGGTGACAGGTGAAATCAGGCCTCCGAGAGAGGGAGACAAATATTTCCCGCTCGTCAGCGTGAAATCTGTCAACGGCCGTACACCGGAGTTCATCCGAGACAGGGTTCCTTTTGATTTTCTCACACCTCTTTTCCCTGATGAGAAGTTCAATCTTCTGGGCAACGGACACGAAAAGGACAAGAGTTGCCGTATTGTGGACATGTTCTCCCCTATCGGAAAAGGTCAGCGAATGTTGATAGTTTCACCTCCGAAGGCTGGTAAGACATTATTGCTCAAGAGTATCGCCAATGCTATCGCTGACAATCATCCGGAGGTTTATGAAATCGTTCTGCTCGTGGATGAGCGTCCGGAGGAAGTTACGGACATGCAGCGTTCTGTCAAGGCTGAGGTCGTCGCCTCCACTTTTGACGAGCCGGCAGAGAAGCATGTTAAGGTCGCTAACATGGTCATTGAAAAAGCCCGCCGTTTGGTTGAGTGCGGACATGATGTCGTGATTCTCTTGGATTCCATCACCCGTCTGGCCCGCGCATACAATACAGTGCAGCCTGCGTCAGGAAAGGTTCTTACAGGTGGTGTCGATGCCAATGCTCTGCAGAAGCCTAAGCGTTTCTTCGGTGCCGCAAGGAATATTGAAGGCGGCGGCTCTCTGACAATCCTCGCGACCGCGCTTACCGAAACAGGTTCCAAGATGGACGATGTGATATTCGAGGAGTTCAAAGGTACCGGCAACAGTGAAATCCAGCTTGACCGCACACTTGCCAATAGGCGTATATTCCCTGCTGTCAATGTCCTTCTGTCCGGGACGCGCCGCGATGACCTTCTCTATCCGAAGGATCAGAGCCAGCGGATATGGATTCTCCGGAAACTTCTTGCGGACATGAACCCTACGGAAGCGATGAATTTCATGCTTCAGCTTATGGATGAGCACAAGACCAATCAGGATCTTCTGGACAACATGTCCAAGGTGTCGCCGCGTGAAGCGAAGTATTATGACAATTTCTGAGCCTTGCAGGCTGCAAATCAAAAAAGCGCTCCGTGATCCGGGGCGCTTTTTTGATTTTAATTGGTCTGATTATTTCGTGCCGAAAATCCTGTCCCCGGCATCTCCGAGTCCTGGGACTATATAGGCGTCTTTGTTGAGATGTTCGTCAACTGCTGCGACGTATATGTCTACATCCGGATGTGTCTCCTGTACTTTCTTGATTCCTTCCGGGGCAGCTACAAGGCACATCAGGCGGATATTGGTGCAGCCACGCTCCTTCAGCATCGCCAATGCATCGCAGGAACTCCCTCCGGTGGCAAGCATAGGGTCAGTCACAATTACGAGCCTCTGGCTGATATCTTCAGGCAGTTTGCAGTAATAAACGACTGGAGTGTGGGTCTTCTCGTCACGGTATAGTCCGATATGGCCTACTTTTGCTACCGGTACGAGGGTCTGCAATCCCTCCACCATACCTAGTCCTGCGCGTAGAATCGGGACTATGGCGAGCTTGCGGCCGCTGACTTTATGGGCGATGGTTTTGCAGATAGGCGTCTCTATTTCGACCTCAGCCAGCGGAAGGTCGCGGGTGACTTCATAGCCCATAAGAAGTGCAATTTCCTTGAGAAGTTCGCGGAAATCCTTGGATCCGGTCTCCTTCTGTCTCATGATGGTCAGCTTGTGCTGGATCATCGGGTGATCGATAACGTGTAATTGGCTCATAACGGATTTGAAAATTTAAGTAAAGATACTACTTTTTTCGTAATTTTGCCGGGATATATATACCATGAGTCGCAATGCTACGTATTTATTGCAAGAACACAGGCACTTTCAAGGAATTTCCGGAAGGATCCACACTTCTGGAGATGATTCCCGAATTTGATTTCGAACGGCCTTATGACATAATCTCGGCAAAAGTCAACAATGTCTCTCAGGGATTGAAATTCAGAGTCTTCAACAACCGGGACGTGGAATTTCTTGACTACCGGACGTATGCCGGGCGGAACGTGTATTGCCGCTCTCTCTGCTTCCTTCTATGCAAAGCTGCGCAGGATTTGTTCCCTGGCTGTAAGGTGGTGATCCGCCGTCCTATATCCAAGGGGTATTTCTGCCGCCTTGACAAGGCGAACGGAGAGTCCTTGCACCGCAGTGACATTGATGCCCTGCGCAGGCGGATGTCTCAGCTGGTTTCAGACAACATCCCTTTTCGCCGACATGAAGTGCAGACCTCGGAGGCGTTGGAGCTTTTCCGCAGCCTTGGCCAGATGGACAAGGTGAAGCTTCTGCAGACATGCGGAGAAGTCTATGTCAATTATTATTCTCTTGACGGCTCTCCCGATTACAGTTGCGGTGCGCTCGTGCCAGGCACCGGGTATCTTAAAATATGGAGTCTTGAACCATACCACGGCGGGATGTTGCTCAGAGTTCCTGACCGGCATCACCCTGAGGTCCTTGCCCCTTTCTATGAGCAGCCCAAGACTTTCGGCGTCTTCGCGGAATCCATAAAATGGAACCGGATAATGGGTCTGGACAATGTGGGAGATGTCAATCTGGCCTGTCTCGACGGCAAGGCCTCGGATCTCATTCAGGTGGCGGAAGCACTGCAGGAAAAGAAGATAGTGCAGATTGCTGAAGAGATAGAGTCACGGCACAACTCTCCGGACCCTGTGCGTCTTGTACTCATCACAGGGCCTACCAGCAGCGGCAAGAGCACGTTCTGCAAGAGGTTGAGCGTCCAGCTGAAAGCCTGCGGCCTGCTCCCGATATCATTTTCTACTGATGACTATTTCGTCAACCGTCTTGACACTCCGAAGTTGCCTGACGGCAGTTTCGATTTCGACAATTTTGACACCGTAGACCATGATGCCCTGCAGGCCGACGTCCTAAGACTGCTCTCTGGGGAAGAAGTGGAGGTGCCCGAGTATAATTTTGTAACTGGCATAAGAGAGTACAATGGCAAGCGGCTTAAGCTCACGCCCGGTGCGGTGCTGCTTATCGAAGGCATACATGCTCTTAACCCGGCATTATTGGACAAGATCTCCGAATCTGAGAAATTCAAGATTTTCATCAATACGATTACGAGTATTTCCCTTGACGATCACAACTGCATCCCGACCAGCGACAACCGCCTCTTGCGCCGTATAGTGAGGGATTTCAACAAGGGGGCATTCACTGCCCGTGAGACAATTTCCAACTGGCCTAACGTCCGCCGGGCTGAAGTCAAATGGATATATCCGTATCAGGAGGATGCCGATGTGCTCTTCAATTCGGCTTATCTTGTGGAGTTCGCGGTGCTCCGCAGCCATGCGGAATCAATACTTGCCACGGTTCCAAAGAACTGCCCGGAGTATAGCGAAGCCAGCCGTCTGCTGACTTTCCTGCATTATTTTATCCCAGTGTCAGACAAGGAGATACCGGTCACGTCATTTATGAAGAGTTTTATAGGATGATAAAGAATATTCCATCGGATTTTTCTCCGGAAGAGCGTAGGCAGCGCGCCATGACACTGTTCCGTCAGGGATACAATTGTTGTCAGGCTGTGGTTCTGGCTTTTGCAGATCTGCTGCCCGAGTCAGAGGAGATGCTTGCTGTCATAGGTTCAGGCTTTGGCGGAGGTATGGCGCGCATGCGCGAAGTGTGCGGCAGTTTCAGCGGGGCTGTGATGATGGCGGGTTTCCTCTCCCCCGCCTCGGATCCTTCTGTCAAGGAATCCCGGAGGGACAATTATGCACTTGTTCAGAAGTTTGCCGGTGAGTTCAAGAGGCTCAACGGCGGCAGCATTGTGTGCCGGGAGCTGCTGGGACTGTCTCCATCCGCCAAGGAGGGGCCTACTCCATCGGAGCGTACTCCGGAGTTTTACCGCAAACGTCCATGTGAGCAGATAATAGGAAATGCAGCCTATATAGTGGCTGAGGAAATTCTCGCCTCCGGTTTAAGTAATCGTTAAAAA
This sequence comes from Bacteroidales bacterium UBA6431, assembly GCA_002439095.1. Classification (GTDB taxonomy): domain Bacteria; phylum Bacteroidota; class Bacteroidia; order Bacteroidales; family UBA932; genus Cryptobacteroides. The sequence continues at coordinate 21,164 of DJOT01000035.1, read as the reverse complement.
TAAGTTGCCGCTTACTAAATGAAAAAAAAGGGCAGCGCTTTCGCGCGGCCCCTTTTAATATGAAGTCTGACTGACTTATTTCTGCATCGCCTCGTCTACGGCTACAGCCACTGCAACAGTAGCTCCGACCATAGGGTTGTTGCCCATCCCGAGGAAACCCATCATCTCGACGTGTGCCGGTACTGAAGATGAACCTGCGAACTGTGCGTCAGAGTGCATGCGGCCCATGGTGTCTGTCATGCCGTATGATGCAGGGCCTGCGGCCATGTTGTCCGGGTGGAGGGTACGGCCTGTACCGCCGCCTGATGCCACTGAGAAGTATGGCTTGCCGGCGAGTACGCGCTCTTTCTTATAGGTTCCGGCTACAGGGTGCTGGAAACGGGTAGGATTGGTGGAGTTGCCGGTGATGGACACGTCCACGTTTTCCTTCCACATGATGGCCACGCCCTCGCGCACATCGTCTGCGCCGTAGCACCGTACACCACCGCGTACGCCGTCAGAGTACTTGGTCTCCCCTACGATTTTGAGTTCTCCGGTGAAGTAGTCGAACTGTGTCTGTACGTAGGTGAAGCCGTTGATGCGGGAGATGATCTTGGCGGCATCCTTGCCGAGTCCGTTGAGAATCACGCGGAGCGGAGTCTTGCGTACCTTGTTGGCCATCTCGGCGATCTTGATGGCGCCTTCAGCGGCAGCGTATGACTCGTGTCCGGCGAGGAAAGCGAAGCAGCCTGTCTCCTCGCGGAGAAGCCTTGCTGCGAGGTTGCCGTGACCGAGGCCGACCTTGCGGTCGTCAGCCACGGAACCCGGGATACAGAAGGCCTGAAGGCCCTCTCCGATGGCTTCAGCAGCCTCTGCGGCGGTCTTCACGCCTTTCTTGATGGCGATGGCTGCGCCTACTACATAAGCCCACTTCGCGTTCTCGAAGCAGATTTTCTGGGTGTCTTCGCACATCTTGTAAGGATCGATGCCTTTGGCGTCGCAGATAGCCTTGGCCTCATCGATGTCCTTGATGCCGTATTTGTTGAGAGCTGCATTGATCTGATCGATGCGACGCTCGTAGCTTTCAAAAAGTGCCATGTCTCTTACTCTTTACGTGGGTCAATATACTTAACAGCGTCCTTGAAACGGCCATAGGTGCCTTTGGCTTTCTCGATGGCCTCCGGGCCTGTGGCTCCGCCTTTCAGTGCATCCATAAGCTTGCCGAGGTTGATGAACTCGTAGCCGATCACTTCGTTGTTGGAGTCAAGCGCCATCCTGGTGCAGTAGCCCTCGGTCATTTCGAGGTAGCGGCTGCCTTTGGCCTTGGTGCCGTACATGGTGCCGACCTGGCTGCGGAGGTTCTTTCCGAGATCCTCAAGTGAGCCGCCGACAGGGAGTCCACCCTCAGAGAAAGCTGACTGGGTACGTCCGTAGACGATCTGGAGGAAGAGCTCGCGCATCGCCGTGTTGATGGCGTCGCATACTAGGTCAGTGTTGAGAGCCTCAAGGAGGGTCTTGCCAGGAAGAATCTCAGATGCCATGGCGGCTGAATGGGTCATTCCGGAGCAGCCGATGGTCTCCACGAGAGCCTCTTCGATGATGCCGTCCTTGACGTTGAGCGTCAGTTTGCAGGCTCCCTGCTGCGGGGCGCACCAGCCGATGCCGTGCGTCAGGCCTGAGATGTCCTTTATTTCCTTTGCGTGTACCCACTTGCCCTCTTCCGGGATCGGGGCGTTGGCGTGGTTGGCGCCTTTTGCGACGCAGCACATCTGCTGCACTTCTTTTGTGTAAATCATATTCTTGTATAAGTATGTATTTCGCAGGCGCAAATATACTGAGAAACTCAGTATTTTGCAATGATAATTTATTCGCTTAATTTTGCCGCTTGCCCGTCCGGCATAATGCGGGAGGGGCCGCAAATTTAGAGAGAATGCTCAGTTTTTTTGATGATACGATATGCGCTCCGGCCACAGTGCCAGGCACCGGGGCCATTGCCATTGTCCGGCTCAGCGGACCGGATGCCATGGGGGTTGCCGGCAGGGTCGTTTCCGTTTCCGGAAAACCTCTCGGGGAGACGGATGGTTATCGGCTGAGGTTCGGAACTGTACTGGACCATGACGGAAATGTGCTGGACGAGGTGCTTGTCAGTGTTTTCCGTTCGCCTCATTCTTACACCGGTGAGGATTCTGTGGAGATTTCCTGCCATTCTTCCCGTTATATAGTCTCTTCCCTGCTTGCCCTTCTTGAGGCTGCGGGTGCCAGGCTTGCTATGCCCGGAGAGTTCACCAGACGTGCTTTTCTCAATGGAAAGATGGATCTTGCACAGGCTGAGGCTGTTGCTGATGTGATCTCTTCTTCTTCGCAGGTCCAGCACCGGGTTGCGATGAACCAGCTGCGCGGCGGATATTCGGCTGAGCTGGGCCATCTCCGCTCTTCCTTGCTGGAGATCGCTTCGCTTCTTGAACTTGAACTCGATTTTTCCGAGGAGGATGTCGAGTTTGCGGACCGTTCCCGTCTTCGCGCCCTGCTTGAAAAGGCACATGGACGTTGTGCTGCGCTGGCCGATTCATTCAGGGAAGGCAATGCCATACGGAACGGTGTGCCTGTGGCGATCATCGGGGTGCCGAACAGCGGCAAGAGCACGCTTCTCAATGTGCTGCTCGGGGATGACAGGGCCATTGTCTCCGATATTCCCGGGACCACCAGGGACACGGTCGAGGATTGCTGTACGATTGGAGGAGTCATGTTCCGTTTCATCGACACGGCAGGAATCCGGGATTCTTCGGATGTCGTGGAGTCTGAGGGTATCCGGCGTGCCTTGAAAAAGGCTTCCGAGGCGAGAATTGTGCTTGGGGTGGTGGATGTCGAGGCTCCTGTCCGGGAACAGTTGGAGATGATTTTTTCCACTGTGGATTTATCTGCGCAGAAACTCATCATTTTGATCTCGAAATCAGATAAAATAGCGGATAACAATATTGTTAGCAATGTTAACGATATTGTTTTATCATCTGATTGCAAATTAAATACTGTAATGGTGCTGACTATTTCAGCAAAGACGGGTTTGGGAATTGAAGATCTGCGTTCTGACTTGGTTTCCATGGCTTCGGAAGATGTCCCGGAAGACGGGACAGTGGTGACTAATGCACGGCATGCCGCTGCTCTGCACTCTTCTGCCGCTGCTCTTGCGGACGTGATATCCGCCCTTGACCGCGGCATCCCCGGAGACCTTCTTGCGGAAGACCTGCGCTCAGCTCTCGAGAGCCTCGGCACCATCACCGGTGAGATAAGCAGCGATGAGGTCTTGGGGGAGATCTTCGGAAGGTTTTGCATCGGGAAATAATAGGGTAAAATCAAGTCAAACAATACTTCCTTATTTAGGGTAAAATATTGAGTTTCAGAGCCGAGAGTGTGGATAACTTTTCGGCTTGTTTCTTTGTATTTCGGGGTTTTTCGGGTACTTTTGAACCGCATTTGAACCACGGTGGTTCAAGTGGTGGGAATGTACGGCTGTCTTGGACGAGTTTACATAGGTTTACGTAGATTTACACAAAATGGCTATATCAGTGCCTTTAGGTGCCGTGCGGAGGTCCTGAAAAGTGCGTTCCTGTAGATTGGGAAATATTGCGTGGCATTTTTGGGGATTATGGGGTCATTGGGAACATCGGTTTGTCGAAATTGCGGAAGGGTCTTCGAGAGGTCTTTCGGGAGGCAAGTTTTCTGCTGCGAGAAGTGCCGGAGGGAGAAGATGAATGAAAGGAGGAGGGCTGTCCGTCGGCTTGCCGGGGAGGCTGTTGTTGCGGAGAGGATTGCCCCGGTTTCTGATGTTGAGAAAGGGGCGAAGTATGTCTCCATCAAGGATGCGGCTTTATTGCTTGAGGTTAGCAGACCTACGATTTACAGGAGGATTGCTGCCGGGGAGCTGCATCCGATTCGGGTGTCTAGCAGGACTGTGAGGATTTCTGTGGCGGAGCTGCTTGCTGATAGCGGGATTGAGATTACCGAGAACAAGGGTGATTTTTCCGTGCCGATAAAGTTGGAGGAGTCGTTGGCACTATATGGAGTTTCTAGAAGCAAGTTCTTTGCGGCCATCAAGGATGCCGGCATCAAGGCGAGGCGGATTAAAGGCGTGGATTTCTTTCCGAAGCCGGATTTGGATGCGCTCTTCCCTACCCCGGTAAAGTATGTGCGTGACGAATGGTATTCCGTGGATGAGATTATGGTGAAAACGGGATTGACACGGAAGTATATTCGTGATTATGTGAGGAAGCGTAGAATCGGAAAGATTGCAGTCGGGCAGCGGATTCTGATAAACAAAAAGGAATGGGACTTAAACCGGTTTTCTAAAGGGCAGTTGGTGGAGGAATTTCTTACTGTTGATCAGGCGAAGAAGATTTACCGTATCGGGCAGGGAAGGTTTTATGAGACGGTCAATGCGGCAGGGATTGAGCGGCTTCGGGACGGTGCTTTTGTGTATTTCAGAAAGAGTGATCTTGATAAGCTGTTTGGTGGCGATGTCCCGTTGGTGTCGGATAATATTATAAAGAATTACATTTGCGCAAAGGAGGCGTTGAAAGCGTATCACGTTGGGCAGAAGAGGTTCAGCGAGGAGACGGCAAGGTTTGGTGTGGAGAAGATGAGGCTCAAGGGCTTTATGTGGTACAGGCGTGAGGAATTGGACAGGATTTTCGGGAAGAAAGGAAGGTGATGCGCAAACTATTCATTTTTAACTACTGATGATATGGCAACAAAAGTAACACTAAGACAGAGGGAGTTGAAGAGCGGGAAGATAACTCTTTATCTTGACTACTATCCTCCTGTGCGCGACCTTCGGACACGCGAGTATGTAAGACACGACTATCTGGGAATCTATCTTGTGAAGAATCCCCGTGAGGGATATGAGAAGCGTTCCAACAAGGAGAAGCTTATGCAGGCGGAGGCTATCCGTGCGGAACGGGAGCTTTCTCTTATGAGAGGAGAGTATGGCTTTCTTGACAAGAATATCCGAAGAATGGATTTCCTGGAGTATTTCCGGAATCTGCTTCCTGATCACGACCAGAAATGGATGAGGGTGTATGATCATTTCCTGCTTTACTGCAAGGGGCATTGCCTTATGGGCGAGCTGACGGTGCCGTTCTGTGACGGTTTCCGCAAGTATCTTATGGAGGCCAAACAGCTGAGGAATGGAGACAAGACATTGACTCAAAATTCGGCGGCGGGATATTGGAGCACGTTCCGGGCTTTGCTGAAAATCGCCCACAGAGACAAGTATATTTCGGAAAACATCAATGATGAACTTGAAAGGATTGAGACTATCGAGAACAGGCGGCAGTTCTTGACATTCGATGAGCTGAAGGCTCTGGCCGAGACTCCTTGCAGTGTGCCGGTGCTTAAGGCGGCATCGTTGTTCAGTTGTCTTACCGGGCTGCGCATCAGTGATATTCTTGGGCTTCGTTGGGAGAATATTCAGAAGGCTGCCGATGGCGGATGGTGCATCCGATTCCGGTCAGAGAAGACGGATGTCGAGAGCACTTTGCCGATAAGCGATGAGGCGTTTAAGCTTTGCGGAGAGCCTTGCGAAGGGCTTGTTTTCAAGGGGCTGACACGCCAAATGACGCAGCACAAATTGCAAACCTGGCTGAAGGAGGCCGGGATTGAAGGAAAAAGGATTACGTTCCATTGCTTCCGACATACTTTCGCCACATTGCAGGTGGCTTCCGGAACGGACATCTATACGGTGCAGCATATGCTGAGCCACGCCAATGTATCGACTACGCAGATTTATGCGGACATCGTGGATTCGAGCAAGAGAAAGGCTGCCGAGAGATTGAGAATCAAAGACGCAAAGGAGGATTAGGGCTATGCAGAAGAATGAGGCATTGAAAATGAATGAGGAAAGGCTGAATCAGCAGGTCGCTGAGATGCAGTCGCGCATTGACGCTCTCGAATTTGAGAATTACGAATTGAAGTCCAGGCGTTCAAATGGTCGCTCGCTATTGATTTCTGACATTATGTTTGAGATAAACTATTACCAACCATCGGAGCAGATACATATGTTCAATATGTTGAGGTCGCTGATTGCCGGACAGGACGAGAATTGGATTGAGAAGATCAAGGCTAACGAGGAACGGGTGATGTCTTCGGTGTGCTCGACAAACGAGACCGGGACAAAGAGGACATTGTGTCTCGGTGTGGCCACCGACCTGATTCTGATACTTCTGAGAAAAGCCAACATTGCCAGCTATGCCGACAATACGAAGATGGCGACATTGATTTCACTGCTGACTGACTATTCAAAGGACAAGATTCGTCAGAGGCTTTCGGACACTTCCCCATTGGCGAAAAGGCATCAGCCGGAGATTGAGGCTGTGAACAATGTCCTGGAGAGCCTCGGAATAGAAGATAGACTATAGGCAAAAATCCGATAAGTTGTAACCGGTTACAGGAGTGGTTCAGCTCCTGTTTTGTGCCACCTTTGTGCTGTCGGAGTGCAGAGGTGAATGTGTTGCTGTGCCTCCTTTGGCATTCCGAATCCTGCGGGGACTTTCTGTACAGCGAGGTTATTCCGCGCAGGAAAATTTCAAGAGATGGGTAACATTACTTTCGAGATGCTGCCAAGTGCGGTGTCAATGCTTTTGGACAAGGTGGAGAGGATTGAGAGTCACCTTGCCGACATGAATCACTCTGCTGAAGAGCCTGACAGATGGATGAACATCGACGAGCTGATGGCTTATCATCCTGACAAGCCGGCGAAGAAGACGATTTATGACTGGGTGACGACACGGCGGGTTCCATACCATAAGGACGGAAAGCGACTGAGGTTTCTCAAGTCGGAGATTGACCGGTGGCTTATGAGCGCATATCACAAGACTGAGGATGAGATGTTTGAGGAGAGCGTCCGGTTTGTCAATGCAAGGAGGGAGGGAAAGCGATGAACGGATGCTGTGCTGTGATATTATTGATATTGATAACTCATTGGAGATATGGAAGATAATCCTGTTGATAGAATTAGAAGCGAGGTGGAGGCGAAGGTCGGGAGCCGCGATTTCGGAATGCTGACGCTCAGGACAGCAAACAGGACCTTGCAGGAGGCTGCATTGAGGCCGGATCCGGTGGATTTGTACCACGAGCTCTGGTTTGAAGGCGAGGTGTGCTGCCTGTTCGCGGACAGCAATCTCGGAAAGAGCATCTATGCGGTGCAGATGGCTGATGACATTTCGCATTTTCAGAATGTGCTTTATGTGGACTGCGAGCTTTCGGACAAACAGTTTCAACTGAGATATACTGATCCGGAGAGCGGTCGGCTGTACCAGTTCCAGGATTCATTGACACGGGCGGAAATAAATCCGGCAAGGATGAATCTGAAGAACTTCGAGGAGGAGATTATCCTTAACATCGAGGATGCTGCCATCAGCACTGGCTCTAAGGTCATTATCATTGACAATCTCACGTATTTATGTAACAACTGTGAGAAGGGTGATGTGGCAGGCCTTTTTATGATAAGTCTTATGAATCTGAAGAAGAAGTACGGGTGGAGTCTGCTGATTATAGCCCATACGCCGAAACGAAGTCTGACAAGTCCTATAACACAGAATGACTTGGCAGGAAGCAAGAAACTGTATAATTTCTTTGATTCGGTGTTTGCCATAGGCAAGTCGGCAAGGGACGAGAGGTTGAGGTATGTCAAGCAGGTCAAGGTCCGCGCCGGGGCTTACAAGTATGGCGGAGACAATGTGATTCTGTATGAGATCGTCCACGACAGGGAGAACGTGCATTTCGAGTTCAAGGGTTTTGCCAACGAGAAGGATCATCTCAAGGAGGTGGATGATAAGGAGAAGAACTCGCTTCAGGAGAATGTCCTTGAGTTGGTTCAGAGGGGCAAATCCTATCGGGAGATAGCCGAGGCTTTGGGAATCAGCAAAAGCCTTGTCGGAAATATCGTTAAGAAGTCCGAGGTGTCCACAGTGTCCACGCCGTCCAGAGGTGTGGACGATATGGACAGTGTGGACAGAAGCAAAGAGGAGGTGAAGGATGTCCCGTTGTTTTAGTTTGCAGAAGTATGCGGGTATAAGAAGCCGGTACACCTGCCCTGCCTGTGGCGAGAAAAGATGTTTTACATTGTATGTGGATGAGAATGGAGTGCCGCTTGCGGAGAATGTCGGCAGATGCGACCACGAGAGCGGATGCGGTTATCATTACACGCCCAAGGAGTGGTTTCGTGACCATCCGGAGGCTGACGGTAAAGATTGGAGGACGGAAGAACCTCTGTGGTTAAAGAAAGCATTGGAACGGAAAAAGCAGAGACGGCATTGCTTCATTCCTTTTGAAGTTGTCGAGAAGTCCGTAAGACCGGATATTGTCAGTTCTTTCACGGGATTTTTGCTTCATCTGTTTGACGATATGACGGTTGTCAAATTGGTGACTGAGTATCAGTTGGGAGTGACAAGAGCCGGGGATGTGATATTCTTTCAGATTGACGTTGAGGGGCGATGCCGGACCGGCAAGATTATGAAGTATGATCCGGAGACGGGACATCGAATAAAGGATGAGGGTGTAAAGGGGCGAATCAACTGGGCGCATTCTCTGATGAAACGTTCCGGGGCATTGCCAGAAGATTGGGAATTGACTCAATGTCTTTTCGGGGCGCATTTGCTCGTGAAATATCCGGACAAGCCTGTGGCTCTCGTGGAGTCTGAGAAGACAGCGGTCATATGTTCTGCGATGATGCCGGAGTATGTGTGGCTTGCGACCGGAGGAAAGAGTCAGTTCAATGAACGGCTGAATGTGCTGCAAGGCAGGGATATTGTGGCGTTTCCAGATGTGGACGGATATGACACTTGGGTGCAGAAGGCAGCCGCACTTCCCTGCCTTGGCATCAAGGTCAGCGATATTCTTCAGAAGAATGCTGCTGAAGAGGAACGGGAGCAGCACATTGACATCGCAGACTGGCTTATCAAGTGGAAGCTGGAGCCACGGCCGGGAAGCCCCGCCCAAATGAATCGGACCTTTCAGAAGGTGGCGAAGTATTTCAGTCCGGAGTATCACGGGGAGATTCTGGCGTTGATTGAGGACTTTGGATTGGAGGTGTGGTGACATTTCAATACTATTCATCAGAAAAAGCGTATATTCGCATAATATTTTGACTTATGACAAAGAAGGCAACGACATTGGAGGAACAAGTGGAACTGCTTCGCAGCCGAGGTGTTGAGATAACTTGTGAAAAGAAGGCGAAAGAATGCCTCCTTGACATAGGATATTTTAGGCTGTGCTCTTATTTGTTCCCTTTTGAGAAGACCTATCCGAGATATAGCAATCGAACTCACGAGGTGCTCGAAGGAACCAAGTTGAGCGATGCTGTGGCCTTGTATTATTTCGATTTTGACTTGAGGAACATACTCAACAGGTATATCAGCAGAATTGAGGTTTCGTTACGAACATATATTACTTACACCTTATCCAACAAATACAAAGATTCGCCGGTCTGGTTCATTGATCCTAATGTGATGAAAGCGGATTTCATTAGAGATTTTGATTCTGTTTATGAAAGCATCAGAAAGAAACCTGTAATCAAGCGTCATCACAAAAAGTACATCAACGACAAGTATGCTCCAGCGTGGAAGACAATTGAGTATATGACATTTGGCAACATTGAGAATCTTTATGCCAATCTGTCTTCAATCTCTGACAAGTTAGATATAAGCCGTCATTTTGGCGTAAACCAAACGGCTATATTTGAAAACTATATAAGGACTGTACGAACATTAAGAAACACTTGCGCTCATGGTGGTATTCTGTTTGACTTGCGGCTTCCGATGAGCATTAAGAACGGGCCTGCTGGGACGCTTGCCAGAGTCAATGGGAATAATCTTTGTGGAGCATTGAAAGTTACCGAGTTCTTTTTAGGTACGATTTCACAGAATCGCCTTAATGAGATGACAGTACGTATTGGAGAAGCTTTGACGGCACTTTATAGTCGCAACAAGGATCTCAAAATTGTTTTAGAAAAGACGGCAGGGATATTGCAGTATTAAAAATTAATCGTAAATTTGCGCATCAAAATAGTGCCCGTATAGACTTTGTCGCTATACCATGCACTTAAAAATGTGCTAAGTCGGGTCTCATTCTTTGTCGGATGAGACCCGCTTTCGTTTAGAGGCGGTTGGAGCTTGGTCGGATAAACTTGGCAATTATTGTTGAGGCGAGGATTATAATTGATACTATTCCTATAGTCATCAACACCTTCTGCCACCATTTTAGGACATTGACTTCTTTCTCGATTACGGATTCAATGGTTCGAACCTGCTGTTCTTCTTTGTGCCGTTCCTTGTAGGTCAGATAGATTCCCATCGAATCCACGATTGCCTTTGCCGTGAGCTTGTTGTCTTTCAATGCCAATATCTGTTGAATTCTTGCAGATTCTTTCAAAGTCTGGATTTCCTCCAATCTTGCACGGCCAGCGGAGTCACACTTGATCAATGCTTGGACGATGGACGAGTCCGGCTGAACTTGAATGATGGTGTCTCTGACTGTTTCGGTAATGGTGACAGTACGCTCGGTGTTTTCCGTCTTGTGCGGATAGAGTTTTGGGCAGCAACCACAAAAGGTCTCAAAAGCCACTATCGGTATAATGATTCGTTTCATTGTTTTCGTGTTTGGTTATCTTCTTGCCTTTGCGACTTGTTCCCTCAGCTGCCTCACCTCGTCTTTCAACTGTGAATTCTCCGTGCAGAGCCTATCGACGGAAGCCTTCAACTCCTCGTTCTCCTTTCTGACGGCCACAATTTCGGAATTAACCGAGGTGATGTCCGCAAGCAGTTTCCTGTTCTCAGAAGAAAGTAGGTCAATGGATGCCTGGAGGTCTTTCAGAAAGTCGTTCTTTCGCTTACGAGAACCCACAATCCAGCCGACGGCAGCCGTGAACAAAGGGATGATGTAAGTCCCGATAAATGTCAATGTCTCCATACCTTAGCCCTCCGAAAAGTAAAGTTTCATTTCCGCAAGCCTGCGCTTCTGGAGTCCCGGCAGTACAACGCCTTTTGCATACACCCACCGCAGGAACTCGTCCATAATGGAGTTGTCATCCGGATTAGCCTTGATTTTCTTCAGAAGAGTTGACTTTCGAAAATTATCGCCTCCGACATTGAACACGAATGACACCAGAGCATCGAACTGGCATTGACGCAGATTCAGACACTCCGCATTTACAATGCCCTCCGCTACAATGATGTCCTGTTTCAAGAACTCCTCCGCCTTTTCTTTCGTGATGACCATTCCCGGCACAACGCCAGAGGTATGGCCATATCCGACAGTCCAGACTCCGGCAGGACACCTGTAAGCCGTAAGTCGCAGTCCCTCGAACTGTCGTATCAATGAATATGCTTTCTCACTTGCTTTCATCTTATTCGTAAGTTTGATGGTAAAACAAAGCCCCGTCACCGGAGTCTGCCATTCTTGACGACAATTCAAAGTGACGGGGCGATGGTGGACTAAACGGCTGCTAAAGCGAAATCTCCCCAAGCATCTCGCCGGACTTCTCGCCAGTCTTGATGTTGATGAAGAAATACTTCAGGAACACCTTCGGGGTGGCTGCGGTGACTTCTCCGTGTACGGCCTTGTAGTCGGCCATAATGTCGATCTGCTCATCAACGATGGTCCTTGGAGCACCGATGCTCACGGCCTTGCTGTAAGCCCTGGTGACGCCCTTGCTCTGCGGAGCCGAAGCCATTATGACAAGCCTGAGGTCATCCCTCTCTGCAGGTGGATCAGGCAGCTGGAAATGGAAGTTCGCAGCCGTGAGCGAAAGGTCTGCCTCGCAAGGAGCATCGACACCGGTAAGCACCGGTGGAGTCGTGAGCGCCACACCTCCGGCCTTGACGATCCAGAAGTTCAGCCTCGAATAGAGGTTGGCTCCAGAAATCTTGCTCGACGTTCCGAGAACCGATTTGCCCTTCTGCGTGTTCGCCAATGCGTTCCACGCAAGGATCTGTGCGTTGGTGAGTCCCTTCCAGCCCTGAGAGAGCTGCTTGAAGATGGCCTTGACGGAAGACTGGGCAGCCGTCTTGAAACCGCCGCCGTAGCCACGGTTGCGGATGTACTTGCGTCCGCGGACCTTTGCCGCGGTCACACCCTTCGCCGAGCCTGACATCTCCTCGAAGGCGATTGATGGAATGTACTTCATAATGAAATGATATTAAAATGGTTGAACAATGGTATCGTTATTATTGATTGATATTCTCAGATGCTGGTTCTGCATCAGAATCAGTTCCGCTCCGGACAATGAATATATTGATGAAGTCCCCCTGGTTTGAACCCTCGCCGAACGCAAGCCGTCCCTCGCAGGAAAGCGACTTTCCCTTGAGCCGACAGACCGAGGTCGGAGTCCCGAACGTGTAAGAATATGCGCTTGCAGTCACAACGGGGAATGTTATGTCGATGTCCTCCGGCAGTCCCTCCAGCGTGCACTCGAAGGCATCCTTGTAGTCATCTCCAGCGAACTTGTCGAAGCAGATGTATAGGTAGCACCAGTTGTCAGTGACTACTGCTTTCGTGTCGGAGGCCGACTGGCTGCCGTTCTCTCCGTTCACGATTGACGGTCTTATGACAGTGTTAAGCAGGCAGTCCATCCTCTGGCCAAGCGTGACATAGGCCGAAGCGAAATACAGTGTCAGCGGCCCGAATTCGTCAAACTCCGGCAGCTTCTCCACGCATATAGTCCGTGCATCCTTTATCCAAGACTTCACAATCGTGCTCGCACCATCCGACTTTGAAGACCGCAGGAACACGGTCGTCACCGCACTGCGGCTTATGCTCAAATCCGGGACCGTGATTTCCAAAACCTCAGCGGCCTTGTATTTCACATTGTCCGTGTCGATATTGACCACGCAGTTGAGAATCACCAACCATTTCTCCTGCCAGTCACGGAACTCAATCTCCGCAACACCGAAATTATTTGCCAATGCCTTCATATCGTCATCCTCTGATTACATTCACCGCCACTTCCGCTGCCGTCCCGAACACCTCGAACTCCTTCAGATACTGACCGCCCCGCCTCGATATGGCGATGCGCCTCCTGTATCCGTCCACGCCTACAAGCGGCTTGACGGAATGCTCGATGCACGCAATCTCGTACTTGCATTTGCCGAGACCTCTCCCCATAAGGAAGCAGTCCACCTCATTGCGTGGGAAAGTCTCATCATTGAAGTCAATGTACATATACGACCCGTTGCCGAGAAATCCGTATTCTCCAGAAGCCGTCACCAGGACAGGACTTCCGGAAAGTTCCAACCTCATATCCTTGAACGGAGAGTTCGCATCCGACACCGCATCCGAGAAGTTCATCCTGGGACGTACCTTGTATATCTCCTTGTTCACGTTGGACAACTCTCCGCAAATCGTGGAAACGGCCATCGACTCGCCTGTGAACCCCGTCTCCGTGTCCATCCACCAGAACGACAGGAAATACTTCTGCCCTGTAACCGGAGCGAATCCTATCCTGTCAATGTATGCTTCCGTGATGTCCGCGTCGCCCCAATCTGGAGAGAACGCAGGAGTGATGATGACGATGCTGTTCCATCCGGAAGAAACGCCCGTGCTCGTGGTCTGCGACATCTTCACCACAAGCCTGTGATGCTCCGACGGCTGGTTCAGACCAACGAATATGATTCTGTCAGGCGTGACCCAGAAATCATCGTAGTCCACCTCCGGCACATCCGATGTATAGACCGGAGCCGACTCCAGTGCCGGCATCCCTGCGAGCGCCCTGTTGGTATTGATACGCACGAACGCATTGTGAGCCGTCAGCTCCGCCGCCTTGCCGAACGTCGAGATGCCTTTCATCCTGTCCGCCAAAATCTCCCAGCCCTTCATCTGGGAATCGGAAAGCTGCTTGTATGACCGGGAGATTCTGGACAGGGTGTTGCGGCTCACGGATTGCGCTGGAGTCGTTATGCTGTTGTGCTGCGATTTTGCTGAAAGAATGGTTCTGCCCTTTGTGCTCCGGGCAGTGACTCCTTTTGCGGAGCCCGAGAAATCGCTGAACGCTATGGATGGCCTGACTATCATTGTGTCCGATTTAGTCAAGCAGCCTTGCGATTCCGAGTACAAATATAATAAATTTAATCTATGAATCAAATAATTGTACACAATAACATAAACTAATACTTTATATCTTGTTTCACAACAACTCTTGCCTCGCTTTACAAGACTGCCACATTACTCGAGATGATTTTCACCTATAAGATTAGTGCGCTATTTTAATCGCAATGTCATTGCGGATTCTTAAACGCGATGTATCTTTACGCTGAATTTGGGTTGCGCACACTTTTTGATGCACCGCAAACCATAAAAAAACATCTGTATGAAACATCACGGAATATTCGGAGCGGTCATCTGCTCCATACTCGCAATGACAACATTGTCCTGTGAGAAATCGGATAAGGTCGAGAGGTTCCCGGAAGGCACCTCGATGCTCAAGATGATGAACGAGGACAATGGAAGTACCACCATCGGGAACTCAAACGTCTATATCACTTCCTCCGGGAACTTCAAGAGCGGCTCGCTTCCGATTCTCGACTGCGGAAAGAAAGACGGAATCGGAGATATCGGGTTGCCGGACTTTACGAATATGGCTCCGGAGGTCGCCGTGACGTTGGGGCACGGATATGTCATCTGCAACTCCGAAAGCGTGGTGGACTTTCCTTCCAGAAAGAAGGCAATCCGTGAGGATGCGCTGATGTACAGGGTTTACGCAGACTCGTGGATAACGGACGACAAGGGCAATACCATCGGAGCCAATGTGTATTTCCTTCTCGGCAATCCACTGGAGCACGGGCAGATGCCGGAGATGGGCAGCAATGTCGGAGGCCTATCTTGGAATCTTGTGAACAATAGCTCTAACACAATCGGCATAAAGCTGCCTTCTGAAGACATTGAGGTGGATTGCAGCGACAGTATTCTGGCATTTTCCACAAACGGAAAGACTCTGACTCTGAAACTATCAGAGAGCCCTATGTCATACGAGATTGGTGAGCGGAGATTCCGCATCCGCAGCGGAAGAGTCTATACAGAAGTCGTTGTCACTGTGAACAGCGACACTTATTAGAAGCTATTCTGATTTGTTTGCATAAAGATTTTTCACTTCAAAGAATAATTCCAAACAAGTAGGAACGAACTATTAAACAGACACTTAGTATATGAATCATCTTTATAAGATATTCTGTCCACTGACAATTTTGGCAGTGCTCTGCTCCTGCAACAGAAAGGCTTTCGAGCCTGTGGAGGAGATCGTGTTCATTTAGGATGCCGGCATCGAGGAAGAGGGACGGACTTGCGCCCCCGGTGATGCCATCCATTTGAAAGGTTCGGGATATAGGCAGACGGACAATGTGGTTCTTACATTCACTTGGGAGACTGGTGACAATTTGATCCCTGTCGGAAAGGCTTCCGGAATATATGCGAAGACGCAAGCGGCAACCTCCGAAGGCATAACTGCGGTGCTGCCATACAGATACCCGGCTTCGGATGTGGAAGTCAGCATAATGCGTGAAGGTAGACTTCAGAAAATCGGTTCTCTGAAAATCACTGACGGCCAGTCGCCTAAGGAACTGAGGCTCTATGGAATAAGCAATGCGGACAAGAGGATTGACGGATTCACGCTTGACATAAACAACGTGGGGCGGAAATCTCTTGGCATCACCCTTCCGGAGGATATCCATTCAGTCATCAATGTCCCGAGGTCGTTCGGTCTCTGCGGAATCACCGGGAAAGGCGACAACAGGGCTGCCGTATATGTCGATTTCTTCACTGGAGAGACGGAGACGCTTGCAGCTGACGTTATTGCACTGTTTATGACCACGACCAATTCAGCCACCGCCATTGTATGCCGCGACGGAATATGCACCTTGCGGACACTGCCGGTGGAAATCGGAGCAGACTATCTGACGAAGTCTGACAGACCGGCTCCAGTGCAGCCGACATTCTCTCTGCCGGAGGGGCTGAGACCGGAATTTTTCGGGGATTATCCAGGGATGCCAGTCGGAACATCCGGCTCATACCTGATGTCGGCAAACAGGGGCAACGGGAACTGGACAACGGTTGTGCTGGACAAGGACGGATTCCACAAGGCGGAAGACATCGAGGCTGCCGCCGTGATTCCGTTCAAAGTCGGCGAGGATGCCGTCTATATCGTGACATACGGCACCGGAGTAAACCTTTTCCGTCCGGTCAATCCCGAGACGGGAGTGATGGGACATTCTGCATATACCTGCAACAATATCGGAAGGATTCTCTCTGCGACATCGAACCCGGGAAGACCGGATCATCTTCTTCTCTGCTTTTCCGAGTCCTTCAACGGTACACGAATCTATGACCTTGATTGGAACAACATGAAGTCATTGTCTCCCATCGTCTTGCCGAACCTGACAGACGGCTATGCTGAGGCGCTGATGGCGAACTGAACCGTTAGTGTTTCATACGCCACTTTTCTGCGCTAGGCAATCACAAATGAATTTGGGACGCCCTTGCTTATCTATAGGGTTGTTTTTAGATTCCATCGGCATAAGAAATGACATTTTTCTGTGGTTGTTTCTATAGCCAGAGACAGTGTCAATGAGCGAATATCTGCAATGGACTTGATATTCCGGCAATGACAATCCCCAGATAGCCTTGTAATCCTCAACCAATACCGAGGCTTTGTAACCGGCATTCGATGCGACGTTCTCTTCTGCAATAAAAGTCCGCATAAGTCCTGGTCTCACTCCTGATCCCGGACTTGTGAGTTGCATCCTCAGATGAAGCCTATATCGGCCGACATCGCATCCGTCCTCCATCAATACCTTGAAATTGATTCGTAGTGTACCACCGTCATCAGCCTCAACTGCTGACACGGACTCAATATGCACAACAGGGAACGGACTCCATTCTTTCGGCTCCGGGATATGCTCTTTACCGAGTTGTGCAAACCCGTGATATGCCGACACGAAAAGATTGTGTCCGGTAATATGCGAGGTGCCATCAAACGGCGGTCGATGGGATGGAACGGCTTTAGCGTATTCGTTCCAACGGAGTTGAGTATTGTGGTCAAGTGTCCGCCACGCGGCAAGCGCACGACTATGGATTTCAGAGGCGGCAATCTGCCCCGTTGTTCGTGGGAACTTGCAAACGGACTTCTTTCTGAAATAGCATTGACCATTGCGGTGATAGAATGTTATGTTCCCGACCGATGCCCAGCAGTCTGAGAATCTTGAATTTGGAATATACTTCGGCATAGCCTCAACGATTGACGGGTTAATGTTGTTGTCAGGATTGGAGGACTGTGCCCGGAAAGGATGTATGGCTTGAAGTCTTCCCCACATAGGTAACTCGTAGGGACTTTAGCAGGGACAAAGTTACGGATAATCCGGCAATATTGAAGACTCGGCATCGCTTACCATCTTTAAGAAAGGCAGCAAAGCCGATTCTGTTGTTTTCTCAGCGCCATATATGTCCTTTTTCTCGCTTCTGGCGTGTGATGCGGTTCCATTATGCACTGAGCTTGGAGCGTGCGCATATCCTTACGCTCGACTCGCAGGAAGTCGGAAAGGGCGATGCTAAGCATCGTTCTTTCTGCCTTCCGGAGAGTGAGCAGGCAAGCCGACAGGCGCGGCAGGGGCCGGACGGTATGACGTCGAGGCGAGAGATGAATGTCTTTCCAGCTCTGGCAATGATAGACGAATCAAGGTCGGATAGCAACGCACTTCGGACGTGTGAGCCTGGCCGGCGAAAGGGGCTTGGGTGACGGAGTGGAGGCGGAGGGATTGGAGCGGGTCAGGCTGACGAGACAGTTTTGGCTCGGCAGACTCCGCGTAAATCCCACAGCCGTAACGGAGGAACTGAAGCCCCTGGAGCGTATAGGCCCGGCACAACAGGGAGCGGAGTGACAACGGAGCGTTTCCGCTCTGCGAGTCTGGGATTGACGGTGTGGAGTGAAGCGGAACGCCGTCTGTCGCAGTCTCGCGTCTCCGCTCGCCATCGTAGGATGTGTCCGGAACAAAGTGGAGGACACTTCCGGAGAGGAACAAGCGAGCGTCAATTAATCAAGGCGAAGCCTTACCTCTTTCCAAGCAGGTCTGGTGCGGACGCAATGGAGCGAAAGCGTAATGGAGTCCGTGCCAGACCTGCCTATATGGAGTGGCGAGCCTCGCTTCTCTGGCCGCAAGGCCTGTGAAGCGTGGATGAACGAGCCTCTCCCAAACAGACATTGCGGAAGCGGACGGTGACGAAGGAGCCGTCGTCTTCCGCAATACCGCTGAATATCCAGTGAGCGGATGCGAACGATCAGAAAGAACCATCGGCGAAAGCCGATACCTTGCCGACGTAGTGATTTCTTGAAGTAGAGAGCTCCGCTCGAAGACTTGAAGGAATCACGGAGAAGGCCCGCAGCTGTGCTGCTAAGGCTAGCGACTCTCTCGGACTTCCGGCCGTCTTTCAAGGAATGAGAGTCGAGCTTAGATAACGCTGAAATAGAAGAGACACCCCACACACACATCACGCCGGAAGTCCTGAACTCCCTGACGGGCCTGGAGGCCGTTGGCCCCTGAAGGGAGTTCAATGTCGCCAGCCGCCCCGACGGAGCGGATTCGGAGACAGGACGGTCGAACTCGCACTGAAGGAGACAGTTAACATAATCGGGGTTGTGTAATCTGGCGGCGGGAGCCGACTGTTGCACAACTAAGCTCCGATTATGTTTAACTTTCGGATTCAAGGGACAAAGCTCGCGTTACACTTTGGGAGCGGAGTCGGTTATGGCCCCTTCGGGGCTGCGGGGGGATGAAAGGGTCGAGTCTTCTGGCTTTCGGAGAGAAACGGAGAAAGACTGAAGTCTCGACACCTATCCTCTTTATTCCAGTGGAGGAAGCCGCCTTTGCCTCTTCTTTGGTTAACGGCACAACCGGCATAGAGGAGACTTTTAACCCGACATGGAGTCTGACCGAATTTCTGTATTCGCAACAGAGCTTATTTTGCTGACGTTCACCGCAGAACTCTGTATCGAAGGTTCAGAAGGTTATATAGATATGCGTTCACGTACATTGTCTCGAAGTTTAATGTCGTTGTGAATGAAATTTCTATTATCTAACAACTGAGTCACTTCATTATAAACCTGCTTTTCGCCATTTGGGTCTTTAATCGTAATTACCAAAGAAAAGTCTTGATACAATGTTCTATCCCCTAAAGCGGCCCTAGTTATAGAAAAATCTCTAAACAAACCACTCAACCTCAAGCACCATTTTTTTGGAGCTTTAAGATACTTATCCTTGTTTGCAGGTGTAATCTCCGACAGGTTGATGTGCCACTTTTTGATTGGTTGGTATTTCTTACCATAGTTCAACAAGGTACGTTCTCTCATAAAAGGATTGTCAATATCCTTATTAGAGGACGCATATGTATGAAACATTGCTGGCAAGAGGATATTCGAAAATCCATCTGGGCCATATTCATTACGTTGACGCGAAGTCGTAATCTTATTTTCAATTTCATCAAAAGTACCAAACTTGACATCAATGTCAGATTGACAATATTCCGCCCCCTGTGATGCAACAAGTTTGGGTTGAGTCACCAATGTAATAGTAACGTCTCCATAGTAATATCCGTCCGAATCAATAAGACACTCCGGGTACGGAAATTCGAGTATCTCCATAAACTTTCCCTTCATCAAACGATCCGACTGTATCATTGTTATCTCGTGATCAGAGTTAAAGAGGATGTCTTTTATAGGTGCAGGTATGCCATAACCCATATATCTCACTCGCTCCTCTTGTTCAAGCTTAATGTCCTTAGGATAGTTTGCGGAATGAATAGCCAAAGCTTTAATTAACAGAGGATTGCACTCTTCTCTTATTTCATTTTGTAGCGATGACAACAATGCCGCAATTCGTGGGGTAGAATAACTTGTCCCCGCAGATTCATACACTTGTCCATCAGGGCTAAATGATTTCACACCATCGAGAAGAAGTCTTCCATTGTGCTTGACATACCCTCCACCATAGCTCACTAATTCCGGCTTTATGGTATTGGCCGAACCTGGCCCTATTCTAGAAAAGCAAGATGGAGTATCATCATTTGAGACAGAGCCTACAGTAATGGATAATAAACCTTCAGCCGGGATGGTTACACGGCCTACAGGACGCCCGGTTTCAAAATTATGACAATTCCCACCAGCTTTACAAAAAATCACGCCAAATTCTTCTTGTATACCATCAAGGGCAACAGCCAAATCAGAAAAGGATGAGTCTTGAACTTCCAACACATCGTAGCCAATTGAAAGATTCCATATTTTAATATTAGGATTTGTCCGAACAGCCTCTCGAATATTTTCAATAAAGTCATCTTCCTCAAGAGTTTCTTTATTCGTATCAGGCATTACAACGGCGTCGTATATCTTGATCCCATTTACTCCTGTAATCTCACGTTTTTCGAGTTTATCGCCATACGCTATAACGCCACCGATGAACGTGCCGTGATTCTTGTCCAAATACTCCTCAGGATACGGACCTGAATGGCCAATAATCCAAGGTGATAAATGCTCTATTTCGGAAACGCCCCCATCGAGAATTCCTACGACTGGGTAATCTGTATTTTCATCAGGAGACATAATGTCAATATTCGACGGAGCACTAATCAAGCTCGCACCAATTTTAATCATAGGCATCGGCTCTATATATTGGATAGCAGGAAATTGTCTGAGAAGATTATATTGTTCCACAGACTCAATATCAGACAGGCGGTAAACAATCAGATCATCGTTATATATCGCCTCTCGAACTCCAATGTTTAAGCTATCGCATAAATCAGTAAAGGCCTGCTTTACAGAATTGTTTAAGCCGTAATCATAATAGTTGAACAACGAGGCCTTAAGAGAAGTTTTCACAAAACTCTCATCATAATCGCATATCGTTGGCTCATAAGTAGTTATTCCCGTAATCGCTGAAATACCTTTAGCATACTTTACTTTATTCCCCAATTTGGTTTGCACAAGGTTCGCCTCCACTGCGCTGTCTATCCTAATGAATAACTCATTCTCGCCACTATAGCCGATAACACGAGAATGCTTTCTTTCATCTCCAAATAATTCAGTAATAGCCGATCTGTGAGATTTTGCTATTGCACTGTCGTCAATCGACACTGATGCTACTATAACGTGAGTTCGATGAAAT